>JASSUK010000015.1:0-277448 GCA_031963045.1 Mycoavidus cysteinexigens
TCTGGTTTTATTTTAAGTCATAAAAACAAGACATTTCTATTTAGCCAGAAACCAGACATTTGTAAGTAGCCATGACAATCCTGTAATACCAAAGTTGTAATGTCGTATTTGGACAAAGTTGAAATGTCACATGGCATGCTCCCACTCCTTCATATAGGAGCGCGGCATGGCGGCACCCAATACGATAACAATGACGATGCGAGAACTTGATAAGCTCAAAGTAATCCAGGCTGTGATAGATGGCTTGCTTAAGCCAGGTAAAGCAGCTGAACGACTTGAATTATAATGATCTTATCAATATTTAATTGACAATATTAATATTTTTTCAACCTTAAATTAAGGTTAAACAATATGATAAATTTTAAAGTCAGTACATTTAATCCAAACTCAATATATCAACATCTCAATTTCAGTCAAAAAACTCTTGATGGCGTTGATAGTCTCAATGAAGAAATAAAAAAAGCAGAAGATAGTCTTAACAAAAAAGGACATATAACTGATGCTATATCTCATCACATTCAAGCACTTTCATCTATCGACAGAATATTACCTCAGGAAGATAGAGATAATTTGCTAAAAGATTATTTTAATATAAGATATTTTATGGGAAAGAAAATTCAAGAGATGAAAGAGAAAAAAATTAATAAAGCTCTTGAATTGATTGAACAAAAAATCAAAAATGATGAGACATTAAAGGATAAAGGGAAAGCCATTTTGCGCTTAGGTGCAATAAAAATGGGTAAGAAGTATCTAAGTGAGGTCAAGGCGGCGTGGGATACAGAATGGCCCAAATTTTGGCAAGAATATAATTCTCAAAAAAATGATGAGTATCCTATTAGAGCACCAAATGGGGATAGAATTTTAATTGAAGAAATCTCAGAACAAAGCATAGGAAGCCAGAGCGGTATACAGTATGATCGAGCAGGCATTCTACCTTTTATATCAAGCCAAGATGGAGAGAGAAAAGGCTTATATGATAGATTAGATTGTGTAAAATTTCAGAAAGAACATAAAAAAAATGATTATGAAGATAAAATAATAGGACAAAAAACAGTTATTGCAATATGAATCCATTTCTAAAGGATCTTGTCTAGGTATTTATGGTGGAATTTTATTGGAAGGTCAGAATTACCAATATACTAATGATGATACTTATCTATTAAGAGGGCGTGGAGATGCTATATTTACTATGGATGGAGACAATATCTTATCCAGGGTAAATACAATTTTGCAATATGACGAGCATGGAAAGGCAGTTGCGCAAGCAACAGAAGGATATAATGTAGATTGTGCTTATTTTAATACAGTATTGAATTTTGAGAGCAGAGAGCAAAATAGGGAACAAACTCGTGTATTTTGGAATTTTACTAGGCTGAAGTCATAGTCGCAAAACCGCATAAACCCCCGCCCCACTGTAGCTTTACGCCCAAAGAAAAAGCCGCATCCAAAGATGCGGCTTCAATATTGGTGGAGGTAAGCGGGATCGAACCGCTGACCTCTTGCATGCCATGCAAGCGCTCTCCCAGCTGAGCTATACCCCCTGAAGAAGGCGCGATTCTAAAGAGATGCGCGCGGTTTGTAAAGCTTGTTTATGCAGAAGTTTTACTGTTAAGGGAGCAGTTATATTCCGAAGTGCCTAGATCGATTTGCAGGGTGGCGTGGTGTATGGCGTGATGGTGCTGTAAGGTGTGGGTAACTGTTTCTAAAAAGGCATCGCCTGGGTGGCCGGCTGGCATAACTAAATGGGCGGTTAGGGAATTATCCATCGTGGAGAGGCCCCAGATATGTAAGTGGTGCACTGCTTGCACGCCAGGAAGTTGGGCGAGGTAGGCTTCTACTTTTTTTGCATTCACATTTGCGGGCACTGCGTGTAAGGCTAGGCGCAATGCATCACGTAACAGCCCCCAGGTTGCATAAATGATTACGGCTACTACCAATATAGAAGTGGCGGGATCTAGCCAGTGCCATCCACTCCACATTACTAGCAAGCCGCTTATTGCTACTGCTGCGGAGACGGCGGCGTCTCCCAGTAGATGCAAGAAAGCACTGCGTATGTTGAGGTCTTGTTGGCTGCCTTTTAAGAAAAGCCATGCTGATCCTCCATTAATTAGCATGCTTAGCAGGGCTACATAAAATACGATGCCTCCAGCAACGGGTACGGGATGCTTAAAACGGTGTAAGGCTTCCCAAATAATGGCTCCTGAGGCTAGCAGCAGTAATACTGCATTGAGCAGAGAAGCTAAGATGGAAGAGCTGCGAAAACCGAATGTAAATTGGTTAGAGCTTTTTTTCTGGCTAAGCCACACTGCGCCCCATGCAAGGGCCAACCCCAATACATCGGATAAATTATGGCCTGCATCCGCTAATAGCGCGGTGGAATGGGCGAGCCATCCATATACGGTCTGCAGCACAATGATCGCCGTATTTAAGCCAATAGCAAGCATAAAAGCACGGTGCGAGCGCGCAATGCTGTGTGTATGGTTGTGGGTATGACCAGCCTTTGAGTCATGGGGGCTGTGAGATCCGTGAACGTGAGCGTGCATAAATGAATAGGTAGTCAAATAGGTGTAGGAGGACATCTTAGGGTGTGTCCTCAATTGCAAAAAATACACTTTTTAAAAAAAAGAAAAAGCACACGCTACAATTTCACCTTTTCATCTATAAAGTTCAAATTGCAGAGTCTGAACTTTAATGCATCTAGATTCTGAATACTGCTAGAAGCATTGCTCACAAAAGCGGCTAAAAATGATAGATATACCAATATGCTCCCAGCGATGGCTATTTGCCAGCCTCTGTATTGGAAGCTTGCTTTCTCTGGCATGTATGCTGATTTTGCAATACACCAAACAAGTTCTGCCCTGCCCTCTGTGCATCGTGCAGCGGTATGCTTATTTACTTCTAGCCTTGTGGGCTATGTTTGGCTGGGTCAGCTTATCTGTGCGATACACTGGATTGCGCAGAAAACTGGTAACCAGTTTTGAAATACTGTTTTTGATCACGGCACTCGCTGGCATGGTTGCAGCAGGGCGGCAATGGTGGATAGCGAAGGAACACGCCGCCTCGCTACACTGCAGCTTTGATGCGCTACAACCCATCATGAATGACCTTTTACCCGCCACCCACCTACCCTTTGCATTTAAAGCAATCAGCACTTGCGAAAGTGCTGATTTTCCACTGCTAGGCTTTTCTTTAGCTATTTGGTCATTTTTAACTCTATTCGTCATGCTGGCATGCGTGCTCTGTAAAATAGGCATTCAGAAAGTACGAGCCATTTAAAAATATAGGCAAGGTCATTTGTTACCTTAGCCCACTGCTTTTCATTTACTTTTTTCTTTGAGGCGCTGCATGTCTAATGCTGTACTGCTTGATGAAACTCTTCGCACACTACAAAAACGAAGCGACACCTTCACCGATGACATACGGCAGATTGTCAATATGCTCGCGCTTGCTGGCGAAAAAATCAGTGAGAAAGTGCGTCAAGGCGCATTAGCCAATATTTTAGGCAGTGCACATAGCGAGAATGTGCAGGGAGAGGTGCAAAAGAAGTTGGATTTAATCGCCAACCAAATTTTAATAGATGCCTGCCACGAAGTGCCTTCTATAGCGGCGCTTGCATCAGAAGAGATGGAGGAGATCCATGTATTACAACCTGATCACTCCATCCAAGAACGAGAAGAAAACTATCTATTACTGGTTGATCCATTAGATGGCTCTTCTAATATAGATGTGAATGTTTCTATCGGCACCATTTTTTCTATACTGCGCTTACCCAACACGCAGAAAAACTATGATGCAGCGCAACTATCTGATGCTTTTCTACAAGCAGGTACGCAACAAATTGCGGCAGGCTATATTATCTACGGCCCTCAAACGATGCTTGTGCTGAGTGTAGGCTGTGGAGTAGAAGGGTTTACGCTAGATACTACACAAGGCATATGGGTACACACCCACCCCAACCTACGCATTCCTGAATCTACCCAGGAATTCGCGATGAATACATCCAATGAGCGCCATTGGTACGCCCCTGTTCAACGCTATATGGAAGAGCTTAAAGCCGGAAAAACAGGGTCGCGCCAAATAGATTTCAATATGCGCTGGATTGCCTCAATGGTTGCAGATATGCACCGTATCTTAATGCGAGGCGGTATCTTTATGTACCCTGCCGACAAGCGTTCCCCAGACCGACCAGGCCGCTTACGCTTAATGTATGAAGCCAATCCTATGGCTTTTTTAGTCGAACAAGCAGGAGGGGCGGCCAGTGATGGCCAGGGAAGGCTATTAGAAAAAGCACCAAAAACCTTGCATGAGCGCGTTGCTGTTTTTTTAGGCTCGAAGAACGAGGTAGAGCGTGTAACCCACTATCATGGGGAATGTACGTAAAAAGTCTTGTAGGTTGGGGTGACGAAGGAACCCCAACACGATGACCACGGCCCTTTGAAAACCTGCATGTACAGGCCAAAAGCGATGATTACAAGTTGGTGGTGCGCATGTTGGGGTTCCTTCGTCACCCCAACCTACAAGCTCCCTATAAGTTGAAGCTGGGCACAGCCCTTTATCAGGTAATGCACCTCTGGTAATGCACAGAAAAATCCAGTACCCTTGAAGTTGAAGAAGCCGGTTTAATTCGCAATACTAATACTAATACTGAATTAAGCGGCTACAAAACTAAGTAGCAGGCATCTTGTGCACAATAAGCACCTTTTAGAAAGAGCATATTGTGCGTTTTATATTTCCTCCTATGAGGAAAGCGCACAGAAAGCGGAGTTATAGATTGTCCGACTCCCGTAGGATATGTTCTGGCCTAGTTATCAAACGCATCTTAAAGAGGTGCGCGTAAAGAGGAAATATATGCGGCGTATAGAAGGTTCAATATCTACGGAAAAATCTGCATTCCTGCCCTCATCGGGCAAAAAATCAGCTCCTAGCGTTGGAGTATCTCTTACTCCGGCTGTATGCCTTAAAAACCCTTTAGAAAACTTACAGCTCGATGCAGCTATCAGTACCGATTTTTTCTCTGATGAAACTGCTCTACAAAAAACTGCTGGCACTCCCCCTATTTCAGTGGAACCTCTTCATCCACTGCAACAGCAACCTCTAATTGCAGAGAAACCTCCTCAGCAACAGCAAAATTTAATTAATGTGCAATGCTATTTAGCATGGGCGGTGGGCAATGCTGAAATCTTATCCAAGCATGCTGAGCATACAGAAAATATGCTGCCTAGTAGCGTCAGGCTTCAGAGCAATGAAGAAAATAAAACAAACGGGTATACCTTTAACGAACGCTCCAGAGTAATAGAAGCCTTTACCACAGCAGGTGCTGCGCTACAGGTCTCATTTACAGCAAGTATTCAGGCGCAAGATAAGTTTTCCCCTGAGCAACAAAAAATAAATTTTGCCTATCATGGAAAAGCGCGGGATATTCTTGAAAAAGAGTTTAATAAAGTTCTTTTAACTTACGACCCCATCCCAAGCTCTGCATCTGCCTCCAGTTCCATTCCTCTATCAGGACGATTACTCAAGGATACCGCCCCGGAATATCGAGATGTAACGGATTCAAAAACTTCCTCACAGATAGATATTCCACTGCAAATCTTACCCGAGAGTCAGGCAGAAAAATCCGTAAAAACCCACTCCAATCCAGTAGATACCGATATTTCTTCAGATGTAACCGCAGTGCGGTCCGGCAAGGTTGAATATATTGATTGGTCTGAATATAAGCTTGATGAAGCTATTGAGGCATTTCATAGTTTAATACTGGATATAAAGCAGATTACCGAGCCAGACTCCACCAAAGAAAATATAGATAATACCGTTTCCGCAGGCGCTTTTACTGTAGTACGTATATTGCTCAGCGTTATTTCAGGCGGTATAGGCTTGCTTATTGCTGCAGCGCTAAGCGTGCTATCAACCATAGTGGACGTGGTCAAGCATAAAAAGCGCGAAGAATTCAAAGCAGATATTGAATATTTGCAAAGCATTGAAAAAATTATCCATACATTAATAGCCTCCCTTGAAGGAGAGGGAATAGATATGAATAGCGCTACTATAGGTAAAATCCAAAATACTGTAGGTCAAACAGAAAGTAGATTAACGCAAGAACTACTCGCATCTAAAAATGAGGTCAAGGACCAGCTTAACAACTTAAATGATAATAATAATCAGTCTATAGCAAGCCTAGCCGTATTTACTGGTGCCACCATCAAAGAAAATAGCTCTGCTATTATGGACAAAGTAGACCACTTGCAAAATACCATAGAGGCTATAGCTAAAAATATAACGCAGGGCGGGTATAGAGGTGCTGCCGGTTCTGCCAATACTTCTCAAAATTGGAATCGTAAAAGCTCCATTGCTTCAATTAGCTCTATCATGTCAACTAGCCCTGAACAACCGTTTATTATTGGCGAATCAGTAGATGACCTACTTAGTCCGTTGTTACGTCCCCAGCAAAATATAGGGGTTGCTGCGCTTGAGCAAAAATTTGACCTTCTTGTAGAAGAGAATAAAGTACTTAAACAAGAACTTACTAAAAATAATGAAAAAGTAAGCGAGTTGCAAGGAATGATGAAAGAAATGCTTAGCCTTATGCAAAACCAAAATCAGAGCAAAAACGCCAATAATCTTCCAGCATAAACTAATGCACTGCCCCATAAAAAATGGCCTTTTTATAAAGGCCATTTTTTATGGGGTGCATCTCTGTATGCAAAAGTTACTCTACTCTTTGTGCACGCCACCGCCAAGTAATACGGCTACTTGGCGTTTCTTTGCCGATCTATGATGCACAGGGTGGTGCATACGATTTTCAACCGACCCTCCCCTTTGTCTCTCAGCTTCAAGTGCTTTAGGGCTAGGGACATAAGGCTTGGTGAATAAATCATCTTTTTGACGTGCAGATTGGCGCCTTGTGCTATATGTTGCTTCAGGTTGGCGCTTTATCGCCTCCGTTCTTCGCCCTTTTATCGGGTTTGCAGGAATAAATGCTTCGCGCTCAAAAGGTTTTTGAATCAGCTTTTCAATATCGACCAGATATTTCTCTTCTTCTGGGCTACATAGAGATAAAGCATCTCCTGAGGCCCCTGCCCGGCCAGTTCGGCCAATGCGATGCACATAGTCTTCTGCATTAAAAGGCAAATCAAAATTAATCACAGCAGGTAGCTCAACAATATCAATACCACGAGCCGCTACATCGGTCGCTACTAATGCGATGATATCACCTTGCTTGAAGCGCTCTAATGCCTCCATACGCTCTTTTTGTGTTTTATCACCATGAATAGAGGCTGCACTTATACCGGCTTGCTCAATTTGGCGAACAAGTCGGCTAGCGCCTAACTTGCTATTACAAAATACAATCACCTGCCCCATAGCGTGGCGGTGTATAAGCTCAATGACTGCGGCAGATTTATCTTTACTATCTAGCGTATAGACGCGCTGGCGAACGTTTTTTGCCGTGGCATTTTGAGTGGCAACATTAATAGCCACAGGGCTGCGTAGGTAGCTCTTAGTGAGCTTGGTAATTTCTGGTGAGAAAGTAGCGGAGAACAGTAAAGTCTGGCGATTTTCAGGTAGTAAGTTGAGAATGCGCTGCAGATCAGGCAAGAAGCCCATGTCTAGCATACGGTCCGCTTCATCTAATACCAAAATCTGTACTTCGCCCAGCTGCGTATTTTTTTGTTGTAAATGGTCTAGCAAACGGCCTGGTGTAGCGATTAGAATTTCCACGCCTCGACGCAATTGAGCCGCCTGCGGGTTCATATCTACCCCCCCAAAGATCGGGGTACTGCGCAGTGCAGAGTATTTACCATACGTTTCTATATTGGCTGCAACTTGATCTGCCAATTCACGCGTGGGAGTGAGCACTAAAGCTCGAACTGGATGGCGTGCAGGAGAGGTACTGGTATTTGCAAAAGGCTGTAAAAGCTGCAGGATGGGGAGAGAAAAACTCGCTGTCTTGCCTGTGCCGGTTTGTGCTGCGCCTAGTAAATCTTTACCCGCTAACGCAACAGGAATAGCGCGTGCTTGAATCGGTGTTGGCGTGGTATAGCCTTGTTCTTGAATGGCCCGTAACAGGACTTCATCTAAACCCAATTCTGAAAAATGGGCGGGGGAAATAGGAGTATCGGTATGTATGGGTGTATCTGCTGAACTGTGCACTAGGCCTCCTCTATCCATGTAGCCTGAATGGCTTCTAGAATTTTTTCACCAGAACGTTTTGGATCATCGTCAAAACCTGGCAGTGCCAAAACCCAAAGGTGTAAATCAGTAAAGCGAATAAGACGGGGATCTTCATCAGGGTGGGCTTGCGCTAGCGCCTGAGCAATATCATAGATATCGGTCCATTTCATAACTGCACACCCTTAATGGTTTTCTTTTGCGTGATTAATAGAATATTTAGGAATTTCCACCGTTACATCCGCCTCTACTGGAATGCGGGCCTGGCAGGATAAGCGGGAGGTGGGCTCTAACCCCCAGGCCATATCTAAGAGGTCATCTTCCATATCATCAGGCGGAGCTAGCGTTGCGTATCCCTGCCTCACAATTACATGACAAGTCGTACATGCGCAGACTTTTTCGCAGGCATGCTCGATGGGAATACCATTTTCAAGAAGCGTATCGCAAATACTTGCTCCACTCTTGGCATCGATTGTCTTGCCTTCTGGGCACAGTGTAGGGTGCGGCAATACGGTCAGGCGAGGCATTAAAATTTCCGGTAAAAGCGGTGCATTTAATCAAAGTGTCCAATACGTTTTAAGTTTTTAAAATTAAACCAAATAAAAAAAGCACGACCGACTAAATTTTTATCAGGAACAAAACCCCACACTCGGCTATCGGCACTATTGTCACGGTTATCTCCCATCACAAAATAATGGCCAGCGGGCACTTTGCAGACCAGGCCTTGCTCACTATATTGGCAATTTTCCTGAAAACGAAAACGATCGGCATTCAGTACAAAGGACGCGTCGGAGAGGCTACTGAGGATGTCATTTTTAGTTTCCCCTAACGTTTCCTCATATCGCCTTAAATACGTGCCATGATCTTCGTCAAAATAATCAGGGAGCGGTATCGTAGCAATGCGCTGTCCATTCACTTTAAGCTGCTTGTTTATATAAGACACCGTATCACCCGGCAGCCCAACCACACGCTTAATGTAATCTATTGAAGGATCTTTAGGGTAGCGAAAAACAACCACATCCCCACGTTTTGGTTGACCAAGACGGACTATTTTTTTATTGAGAACAGGCAGGCGCAGGCCATAGACAAATTTATTGACCAGAATAAAGTCGCCCACTACCAGCGTAGGCAGCATAGAGCCAGACGGAATCTTAAAAGGCTCTGCAATAAACGAGCGCAGTAGAAAAACCGTCAAAATAATTGGGAAAAAGCCAGCCGTATATTCCAGCCACCAAGGCCTGACCAATGCAGCTTGGCGAATGGCAGAAGATTTTTGCACTATTTCAGAGGTCGAGCTTGCCAAGGGCACACTGTGCTGCTGGCGCTCATAGTCCGCCACCAAGCTTTGTGCAAAACGCTGGCGCCGCGGTAAAAAAATGCTTTTATCTAAAACCCAAGCAATGCCACTCACTATTACTAGCATTAAAAAAACCAATGCAACATTCATACACGATCCGCTTATACGCCAAAATAGATACTTACTAGAGGTAGGTGGCAACTTTGTTTTAGAAGCAATTTAAAGTATGGAAACGTTAAACCGCTTCTAGGGCATGTCCTCAATTGCCCCACGACCTCAAAGATGGGCCTTGTGGGGCAACTGAGGACATGCCCTAACAAAAAATACTTCTGGCTTATCGACGCATTGCTTTTTCAGCAGGCGTGAGCGCATCAATAAATGCAGGGCGACTAAAAATACGCTCGGCATAAGTTTGAAGCGGTGCTGCCTGACGAGGAAGCTCAATACCATAGTGCTCTAAACGCCATAACAAAGGCACCAGCGCAATATCCACAATGGTTAAAGTCTCACCCAACATATATTTGTTTTTAACAAAAACAGGTGCAAGCTGCGTCAAGCGATCCCGCACAGCCAAACGGCCTTTGTCTTGCTCTTTTCCTGTGAGCGTTGCGCGGCCTTTTTTCTCCGCTTCAAATTCGCTCACATACACAAACAATTCGCGCTCTAAATTAAAAAGCAACAAACGAGCCCGTGCACATTGCATAGGATCCATGGGCATCAACTGCGGATGAGGAAAACGCGCATCAATGTATTCATTAATAATATTAGATTCATACAAAATCAGGTCGCGTTCCACCAAAATGGGGACCTGTCCGTATGGATTCATGATGGCGATGTCTTCAGGTTTGTTAAAAAGATCCACATCCCGAATTTCAAAATCCATCCCTTTTTCAAACAAAACCTGGCGACAGCGATGAGAGAACGGGCACGTATCGTCAGAATATAAATGCATCATCTTTGCTTGTTCCTTTCCTTTTTTCTGTATTACGTGATGCGATTCATCAAAAACCCCATTCACTGCTTAAATTAGTAAGCTTCTATATGTATAAAAAGTCTTACTTTGCGTCTGCAAACCGTCCAATTATCTTCTACAATGCTTGAGAATTGACTTGCAGGGCAATAAGATTATCCTATGCTAAACGCACATATAGCGCGCACGCTCCCACCTCTTAAGGTGTGTCCTCAATTGTCCAAAATATGAACCCTTTTGGACAATTGAGGACACACCTTAAGCAAGATCTTTAGCAAGTGCGTAAATTTAAAGGGGCTGATTTTATTAAAATTCTCAAAAATAAGCGAACTTTCTGAGCATTTACTTTTAAAAAGAACATAAATTGGCGATTGGCATGGACTGAAACATGAGGACCGCGGCCTTTTTTGAGCCTGCATATGCAGGCCAAAAGCGATGATTAGAAGTCAGTGGCGCGCATGTTGGGGTTCGTGCCTCACCACCAACCTACAAATGAACGGTAGGTTGGTGGTGACGAAGGAACCCCAACATGATGACCACCGCCCTTTTGAAACCTGCATATGCGGGTCAAAAGCGATGATTACAAGTCAGTGGTGTGCACGTCGGGGTTCGTGCCTCACCACCAACCTACAATGCATCAACGTTTTTTGTCATGTTTTAGAGGGGAATGGTTTATACAGGGTTGTCCATGTCTATAAATTGATGCTCTATACCGAACTTTGCCGCCAAATGCTCTCCTAATGCCTGTACGCCATATCGTTCGGTGGCATGGTGGCCTGCGGCTAAATACGTTATACCGCTTTCTGTGGCTAGGTGCGTGGTGGATTCAGAGACCTCTCCGCTTATATAAACCTGTGCGCCTGCCTCAATAGCTGCGCCCAATAGATGTTGGGCTGCTCCGCTACACCAAGCTACACATTGCACCTGTGCACGCTGCTCTCCTAACACCAGAGGTCGCCTATTTAATATTTTTTCTATATGCAAGGCCAATTGTGCTACAGGCATCGATGCTTGCAAGCTGCCTATCCACCCTAAATCATTCTCCCCAAACCGGCCGTTTACTATAAAGCCCAGACGCTTGGCAAGTTGCGCATTATTTCCTAACTGGGGATGAGCATCTAAAGGTAAATGATAGGCAAATAAATTCAGGTCATTTTGCAATAACCGACTCAATCGCTGGTAGCGCACACCTGTAATGGGTCTTGCTTCGTTTTTCCAGAAGTAGCCATGGTGAACGATAACTGCATCGGCTCCCCATGCTAGCGCTGCATCTAAAAAAGCAACCGAAGCCGTTACACCCGTTGCGATGCGGCTAATACCAAGACGACCCTGTACTTGCAAACCATTTGGCGCATAATCTTGAAACTGGTACGAATTCAATAATTCGTTCAAGTAGCATTCCAACTCGGTTGGAGATAAGATCATTTTTTTCAATTCCCTATATGTGCATACTGTAGGTTGGGGTTAAGCATGAACCCCAACATGATGACCACTGTCTCTTTTTGAATACCTGCGTGACATCAGCTTTTAATACCACTACCTAGGGCGCTCTCAGTATTAATAAAAGCGTGTCTTCTTCCACACTGCATAGAGCCGATAAAATTTTTTCATTCAAATGAATGTACCTATTTGAAGGTACTTGAAATCCATTTTAAAAGCATATGCCGTTGTTTTTATTTGCAGGCGGTTTTTTATGCTCAAACGCTTCTGGCTTTTATTCGCACAAACTGTCACTGCAATACTTGCGGTCTTTTTTGTTGTAGCTACGCTCAAACCAGAATGGCTAGCTACTTTCAATGCACACCTCCTTCCCGCCTCTTCAACGATAGCAAAGCCCACACCACGGCCGCTATGGGCAGGGTTTTCCCGCAATCTGAGAAGCAGCTGCACAGGGTTGTCCTATTCTTATGCAGCAGAAAAAGCGATGCCCAGCGTTGTTAAAATTTTTTCAAGCAAAAATACCCCTCAACAGCGGGAAACGCAGCTTATCTCTAACAAACAGGGAGAGCATTTACTGCTTGACCCTTTCTTCAAAAAGCATTCACGAAAAAACTCCCAATCTGCCCATCTAGGCTCCGGGGTCATAGTCAGTGAAAAAGGCTATATTTTAACGGATGCCCACGTAATCAATGATGCCGATCATATCGAAGTCACGCTAGCAGATGGTCGCCAAACCTTAGGCAAATTAATTGGCACCGATGCAGAAACCGATTTGTCCGTTCTCAAAATTAACATCGACCACTTGCCTGCTATTACATTTGGAGACCTTCAAAAGGCGCACACAGGGGACGTGGTTTTAGCAATTGGGAACCCGTTTGGGGTAGGTCAAACCGTCACGATGGGAATCATTAGCGCACTTGGGCGCAGTGATCTAGGAATCAGCACCTTTGAAAATCTGATCCAAACTGATGCGCCAATTAATCCAGGTAACTCTGGTGGCGCATTGATCGACGTAGAAGGTAATTTACTAGGCATCAACACCGCGATTTATTCGCGTAGCGGTGGTTCATTAGGTATTGGCTTTGCCGTACCTGTTTTTACTGCAATTGAAGTGCTGGACAGCATTGTTGCAACCGGTACCGTGGTGCGCGGGTGGATCGGTGTAGAACTGCAAAATATCTACTCTGAACAAATAGATACCGATTCCGATAAGCCATCTGGCGCTATGGTGTCTGGAGTTTTAGAGAACGGGCCCGCTGCGCGTGCAGGGGTATTGAATGGCGACATTATCGTCGGCATCACTCCCCATACCCACCCCACACGTAAACAAACCATCACCAACCGCAATCAGCTACTGGAATTAGTCGCGCACATGAAACCGACTACCAAAACCACTTTGCATCTCATTCGAAAAAATAAGCCCCTCGATCTCACCGTCACTATTGGCCTGCGCCCAGCCCCCAATCGCCATATTGAGACAGAAGAAATAGGCGAAGAGGAAGAAGAGTGAAATAAGCAATAAAATCAAATTAAATATAGGTTGGCTGTAATGCACAAACCCAAACATGCATACCACCAACTTATAATATTTGCCTCAAACCATTTGTAAGCAGGTCTTAAAAAACACAGTGGTGTGCGTGTTGGGGTTCGCGCCTCAACCAACCTACATTTTTGGATTTTTTTCTATGTCTTTCTCCTCGCAATCTGATAGCCGATCTGCCCAAGTCACGCGCACTACGAGCGAAACACATATTGCTATCACGCTCAACTTAGACGGCACCGGCCAGAGCACACTAGAAACGGGCGTGCCTTTTTTAGATCATATGCTCGATCAAATTGCGCGGCATGGCTTAATCGATTTACACATCACCGCTCGAGGGGATGTGCATATCGATGATCATCATACGGTTGAAGATGTAGGCATCACCCTTGGGCAAGCCTTCTCCCAAGCAATAGGAGAAAAACGGGGCATATACCGTTATGGTCATGCATACATCCCACTAGATGAAGCACTCTCACGCGTAGCGGTAGACCTATCCGGGCGCCCTGGTTTATTCTTTGATGTACCTTTTACCCGTGCCCGCATTGGTCAGTTTGACGTTGATTTATTGATCGAATTTTTCAGAGGCTTTGTCAACCATGCAGCAGTAACGCTCCATATCGACAACCTACGAGGAACAAACGCCCACCACCAAGCAGAAACTGTATTCAAAGCCTTTGGCCGCGCCCTACGCATGGCAGTCACCAGAGACGAACGAGCAACCCAATCCATCCCCTCCACAAAAGGCAGCTTGTAGGTTGGTGGTGAGGCACGAACCCCAACATGCATACCACCGCCCTTTTAAAACCTGCCTATACACCACAAAAAGGCATAATTAAATAAAAGTGGCTTGCATATTAAAGTTCATACCTCACCCAAGGTACTAGAGAAAAATAATGAGCGGTTCATTAAAGTGCGATATTGCAATCGTCGGTACAGGTCCTGTAGCCTGCGCACTAGTCACGGCATTAGCACGCCGAGGCTTCACACGTACACTGCGCATAGCACTCATTGGCCCACATCGAGCCCATACGCCAATAGATCCCAGTGATCCACGCGCAATAGCTTTATCTTACGGCAGCCGCATACTGCTAGATCGTGCATGGCCCGCCCATGCCGTCCCCATTCATCAAATCCAAGTTTCCCAAAAAGGATACTTTGGCCGCACCACCCTAGACCGAAAAGACTGCAAACTCCCAGCCTTAGGCTATGTACTGCGCTATAGCGCCCTACTCCATACGCTCGCTCAATCTGCGCAAGCCCATCTAAACCACCTTCAGCATCTTCATGGATCAGACACACCTGGATGGCTAGCAATGGGAGCGGGGGCTCCTATACAAGATAAACAAGGCGTAACACTCCCCTTAACTCCACTAACAGAAGACCCCTCCCACACACTTAAAGGACCGACTTCGCTACATACCCAGTTAGTCATTTATGCAGAAGGCAGTGCTCCTTCTGCACTATCTCAAAACATACAAAACCCTACTACTCCATCCACTCCCAACCGACATATTCATCACTACCACCAAACCGCCTTAATCGGAATCGTTCGAGCAAGCGCCCCTCAACCCCATACGGCTTGGGAGCGCTTTACAGCCGAAGGCCCTCTTGCACTATTACCCCTAGGCGGCCCCAATGAAGCAGACTACGCCTTAGTCTGGTGCAGCGCCCCCGACATAGCCAAACAAAGGCTTGAAGCCCCAGCAGAGCGCTTACTAGCTGAACTCGACACCGTTTTTGGCGGCCGCATGGGTAAATTTATCCACATTCAAGACCGCACCTGCTTTCCCCTTATCCTGCAAAAACAGCACCACCTAACCAACCACCGCATCGCAGCAATCGGCAATGCCGCACAAACCCTACACCCCGTTGCAGGACAAGGCCTAAACCTGGGTCTGCGCGACGCGTGGGTTCTAGCCCAAAGCCTCCAAAAAGGCCCTACCCCTGAAGCCCTAGCCCACTTCGCCAAACACCGCCAAACCGACCGCGAAACCACGATCCGCACAACCCACACCCTAGCCAACGCCTTTATCTCCTCCGGCTTCTCCCCTCTGCCAACTCTGTATAGCGCAGGCCTAACTTTGTTAGACCACCTCCCCCCTTTAAAAACAGCTTTTGCTAATCAAATGATTTTTGGCAGAAGATGAGTATGCGGTATGCGGTATGCGGTATGCGGTATGCGGTATGCGGTATGCGGTATGCGGTATGCGGTATGCGGTATGCGCACAATAATTTGCTGTGAAACGTAGAATGCTGCAATCTTGGATGTAAGTTACACCACCTTCCGACGCATGATACGTAGGGATTGGATTTGTGTTGAATAGGATATAAGGAACCTTTGTTAATGCTGAGTCAGCCCGTTTCTCCAACACTGCTAGTTAGGCAAGTGATGGCACAAAGCTATCTAGATCAAGCGCGTATATATGAATTACAGGATCCTGAATGGGCTTTAGCCTTGTATGGTCAAGCGAAAGCAACCTTTAGATATATTGCGGGTACGCAAGGCGTACTTCCCTTGGCAGAAGCGAAAAACGCCTTAAGCCAAGCTCGCACATCGCAGAGCGCCGAAGCTGAAACTTTGCGGCAACGTATCGCTGAGATTTATTTTGAACGGGCACAACTTCTGGAAAAACTAGGCAAAGTTGGCAAAGCACAAGCGAGTTATCACAAGGCAAAAGCATGGGGACATTTGGAGATAACGGCTCAGCTTGGCAGTAGGCTAGCTGAGGCAGCATTTCCTTCGGCTGTGCCAACGAGTACCATACAGTCAGGCGGGACATTGCCTCCTTCCCCACAGCAAGCTATCAGCAATTCTTCCTCTCCGATCCTCGCCGAGACCCCATCGATCTTATTTGAACCCTCCCAGGACATAGAATCTTCGCTCTACCTCGCTACAGGCGTTGAAGAAAAGAATAAGTTAGTCAACCTGCTGTTCGAAAAAACCCTACAGACGTTTCAGGAGCTGAAGTTAGGCAACGTACTGCCCAGCGCCTTCTTGGTGTACGCCCACGACAACCCGCATTACGGAACAGCCGATGCCGGGACGGCAAAATTTCTGATCCATCAACTGTTTGAGTTGGGCATCAATATGTATTCCGATCAAACACCGAAGGGACGGCAAGCGCAAGCGTCTTTCAGCACGCGACAAGACGCGGCCAGAACGGATGATATTTTGACCAGTCAACTCTGTTTGTTGCCCACGGCGATCGGTTCAATTCAACCAGTTGATAAGGTCATGGTCTGCAGTTCTCAGGTGTTAGGACACTATCTGCAATGGGAACACTATCCAGCCTTTTGCACCGAACTGAAAGCGGTGTATGGACAGGGTCAGCAAAATGCTGCCCAGGCCGAAGCGCAGATCCGGCAGGTGGTCAATACGTATGTGAAATACCCAGGCTTTCACCATGTATTGACAGAAATGGCATTTTTAAAAATTCGGGCTGAGTATCTGGAGCAACACGGCATCATTCCAGTTTCCTTATCCGCAGACGGATATAAAAGCTGTTGTGAAGATTTTATCCAAGCAACCACGGTACGCATTGAAGATATGCCCCGCTTTGCTTCGCAGCAGGCGAGCGGGCAGCAGGTGTATGAGAATCAAGGGCGTCATCTAGTTTTCTTTAAAGTGCTGGAGCGCTTGCTCGCGCGACACGACGCCGAAGCGCTACTGCGTGTATTTTGGACAGGCTATGCCGACTTGATTAAACGCTTAAACAGTAAAGCATCGGCCCCTCAGGTTGCGGATTATTTACCGGTATGGGACAGCCTATTCGAGGGCGTTCGGACTACCCTGCAAACGCTGAAAGAACAGGTAGACGTGCACGAACTTCAGACTGCGTTAACCCGCTATGCATCGCTGGATCGGCTGGCGATTCAGCGACTCTCTGGGCCACCGCTGTCGATGAAACACTGCTATATCAATCTGGCGATCATCGAGCATGAGAAAGTGCACAAAAAAGAAGAGAAAACTGAAGAAGGGAGAGAGAAAGAAAAAGCATCAAATGAGAAGGAAATTGCACCCAGCCATTTTCAGCGCTTACCGAGTTCTGAAGCGATCGCTTCCAACCCACAGAAACTCGTTCCACTTGAACGGCTGTTTGAGCCTCGGAAATTAAGTGATGGTAAGGAAGTGGTGCCCAAACGGATTCTGATTCGAGGCCGGGCAGGCGTGGGTAAAACCACCTTATCCAAAAAGATCGTCTACGACTACACGCAGAAAGCACAATGGCGCGATCGCTTTGACTATCTGCTGCAAATTCCGCTGCGTACGCTGAAAGGCAAGCAACGCTGCGATTTGGTCACATTGTTTCATGAAACCTACTTCCACACTCACCCTAAAGGCCTGGCTTTAGCGCAGGCACTGGCAGCACAAATCAAGGGCCCTGCGCAAGACAGAACTCTCTTCGTGCTCGATGGCTGGGATGAAGTCGCGCATGAATGGAGAGAACATGAACCGATGGCCGAGTTTCTGAAGGATTTGGTCAATCAACCTGCGGTATTGATTACCTCGCGCCCCTTTATCGAGCTAAAACAGGTTCAAGCGATAGAGCTGGAATTAGAGACAGTGGGCTTTAGCCCCGAGAATGTGATCACCTATATCGACAACCCGGCCATGATGTCGGTTGCGCAGGCACAGGAGATGAAGCGCTTCATCCAGACTAACGCCTTTATCCAAGGGCTGGTTAACGTACCGATCCAGCTCGATGCGCTTTGCTACAGTTGGGACGAAATCAAGCGCCTACAGCAAGGGGCCCATAGCGAGATGACCGTCACCGCGTTATATCAAGCGATGATGAACAAATTATGGCGCAAGGATATGCTCCGTTTTGGCAAGCAGGAGGTCGGAGCGCTCTTGCCAATCGAGCAAGCCGTGCGAACTGAAAGTGATTTCCTCAGTGCCTTGGCCTTTCACGGCTTGCAGGATAACCGCATCGAATTTGACACCCTTTATTTGGGCAATTTGATTGAGCAGCTGGCGTACGAGGAGGTTTTACTCTCGCCGACACTGGAAGACGACCTCAAAAAACTCTCGTTCCTGCATACCGATGATGCCGAAGAAAGCCAATGCAGCTATCACTTTATGCATTTGACGTTTCAAGAATTCTTTGCGGCCAAACATTTTGTTGCGCATTGGAAAGCGGGGCGGGAGATCACTCTGCTATCTGTCCATACTCAGCGGTGGACGAAAGTACCGCCAGAAGCATTTGTGCGCCAACAAAAATATAACCCACGCTATGAAATTTTTTGGTGGTTCGCCTCAGGGCTATTGCGTGGCGAAGCACTAGACCGTTTCTTTGCATTGCTCGAAGCCGAGCCACGTGATTTATTTGGCGCATCTCATCAGCGCTTAATTATGGGTTGCCTGCATGAAGCGCCTCGTGCGCAGGCTATCGGATTGCCAAGCGAAATCCGAGATGGCCTGGAACAGCATTTAGCGCAGTGGCTGCAATGGGAAATCGATAAGACTGGTGCCTGCACGCTGGCGCATCAGCCCACCTTTCCAGAGCACGTGTTGCTCAATTGCCTCAATGGGGCAGCATCAGATAAAACCAAACTAGCAGTGGCAACAGCACTTGGATATCGATCCGCCTTATCTGTCTTGGCTTTGCCGGCCTTGTTTGCGTTGGCGCAGGACCAGAACAATTATGTGAGGTGCAACGCTGCTCATGCGTTAGGCCAGCAGTCTTCGTTACCGGAGTCGGCCCTGCAGGCCTTGTGTGCGTTGGCGAAGGACAAGAATTGGGATGTGAGGCGTGCCGCTACTCAGGCGTTAAGCCAGCAATCTTCGTTACTGGAATCGGGCCTGTCGGCCTTGCTTGCGTTGGCGAAGGACCAGGACAGTGAGGCGAGGTGCGCCACTGCTTGGGCGTTAGGCCAGCTGCCTTCCTTACCGGAGTCAGTCCTGCAGGCCTTGCTTGCGTTGGCAAAGGACCAGGACAGTTCTGTGAGGCGTATCGCTACTCAGGCATTAGGCAAGCAACCTTCGTTATCAGAGTCGGGCCTGTCGGCCTTGCTTGCATTGGCGATGGACCAGAACAGCGATGTGAGGCGTGCCGCTGCTGAGGCGTTAGGCAAGCTGCCTTCGTTACCGGAGTCAGTCCTGCAGGCCTTGCTTGCGTTGGCAAAGGACCAGGACTTGATTGTGAAGCGTGCCGCTACTCAGGCGTTAGGCGAGCAGCCTTCGTTACCGGAGTCAGCCCTGCCGGCCTTGCTTGCGTTGGCGAAGGACCAGGACAGTGATGTGAAGCGCGACGCTGATGAAGCATTAGGCAAGCTGCCTCCGTTATCGGAGTCGGCCCTGCTGGCCTTGCTTGCGTTGGCGAAGGACCAGGACAGTTCTTCGAGGCTTACCGCTGCTCAGGCATTAAGCAAGCAGCCTTCGCTACCGGCGTTAGCCCTGCAGGCCTTGCTTGCGTTGCTGAAGGACAAGAGTAAATTGGTAAGACACACCGCTGCTGATGCGTTAGGCAAGCAGCCTTCGCTACCGGAGTCAGTCCTGCAGGCCTTGCTTGCATTGGCGAAGGACCAGGGCAGTTCTGCGAGGCATGCCGCTGCTCGGGCATTAGGCCAGCAGCCTGCGCTACCAGAGTCAGCTTTGCCTGCCTTGCTTGCGTTGGCGAAGGATCAGGACAGTTCTGTGAGGCGCGATGCTATTCAGGCGTTAGGCAAGCAGTCTTCGTTACTGAAGTCAGCCCTGCTGGCCTTGCTTGCGTTGGCGAAGGACCAGGACTGGGAGGTGAGGAGCCGCGTGGCTGAGGCGTTAGGCCAGCTGCCTTCGTTACCGGAGTCAGTCCTGTCGGCCTTGCTTGCGTTGGCGAAGGACCAGGACAGTGATGTGAGGCGCAACGCTGCTGAGGCGTTAGACAAGCAACCTTCGTTACCGGAGTCAGCCCTGCCGGCCCTACTTGCATTGGCAAAGAGCCAGGACTGGCTTGTGAAGTGTGTCGCTACTCGAGCATTAGGCGAGCAACCTTCGTTACCGAAGTCTGGCCTGTCGGCCTTGCTTGCGTTGGCAAAGGGCCAGGACAGTTATATGAGGCGCAACGCTGCTGAGGCGTTAGGCAAGCAGTCTTCGTTACTGAAGTCAGCCCTGCTGGCCTTGCTTGCATTGGCGAAGGACCAGGACAGTAATGTAAGGCATGCCGCTGCTGAGGCGTTAGGCCAGCTGCCTTCGTTACCGGAGTCGGCCCTGCAGGCCTTGCTTGCGTTGGCGAAGGACCAGGACAGTGATGTGAGGCTCACCACTGCTGATATGCTAGACAAACACAGCTGGGCGCTCTATCACTTATTGCCCACCCTGAGTAGACAGCAGATAGAGCTGTTCTATACAGAGTATTTATTCAGACGACGCTTTGATCAGAGCCTGCCTTGTTATACCCAGGATGACATGCTATGTTTTTATACGGCTGAAGGTCTGCAGACCGTTCCTCTGGGCGATAAGAAAGGCGAATTCAAGGAAGCAATTCTACAAACCCAGCAGGCTGTTGGCATTCCTCGCGCGGCCTACCCAACCATGAGTGGTCAAATTGTGTCGACGGATGCGCAAAACATGGCCTTAGTCAATCAATCGGCTTCTTCTCCTGAGTCGACTCAAAAAAATATCTTAGGGTTACTCAAGCGTTTCGCATGACTGTTGCCTACCCTTTTCTCAGTCAGACTTTCGCCTAGCAATGCCCAGCAAATTGACCTTGCAGCTGCCGAGCATCCGCCAGGCAAACGAGAAATAGCAAGGGGCAAAAAGGCTCCCATCGCCGATGATACTTCGCAGGCAATGGGCTGGCCTTAATATTTTTCCTGGTGAGCAATTTGGTAAAAAGATCAAAGATTGGACTAGGTTTTGTCTGGCTAGAAGATGATGGTAGCGAAATAGTACTTTTTCTGGCTAGCTAGCGCCCTACTTGATATTTTTTTGAAAAATAGCATTAGTCGTAGTATGACTACGACTAAAGTTACTAAAATTATCGAAAACAAAGATAAAAAATAATAAAATCTAGCTTATTTTGCACATAGTGCGCTTTGCGCTACTATCCAGCATTTATCCCCTCGGACTCTAGGAGCACGTGGGGGTTTTTTATTTATAGGGTCTAATCTGAACTTTGTTAGCTAATAGTTAATCCAAATTGGCCCAGGAGTTCTTCCCTCGCACTCGATAGCACACATGCCGCAATATCCAGAGAGTTATCCATATAACCTCAGTGAGGTTATGCAGGTATTCAAGAAGACAGTGGTATGCGTGTTGGGGTTCGTGCCTCACCACCAACCTACCGTTCTTTGCTTTTCTTATGGTTGGTGGAGTTTGATAAAACCCCTTTACATGAGCATCTTTGTAGGTTAGTGGTGAGGCACGAACCCCAACATGCATACCACCCACCTTTAATCTTTGTGCTCTGTCCATCAACAACTCGCCGTTCTATAACCAAGATATAAGGATCAATAAATAATGCTGGGCCAGCCCATTTCTCAAACACTACTAATCAGGCAAGCGCAAGTGATGGCGCAAAGCTATCTGGATCAAGCGCGTATGCAAGGCGAGTCAAAAGAACATCCTAAATGGGCGCTGGCCTTGTATGGACAGGCGAAGGCCATCTTTAAATACACCGCGGATGAGCAGGGAATACTCCCACTAGCAGAAGCGAAAAACGCCTTAAACCAGGCTCGCACATCGCAGACAGCCGAAGCCGAAACTTTGCGGCAACGTATCGCTGAGATTTATTTTGAGCGAGCACAACTTCTGGAAAAACTAGGCAAAGCTGATAAAGCACAAGCGAGTTATCACAAGGCAGCAGCATGGGGACATTTGGAGGTAGCGGATCAGCCTAGCAGGAAGTTGGCTGAGGCTGCGCTGCATTCGGCTGCGCTGATGGGCTCCTCCCTTGCTACCATACAGTCAGGCGGGACATTGCCTCCTTCTCCACAGCAAGATATCAGCCATTCTTCGTCTCCGATTCCCGCCGAGATCCCATCGATCTTATTTGAACCCGCCCAGAACGCAGAATCTTCGCTCTACCTCGCTACAGGCGTTGAAGAAAAGAATAAGTTAGTCAACCTGCTGTTCGAAAAAACCCTGCAGACGTTTCAAGAAATGAAGCTAGGGAGCGTACTGCCCAGCGCCTTTTTAGTGTACGCCCACGACAACTCGCATTACGGAACAGCTGACGCCGCCACATCGAAATTTCTGATCCATCAGCTGTTTGAGTTGGGCATCAATATGTATTCCGATCAAACACCGAAGGGACGGCAAGCGCAAGCGTCTTTCAGCACGCCACAGGATGCGGCCAGAACGGATGATATTTTGACCAGTCAACTCTGCTTGTTGCCCACAGCGATTGGTTCAATCCAATCAGTTGAGAAGGTCATCATCTGCAGCTCGCAAGTGTTAGGACACTACCTACAATGGGAACACTATCCAGCCTACTGCCAAGAGCTGAAAGCAGCGTATGGACTAGGACTAGATAAGCAAAATCCCACCCAGGTCGAAGCGCAGATCCGGCAAGTGGTCAATACGTATGTGGGATATACAGGCTTTCATCATGTATTGACAGAAATGGCATTCCTAAAAATCCGAGCTGAGTATCTGGACCAGCACGGCATTATTCCAGTTTCCTTATCCGCAGACGGATATAACAGCTGTTGTCAAGATTTTATCCAAGCAACCACGGTGCGCATTGAAGATATGCCCCGCTTCGCCTCGCAGCAGGCAAGCGGGCAGCAGGTGTATGAGGATCAAGGGCGTCATTTGGTTTTCTTTAAGGTGCTGGAGCGCTTGCTCGCGCGACACGATGCCGAAGCGCTACTGCGTGTATTTTGGACAGGCTATGCCGATTTGATTAAGCGCTTAAACAATGAAGCAGCAAGCCTTCAACTTGCGGATTATTTACCCGTATGGGATCGCCTATTTAAAAGTGTTCGAGCCACCCTGCAAACGCTTAAAGAACAGGTAGGTGCGCAAGAACTTCAGACGGCATTAACCCGCTATGCGTCGTTGGATCGGTTGGCGATTCAGCGACTCTCTGGGCCAGCACTGGCGATGAAAAACTGCTATATCAATCTGGCAATTGTCGAGCATGAGCGCAAGGAAGAGGAAGAAACTGAAGAAGGGAAAGAGAAGGAAATGGCGCCCAGCCCTCTTCAGCGCTTACCGAGTTCTGAAGCGATCGCTTCCAACTCACAGAAACTCATTCCTCTCAAACAGCTGTTTGAGCCTCGGAAATTAAGTGATGGTAAGGAAGTGCTACCCAAACGGATTCTGATTCGAGGGCGGGCAGGCGTGGGTAAAACCATCTTATCCAAAAAAATCGTCTACGACTACACGCAAAAAGCCCAATGGCGCGATCGCTTCGATTATCTGCTGCAAATTCCGCTGCGTACACTGAAAGGTAAACAACACTGCGATTGGGTCACGTTATTTCATGAAACCTACTTCCATACTCATCCTAAAGGCCTGGCTTTAGCGCAGGCACTGGCAGCACAAATCAAGGGCCCTGCGCAACAGAAAACACTCTTCGTGCTCGATGGCTGGGATGAAGTCGCGCAGGAATGGGGAGAACATGAACCGATGGCCGAGTTTCTGAAGGATTTGCTCAATCAACCTGCGGTATTGATTACCTCACGGCCATTTGTAGAGCTGAAACAGGCCGATCCGATGGATTTGGAATTAGAGACGGTGGGCTTTAGTCCAGAGAACGTGATCGCCTATCTCGATAATCCGGCCATGTTGTCGCTTTCGCAGGGGCAAGAGATAAAGCACTTCATCCAGACTAACGCTTTTATCCAGGAGTTGGTTAACGTACCGATCCAGCTCGATGCGCTTTGTTATAGCTGGGACGAAATCAAGCGCATGCAGCAAGAGGCACCCGGTGAGATGACGGTTACCGCGTTATATCAAGCGATGATGAACAAATTATGGCGCAAGGATATGCTCCGTTTGGGTAAGCGGGAGGACGGAAAGCTCTTGTCAGTCGAAGCGGCTCATGCGTTGAGAAGGACTGCGCGCATCGAACAAGCCGTGCAAACAGAAAATGATTTTCTCAGTGCCTTGGCCTTTCAAGGATTACAGGATAACCGTATCGAATTTGATACTGCTTATTTAGACAACCTCATTGAGCAACTGATGCTTGAAGGCGTGTCACTTCCCTTGGTATTAGAAACTAACCTCAAAAAACTTTCATTCCTACATACCGATGATGCCGAGGAAAGCCAACGCAGCTACCACTTCATGCATTTAACGTTTCAGGAATTCTTTGCGGCTAAACACTTTGTTGCGCATTGGAAAACGGGAAGGCAAATCACTCTGCTATCTGCCCATACTCAGCGGTGGAAGAAAGCACCACCAGAAGCGTTTGTGCATCAACACAAATACAACCCACGATATGAGATTTTTTGGTGGTTCGTCTCAGGGCTGTTGCGTGGCGCGGCACTGGAGCGTTTCTTTGCGCTACTAGAAGCTGAACCGCGTGATTTGTTTGGTGCGTCTCATCAGCGCTTAATTATCAGCAGCCTGCACGAAGCATCCCGTGCACCGGCTATCGGATTGCCAAGCGAAATCCGAGATGGGCTGGAGCAGCATTTAGCGCAGTGGCTGCAATGGGAAATCGATAAGACAGGTGCCTCCACGCTGGCGCACCAACCAACCTTTCCCGAGCACGTGTTGCTCAATTGCCTCAATGAGGCAGTATCAGAGGAAATCAAACAAGCAGTTGCAACAGCATTTAGATATCGGTCCACCTTCTCTGCCTCAGCTTTGCCAGCCTTGCTTGCGTTGGCGGAAAACCAGGACAATGATATGAAATATGCCGCTGCTCAGGCTTTAGGCAAGTTGCATTCGTTACCGGAATCGGGCCTGAAGGCTTTGCTTGCGTTGGCGAAGGACGATAGCAAGAGTGTGAGTATTGCTGCTGCTCGGGCGTTAAGCAAGCTGCATTCGTTATCGGAATCAGCTCTGCAGGCCTTGCTTGCGTTGGCCCAGGATA
Organism: Mycoavidus cysteinexigens; assembly: GCA_031963045.1. Classification (GTDB taxonomy): domain Bacteria; phylum Pseudomonadota; class Gammaproteobacteria; order Burkholderiales; family Burkholderiaceae; genus JASSUD01. Next base: position 25,386 of record JASSUK010000015.1, read on the forward strand.
AGAACAGTAATGTGAAGCGCGACGCTGCAGAGGTGTTAGGCAAGCTGCCTTCGTTACCGGAGTCAGCTCTGCCAACCTTGCTTGTATTGGCAGAGGACCAACAAGACAGTAATGTGAGGCGCGATGCTGCTAAGGCATTAGGCAAGCTGTCTTCTTTACCAGAGTCAGCCCTGCAGGCCTTGCTTGCGTTGGCCCAGGATAAGAACAGTAATGTGAAGCGCGACGCTGCAGAGGTGTTAGGCAAGCTGCCTTCGTTACCGGAGTCAGCTCTGCCAACCTTGCTTGTATTGGCAGAGGACCAACAAGACAGTAATGTGAGGCGCGATGCTGCTAAGGCATTAGGCAAGCTGTCTTCTTTACCAGAGTCAGCCCTGCAGGCCTTGCTTGCGTTGGCGGAGGACGAAGCCTGGATTGTGAGGCGCGACGCTGCTGAGGCGTTATGCAAGCTGCCTTCGTTACCGGAGCCGGCCCTGCAGGTCTTGCTTAAGTTGCCGAAGGACAAGAGTGTATTGGTGAAGCGCGCCACTACTTATGCATTAGGCGCGCGGCCTTCATTACCAGAGTCAGCCCTGCTGGCCTTGATTGCGTTAACGAAGGACAAGAACAGTAATGTGAAGCGGGATGCTGCTGAGGCGTTAGGCAAGCAGCCTTCGTTATCAGAGTCAGCCCTGCTGGCCTTGATTGCGTTAACGAAGGACTGGGACAGTGAGGTGCAGAGCAGCGCAGCTGTTGCATTAAGCAAGCAGCTCCCATTACCGGAGTCAGTCCTGCAGATATTGCTTGAGTTAGCCCAGGACAAGGACCGGAATGTTAGACATGCCGCTACTAAGGTGTTAGGCAAGCTGCCTTCGCTACCGGAGCGGGCCCTGCCGGTCTTGCTTGCGTTAGCGAAGGTCCAGGACAGAGAGGTGATGCACGACGCTATTAAGGCGTTAGGCAATCAACCTTCATTACCCGAGTCGGCCCTGCTGGCCTTGCTCGAGTTGGCGAAGGACGAAGACAGAGAAGTGATGCACGACGCTATTAAGGCGTTAGGCAAGCAACCTTCGTTACCAGAGTCGGCCCTGCAGGTTTTGCTTGAGTTGGCGAAGAACAAGGACAGTTCTGTGTTGGACGCCGCCGCTGAGGCGTTAGGCAAGCAACCTTCGTTACCAGAGTCGGCTCTACAGGTTTTGCTTGAGTTGGCGGAGGACAAGAACTGGCTTGTAAAATACAGAGCTGCTAGGGCATTAGGCAATCTACCTTCATTATCGAAATCAGCCCTGCAGGCTTTACTTATGTTGGCGGAGGACAAGGATAGTTTTGTGCAGGACAACGCTGTTGAAGCGTTAGGCAAGCAGCCTTCGTTACCGAAGTCTGCCCTGCCGGTCTTGCTTAAGTTGACGGAGGACCACAACAGTAAGGTGAGACGCGCCGCTGTTGAGGCATTAGGCAAGCAGTCCTCCTTACCGAAGTCTGCCCTGCGGGCCTTGCTTGAGTTGGCAAAAAACAAGTACGGATACATTAAGGTAAGTCGCACCGCTACTGATATGCTGAACAAACACCACACTGCACTCTATCGCTTATTGCCCACGCTGAGTAGAGAACAGATACAACTGTTCTACACAGTATACTTACTCAGACAACGCCTTGATCAGAGCGTGCCTTTTTATACCCAGGGTGACATGCTATGTTTTTATACGGCTGAAGGTCTTCAAACCATTCCTCTGGGCGATAAAAAAGACGAATTCAAGGAAGCAATTCTACAAACTCAGCAAGCTATTGGCATTCCTCGCGCCATATACCCAACCATGAGCGGCCAAATTGTGTCGACGGATGCGCAAAACATGGCCCTAGTCAACCAGTCGGCTTCTTCTCCTGAGTCGACTCAAAAAAATATCTTAGAGTCACTCAAGCGTTTCGCATGACTATTGCCTCCCTTTTCTCAGCCAGACTTTCGCCTGGCAATGTCCAGCAAATTCAACCTTGCAGCTGCCGAGCATCCGCCAGGAAAACTAGAAATAGCAAGAGGCAAAAAGGCTCCCATCGCCAATGGCGATCGGCAAGTTAAGATAGAGATCATTTAGCGTTTACCTTGATGAACCCTAAAACCTTTTTTCTGGTGGACTGATGAGGGGAGGCCAACGGGTTGCCTAATGCAGCGCTCGAAGAAACCTCTATCTCGGTACTTCGCTTCCTCTTAATAGGCTCCCATCGCATTTGACTGATAGAGGGAGCAAGCTGCATCTCCTCCTCATTTTGTGCGTCCAGCTGCTCGACTTGGTCTCTCGTGCTTAGGGAGGGAGCAAAAGGAATGCCCGCAGCCTGCTGGGCTTGTTGAACCGCTTGCCTGAATTCGGTTTCCTGCTCCGAATTCCCAAACGGAACAGTCTGCAGATCTTGAGCAGTATAAAAATACAGGGTGCCGTTCTGTATATACAAAGGCGCACTCTGATCAAAGCGTTGTTTAAGTAAGTATTCTTTATAGATCAATTCTATCTTCTGCCGATTAAGCGCTGGCAATAAGCGATAGAACGTCGTGCAGTGTTTGCCTAACGCATCAGCAGCGCGGCGCCTCACGTACTCGTCCTTCAGCAGCGCGATCAAGGCCAGCAGGGCCGACTCCGTTAACGATGACTGCTTCCCTAACGCATCAGCAGCGCGGAGCCTCACGCTCACGTCCTCGTCCTTCGTCAGCGTGATCAAGGCCAGCAGGGCCGACTCCGTTAACGAAGACTGCTCCCCTAACGCAGAAGCAGCACGGCGCCTCAGGTACTTGCTCCCGTCCTTCGCCTGCGCGATCAAGGCCTGCAGGGCCGACTCCGGTATCGATGACTGCTTGGCATCAGCAGCGAGGCGCCTCAGGTACTTGTGCACGTCCTTCGCCTGCGCGAGCACGGCCAGCAGGGTCGACTTCGGTATCGATAACTGCTTGCCTAACGCATCAGCAGCGCTACGCCTCACGTCCCCGTTCTCGTCCTTCGCCAGCGCGGTCAAGGCCAGCCGGGCCGACTCCGGTAACGAAGACTGCGTCCCTAACGCATCAGCAGCGCGGCGCCTCACGCTCACGTCCTCGTCCTTCGTCAGCGTGATCAAGGCCAGCAGGGCCGACTCCGGTAACGATGAATACTTGCATAACGCATCAGCAGCGCGGAGCCTCAGGTACTTGCTCCCGTCCTTCGCCAGTGCGATCAAGGCCTGCAGGGCCGACTCCGGTATCGATGACTGCTTGCCTAACGCATCAGCAGCGCTACGCCTCAGGTCCCCGTTCTCGTCCTTCGCCAGCACGGTCAAGGCCAGCAGGGCCGACTCCGGTAACGAAGACTGCTTGCCTAACGCATAAGCAACCATGTTCCTCACGTCCCGGTCCTCGTCTTTCAGCAGTGCAATCAAGGCCAGCAGGGCCGACTCCGAGAACGAAGACTGCTGGCCTAACACATCAACAGCGCCCCGCCTCACGTACTCATTCTCGTACTCGTCGTTCGCCAGCGCGATCAAGGCCAGCAGGGCCGACTTCGGTAGCGGAGACTGCTGGCCTAACATATCAGCAGCGCGGCGCCCCACATCCCCGTCCCCATCCTTCATCAGCGCGATCAAGGCCAGCAGGGCTAACTCCGGTAACGAAGACTGCTTCCATAACATATCAGCAGCGCGGCGCATCACGCTACTGTCCCCGTCCTTCATCAGCGCGATCAAGGCCAGCAGGGCCGACTCCGATAAAGCAGATCGATGTTTGAATGCGGTTGCAACCGCTCGTTTTGTTTGCACTGATGTCGCCTTCTGAAGGCACCGGACCAACAAGTGCTCGGGAAACGTGAGCTGATACGCAAGTGTGCATTCTTCTCTATTGTCGATTTCCAATTGCAGCCATTGCGCCAAACCTTGTTCCAGCCGGTCTTGGATTTCGAGCTGCAGTCCAACACCAGGTGCACGGGATGCTTCATGAAGGCAGCTCATGAGGAGGCGCTGATGATGCGCACCAAACAAATCACGCGGTTCGACTTCGAGCAAAATAAAGAACTGGTTCAGGGCTTCTCCGCGCAACAAGCCTGCCACAAACCACCACAGAATCTCATAGCGCGGGTTGTATTTGTATTGATAAACAAATGCTTTAGGCGTTGCTTTCGTCCACTTCTTGGTATCGGTAGACAGCAGGGTAATCTCCCGCCCCGCTTCCCAATGCTGAACAAAATGCTTGGCCGCAAAGAACTCCTGAAACGTCAAATGCATGAAGTGGTAGCTGCGTTGACTTTTCTCTGCATCATCGGTATGCAGGAACGAGAGTTTTTTGAGGTTAGCTTCTAACGTAAAGGGGAGATTTACTCCTTGTGCCTCAAGCTGCTCAATCAGCTCATGCAGGTCACGATGATGGAATTCAATTTGATTACGCTGCAATCCCTGAAAAGCTAAGGTACTCAGAAAATTGTGCTCGGCTTGCACCAATTTCTCGATACGCGATGGCCTCTCAAGCGCATTAACATGACTTTCGGTTAACAGCTCCCCTCCTTCCCGTTTACTCAAACGCAGCATATCCTTGCGCCATAATTTATTCATCATGGCTTGATATAAAGCGGTAATGGTCATCGCGCCTGGCGCCTCTTTTTGCATGCGCTTGATTTCATCCCAGCTGTAACAGAGTGCATCTAACTGGATGGGCACATTGACCAGTCCTTGGATGAAGGTGTTGGTCTGGATGAAGTGCTTGATCTCCTTAGCGTCCGAAGCCGTCATCATGTCCCGATTGTCGAGATAGGCGGTGACGTTTTCCGGGCTAAAGCCCACTGTTTCCAATTCCAAATCCATCGCTTGGGCCTGCTTCAACTCTACATAAGGCCGGGAGGTAATCACCACCGCAGGCTGATTGAGCAACTGCTTTAGAAAACCGGACATCGGTTCGTGTTCCCCCCATTCCTGGGCGATTTCATCCCAGCCATCGAGCACAAAGAGGGTTTTAGCTTGAGCGGGCCCGCTGATGTGCGCTTCGAGCGTCTTTGCTAAAGCCTGGCCGTTGGGGTGGCTCTGAAAATAGGTTTCATGAAACAAGGTGGCCAGATCACAGCTTGATTTGCCCTTTAGCGTGCGCAGCGGAATCCAGAATAACCAGTCAAAGCGATCCCGCCATTGTCCTTTTTGGATGTACTCATAGACGATCTTTTTGGATAAGGTTGTTTTGCCCACGCCAGCCCGGCCTCGAATCAAAATCCGTTGCGGGCTCCCAGTCTTGCCATCGCTTAATTTTCGGGGATCAAACAGCTTCTCGAGTGGCACTAATTTCTGTTGATTGGAATCGATCGCCTCGAAACTCGGTAAGCGATGAAAGTTGTTTTGCGCGGCACCGCCCTCTTTAGGCTTTTTCTCTTCTTTGCGCGCTTTCTCGTGTTCCACTATCGCCAGATTGATATAGCAGTGTTTCATCGAGAGCGGCGGACCGGATAGCCGCTGAATCGCTAGACGATCCAGAGAGGCATAGCGGGTTAACGCCGTGCGCAGTTCGTGCGCATCCGCCTTCTCCTGCAAAGCTTTTAGCGCCTGCTGAGCTTGCTGGGTGATGCCATCCCAGACGGGTAAATAGGCTGAGGCCGTCGGCACTGCAGCTTCGTTGTTTAAACGTTTAATCCAGTCGCTATACCCGGTCCAAAAGGTGCTTAGCAGCGCCTCGGCGTCGTGTTGCGCAAGCAGTCGCTCCAATACCTTAAAGAAGACTAGATGACGGCCCTGGTTCTCGTATACGGTCTCACCGCTCGCCTGCTTCGAAGCAAAGCGAGCCATATCTTCAATCCGAACCGTCGTCGCTTCGATAAAATCCTGCAAACAGCTTTCATATCCGCCGGCCGATAACGAGACAGGAATAATCCCGTGCTGCTCCAGATAGTCAGTACGGATTTTCAAAAAAGCCATTTCGGTCAACACATGGTGAAAGTCGGCTTTTCTGGAATAGATATTGACCACTTTCCGTATTTCAGCTTCGGCCTGGGTAACGTTTTGCTGGGCCAGCCCATAGGCCGTTTTCAGGTCCGCGCAATAGGCTTGATAATGCTGCCCGGCTTCTCCCCATTGCAAATAATGCCCAAGCACCTGCGAGCCACAGACAATCACCTTATCAACCGGTTGGATCGCGCCAATCGCCGTAGGCAACAAACACAGCTGACTGGTCAGAATATCGTCCAGTCTGGCGGTGTCTGCTCGTGTGCTGAACGGCGCTTGCGTTTGCTTCCCCTTGGGCTTTTGATCAGAATACAAATTCACGCCCAGCTCGCCCAGGTGGTGAATCAGAAATTTCGACGTGCCAGCGTCCGCAATCCCGACATGGGGGTTGTCATGCGCATACACCAAAAAAGCGCTGGGCCAGACGTTCGATACTTTGCATTGCTGAAAGGTCTCCAAGGTTTTGGTAAACAGTAGTTCTACCAACTTATTCTTTTCTTGGATGACTTTGGTTAGATGGGGTGGACGTGCTGCATTTTCAGCAGGTTCAGCTAAGGTGGACGGGATAGCAGCAGAAAGAGGAGAGGAAGTAAGGGCAATGGAGGAAAGCATCGTGCCGGCCTGCGCGGCGACGGCGCGATATTTGTCCAGCGAATCAGCCGGAGCAGAGATTGAGAGATGGCTTATTAACCAAGCCGCTGCATCAGGATGGCCCCAGGTTTGTGCCTTGTAATAACTCGCTTGCGCTTTCTCAATTTTGCCTAACTTCTCCAATACTTGTGCCCGCTCAAAATAAACCTCAGCTATACGTTGTCGCAAAGTTTCGGCTTCGGCGCTCTGAGGTGTACGAGCTTGGCTTAGGGCATTTTTTGCCTCTGCCAAAGGAAGTACGCCTTGCGTATTTGCAATATATCTAAAGTTCGCTTTTGCTTGACTATATAAGGCTAAAGCCCATTCAGGATGCTGTAACTCTTCATGCATCCGCGCTTGATCTAGATAGCTTTGCGCCATCACTTGCGCTTGTCTGATTAGCAATGTTTGAGAAACGGGCTGGCTCAGCATTATCAAAGGTTCCTTATATCCTATTCAACACCAATCCAATCCCTACGTATCACGCGTCGAAAGGCTTAATGTGACGTATCTCTTATGGTTTAAGGCTTAGTCTCGCCCGCGAAGTGGTTAGCCATTCATGATCAAATGCTACACAAGCCAAGCGCAGCGCTGTAACTTACATCCAAGATTGCAGCATTCTACTTTTCGCCGCGAAGATAGTCCAAGAGAAAGCCGAGGGCTGGCAGCGAGATCTGCTTTCGCAATACTTCCTGCTGCAGTGTTGCAGACCGTTTCTCGCGCTCGCTCTGGATATGTTTTCTTATATTTCTTTTTGATAAGCTCGCCAGTACCGTCAGTTATTCTTGTACGATCAAGCCCAAGTTACTTTTAAGCATGCCGAAAAGGCACGCCAACGGGTTCTGTCTTTATCGGAGCTAAAAAGTGCTTTTGTCAAGCGCATACCCCTCAAACTCCTAGAAGATGAATCCTTGCGCTAGCGTATCGCTGAGGTTTGCCAAAGCCAACGATATTCTCTCCAGCCAACTCTGCCTATTACACAACCCAGTAGATCATGTGGTGCTGTGCGGTTCAGAATTATTGGGCACTATATGGCCTCTCCCTACTATCAGGTTTTTTCAGGGCAGACTGGGTAATCCCTTCAGCACACCCACCTTGCGATGGTTATTCCAGTTCATAGAAGGCATTGCGTTGGTGCGTGTCTTTGAGATGAGGTGATTCCACCCTCAAGCAAATTCCGTCGCCCCTCTCTGCTTTAACAGCTTAAGATTTATCTCGCTTAAACCTTTTACCCCTTCTATTAATGCCCCTCTCGCGGTTAGGAAATCATGTCCCGTACTCCAGCAAAAAATTTCCTTATATTCTTCGCCCTCTTTTTCCACTTTCCACTGCCGAATGGTTTTATCCGCACCACCTATTGCTAGATATTGATCGCCTGAAATCTCTTTCCAATCTAAGCTTGTTACTAAAGCACAATCTTGAATCACTTTCAGACATTCGCCCGTCTCGACATCCCACAATCGAACTGTAAAGTCGGAGCCACCGGAAGCCAGCAAATCGCCTTTGGGCGAATACACTAAGCTCATAACAAATCCAGTATGGCCAGTCAAAGTAAGGACTTCAGCACCTGTTTTAGTGTCCCAAAGACGTACCGTACCATCCTCAGGGCCGCCAGCCGAGGCTAGCAAATTGCCTTGCGGCGAATAGGCTATGGTTTTAGGGGGCTCTTCTATATTGCCATTTAAAATATGAAGTTCAACGCCCGTTTTGACATCCCATAGTCGTACTGTCCCGTCATCACTGCAGGAGGCAAGTTGATCTCCTTGCGGTAAATATGCCACTTTATTAATACTCTTCCCCTCCTGATGACCGCTTAAGACCTTAAGCTCAGTGCCCGTTTTGATATCCCACAATCGCACTGTTCCATCATCACCACCCGAGGCAAGTTGACTCCCTTGCGGCGAATACTTAACGCTATAAACATAACCAGTATGACCGTGCAAGGCTTTAAGCTCAGTGCCCGTTTTGACATCCCACAGTCGCACAGTTTCATCCTCACCACCCGAAGCAAGTTGATCCCCTTGCGGAGAATATGTAGCGCTAAAAACAATACCCGTATGACCTCGAAGGTCCTTAAGCTTGGCGCCCGTTTTGACATTCCACAGTTGCACTGTTCCAACCGCACTGCATGAGGCAAGCTGATCTCCTTGCGGTGAATACATCACACTCCTAACTGCGTCTGCATGCTCGCCGAGGACGTTATGCTCATTGCCGGTTTTTATATCCGACAAACGCATTGTCTTACCTGAACCACCAAAGGCAAGCTGATTTCCTCGCGGACTATACGCGACGCTCAAAACTAGATTCTCATGACCACCAAAAGTGTTCAGACATGCGCGCTCTTTGACATCCCACAACTGCGCTTTGCCATCGAAACCACCTGAGACAAGCAAAAGATCCCCTTGCGGTGAATACACTACCTTATTTACCCCCTCCTGCTCTAAGTCTAAGGTGTGCAGTTCAGCACCCGTTTTGACATCCCATAAGCATACTTTTCCTTTATCATCGCACGAGGCAAGCTGGTCTCCTTGTAACGAATAGGCCAAGCTTATGATCGCACTGTCATGACCTTCCAGAATATGAAGTTCAACACCCGTGTTAACATCCCATAGCCGGACAGTCTGGGAATCGCCTGAAGCAAGCTGATCATTTTTCGGATGGTATGCAACGCTAAAAATTGCGCCATCATGGCCGATTAAGGTTTTAAGTTCGGCGCCTGTTTTGACATCCCACAAACGCACTGTATTGTCCATGCCGCCCGCGATAAGCTGATCTCCTTGCGGATTAAACGTAAGGGCAGTACACCAACCCGCGTCAAAACTAAAGATGTGCAACGTTGCCCCCGTTTCAACGTCCCACAATCGAACTGTTTCGTCTGCACTACCTGAGGCAAGCTGAGTACCTTCGGGATTGAATGTAATGCTATACATATCGTCCCTTTCGTCTGTTCCGTCCGTATAGCCAATTAAAGTCTGAATTTTTTCCCAATTTGAAGTCTGATAAACGCTGATTTTGCCGTTCATCAAACCTGTGGCAAATCTGTTCCCATCCGGTGAGTATGTGGCAGCGAACACACCACTCTCCTCTTGAAGAGATGGCCATTCGCCAAACTGCACCCCTGCCATCTGGGCTTCACTTAAATTCGCCTGCCGCAACCAACTCTTGTCAAGTTTGGCTCCGGTTAAATCCGCTTTTTGCAACTGCGCTGAATCGAACATGCCATAACTCAGATCCGCTCCCGGGATTCGGATTCCCTTCAAATCCGCTCTGATAAACGGTATTCCTGCTCTGACCAAAGTCGTGATCGCATTCGCCACTCCTCTTTCAAACTGAACACCGCCCTCTCCTTTAGATTGCTCAAGCACACTCAGAAGATGGCTTTTTAACTCCGGCTCTTGCCGCACACGCTCTGCTAAAAATTGCAATACAGCCGGATCATTCGCAATATCTAGTCTATTGAGCCAAGAAGTTAGCCCCATCTTTTTATGAACATCGAATTCTTCCCACAGCGCTCGTGCTACAAAATAATCTTGTAGCGTTTTGTGGATAAACCGATGTTGATCTCCTTGGCTGATAAGCGGGGCATTTAAGCGCATTAACACGGTCATCGCATTCTCGTCGCCTAATAGCCGCTTACGCCAATCATGACTTACTTCAATAGTAGGCTCTTCCCAGGGATCATCTGATTTAGCTGAATAAGTAACGGTTACTTCACCCACTCTGTACATTTCAAGCGCTAATTTCTTACTAAAACCCACTCCTCGCTCAGAAAATCCTTTACGTTCCAAACTCCTAAACTCTCTGACCTCCTCGGGGTTTAGCTGAATCTGAGATAAACGTTGTTGTGAGCGATTAAACCAGCTCTTCACAAACTGCTCATAAAGCGCAATTCTGGTAAAGCGTTGGCCTCTTGCTTGAAGTACCTCACTCAACTCAGGCAACTCGCTTAAGCTTATTTTGAGCAAGAATGGATTGCCCACTAGCTCTTTTAAGTCAGATTGCTTTAGTGCTTTTTTATACTGTTTTGCGCTCCAAGACCCCTCTGGATGCGCTTTCTTATATTGATCTACATACCGCTCTATGGTTTCTTCTGAAAAAGTAGCCAGCTGATATTCCTGCAATGCGCTGCGCTCACCGGATGGATGAAATTTGTAGTAATAATTTGATCCTAAATACTCTGGCCGGCTGCTGATAATAATTTTGGTGTCTTGCCAGCTCTCTAAACCATTATCTTTATAAAAATTCCGTTGACGATCTTTAATTTCATCAAATCCATCTAGAATCAATATAAAGCGATGCTTGCTCTGTAACGCTTTAATGTGCTCTTTTGAAAATCCTTGCGTTTCAAAAAATGCTTCAACCAGATTTCGATTGGATTCTGGCAAGCTCGATAATTGGATAAAAACAGGGATTGGACTATCATCCGTTGCACTCGCTTGCATATAGGCATCCCATAAGCCAACTGCGAGGTGACGGTTAAAAGTGGATTTACCTGAACCTGCTTCGCCCAACAGCAGCAATACTTTTTTATCCGACTGCAAAAACTCCTGAAATTTGCTCTCTAAATCAAAGCGGATTGAATCGTAAAGCGACATGCCTTCAGGCGAAACATAATTAGCCAGTGCATCTTTAATCTCTCTATCTTGCTGCAACCCCTCTAAATAGGTAGTTCTTAATCTCTGAATATTTTCGTGCAAGTTACCTAGTAAGTTTTTAACCAGCGCATCTACTCCCGTTTGGATTTGGGTCAGATTCCGTGATTGATCTGATAACTGTGTGCCAAGTTGTTCTATGGTTGGGGCAAGCTGGCTATACCATGTCATCCGCATCTGCTCGAAAATACCGTCTACTAACTTGCTAAACTCAAGTCCGTCAAGCATCGAATTATTCTGTAACCGAGAAATACAATCGCTGTATCCCTGCCAGAACTTATTCAGAAACATTTGAGCTTCGTCACTGTCCGCTAATAACCGCTCGATCAGCTTGAATAGAACCCAGTGCCGACCTTGATTCGGATAAACCTCTCGTCCTGCTCCAGCTTGCGTCTCAAAACGCGGTATATCCTCGAGCCGAACTGTGGTCGCTGAAACAAAATTTGACAAGCATCCATCGTAGCTATTCCTGGTTAACGAGACTGGGATAATGCCGTGCTTATCTCTAAGTTCTTCTGCTCGGATCTGCAAAAAAGCTATTTCCGTCAATACATGATGGAACCCTGCTTTATATTTCTCATCTTGTGAAAATATTTCGATTGCCTCACGTATCGCTGAGGTACCCGTTGAGTCCCCATCTCGAAGGTAGATTTCCCGCCCCTCTAGGTAAGCCTTTTGAAGAGTTTGATAAAAATCTTCAAAGTGCGGCCACTTTAGGTAGCTTCCCAATACTTCAGAACAACACACCACGACCTTATCGACTCGCTTCACGTCACCACTCAATGGATGAGGTAGCAGACACAGCTGATTGGTTAATATATCTTCTAGCCTGCCGTCCTTTTTAGGATAACCCGAGACACTTGAATAAGGCTGTCCCATGGGCGTTTGGTCCGAATACAGAATGACTTGAATTTGAGATAGCTTATCGATTAAATATTTAGACGTAGAAGCTTCAGCCTTTCCATGCGCCGGATTGTCGTGCGCGTACACTAAAAACATACTGGGTTTATTGGCTAGCTTTAGGGAGCCTAGCGTTGAGAGCGCTTTTTCAAACAGGTAATCCGCCTGCCTACTTTTTTCCTGGGCCGACGAAGCCGTTGGCAGCTCCTGAGTAGCCGTTAAGGCAGACGGAACTGATGCAACTAATTCAGGCGAGGAGCGTTTCTTAAAAAAAGAAGGCTGAGTAGCGCTAGATAAAGCTTGTGCTGCATCCCGCGCCCTTTGGACAGATAGAGGCCGCTGTGTGGGCACATCATTGCCATTGATCAGATTCAATTGATTTGGGGAGGGGGACGCAGGGCTTTGCTCCCCAAAGTGCGTCGTTGTATCTGGCTCTTCAAGCCCACTTAAAAAAGTAAAATATTCCTCACATATCGTATCGAAATTTATTTTTGCTCTTGGATCACCAGGATTTCTTCCATGTTCAGTTTTAGCTTGCTCAACCGCATTTTGGTACCATTTTTTGGCTTCTTCTGGATTTTCTTTCGCTTTATACGCTTGCGCCCGGAGTAACAGATGCTGCGAGGAGATGGCTGGCGATGACGGCCGTATTCCGGCGATAAGATTAAGCAATTTTTTTCCTAAACATTGGGCGGCTTATATAGAAAACCCCCGGTTTGCAAAGTAATTTTTCAATAATATTTTTATGCATATAGATAAATCTAATAATGCATATAGATCATGGCATAACACCCTGAAATCTTTACAAGATTATTCTTATTTAATGGTGGTTACATCTTATGCCTGAACTGCCGCTTGTTTCTTCCGAACGCCCGGCAGGCCGCCTACCATGCTTTCAAGAATCATCAAGGCAGCGATACGCTGTGGCGATTACTACATATAAAAAACCCCCAATAAATTTGGACCTTACTAGTCCAAATTTATTGGGGGTTTTTATACTATTTTTGGATATTTATGGAGCAGTTTTTCTATTTATCAACTCACCGCTTTTTGCATTAAAAATTGCTTTTATGAGTCTCGTCAGCTGGCTTACATCACTGCGCAACGTCCTTGCTGGTCACGTGCCTCTTGTGCTTTTTGTTGCGTTTCAAGCTCGCTCTTAAACGCCCCCTGATAGAGAGGGTTACGTACCTCTATCGGAGAACCAAGGCGGTATCCGTAAGTACTGGGGTACGCTTGCCCAGAGGGGAGGTACAGCTGTTGTCCTTCTTTCTCTGTCCCAATCTTAATACCTGGTTTGGTAAAAAAGCCCTGCACACTCCATTTACCTTTTGCTCGCCCTGACTCTACCTTTTTAGCATGCGATAAGCGTTCATTGGCTGTACCTGTCATCAACGCTACGACGACCCGCTCCTGAGTAGAGAGCGTATCAACCTTCCCTGCTTGTAAGTACTCCATCAAGCGCAGCGCCCCATTTTGGGCTAGTGTCTGAATATCTTTAGTAGACCAGGTTGGGTCTGAAAGCACAGGCTGCCAGCAGCGGGCTGCGTAGTCGCCCATTGCCTCTATTTGCTGCTGGATGCGCTCGATCACTTGCAAACTTTTTGGCTTTTCTTCAGGCGTTGCAAAAGTATCAGCCACACGCTGCGCTTCTGCTTTTCCCTTAGCGTGCTGCCGATCGGTAAGCGTTTGCGCTACCCCCTTAACAATGGCAGGTATATCTATTGTGGCAGTGACGCTTAATGTGGCATCGAGTTGGATTTGAGGTAGGGCCCCTGAAAGCGACTGAACCAACCCATTTACCAAATCAGCTTTACTCATCGGCATCGCTTCTTCATTGGCGTGACGCAGCTGCTGAACTATTTCATAATTCAGCTTCTCTTTAAATTGCTCGGCAAAAAGACGAACGGGTCGGTTCTGTTCTGCATTCAAGTCAATCTGGTGCGTCAACTTGGAATACCATAGTTCGTCTTGCTCACGTTGTAATTCACGTTTTTTCGCTACTTCAGCTTCTTGGGTTCTGAGCTTGACCTGCTCCTGTTTGAGCTGGGCTTGCTGGGCCTCAAGGTCCGCTTTTGAATGACGCTGCCAGAACCAGTAATAGGCTTGGTCTTCGAGAGTTTGAATTTGTTCGCTGGTCAAACACTTCGATGGCGCACTACCGGTGACCAACTCCGTTTCGACATGCTCTGTTAGCTCTGTTTGTGTCTCCCAGTTAGCTATTGGAGCGTCAAGTGGAGCTGACTTCACTTGCTGATGGCGTTGCAATAGTTTTTGTTCAATATTCAGCCTTAAGGCCTCGGTAGTGGAATGGAAGGCCTTGATTTGCAGAGGTGCAGCTTGGTCGATGAAGAGTTTAGCTAAGGCCTTATATCCTGTGTCGTCAAATGCTCGCGCAAGATTGAAGTAAGCTCGTGCCTGTCTTTCTTGACGTTTACCGTCGTAATACAGGATTTGGCAGGTATGTGTGATCCCTAACTCAACCTGCTTCGCAGCCAAGTAGACCTCTCCCACATAAATCGAAAGCATTCCTAATGCCTGATGTTGGTTGGCTGTCTTATGGGCTAGATAAATACGGTGCGTCTCACACAGCGTCTCTATCGCTTCTTGGTAAGTCCGCTCAGCTTCAGGCTTAGCGTCTTCTACTTCTTTTTGGATAATCCCCTGATCGACCAACAATTCCGCGCGCGTGCGTTCGTCAAACACGATCGGATGCTGGTTCATCCATTGTTGTAATTTTTCATATTCTTCAAGCGTATCGACTAAACGCCCTTGTTTACGCAATGCGCGAGTGTAATTGCGCAGTGTATAGGCAATGGCTTCGGGATCACCTGCTTCACCCAAGTTCACTTGAATCGCATAACTCTTCTCAAAATTCTGCATCACTTCCACACCCACCTGGCCTCGTGGCACAAGCTGAGAAGCCAGGGTACCCGCTTGGTACAAATATTCTTGGCCGTACAGTTTGAGTAATTTTGTTTCATCCTGGCTAATGGATTGGGCCGTAAAGTGCTCGGGTGCCTGTTCAAAGTGCGTGATCAGCTCTTTAGATAGCCCTTGCTTAAAGAAGTGCTTGGCTTTTTGCAAGCAATCATAGGCCAGATGCAGCTCACCATGATGCAGATAGTAGAGTCTGGCTAGACTGCTACCCAATGTCAGCACTTGAGTAAGTAAAGCGGGAGAGTCAGACAAAGAAAGCTTGGCACAAGTCTCAAAAAGAAGCGTATGCACCAGATCTGCATACTGTTTTAGGTCAGCCGGCTTGCTTTGACGCCCCGCTGCGCTTTCGTTATCGGTTAAATAATGGAAGACTTCAGACAGGCGTTGAATATTTTCTTCTAGCAGTGAGCGCTGCTCTGATGCGTACTGTTTTTGCACCGCACCTAAAAAGGCCGAGTTCAGCTTGAGGCTTTGCGTTGTTTTATCAATGTCCAGTATCGCAAGCTGTTCACTGAAAAGCCTATCAATGGCTTCTTCTGCTACTTCATCGGGCTGCTCCTCATTGACAAAAAACGCAAACGGGATGCGATGATTTCCAAGCCAGGCAGCCTGCTTAATAAGATGTAAGGCGCGAGCTGCCACCGGGTCCGTCACGGCTTCTGCCTCAAGTGGCGCTAGGCTGGCCTGCACAATCTCGTTGAGTAAGGACTCTCGCACATTCTGGTGCTTTTCCGATTTTGCCAAAAAGCTAGAAAAGTTCTGCGCCCCGACCACCTTAGTTTTGTAACGTTGGCATAGCACTTCGATAACCCCAGGATAACCTCCTGTTAGTTCAACTAGCTGATCGAGATCCGCTTTTTCGAGGGATTCTTTTGGAAGAGACTGCTGAACCAATTGCTTCGCTTCATCAGGCGTAAAAAGGCTCAGATGGAGCGATTCAACAGGGCGCCCTAGGCTTTGACCGAGCTTATCTGCCAAGGGTTGGGTGGTCGTATAGATCAGTTGGGAAGATCCAAAGGATGATTTCAGCCAACTCAACACCAGATCGACATTGCTTGGCGCCAACCCATCCAATACAAAAAGTGAACGAGGATGTTGTTTGACATAGTTCGCCACCTGTCGCAGGGCCGCTTGTGGGTTTAACTTCTCATAGCCAAGCGCGTAGCTGATAGCTTGAATATCCGCATGGGCACTACTGACACTGCTACAGTCAATCCAACCCAGCAAATCATATTGCGCGAAGCAATCACGGTGCGGATCAATTAAACGTTGAAGCAACGTGGTTTTACCCACTCTCGGTGGGCCAACGACTTCGATCAGGGTATTAGGCTGAGCTTTGATAAGGTTGAGTAAAGGTGCAGACTGCGCGCTAGGAACGTAATGGGTTGAGTGAAGTGAGCGCTGTCCCAAAGAAAATTTAGGCTCGGAGATAACCGAAGCACTGTTTAATTCTAGTGCCAGATCAGCATGCCCACAGTCTTGGGCTTGCTCAGGATTTACTTCGTTGAGGGCGCGCGCTTGCGCCACATTCTCTTGTACAGAGTTATCTGGGGCAGAAGAAAAGGAGGATGTTTTTGAAGAATGCGTCGGAATATTTAGCATTAAGGATCCTTATTTTCTTATTTATCGGATTTATTTGTAAAAAATGTAGTATTAAATCCATATTAAAAAAGATGGATTGTAAGATATAGATGAAAATAAGCTATACGTAAAACTACTGGAAAGAATTAGCTTAGAAGTTAGACGTATCCGTTCGTTCCTAGCGCCTCACTACTTAGGGGTTTATTCCAAGGTTCACGTCTTCTAAGCCATGTCTACACTTTTTCCAGGTCAACTAGATAAGTCATCACGCACAATTAAATCTATAAATGGATCCAAAATGATTCAGCACGTAATTGATGTCTTTTTCGAGCGTTTCTGGGTCTCGTGCTTTAAAGGCAAGCATTTCCACACCAATCCGAGCCTCTGGCAAGCTCGCTTTAGCCTGCTCAAATGAATCTGAATTGCAAACTTCTCTTGTAAACGACTGAGCAATTCTTGAGCATTGAGCGCTTCTGCTGTGGCCAAACGCTTTAATTCTTTCAACATCTCCTCTGAAAGCTTGCTCGGCGCTCCGCTTCGCGGCGCATCTTGATGGCTTAATAAACGGTTGGCATGCGTCAGCAAGTGCGTCCTATCCTCTGTTATTTATTGCAACTAAAACCTCATCCATTCTTTTATTCATCTGAACCTTAAGCTCCGTAATATCTGTTTCATGTTTTGTGTCTCTTGCAAGAAGCTCTGTTTCATGTTTTGTGTCTCTTGCAAGAAGCTCTGTTTCATGTTTTAAGTCTCTTGCAAGAAGCTCTGCTTCATGTTTTGTGTCTCTTTCAAGAAGCTCTGTTTGATTTTTAGAAAATGTTTGCTCAAGTTTTTCTTCTTTTTCAGCGAGTGTTTGATGTGCTTGAACTAACTCTTGTTGTGCTTGAACTAAATCTCGTTGTGTTTGAACTAAATCTCGTTGTGCTTGAACTAACTCTCGCTGTGTTTTAATGATAATTTGACTACTCATTTCTTCAATCCTTTTCTCAAGATTGCTAACCATTTTCTTAAAATTACTAACCTCTTGCTCAAAATCACTAATCCTTTGGTCCACAATACATAACAACATTGCTGGGAAAACTTCTTCTTTTAAGAATTTTAAATCATCAGTTTGATACTGGTTCAGCTTGTCGATGATAGTATTAAATACATCATTAATCCCCCATGTTATTAAATTTGTTCCCAAAGCTATACACCAACCAACAAATGGGCTTCTTAGTATAATGTTAGCGATGATCGATGGAATATTAACTATTGGAGGTGTAAGGCCTGTCACCCATTCAAGCCTAAGCCAGCTAAAATCATAGAGGGCTTTTCCTTTAAGATCAGCGTCGATAACGGTTAGAAACTTTAGTATATTTCCATTAGCATTTTTCAAGCCTATGAGTTGCTGCTCTAACTCTTCTAATTCTTTTTGTAATTTTTTTTCTAGTTCTTTTTGAGAATTTATTTTCTGCTCTACTATCTTCAACGCTTCTTCAGAAGGTACTTTTTCTTTCCTTTCCGGATCTGTAGAGGACTCTGCTCTTGGTTGCAGCTCTGATTCTTCTTCTAGCTCTTCCTCAGAAGATGCTCTTCCTTTTCCTTTCAGATCTGTAGAGGATTCTGCTGTTGGTTGTGGCTCTGATTCTTCTTCTAACTCTTCTTCAGAAGATGCTTTTCCTCTCGCTTTCAGATTTATAGTGGATTCTGCTCTTTGATTCGCGCTACTCAACTCGCTGAGTTTGTCCCACGCTTCACTGAGCCTTTTTTGAATATGCAGAAATTCTGTTTGTCTTTGATTTTGTTCTTGTTCTTGTTCTCTCTCTTTAGAAAGAATTTTTTTCTTGAACCTAGACGGATTATGGACCCTATTTTCGATCAGTAGAAAATTAGAAAACGATTTCCATAGCTCTTGATGCAGCTCTTCTTCCAAGCTAATTTCATTGCTGTCCTTTTTCTCTTGCTCAGTATTTGACGAAGTAGGGCCTTCATTTGGCTTAGAGACTACAGTTTCATGCGCTCTAGGAATTCCCTCTGAACCAGCAGAACCAAGCTCATATTCTTCTAGAGCAAGAATTTGATCCGTTTCTTTAGGACGTTGGTATAAATGCTGTGCTGTATTTTTGCTAGAAGAGCTTGAGGCACCTCCGGTATTAGTGTTACTTGCCATAGGGGTCAGCATAATGTCATGTTCTTTGTTTGTTGTATTAGTTCTAGCTACAGCGCACTTTGCGCCAGCACTAGGATCATTAAGATAAAATAATAAAGAATGATTTTAAAATAAGGCAAATACCTTATTTAATAAATAGGTGGCTGTTTAGCTGATGTATAGAGAATAACTCTTCATCGGAACAATTTTTCTGATAGAAATATTCTTTACTTGCATCGTTGGAATCAGTTCAAAGCACTTTTGGATGATAAAAATAAAGATCTTTTATTTTGCGAGGTAATTTTTTAGGATATTTAGATAGGAAGGGGCATGCAGCACCAAGCGCGATATCTGATGATGAAGAGTTATTTATGCGCACTGACTTAACTGATGAAGGAAAAGTGCGCTCACTGAAGAATTTTCTCAAAAAAGCGGCAAGTTCCAATTTTTCCATAGGATCGTGCATTTTGAAGAAGCTGATTGCGATCAAATCGGGCGAGTTTTTTTTGAATTTGAGGTTTTACAAACCCTGTTTCCTCGGCCAATCCCGCTAAATTATTCACGAGATCTACCAATAAAAATTCAGGGGTGAGATGTGTGGGAAAGCCCCGTGCAGGACGTCGGAAATCAAATTTCCGGCCATTGAGTTCAAGCAGGCCGTGCCTTTTACGGTTATAGACTACCCAAGGTTATAGAGTTGCGTTAACCCTAGCCCTAAAGCATTGTATTCATTCCAGGAATACAACAAGAAAGGATCGCCTTGCAAAAAACAGCTCACCAAGTCTTCTTCTTTAGGTGGCAGTGTGCCAAAACGACTCACAGTCGGTCTGTAATAAAGCCCAGGCCCCACTTTTTCTACTAGACCCTTTTCCGTGAGAATAATTAAATCACAATCAACCCCTGTAGAAAAAGGCAATATGGTGCTGCGCCGGTAAACGTGACCGGGTTGCAAGTGGGTGTGGAGTGTTTCATAGCTTAGTGTACGCATACTTACATTATGAGGCGTCGTTGTAAACAGCGATTTAAAACTGATACGCCATTCTATAAATTCAGCGGTGCAAATGACCTCAGTTAAAACTGCTCTCTGGTAATTTTTCTTCCTGTATTTACTCCCTCTTTTCAGCGAACTGGATTATTCCGGCTTGACGCTGGTGTCTGAGACGGTAGCGAAATAGTAATTTTTCTGGCTAGATAGCGCCCTACTTGATCTTTTTTTGAAAAATAGTATTAGTCGTAGTATGACTACGATTGAGGAAAGGAAATTTACTTTACACACGGCTGCTCCCTGGAACACCGTTACTTCAGAAGACCTAGCGACATTGGGTATCTAAATCAGCAGATAGATTACTGGTGCTCACAACTTATCTCGACACCGCACGCTTATTAACACAGGTGGCACTGCGATTAATCTCTTTATACGTGATATGCCACGCTTATCAGTAGATCTTGATCTGGTTTTTCCAGACTATGCTCTGCCGCGCGAGCAGGCATTGGCACGTATTAATGAGGCTATTCGCCAAATGGCTGATCACCTGCAAAAAGGCGGATTCCAAACACATATCCCAGTGACTGCAGCAGGCGACCCGTCGGCCTGTACTGGTCATCAGTCCACCAGAAAAAAAGTTTTAGGGTTCATCAAGGTAAACGCTAAATGATCTCTACCTTAACCTGGCAAGCGCCACCGGCAATGAGAGTCTTTTTGCCTCTTGCTATTTCTCGTTTGCTTGGCGGATGCTCGGCAGCTGCAAGGTGAATTTGCTGGGCATTGCCTTCTGTTTCTTCAATGCGCCTTGCGACTGCTAGGCCGCTTACTACGCTTATATAGGTCTTCAATTTTGTGTGCTTACGGCGCACCTATCATTACCTCTACGTCATCATTAAGCATTCCTCCTGGCGTTGAGCCGTTGCCAACAAATTTTATTTACAACATAAATGTGGAGCAGCTAAACGCTTACCGTGCAGCCACAGACCGGGCATTGTTCTTGAAAGCATAGTAGGCGGCCTGCCGGGCGTTCGGAAGAAACAAGCAGCAGTTCAGGCATAAGATGTAACCACTATTAAATAAGAATAATCTTGTAAAGATTTAAGAGCTCCATACCATGATTTATATGCATTATAAGATTTATCTGTATACATAAAAATATCATTGAAAAGTTACTTTACAAACCGGGGTCTTTCTATATAAACCCACGAATAGTTAGGAGAAATAATTGTTCAGCTTACGTCCGTCATCGCCAGCCATCTCCTCGCAATATCTGTTATTCCAGGCGCAAGCGTATGAAGCGACAGAAAATACAGAAGAAGCCAAAAAATGGTACCAAAATGCGGTTGCGCAAGCTAAAACTGAACATGAAAGAAATCGTGGTGATCAAAGAGCAAAAATAAATTTCGATACGATACGTCAGGAATACTTTACTTTTTTAAGTGGGCTTCAAGAGCCAGATACAACGGTCCACTCTGGGGAACAAAGTCCCACTTCTCCCTCCCCAAATCAATTGAATCCGGTCAATGGCAATGATGTGCCCACACAGCAGCCTCTATCTGTCCAAAGGGCACAGGATGCAGCACAAGCTTTATCTAGCGCTACTCAGCCTTCTTTTTTCGAGAAACGGTCCTCGTCTGAATCAGTTGCATCAGTTGTTCCGTCTGCCTCAAGGGCTGCTCAGGAACTGCCAACGGCTTCGTCGGTCCAGGAAAAAAGCACGCTGGTGGATTATCTATTTACGAAAACACTACTTACGCTAGAGCGCTTAGATATATCGAAGGAAGCGCCTAGCCTTTTTCTCGTGTATGCGCATGACAATCCTCAACAAGGCCAGGCTAATGCACATACGTCAAAATATTTTATCGAAAAATTATCAACGCTTAAACTCAACCTGTATTCCGATCAAACGCCAACGGGTCAGCCGTGTTTTAGCACGCCTACTGATGATGGAAAGATAGAGGATGTGTTGACCAACCAACTCTGTTTATTGCCAACTGAGTTGGGCCATAGCCAGCCCGTCAACAAAGTCATTGTGTGCTGCTCCGAGGTATTGGCAAATTATCTCAAGCAATGGGGAGAAAACGGACAATACTATGAAGCCTATCGTAACAAATTAGAAGAAGCTTACCACCGCGCTTATGAGCAACGGAACGATCAAGCAATGCGCGAAGTGGTCAAAGAATTTTCACAAAAAGAGCCGTATCGAGCTGGGTTCCATCACGTCTTAACGGAAATCGCTTTCTTACAGATTCGCATCAATAAGTTGGGCAATCAGCATGGCATTATCCCTGTCTCTTTAACTCAGGACGGCTATGGACAATGTCTTAAGTCTTTTATCGAAACAACGACAGTACGCATTGAAGATATTCCTCGATTTGAAGAACAAGCCCAGCAGGGCAAAGAAATTTATCCCAATCAAGGTCGACATTGGGCGCTGTTCAAGTTGATCGAGCGGCTGTTGACGCGTAACTATGAAGCACGAATGCTTTTTGACAAGTTTTGGAATGGGTATAGTAATTTTATTTTTGATTTAAAGGATACACAGTCCCCACCTAACGCGCATGATTTTGCTCAGCGATTAGATGATATTTTCGGTGAGATAGAGACAGAGCTACATCGTAAATTAGCCACCACAGTGCAGCGAGTACATCAGTTTTCTTCCCCCAACCTTTCCTCAATAGATTTACGCAAAGCGCTATACAAGCATTATCAAGGCATGAATCTGTCGATTCAGCGGGTATCAGGCTCCCAAGAATCGCTTGCCGATTGCTACATCAATCTGGCGATTGTAGAAAGTCAGGCCCAACAAAAAAAAGACAAGGACGAGCTGAAAAAGCAAGCAGTAACTTTCGAACGCCTGCCCAGCAGTGAGCGGCAACGGCTTGAGGCAACCAACCCAAACAAGCTGATTGCGTTAGAGAAACTTTTTGAGAAGCAAAAATTACGCGATGGTTCAGAAGGTATCCCCAAACGGATTTTAATTCAAGGTAGGGCGGGAATTGGCAAAACCACCTTATGTAAGAAATTGGTCTATGAATACCATCAAAATGGACTTTGGCAGGAACAGTTTGAGAGCGTGTTGTGGGTGCCCTTACGACATCTCAAGACACATGCTCCTAAACGTTTAGACGACTTGCTATGCACGAAGTATTTTATAAATCAAGAAAGCAGCGAAGCCCAAGCGTTATCAAAGGTTTTTCACGCGCATAAGGACAAAGTTCTGTTTATCTTAGATGGCTTGGATGAAGTAGTCGGGGAACTCAATGAAGGCGGGCCTTTAAACGATTTTTTACAGATGTTGCTCAATCAGACGCATGTGGTGATTACATCCCGACCTGCGGGGGTCGATACCAAACTGTTAGGTCAGCTGGATTTGGAGTTGGAAACGGTCGGCTTTAGTCCGGACAATGTACAGGCCTATATTGAAAAATATGTGCCTGCATCGAACCAGGCAGAAATTCAGCAGTTCATCCATAGTACGCCGTTGATTCAGGGACTGGTTAATATCCCAATTCAACTGGATGCACTATGTTATAGCTGGGATAAGCTCCCTCAGAATAAAGCAGTGACGATGGCCATGCTGTACGAGGCGATGGTGGATAAATTATGGCGCAAAGACAGCGTGCGTTTAGAGAAGAAAGAGGAAGGAACGGTATTAGGGGTCGAAGTCATTGAAAGTTTGACAAAATCGGATCTGGAAGAATTAATGACGGCCGAAATCCACTATTTAGGCTATTTAGCGTTTAAGGGATTAGAGGCGGAGAAAATTGAATTTAGCCTAGAAGAGCTGAGTCAGCGTAGAAAAGAGCTGAATGAGAGGTCTCAAACAGGGGGGAAATTACCTTTTAATTTCACCACAAACCTGAAGAAGACATCGTATTTACATACGGCGGATATTGATCGGCTTGAATCTGAGCGTCACTATCATTTCCTGCATTTAACATTTCAGGAGTTTTTTGCAGCGAAGTTTTTGGTCAAGCATCTACAAGCATATACCAATGTGGAAAGGACCTCTATTTATACCTATGGTGTGCAAAAGAATTTAGACGTCATGCCGATGCGACATGACGTGGAAATGTTTATCGCCACGCATAAATATCATCCCCGTTATGAGATTGTCTGGTGGATGGTGGCTGGTTTGCTCAAAGGCGCGGCACTAGAAAATTTCTTTAATGTATTGAATCAATCCCCACAAGACTTGATCGGGATACGCCATCAGCAGGTGATGGTGGGATGCCTGAATGAAGCGCGTCCTGAATTAAAGGAAAAATATGAGATAGTTGAAACGCTGGAAACAAGACTAAAACAGTATTTTGAGCTTGAAATAAAACTAATTGGCCAAAGTCAATTAGGTCGTCACAGGCTTTTCCCAGAGCACTTACTTATTACAAGTCTGAGCTCCGATAAGGATAAAGATGAGATTATTAGAATATTGAGAGTACGTCCAAATTTATCTGTTAATGCAATCCTGGCTCTGATCGATATTGCATTAAAAGGTGGAAGCTGGGAGTTCAGGAAAACTGCCGCCAGCATATTATATGAGCAGAAAGTACTGCCCGCTAATGCACTGCAGGCCTTGATCGATGCTAGTGAGGATAATGATAAGGATGTCAGATCTGCGGCAGTCCGTACGTTAGGAGGCCAGAGCACATTGTCCGAAGTAGTCGTGCTGGCATTGATCGGCGCTTTAAAGGATCAAGATTCGGATGTCAGGTCTGCAGCAGCCCATGTGTTAGGAGGCCAGAGCACGTTATCCGAAGCCGTCGTGCTGGCCTTAATCGGCGCTTTAAAGGATCAAAATTCGGATGTTAGGTATGCGGCAGCCCATGGGTTAGAAGGCCAGAGCACATTGTCCGAAACTATCGTGCTGGCATTGATCAGCGCTTTAAAGGATCAGGATAAGTATGTCAGGTCTGCGGTAGACAGTGCGTTAAGAGGCCAGAGCACGTTGTCCGACACCGTTATCCTGGCCTTGATCAACGCATTAAATGATCAAAATTGGTATGGCAGGGAGGCGGTAGTTAGGGCGTTAAGGAGCCAAGGCACGTTGTCTGAAGCCGTCGTGCTGGCCTTGATCGATGCTTTAAAGGACCAAGATTCGAATGTCAGGGATGCGGCAGCCAGCGCATTAGTAGGCCAAAGCACGTTGTCTGACGCTGCCGTGCTGGCATTGATCGACGCTTTAAATGATCAGGATGAGTATGTCAGGTCTGCGGCAGTTAGGGCGTTAAGAAGCCAAGGCACGTTGTCTGAAGCCGTTATCCTGGCCTTGATCGCCGCTTTAAAGGATCAAAATTCGAATGCCAGGTATGCGGCAGCCAGGGCATTAGTAGGCCAAAGCACATTGTCCGAAGCCATTGTGCTGGCCTTGATCGACGCTTTAAAGGATCCACATTCGAATGTCAGGGATGCGGTAGTCCATGTGTTAAGCGGTCAGAGCGTGTTGTCCGGAGCCGCCGTGCGAGCATTGATCGGCACATTAAAGGATCAAGATGAGGATGTCAGGTCTGCAGCAGTCCATGCGTTAAGAGGCCAGAGCACGTTGTCCGACACCGTTATCCTGGCCTTGATCAACGCATTAAATGATCAAAATTGGTATGTCAGGTATGCGGCAGCCAGCGCATTAATAGGCCAAAGCACGTTGTCCGACACTGCCGTGCTGGCATTGGTCGACGCTTTAAATGATCAGGATGAGTATGTCAGGTCTGCGGTAGTTAGGGCGTTAAGAAGCCAGGGGAGGTTGTCTGAAGCCATTGTGCTGGCCTTGATCGACGCTTTAAAGGATCAAAATTCGAATGTCAGGTATGCGGCAGCCAGCGCATTAAAAGACCAAAGCACATTGTCCGAAGCAATTGTGCTGGCCTTGATCGGCGCTTTAAAGGATCCACATTCGATCATCAGGTCTGCGGCAGTCCATGCGTTAGGAGGCCAGAGCACATTGTCCGAAGCCATTATGCTGCCCTTGGTCGACGCTTTAAAGGATCGAGATTCGGATGTCAGGTCTGCAGTAGCCCATGCATTAGGAGGCCAGAGCACCTTATCTGAAGCCGTCGTGCTGGCCTTGATCAGCGCTTTAAAGGATCAAGATCAAGATTCGGATGTCAGGTATGCGGCAGCCAGCGCATTAGGAGGTCAAAGCACATTGTCCGAAGCCATTGTGCTGGCCTTGATCGACGCTTTAAAGGATCAAAATTCGAACGTCAGATCTAAGGCAGTCCTTACGTTAGGAGGCCAGAGCACATTGTCCGAAGCCATTGTGCTGGCCTTGATCGACGCTTTAAAGGATCCACATTCGAATGTCAGGGATGCGGCAGTCCATGTGTTAAGAGGTCAAAGCGTGTTGTCCGAAGCCGCCGTGCGGGCATTGATCGGCCCATTAAAGGATCAAAATTCGAACGTCAGGTCTGCGGCAGTCCATGCGTTAGGAGGCCAGAGCACGTTGTCCGAAGCCGCCGTGCGGGCATTAATCGATGCTTTAAAGGATCAAGATTCGAATGTCAGGTCTGAGGCCATAAGGGCGTTAAAGGAAGAGGAATTGCTGCCTGCTGACGCAATCGCCACCTTTATTACGATGTTAGAGGATGAAGATAAGAGTATCAAGGAAATGATCATCAAGATATTAGTTAAGCAGAAAACGCTGTCCACTAATGTAATCCAGGCTTTGATTACCAAGTTGACAGATAGAGACAAGAGTGTCAGGGATGCAGCAGTTGGAATTTTAGATCTGCATATTGACCAAATTTATTCTATGTTTTCGAGCCTGACATCTACACAAATACAAATTCTTTATGCCAAGGCTTTGTTTTTGCAAAGTGGTAAGCAGATTATGTTCCTTTATAGTCATGACGATAGACTGTACTTTTATACGAAAAATGGTTTAAAGCACACAGAATCTATGCCAATAGAAAAGATAAATATTGTGGTTGAAGCTTTTGAAACAGTGAGAAGAAACCCTGAGATTATTTATGTTCAAGAATCAACTTCAATAAATGCCGCTGCATTTTCCCTAGAAATTACTAATGAATCGGATACAAACCGAGTACTTGGATCAAATCAGGGAGCAGAGTTAGAAATTTCTTGTAATTTAACCATCAATAATGCTCAGGCAGAAATACAGACTGACAATCCACCAGTGCAAGAAAATCAAGAACTTGATTGGACGCAAGAATTCCAGGCAGGATTAAAAAATAAAGATGAACCTATTGATGATGATTTTTTTCTGGAAGAAGATGAATCAGAATCGGCGGTTTTTTCTGAGGAAGATGAATTATCTGAAGATGAAGATTGACTCAGCTGTTGGCGGGGCCTGAAAAAATGCCCCCCGCAGATTGCTATAAATACAAACTTTACATAAGATAAATTCGGTTTTTAGAAAATTGTAGCGGCTAAGTAGTAATCGGCCTGGCGTACGCAAGGCGCGTTGAAGAAACAGGGTGGCAGAGGGTTAGACGTGTCCGTTCGTTCCTAGCGCCTCACTAAAATGCTCTAAAAAAACCCCCAATAAATTTGGACTTTACTAGTCCAAATTTATTGGGGGTTTTTTTACTATTTTTGGGTATTTATGTAGCCGTTTTTCTATCCATCAACTCGCTGCTTTCTGCACCAAAAATTGCGTCAAAAGTCCAACAGGCCTACCTGTTGCACCTTTTTCTTTACCGCCCTTCCAAGCTGTACCTGCAATATCGAGATGCGCCCAAGGGTAGGCTTTGGTAAAGCGAGCTAGGAAACAAGCAGCCGTTACGCTTCCGGCTGGGCG
Source organism: Mycoavidus cysteinexigens (assembly GCA_031963045.1). Taxonomy (GTDB): domain Bacteria; phylum Pseudomonadota; class Gammaproteobacteria; order Burkholderiales; family Burkholderiaceae; genus JASSUD01. Next base: position 52,865 of record JASSUK010000015.1, read on the forward strand.
TCCGCCAATATTCGCCATGTCAGCGAAATTGGATTTCAATTGCTCTTGGTACTCTTCATCCAATGGCATGCGCCAAACGGAATCGGCCGCTTCTTGTCCAGCCAAAATAAGCGCTTGCGCCAAGTCGTTATCTTCCTCTCTAGCGAACAGACCACTGTGATGATTCCCCAGTGCAATGACGCAAGCACCTGTAAGCGTAGCAATATCAATAACAGCTGCAGGCTTTAAGCGCTCTACATACGTTAACGCATCACACAAAATAAGGCGCCCTTCTGCATCAGTATTGAGCACTTCAATCGTTTGCCCTGACATACTTTTAACAATATCACCAGGCTTGCTTGCTTTGCTGCTAGGCATATTTTCGCAAGTGGGAATAACACCAATCACATTGAGCTTAAGCTTCATGCGTGCAACTGCGCGCAAGGTGCCGAGTACTGAGGCTGCTCCGCACATGTCGTACTTCATTTCATCCATCGCCTCACCCGGCTTGAGCGAAATGCCGCCGGAATCAAAGGTAATTCCTTTGCCTACCAGCACGATGGGAGCGTCTTTCTCTGCTGCGCCGAGATGGCGAATAACAATAAATTTAGGAGGTTCAACAGACCCTTTTGCCACTGATAGAAAAGAGCCCATCCTAAGCGCTTCGATTTGCTTTTGACTGAGCACTTCCAGTTTTAAGTCAAATTCCGAAGCCAATTCCTTGGCAGCCTCGGCTAGATAAGTCGGTGTACATACATTGCCAGGAAGGTTAGCGAGATCGCGTGCAAAACGTATTCCTTCTGCTTCTGCCATACTTTGCTCTACCGCTTGCTGCGCTATTTTTGCAAAGGAAGTCTTAAGCGCTGCTGCATTTTCATCTAATGCTAAAGTAATTTTTGCTGGAAGATGCAAAGCCGGTTCTGGTTGGCTTTTCATCTGATTAAATTGATAAGCCTGTGCAAAGGCGCTTTTCACTACAGCACGCACTGCCTGTGCCATTTTTGCTTCTGTCTCATCGTCTTTTGCCTCCACGCTTGGTAAGGTAAAAGCAGGCAAAGCCCAGAGCACATCGTCAATTTGCGTTGCAAATAAAGTTTTCCACGCGGCACCTGCTGCTTTAGCATGCGCAGTAGCACTATAGGTCTCTTTGGCTCCACAACCGACCAGCAAAACACGTTTAGCGAAGACATCAGAAACACTATGCAACATTAAGGTAGTTTGAAGCGCACCACTAAAATCACCTTCTTCAATCAGGCGAGTAATAAACCCTTGTGTATGCTGATCTACATAGGCTGCAGCACCAAAAAGAGGTTCTTGCAATGCTTTTGTAGCTCCACTCACAGAGGCTTTTTTTGCAACTGCGCTAGTCGCTCCGTTTGCAGCGTTGCCAGATGCCTTTGAAAATACCCCTACTACTAAACAATCATGCACACTCGCTTTACTTGCAGTTTTAGCTTCACTTAACCCTGTAGAAGCCTGGCTCCAATCATGCACTTTTATGCTAAATTCCATTCCTTTTTACCCCTTGCCAAGAGCCTGAAAAACAAAAGCGTAATTATCCGCGATTTTTAGATCGTACTTGTACTGCGAAACGCATAATGTATCTCTTTCGGGTCGTTTCTTGCCTATTTTTCAGCACATCTCTGCCCTCATACCTGTCTACTTATGATTTTTGAACGTTCACTGCAGCGCGAGCTCGCTTATACCGCAGGTGCAGTATTTCTTGTACTAGCCACCGCCCTGCTCGCGAGCATGATGATTCGCATTGTAGGATTAGCTGCTTCAGGTGATATAGACCCGCGCGACATGCTGATGATGATTGGCCTAGTCATGACCGGCTATTGTGCTGTGATGCTGACGGTTACGCTTTTTGTATCCGTTTTAGTCGTCCTTACCCGTTGGTTTCGAGACTCTGAAATGGTGGTGTGGATGTCTGCGGGGGTGAGCCTGGCCGATTTTATTCGGCCTATCCTGCTCTTTTGCGCCCCGCTTATCGTATTGATTGCCTTTTTTTCCTTTGTAGGATGGCCATGGTCGCATCAAAAAACCATGCAATTACGCGAACGTTTTGCACAGCGCGATGAAATTGCATTAATTTCCCCAGGACAATTCCGCGAATCCCCTTCCAATCACCATGTCTTTTTTATAGAAAGCCTCTCTGCCAATGCCACTCACGTGCGCAATGTTTTTGTTGCCAATACGCAACAACAAAAAGTGAGCGTGGTCGTATCCAGCCAAGGCCAAATAGAAACACAACCGGATGGAGAACGCTTCGTTATTCTCGAAAGTGGCCGCCGCTATGATGGCTCGCCCGGGCAACCCGACTACCGCATTATGGAATTTGAGCGCTATGGCTTACGTATAGAAAACCCACAACGCGCAACAGCGCCGCTTACCACCAGCTTATCGACGCTGGATCTCATAAAAAATCCAACCGTTATAAACTTAGCGGAACTTGCCTGGAGAGCAGGCTTACCCCTAGCCGCTCTTAATTTGATACTTCTCGCCATTCCTCTGGCCTACCAAAACCCATACCGTGGGCGCGTTTTAAATTTGATTATGGCCGTACTAATCTATCTCACCTACTCCAATATGCTCAATGTGATGCAAGCTTGGATTGAACAAAAAAAACTTTCTTTCGGCATAGGAGTGTGGGTACTACACGCTGCGGTAGCTGTAGGAACAGCCATCTTCTTTATCTTACGCACGCAGCACCAACGTTTTAGCACCCTGCTTAAGAGTTACTTCTTAGGTGGGCGCGCCACTTTGAATAACCCCAGTAAGGAGCACTAATCCATGCTTCTCTACGAACGCTATCTAGCCCGGCAAATATACCAAGCATTTGCCTTTATACTCCTTGCTTTTACAGGGCTCTTTTTTTTCTTCGACCTGCTCAATGAACTAGATTCAGTAGGACGGGGAAATTATCGACTCGTCTATGCACTCATACGAGTGGCCTTACATATCCCCTCTCGCTTTTATGAAATAACCCCCATCGCTGCGCTCATTAGCGCTATTTATGTTTTTGCTACGCTAGCAGCAAACTCTGAATATACGATTTTCCGCGTCTCTAGCTTATCCATTGGACAAGCACTACGCACCTTAATGAAAATCGGCCTGCCCATCGTTGCTATGATCTTTTTTATAGGAGAGATGGTTGCCCCCTATGCAGACCAACTCTCCGAGCGCATAAAACTCGACGCACTAGGTTCAGCGGTATCCTCCAACTTCCGATCTGGCGTATGGGTCAAAGACACCTTGGAGCTTGAAAAACAAGAAACACTGAGCGCGCCAACACCAACTCCCTCCACGCGCCGCTCTCCTTCCTCCACTAAACCCACATCGCAATCCATCATGCGCTTTGTGAATGTAGGCGAACTCAAACCAGACGGCAGCATAGAACGCGTACGCATCTATGAATTTGACTCCACCTTTCGGCTTATCAACCTCCATCTAGCCGAAAGCGGGCTCTTTGCTCCCCCAGACCACTGGCAACTCAGAAACGTCACCAGCACCCACCTAGCCGACATAACCGACCCCGTTATCAAAACCGCTACATCAGCAACCAGTAAGGCCGCACGAGATACCCTGGCGCAAACCTATCAATCCAAACAAATTAAACGATCAGAATACCTACTACGCTCCCAAATCACCCCACAAATTCTGTCCGTTTTGCTAGTAGCACCAGAACAAATGTCTATTCAAAACCTGTTTTCCTATATCCACCACCTAAAAGAAAACCACCAAGACACCCAACGCTACGACATCGCGCTATGGCGTAAATTTGCTTACCCCTTTGCCATCTTCGTCATGCTCACCCTCTCCCTCCCCTTTGCTTATCTACATACCCGGGCAGGCGTAGTAGGCATCAAAGTCTTCGGCGGCATCATGCTAGGCATGAGCTTCCAATTAGTAAACACCCTGTTCTCCCACATCGGCACCCTCAAAACCTGGCCTGCCCCCCTAGTAACCGCCATGCCTGGCTTACTCTACCTCGCATTGGGAATTGCGGCTTTGCGTTGGGTTGATAGACATTAAAGCAAGATCAAACCAGCAAAAGCAGCCAAAGCGCCCTAACAAGGCAAAATTTCCCCTTCCGACACAAAATAATTCACTTATTTCATAAAAATAAAGCAATACGGCTTCCAATCGTTTGCATTTCCCATTACAATCTCGCGCTTTCGCTGGAACGGGTCGTTAGCTCAGTTGGTAGAGCACTGGACTTTTAATCCATTGGTCGTAGGTTCGAATCCTACACGACCCACCAATAAATATAATGGTTCCAGCCCGAAGTAGTTTTTCAAAAATAAAGCAGTGTAGCTAAAATACACCTAAGTATGGGATCGCACCCACAGCACCAAGTGCTCCGCATTTAAATGCGCGTAACGGTGCGCCATCTGAATCGTTAGCCACGCGCCAAGCTTTTTCAACACGCGATCAGGCGTTCCTCCCTGCGTGTGCAAACTTGCCCAGGCATGCCGCAAATCATGCCAGCGGAAATTTTTTAAACCAGAAGCTTTTACGGCTTTATACCGAGCTTTGGTAGAGGTTTGCTTAATGCCCTTCCCCTTATAAACAAAAACAAAAGTTTTATATCCGCTTTCCACACACCCTTTTTTTCAAGTACCTGCTTTATTGCAAGCCGGCGTTCCAAAATGGCAATAGCAGTATCAGAAAGAGGCACAGCGATCGCTTTAGAAGCTTTGGCTTGGTCCGTATGAATCCAGGCCATGCGCTTTTCAAGATCAATTTGTGACCATTCCAGCCCCGTTACATTACTACGCCGCAAACCAGTCTCAAGCGTGAATTGCGCCATATCGGCTAAATGCAAAGGCAAATTAGACAATAAGCGTTTCGCTTCATCCTGAGTAAGAAAACGAATACGTTCTTTGGGTTCAGAAAAAAATGAGGTTTTGGGCGCGCGATTTAACCATTCTAGGTCAACAGCCAATTGTAAAACGCCAGCCAATACCTGGAATAGACGATTAACCGTTGCTAGGCGAACTGGACGACCTTTGGTCAGCGTGCCATCTCGCTTCAATCGGCATCCTACCGGTTCCTTCAATTTGGCATCGATCATTTTATTGATCAACTCAGCGTTGATACTGCTGAGTTCTTTTCCTTTAAGCCAATTATTCAGCCAGCGTAGGCGACCTTTGATCTCCCCTAAACTAGCAAGCTCCTGCCGTTGCGCCACATATCGTATAACGGCATGCTCCCAAAGATGGCATGGCTTATGACCCAGCTTAGCCTGATCCCACAATTTTGTTTTTAGCCGATCACAGAATTCCCGTGCTTTAGCTTTGTCCTCGGTGCCAGTGCTTCCCTGTAGTGCTTTTCCACCTCCTGGTGGGTATAGCTTGTAATACCAATAGGGACTGCGGTTACGTTTGTAGAGCGACATATTTCACCTCCATTCGTTGTGTCGCCCTGCACAACTCGCGAGGGCCATTTTCCTTCAAGATAATGCTGCAATGCAACTATTGAAAAAATCCAACTCTTTCCTATTTTGCGGGCTGGGATTTCTCCTGTCCTCGCTTTCACACGAATAGTTTCTGGATGCGCACGCAATAGCGCGGCGACTTCAAACACATCTAATATGCGAAAAAGTGCTAAAGACTTCTTGTCTTCATGCTCCAATTGCTCATATTCCGACATGCTCGCCTCGTTTAAAAAACTAACATTTAAGAACTTTAGGCCCTGTCTGATTGGATAAGTTATTGGATCGAATTACAGATCGAATAAGATTTATCCCTATAAATTTACGTTCTCTGCTGCTTCGTAAATAGCGCTTGAGATCAATCTGCGGAGGTATTTTTTGCTGGAGCTCTGCAGCTGTGGGATGTAGTGTGGAGCAGAGTTATTCAAGATGCGCTGCATTATCTAAAGCCGATAAGCTTTTCATCCTGAAATGCAGAAGTCAAAAGCATTCAGTGCGTATTAATCGATATCAGGAGAAGAAAATGAAATTATGCGGACTAGAAGAGACGGCAGACGATATTGTTCTAAAAGCTTTAGAAAACACCAATGGCTATTGAATTGGATCAGGATGAAGCACTGGAACAGGCAATTGACTTGTGTTTAAGCGGCAAGGAGATAGCGCTCAATGGCGATTCGAGAAACCTTAACGCCTGGTCAGCGACAAGTCATCTATACCGCCGCACGCAATAAAGAAATTGGCCATGCAGATTTAGCATGGGCGTGTTTACATGCATTGGATAACGCACCGCTTGAAGGCTTGAATGGCTGTACCGGTGGATTTTTGAAGTTTTATTAGATGGACCTGTTTACGTTTGGTGAGCCCACGCCGGTACTAAAGGGAATAGATCTGCTCGATTATCTGCAGTGCACCGCCTACGATCGCTGGTTCGAGCGTAAGCGCTCGACCCTCTGCCTCATCAGAAACACCAGCTTCACAACTTAAGCTTCAGCGTCTACGTGGGCGCGTCGAGCGCTTACCCTCAGGCCCAGGCAACTTTAGAAACCTGTTTATGTATGCGCCCAATGGCAAGAAAGATGGAATTCAATTGATTCCGGTATCTGAAGTGCATGCCCGGGATGAATTCTTTAATATTAAAAATATCACCCAAGATGATCTGTTGGCCGCACACCGTGTACCTCCTGCATTGCTCGGCATCGTGCCCAGCAATGCAGGAGGGTTTGGAGATGTAGAGAAAGCCAGAAACGCTTTTTTTGAATTGGAGATCCAACCGCTCCAAGCGCGGTTGAGGTATCTGAACGACACGCTGGGAGAGGAGGTTTTTAGGTTTGAAACAGAGCCTATTTCTTAGAAGGTCACTTCTCACTAAAAAACGTGGCTGATCGCTTTTTTATCCCATCATGCTACATGAAAGGGCAGACCCACTGCCCCGCGTTGCTCCAAGAGTCGTGTATTGACCGGGCTTAAGCCTTGCACTTCCCAGATAGAGGCATCTTTCACGTTAAGTGCGGCGTGCGTTGAACTCCAGCAAAAGCGCGCCTGACAGTCACCTTCTGTTTCTATCACTTGCCATACACGAACTGATGTATCTCTGCCACCCGCTACTAAGTACAAGCCGTTGGGAGTCACCTTCCACGCAAGGCTGGCGACCTCTCCATTGAAATCTCGAATCACCGCCAAACACTGTCCCGACACTACATCCCACAGCCGTACCGTCTCATCCTCACTCGCCGAGGCAATCTGCTGGCCGCTCGGCGAATACACCATGCTATAAATACCAGAGGTATGTCCTTGTAAGGTGTGCGTGAGGTCCCCGGTTTGCGTGTCCCACAGCCGCATCGTATTGTCATGACCGCCCGAGGCGATCTGCTGGCCGTTCGGCGAATACACCACGCTACGAACAATGGAGCTATGCCCTTCTAAGGTATGCGCGAGGGCCCCGGTTTGCGCGTTCCACAGTCGCACCGTATGGTCAAAACTGCCTGAGGCGATTTGCTGGCCGCTCGGCGAATACACCACGCTAAAAACCTCGGAGGTATGCCCTTGTAAGGTGTGCGTGAGGCTCCCGGTTTGAACGTCCCACAGCCGCACCGTATGATCCTGACCCCCTGAGGCGATCTGCTGACCGCTCGGCGAATACACCACGCTATAAACAGCGTTGGTATGCCATAAGGTGTGCGTGAGGGCCCCGGTTTGCGCATTCCACAGCCGCACCGTATGGTCTAAACTGCCTGAGGCAATCTGCTGGCCGCTGGGCGAATACACCACGCTCAAAACAGCGGAGGTATGTCCTTCTAAGGTGTGCCCAAGGGCTCCGCTGTGCACATCCCACAGCCGCACTGTATGGTCATAACTGCCCGAGGCGATCTGCTGACCGTTCGGCGAATACACTACGCTACTAAGCACGTAAGTATGGCCCATTAACGTGGCAGTAAGCGCTCCAGAGGCGGCATTCCACAGTCGCACAGTATAATCCTGCCCCCCCGAGGCGATCTGCTCACCGTTCGGCGAGTACACCACGTTACTAACCCAGCGAATATGGCCAATTACTTTATGGCTAGGCTGAACAAAGTGCGCATTCCACATTCGCACCGTATTATCCCACCCCCCTGAGACGATCTGCTCACCGTTTGGCGAATACACCACGCTATGAACCCGGTTAGTATGACCCCATAACGTGTCGATAAGCGCCCCGGTGTCTGCATTCCACAGCTGCACCGCATGATCACTCCCCGATGCGAGCTGTTTACCGTTCGGCGAATACGCCACGCTAGTAACCACGTCAGTATCGTCTGTTAAAGTGTGGAGTGGCTCGCCAGTGTCTCTATCCCACACCCGCACCGTACCATCATAACTTCCCGATGCGATCTGCTGACCGTTCGGCGAATACACCACGCTAGTAACCACGTCAGTATGGCTCGTTAATGTGGCAGTAAGCGCTCCAGAGGTTGCATCCCACAGCCGCACCGTATGATCCTGACTCCCCGATGCGATCTGCTCACCGTTCGGTGAATACACCACGCTATTCACATAGCCAGTATGGCCCTCTAAAGTGGCGGTAAGTGCTCCAGAGGCGGCATCCCACAGCCGCACCGTATGATCATCACTTCCCGAGGCGATCTGCTCACCATTGGGTGAATATGCCACGCTACTCACCAAGCTAGTATGGCCCTTTAAAGTCGTGGTAAGCGCCCCTGAGTGCGCATCCCACAGCCGCACCGTCTCGTCATGACTTGCCGAAGCAATCTGCTGACCGTTCGGCGAATACACCACGCTCGTGACCCAATCCGTGTGGCCCGTTAACGCGCCGATTTTCTCCCAGCTCTGTGTGTTATAGAGATGGATGTTGCCGTTATAGAGTCCTACCGCACAGGTTTTTCCATCGGGTGAATACGTGCAAGCACCGACCTCTCTCTCTACTTCGATAAAAGGCCACTCACCAAACTGCACCCCCTCCATCTTGGCACCCCGTAAATCGGCTTGACGGAGCCAAATACGGTGAAGAGAAGTATTGCGTAAATCTGCACCTTGCAACTGCGCCTTATCAAATACCCCAAAAATTAAATCCGCACCGGGAACGCGTATCCCCCGTAAATCTGCCTCCTTAAACGGCACACTGGCTCGCACCAAGATGGTGATCGCATTGGCTGCGCCTATCGTCACCTGTGCATCCGGGTTTTTTGACGCTTCTACCCATGCGTGCAGGTGGGCTGCAAAGGCAGGGTACTGCTTCACCCATTCAGCTAAAACATCCAGCACCGCCGGATCGTTCACCAAATTCCGTGTATTAAGTAATGCGGTTTCTTTCACCGCCTGCGCCTGCTGACTCTGTTCCCACAATGCACGCGCTATTTGCGCAATGTCAGAGCCCCCTGGCAAAAGAGTCAATCTTCTTTGCACTTCGACTTTGCGAGTCACACTGACCGAATCCGTACACTTGGCAAAATATTCCACTGCGCGCGCATAGCGCTCACGCACGGTATACACATCAAAGTTTTCTTGACGGTGCAAAAGTTCGGCTTGTTTCTGATAGACCTGCGCCAGTAGTGGTCGGGTTTCTGCTTCTTTTTCAGCAAGAACTTCATGCTTTAGAGTGGCTTTAGCGGTATGGAGGCTGCTCTGTGCTTGCTCAAATTCTCGATTGTTTTGATGGTTCTCCGCTTGCTGTAATGCGGCTTTACCGCACTCAAGCGCCGTAGCAGGAGACTGTGTTAATTCAGTTAATTGCGCAGAAAAGGGTGCAAGCATGGGAAGTTATTTTTGTTATGGTTGGAAACAAGACGGGGTATGAGAGGTCTGCGCCATGCAACAACAGATTGCGAGGCTTATAGAGGTACGCGCCCTTATAGAGACTCATCCGCTATATAGCAGTCGACCTAATGAAGAGCAGACTACGCCATATACAGATAAATCTAATAATGCATACATGCAATCCTGTAACGCACTGAAATATTTATAAGATTATTCTGGTTTTAAAAGTGGTCACACACCGACAAGTACGGGGCTCCATCTCCTACCCTCTGCGGAGCATGCTATGGCATACAAAAGAAGCCATCGACAGTAGGGCATTTATTATCTGAGCTGGATGCAGTTTGCTTGTGTCATGGCGTCTGCGTTGACTCTCTCAAAGCGCGCTCCCCCTGAAGTGACCCGCTTTTTACCATTCCTCATTACTAGGAAATCTGCGCCATCTATAAAAATTTGGTCAGCATATTTTATCTATGCCTGTACAAACCACCATATTCCAGTTGTAGGTCTGGCAAAAATGTTACAAAAGTAACAAAACCAAAAAATAACGTATAACCCGTTGAGCGAAGTCGGCCTTTTATCTTTTGGTGGCTATTATTGTAGCTGGGGTATTTTCAGCAGTGATTATCCAGCGGTGGGGGTGGTCTGTACGGCAACCGCGTTGGTTTCTATTTTTTTGGCGTGTGGTTTAGCTTGTCTGCGGTTGATGTATGTGCGCTATGAACGCGATATTGCCCACGCGCATGCGCATTGGGAAAAATGTAGAAGGCAGTTGAATACCCTAGAGAAATACTTTGCGTTATTTTGGTGGGGTGAAATGGTGAGAGAGTCTGGTAAAAGACATGCTAAAAACAAGCCAGCAGAGTATGCGTGTAGGGGTTATAGGGCGCTACGCTTACATTAGAAACAGGCAATCCAAATCACTGCAACAGTCCCGCACGCTCTATAAGCGATGCGGGACTTTTAGCAGTACAGCTACTGAGGCGGAAATACCTTTAAATCGATAGCTATATAAATATATTATGACAAAATATTCAGTCAAAAATAGATGCAAACACTATTATTTCAGGCGTACATTTTTCGCATTTTATCATGCAACTCAATGGATGGTTGATGGTTTCGCAAACTGACAATAATTTCTACTTTTTTACCATTTTTATTTTTAATTTCACCATTTTTAATTTGATTATTTGTTTCACTGTTACTTTCCAAATTCAGAGATCGTATTTTTGTTTTTGGCAATGCCGCAATTAATACTTCAGAGCCGCCTTTTTCGAATGTAATTTTATTTACACTCAAATTTAAGTTTCTAATGCCTTTGTTTCTTAACAAATCCACTATGTGTGACATACCTTTATTATCTATATTATTTTTTGATAAATTTATACCTTTGATATTATTCGGTAGAATTTTATTGAGATATGGCAAACCTTCATGGTCAATATCATTCTTTGCCAATGATAACAATTCCAGCGTTTCTGGTAATTTCCCTGCTGGCAGATTTTCTGCAAGCAACCGGAGCCCCTCATTTCCTATGTTAGCCTTATCCAATCTAAGAGAAAAAATGGATGTATTTTGAAAATAAGGCGCCAGACGCTGCACGCCATTTACCCCAATTTCACTACCATTAAGCAATAATTTATAGATATTTTTCTGTAGATTTTCCCCTAATATTTCTATTATTTCCCAATTAAATTTTCTATGAGAAAAACGAAGATTTATTACTGCTGTATCCGGATGCCTTTCAATAATATTAACTACTTTTTCTATTATAGTATTGAAATGAACATCATCAATTCCCTCTATGCCTATACATAGGCTTTTAAATTTTCCATGCTGTGCTACTGCATCAAGAAAACTAAAAATAGTGTCTATATTTGCATATTGATAATTTAAATAATATTCGCCCTGAAAACCTCCATTACCCAAATTAACTTCCAGATGCCTTATATTTTTGAGCGCCATTTTTAGCATGGCAAACATACTATCCATACCATTTAAATCTTGGTCAGAAGATGATCTGCAAATAACTTCTCGAATTGCCTTGTCGCCCAATTTCTGATGGGATTTAATATCATAATCCCCACCTTCCCTTAATAATCGATCAAGAATTTCACGAAATGCCCGATTAACAAATTTCAACAAGCATAATTCTTGTATCGTCTTATACGGCACCATAGAATCCAATGTGACATGAAGTAATTCTTCCAGCACCTCCAGAGGCAGCCTAGAAATATAGCATTCTCCTGTCTCACCAGTTTGTAAGAGTGTTCCATCCTGTGGTAGTTGAGGGACATTATTTTTGCTTTGTGGAGGAATATATGCATTATTTTGAGTTAACAACGAATTCATATTAATAGTCATAATTTGTTTTTTTATGTGGTGAAAAATTATTGGCATACATCGCAATAATATATATGCCATCTCGCAATAACACTATAAAACCCAATACATACGCTATTTTTTTCGAGTTATATAAAACCATTTTTAATTCAACTCTATCCTTTTGAAAAGAAGTTTTTTCAAAAGGATACCACCGCATTATAAATGCCATGCATACTCTAGGTAACTAAGAATCTTTTACTTCGCAACATAGAATTAATCGCTGGAAGCCGGAATAGTTTGCAATGGTGTTTTACCGTTGCAAGCGCTGTGAGCATAATTTCCCGTGTTGCGTACTGGGTTGATGTGGAAAGTAGGCTGTTTATGGCGTGCAGGATTTTTTCTCTGGGCGGCTAAAACGGTCATGGTGCTTTTTCCACTGGACCTTCGATACGCCTATCTCTTAGCATGATCTACGCGAACTCACCAAAGTCTCGCTCGACGACTATTTCCACAATCTTCCAATCGATCAAATCGGTGTGTAGCACCCGCTCCTCAAACGCTGTTTATCCAAGCGCAAACTCTTTTTTGGCGCACGCCAACATATCGTCGAGAATGTGCGCAAAGGCTATGGCAGCCATTTCGCGTGGGCCTATGGTGAAACACTAGTCGAGTTTAATAAGCGCCAATCGCCCCCGCCAAAGCGCATTACCGGCATGCAGATGCCGCTGTAGCGGGTACTACTTTAGAGTCAAGCACAGCGGCATCTGCATGCCGGTGGACAACTTGCGATCAAAGCAGCGAGCAAGCTCTTTGCGACGCATAACGATGTGGTGCGCTATTGCACGACGGGCAATCCAAGAAATGGACCATTGAGAACGATGCCGGATTTTTGCCGACAGGGCTGAATTTCCATGGCGATCGGATAGCAAAGGCTTTGGGGATGTATAGCAATAATCTGGTCGTGCTCTCGCATGAAGAAGCCCAGATTTGGCAAGCCGATCCGGATCCTAGTGCGATGCGCTTATTGGATATTGGAAAAAATGTCGGCACGCATTTCCCATTCACCGTGGCGACCGTGTCAGGGGATTTGTACTTTTTATCGAGTGCGGGATTTAGATCGATTACGACCTTGCGATATACCAACAGCTTGGCTGATGTGGATATTGGCAGCCCGATTGATCCATTGGTAAAAAAAGCGTACAAACCCTGCAAATCGAACCGCTTGCACGCTATTACGCTGGGACGGGGCAGTATCTGTGTTTCGGCCTGTTTAAATCAGATCGAAAGATAGGATTGTGCATGCAAATATGCTTTTTAGTGGATCCTTCTGAATTGGATACGCACTTTACCAGCCTGGCTCTGCTGTTTGAGCGTGTGGTACGTAAAGCTACGCAGGGCGAATTTGATGTCGACGATCTCTATCGCTTGACGCAGCAAGGACATATAACCGTGGGAATGATCGAGCAGGAGGGAGAGGTGCAATTGGCAGTGGCTTTTGAGTTCATTGCTTATCCGCGTTGGACCGCTGTCAATATTCTGGCGCTTGCTGGGCGGGATCTTGCAGAGGCGATAGCAGAGTTTGGAGACATTTTTAAGGCATGGTGTCGGACAGCGGGCGCGCAAAGGATTCAAGCTTCGTGTAGCCCGGCAATAGCACGCCTTTTACGGCGTTATGGTTTTACCCTCGCCTATCAAAGTATGCACTGCCAATGAACTCCCCCAACTGCCTTTCTTGCTTGCAATAAATTTTGCCCATTTAATTATAATAACCCATGATGATGTTTAATCAAGTCAAACCATATTTTCACAATGCCGATCAATGCGGTCAGAATTGATATACAAAATAAGAAGAAAGTTTTAACAAAAAAAGCACAAGGCAGCAGCAAAAAAATGGAGGATAAAAACGTGGATACATCGTATTAAAAAATGGCCCTTTTATAATTCAAAGGGCCATTTTATAAGGTATATTTTAAATAATTAACTAGGCTATAAGGGCTTGAATAGCAGCTTGCTTCTGTTTCATAGCAGCATTCTCAGCCTCAAGGTCATTTAGCCTTTTTTGTTGTTCTTCAAATAAAGCTCTAAGCTCCGCATTTTTTTTTGCTCTTCTTGCTTTTTTGAGTTGCCCTTTTTCTTCTACTGTTAGCACTTCATCAGATTCTGAATCAGAAGAAAGGAGTTCCTCAATATTGTGTCCCTCAAAAATAGTAGGCTCAATCCTTGCTCTAGCTTTAGCTCTATAGAAGGCAAGTGACCTACTTTCCCCTTCAGAAGAGCTACTCTCCAAAGAACTGCCATAAAAAGTCAGATCTGGGAGGGATCCCGCAGAACCCTGTCTTTGTCTTTGCTGGTGATCTAGCAGAATTTCCGCTGATTTTTGGCTTTCCTGATAAAACGTAATGGCTGGTCGCGCTGCGGAACCCTGCGCTAAAAGCAGCTGCTGTTCAGCGGGGAGAAGGTATTTTGGGTCGACGAAATTAATTTGTTGGACGTAGGTAATATGCTGCCGATTGTCATTATGACTAATGGAGGCTGGAGCACTATCGATTTTTTGCTCTAAGCCTCGAATCGTTGTTTTTAAGTCTCGGACATTTGCATTGACTTGATTAAGTGCAACACCTGCAGTTTGCATGTCCTTTTTTATGTCACTGGTATCTTGTTTAATCTGAAAAATAGAGCTAATCATGTCGTTCAATATGTTCATATAGGAGCCTATTACTTCCCGTCGAAGTATAAGCACGTCATTATTTTTGGCATGCCGTTTATCTGAGCTTATAAAGTTAACAAATCTAACTACCGCCATCGCAATAGAAACAACAATGGATACGCAACATATAAAAAATGGTAGTTGCAGACCAATTCCCACCGCCGTTACAACGCTTGCAATAGTGCAAATCACGGTTTCTGTTCGAGGAATGGAAACGAAATACTCCATTAACGAGGTAGTATACCGTTCCTCTTCTTGCTCTACGGCGGATAATTTTTGGTCTAGGGCCTGCACCTGTTGAATCAAACCCATTGGTGCACGTTCAGTACCCGTTTGCTGCATTTCTTTTGAAATGGGTAGCTCTTCTTGGTTCTCTTCAGGCGCACTATCGAGCAACGCATAAATCCTCTGCTGCTCTGCATAAATAGCTTGTAATTCTTCCTGAATGCGAGGGTATTCGTGCTCTTGCTCTTCGGGCGCTAACGCATTAAAACTGGTATGTAATTCATTAGCTCTTTCAGAAAGTGATTCTAGCGTCTCAGAAAGTTGAAGCCCATAATTTATTAGAGACCCCATCTCAAGTAAGAAAGAATCCTTTTTGTCTTTCTCTGCATCAGAAAGCCATCTATTCTTATACCATCGCGCGAGACACGCAACGGAATCCGTTGAAGTCCGATTATGAAGCAATTTGCTTAACGAAGCAGGCTTATCCGTAAGTATTTTTTGCTTCTGGACAGCACTCTTCGAGCCTTCACAACGGCTTCTAAAAAGCGGACCTGCATCAAGAATAGTAGGACTAAGAGATATAAGCATGAAGCTCACCTTTGCATCTAGACATCTAGATATTAGATTTATCCAATCTTGCAAGGATGATCTTATTTAAGTAAAAAATATAGGAGGACAGACCTGATATTGCAGTCCTATTCTAGATAGGACCCGCATGATGCTCTGATTAGTATTTTTCTTTGTTTCTAGCTAACTTTTTGCTTGGTTTCTAGCAGTCTTGCCAATTCTTTTTGAATCTGTTCTTTAATTGCCTCCTTGCTGGAGGGTGCTGTATATATTTCTTGCATCCAAAACATTTTGAGCTGTTCTGCCAGCTCTTCCCATTGTTCCTTGCCCGTCTTTATGGGTTGATTGGCCTGCTGGGTAGTACATTTGTACAGCATATGTATAAGTTGTAGGAGTGCCAAAGCTTGAGAAAGGAGTGAGCAAAAGAGACCGCACAGCCGCATAGTGATGGATAAATAGATGCCTGATTTCGGGTCTGCCCTTTGCGCATCGAATTTTTTGAAGAGGTGCTTGATATCTGCCATTGCCTGATTTAATCGAACCAGTGCACTTTGTACCGTATGCATATCATCCGCAGACAGGCAGGATGAATATATGCTGAGAACATCAATCCAAGGTACTTCTCTGGACAGGTTGGTAACACTATATGCAGCGAGATGCTGGCCAATGACGGATGGAGCGGGTAGCAAGTCTGCACAAGCTTGCCAATATTGAGCAAGCAACGGTGCAAGCTCGCATTTCTGATCGTTAGACAATTGTTTATAACCCTGCCAGGCATTGCCCTCCAGACCGTCTCTAACATTTTGCCATTGACTAAGCAGCTCAATAATCGGGATAGGGCCCGCCTGTTCTTTGCATACTGTAGGATTAGTAAAAGAAGGCTTTGCGTTCGACGTGGCAGCACCACGGCTCAGTGGAGAACGCAGTATAGAGAAGTTCATCGTGCCCTCTTAGCTGGAAAAAAGCGGGGGTGCAATGAAGAGAAATATAGAGGGGGAGAATAGAAAATCAGAGTAGGGTAACGCATGGCCGATGTCCTTCCTGAGCAGTAATTTCTCCCCCACCCTTTTGTTAAATTTTACAAAAAAGGGTGGCAGATCCGAAGTCTATTTATCCGCAAAACCCTGCTGGGCAAAATAAGAGTGCCCTGATAAACCCATTCCGGCAATCTGCTTGAAATCTAAAGACCAGTTGCGTAGCGGGCACGCACGACCATCTGGAACTTTTTGAAACAGCATAAGGTCTAATTTAAAAAATGATGTACGCCCAAGAATTAAATTGAAATTGCTATAAGATATTTAATATGTTGCTCTAGCGTGTCGTCTTTATGCGCAAACTCTTTAAAAGGAGTAAATATGCTGAAGTCACCTTCTCCTAGCCAATATTCTTCGGTTGCTCATTCTGATCAAAATGGTTGCAGCTCTAGTTCTGCAGAGCAAGCTACAAATAGCTTGCTACATAGAGGGAATAACCTAAATCAGCTTGCAAAACATACTATCGCACTCCGCACAGCGACTGAGAATTATAAAAATGTCGCGGAAACTGCGATACACAGTCATACAGGCAGATCTGTTTCTAGCGCTCCCTTAGCTTACCCTGCTGAAATGCATAAACAATCTATAGATATAGATAAAGGGCAGGAGCTTCAACAGAAAATTGATACTGCTAAAAGGGCGAATCTAGAGCCTATTCGAAAAGGGAGGGAAGAGCTGGAGAAGCATGTGCAGGGGATAACTTTTAAATCACCGCCAAAAAATAGATTTTTAAAGCGCTTTTTCAGGGGCCGACGCCCGGCGAAATCTTTTTTTTCGCTTGCACAACACACTACTGCACTCAACACATCCTCGACTGAGGAATATAACAATGTCGCAGAAACTGCGATACACAGCCATACAGGCAGATCTGTTTCTAGCGCTTCCTTAGCTTACCCCGCTGAAGTACATAGACAATCTATAGATAAACGACGGGAAGAAACACGTACAGAAGAGCAGGAGCTTCAACAGAAAATTGATATTGAGGAAAAGGCGACGCAAAAATTTTTTCAAGAAAGTACAGAAAAGCTGATAAAGCTGGAGAAGGATGCGAAAGAAATATTTTTTAAATCACCACCAAAAAATGGATTTTTAAAGCACTTTTTCAGGGGCCGGCGCCCGGTGTGATCTTTGGCATATGCCAAAAGCATGGAGAAGAGAATTTATAACTCGACCTTGCCTAGATTTCCAATAACCTCCAACTGTACGTGGAATCGAGGCAAGGTCAAAACGCGCAAGCAAGCCGTGCAAAGACACTCGATGAATTGGCGCTGGGATTCACACAGGGTTGCATTTCAAATAAAAATAATATACAGAACCCCAATTTTTTCTCAGCGAACCATTATTAGAGGGAAAAATCACCTCAAAAACCCCAGTTAAATTTTATTTAACTTCATTAAACCTTATTATTTTTCTAAATAATAGAGAACGCTTACAATTATTTCTTGACGCACTTGAAATATCAGATTCTGAAAAACAAAACATCTTAAAAAAAGTCAATCGAAATGGTCAGACTCTCTTGCAGATTTCCAATGTCAGCGGAAAACATGAAATTTCTCATCTATTATCTCAATATATCTCAAAATAAAATGGCCTAAAGACTGTATATAGTGAACGTTAGCCCTCCGGTAAGAGATATTTACATGCCTATCTATATATTCCGGATGGAAAATATATTACATTCTATTTTTTGAAAAAATATAGGCTTTTATAGGGCGTGTCTTCAATTGCCTCAAAGGGAACCTATTTGGGGGAGCAGGAGCACAGGATCCGGATGTACTTAAGTACAGTGAGGATCTCGAGCACCGCACGACCTCAAAGATGGGCCCTTTGGGGTAATTGAGGACATGCCCTAAGCAAAACGTATTCATTAGGAAAGAGTACTACTAGGCTGCGCGCTGGTACTTTCAGAGAACATTCAATGCAAAGCCATTGCCCATTACCGCCCTACCCCGTTACCTCTATTTTTTGTAATGTCCGCTTTGTTGCGCTGACCTCGCACTTATTGCTCACGGTCTTTTTATTGACTGGCTGTGCTGTTGGCCCTAACTATGCTCGCCCCACTGTGGCTATTCCTGCACAATTTAAGGAAGCAGCTATCGGCTGGAAAATTGCACAGCCTAACGATCAATCTAACCGCGGGCCATGGTGGGAGTGCTTTAATGATCCGCAATTAAGTGCGCTCATTACGCGGGGGAATGCATCTAACCAAGAGATTGCAGGCTATGAAGCCCGGTATCGAGAAGCGCGTGCGTTAGTAGCTCAGGTGCGTTCCCATTATTTTCCGGTGGTTAATCTCAGCAGTAGCGTGGCACGTACAGGGGCGCAGCAGCCTTCTTCTAGTGGCATTGGGGATCCCAGTCGAGGTAATTCGGTTCGTAATGCCTATAATATGGCACTCGATGCATCGTGGGAGCCCGATGTATGGGGCAAGGTGCGCCGGCAAGTGCGTGGACAAGGTGCACATGCGCAGAGCGCAGAGGCTGCGCTCGCGAATATGCGATTGTCTATACAGACAACGCTTGCGCAGGATTATTTTCAATTGCGCGCACTGGATGCCCAGCAAAAATTGCTCGATGATACGGTGACGGCTTATCAGCAATCGCTCAAACTCACGCAAAATCGCTATGAGCAAGGCGTTATCACGCAGAGGGATACCTTCCAAGCGCAAACGCAGCTCCAGCAGGCACGGGCTGCTGCTATTGATAATCGCATTGCACGTGCACAATTTGAGCATGCGATTGCTACATTAGTGGGCGAGCCTGCATCGACATTTTCTATTCCACCTACTCCGTTAAAGCTGCGCGCTCATTCATCCTCGTCTCATCCCTCTACATTGCGCGCAACGCTTCCCCACATTCCATTGCAGCTTCCATCGGCTCTACTCGAGCGGCGCCCTGATATTGCTTTTGCAGAGCGCAAGATGGCTGCGGCCAATGAGCAGATTGGCGTAGCATTGGCAGGATTTTTTCCTTCGCTAAGTTTATCGGCATCGGGTGGCTTTCAAAGCACGGTATTCTCGCAGTGGCTCACGGCACCAGCGCGCGTATGGTCATTGGGGCCGCAGTTAGCCGCCACGCTCTTTGATGCAGGCCTGCGCCGCGCGCAGACCCAGGCTGCGCGTGAGGCTTATGATCAAACCGTTGCACACTATAGGCAAACGGTGCTATTAGCTTTTCAAGAAGTAGAAAATGCGCTCGTTGAATTACGTTTGCTTGAGTCAGAAGCTGCAGTGCAGCAACAGCTTGTAAAATATGCCCAACAAGCCCTGGAAATGGCCACTCGCGAATACACAGCAGGTACGGCGAATTATTTAGAGGTTATTACAGCACAAACCACGGCCTTATCTGCGAAGAGAAATTTAATGGATATCATGCGTCGCAGAATGTTAGCGACGGTTACTTTAATTAAAGCACTGGGTGGGGAATGGAATGCGTCTTAAAATCAAACGCCAACAGATAATAGTAGCTGTGGGCATATTGATTGCCTCACTATGTATTTTATTTTTTATTCAGCGCTACGGGGCCTCTAATAAGCTACCTAAATATTTAACCGCTCCGGTTACACGCTCCGATATAGAAAATAGCGTATTGGCTGTGGGTACTTTACAAGCTTTCAAACAAGTGGATGTGGGTGCACGGGTCTCGGGGCAATTAAAGTCGCTCAAAGTTGAATTAGGTGACTCGGTGCAAAAAGGGCAATTATTGGCTGAGATAGATCCAACAGTACCCAAAACCAAACTACGCTCTGCTCAAATTGACAAAGAAATTCTAGTTGCAGAAGAAAAAGAAAAGAGCATTCAATTACATTATGCCGCTTCCAATTATCAACGCCAACGCCAGCTCTTGCAGCAAAAATCTACTTCATTGCAAAACTTTGAAGATGCTAAATCAAAATGGCTCATGCTTAAAGCCAATTTAGATTCTCTCCATGCGCGCAATAAGAAAGCGCAAGCAGATATCGATATTGCAACGACAGAGCTCGAGTACACGCGCATTACAGCGCCCATAGCAGGCGAAGTGATAGCGCTGGTGACCCAAGAAGGACAAACGGTCATTGCCCAGCAGCAAGCCCCAGTGATTTTAAAGTTAGCCGATTTAAAAACGATGACGGTGAAAGTGCAAGTACCCGAAGCGGATGTCATTCGTATTCACCCTGGTCAAACGGTGTATTTTACAATTTTGGGTAATGCAGATAAGCACTTTTACGGGAAACTGCGTGCCACTGAAGCCGCTCCACAAAATTTCTTAGACAGTAAATCAGATAGCACCGCAAATAGTAATGCGCCTGTTTTTTATAATGCTTTATTTGAAATACCTAATCCGGATCGCACCTTACGCATTGGAATGACTGCACAGACCCATATTGTGCAAGATACCGCTAAAGCAGCGCTCACTATACCCATGACGGCTCTGGGTGCAAAAGATAAGAATGGTAATTATGCTGTGCGTGTTTTACTGCCTAATAATCAGATTCAAACCCGTCAAGTACGCACAGGGATTAATAATACGATTATGGTGCAAGTATTAAACGGGCTGCAAGAAGGCGAGCAAGTCATTACTGAGGAACCCTTAGCTTCTGAGCGCGATGAATCAGCATAAAGAGCGTGTACCGCTATTAGAATTAGTCAATGTAACCCGCCTTTTCTCTACGAATGAGCGCGCGATCACGATATTAAATCGCATCAATTTAAAGGTATATGCCGGAGAAATGATTGCGATTATCGGGGCGTCAGGTTCTGGCAAATCTACTTTAATGAATGTGCTGGGCTGCCTAGATCACCCAACCAGCGGTGAATATCGGATCGGCGGGGAGGCTACAGGTAATTTAGAAGTGGATGCATTGGCGCATTTACGGCGTGAGCGCTTTGGGTTTATTTTTCAGCGCTATCATTTGTTGCCTTACCTCTGCGTGCAGGAAAATGTGGAGATGCCTGCGGTCTATGCAGGCATGGACAGCACAGAGCGCGCTACACGCGCTCAAGCACTGTTACAAAAACTAGGCATGGCGAATCATGCGCAGCACCGCCCCAATCAGCTGTCTGGCGGCCAGCAACAGCGCGTTAGCATTGCGCGCGCGCTGATGAATGGGGGGGAAATCATATTAGCAGATGAACCCACTGGCGCACTGGATAGTAAGAGCGGGCATGCCGTTATGCACATTCTGCGTGAGCTACATGCGAATGGACACACGGTTATTTTAGTCACGCACAATGAACATATTGCAGCAGAAGCGCCTCGTATTATTGAAATACGTGATGGCGAGATTGTTCGAGATGAGGTGAATAAAAAAGCACCTACATTAGCAGCTAGTAAACCTGACTCGCTTAAGCACCTACCTCGCCATCGTCGACCGCTCATTGATTGGGGACGGCTAGTGCTTGCGGGCAAAATGGCATGGGTTTCCCTATATTCTCACCGTTTACGCACAGCTTTAACGCTACTTGGCATCATTATTGGCATTGCTTCGGTTGTATCGACTACAGCAATTGGCGAAGGAGCCAAATCTGCTGTACTCAAAGATATTGCCTCCCTAGGTACAAATATGATCAATATTTACCGAGGAAAAGGCTGGGGAGATAGGCAAGCTGGGCGCATTCGTACTTTACAAAAAGGCGATATGGATGCGCTTAATGCACAAGCATTTGTTGATAGCGTAACGCCCAATATTAATCGTTCTGCGCTAGTGCGTTACCGAGACACTGATGCTATGGCAACTATCCGTGGAGTAGGCGAAGCGTATTTCCAAGTAAGCGACCTCAAAATAGCGCAAGGCACTCCCCTTCTAGCTCGCGATATACAGTATCAGGCACAAAATATAGTTATTGATGCCAATACGCGCCGCACCTTTTTTGGTGCCATGCCCAATCCAATAGGGCAAATCCTGCTTATTAACAATCTACCCAGCCGGGTTATAGGCGTTGCAAAACCGAAAAAAGACAATGCATTTTCAGGAGAAGGCGAGCTGAATATTTGGATGCCCTACAGCACGGTTAGCACCAAACTACTTGGACAATATTATTTCAACAGCATCAGCGTACGCGTGCGTGATGGACAGCCTAGCCAAGCGGCCGAGCGCAGCATTACCGCCTTACTAAAAAAACGGCACGGCACCCAAGACTTCTTTACATACAATATGGACACCGTGGTCAAAACCACGGAAAAAATCCGCCGATCCCTCACTCTGCTCCTAACCGTTGTTGCAACCATTTCACTAGTGGTAGGTGGCATTGGCGTTATGAACATCATGCTGGTTTCTGTAACCGAGCGCACCCGTGAAATTGGCATACGCATGGCGGTTGGCGCACGCCGTATCGATATTTTGCGACAATTTTTAATAGAAGCCGTAACCGTCTGCTTGATGGGCGGCGTTATCGGCATTCTTTTGTCTTTTGGTATAGGCAAAATCGTGCCGTTATGGGTGCCTCAATGGAAAATGGTTTTTTCAATGAATGCGATTATTTTGGCTTTTGCATTTTCTGCGCTCATTGGCATACTGTTTGGTTTTATGCCTGCGCATAACGCTTCTCGGTTAAATCCGGCTGAGGCGCTCTCGCGGGATTAGATAATATATTGATAGTCATTTTGAGAGATGTAAAATTCGATCACTAGGGCATGCTCTAGTGATCGAAACTAGGTTTTTGTAGATGACACTCATGTTTCGCTCGCCATCTCACCATCTGTATGACTCACTCGATTCTCAAGTCGCGCTTTAGACAGCGCCACTGCCTCATGCAACTTCTGCTCGAATAGTTGTCTGGGTGGTAGGTCTGTCAGATATTCAGCAACGTGAATGCCCCTTTGATCTAACTCCAGCAATTCAATCTGTTCGCGTTTTTTACCGGTGCACAGAATAATGCCCAGAGGCGGTGCTTCGCCTGGTTCTTGTTCATGCTTGGCCAGCCAACGCAGATAAAGCTCCATTTGGCCTTTATGAGCCGCCTCAAATTCGCCTAGTTTTAGTTCTATAGCAACTAGACGTTTGAGGCGACGGTTGTAAAACAGTAGATCGATGTAGAAGTCATCATTATCTATTTGCAATCTTTTCTGGCGAGCGATAAAAGAAAATCCAGCCCCTAGTTCCAGCAGAAAGTTTTCCAGCTCACGTAGAATGGCATCTTCTAGGTTTTTCTCTAGATGGCGATCCTGCAGACCAAGGAAGTCGAGGATGTACGGATCTTTTAGTACCAGCGCAGGTGACAATAAGTCGGATTTCCGTAGTGCGGTCAACTCCTGCTGGATCAACTCATTTGGCTTGTGCGATAGCGCTGTGCGCTCAAATAGCATTGAACCTACACGTTTTCGCAACGTGTGAACACTCCATCGCTCTAGGCGACACATCTCAGCGTAGAAATCACGCTTGAGATCATCTTTTAAATAGATAATTTCAAGAAAGTGGCTCCAAGCCAATTGTCTCGACAACGTCGAGACAATTTCTGCGTCAGGAAACGCTTTTGCAAAATGCAACATATGGCGCAAATTCTTGGCGCTAAAACCACGCCCTTGTTCGGCTTCCAATTGTTGAGCCAGAGTTGCAACGATTTGCTTGCCATACTCAGCCCGCTCTCCCTTGAGTATCTAGGTATGAATACGCCGCCCAATGCGCCAATACAGCAAGGTCAAAGTTGAATTGACGGTGGCAGCCAGTCCTACTTTGGACTCGTGAATCAAATTGCGGATGTCACCAACAAGCTCAGTCGCGATGTTGCACATTTGCACAGTTTGTACATCCAGTGATGGTATCTTCATTTTTGCAAGTGCTTGAGATTTTCATTTATTTCATGAGGATCAAATTGCTATGGGTCGAATTCATAACCGAGCCACCCCATTAAATTCAACTAAATTATATAATAATAACTTATTAAGTTCAATTTATTACAGCAGTCCACGCCATATTTCCAACTTCTGCTCAAATGATAGTGCAGCGTGGGCCGGGCTGGATGAAGGGAGTGTGAGGGTTTGATAGCCTGCAGAGGAAAGCATAGGAGCAAAGCGGCCTGCGCGTTTGCCATTCAGGCCGATTTTTTGTAATTGCGGGGCGAGGGTTGGGAGCGAGGTTAAACCATTGGGTATGGGGTTACGAATGGCTGTATCAAGGCTACCTGTACGCTCACACTGCGCCAACACATCCCACACCCCAAAGCCATGAGCTTGTATGCGTTCGAGCCTTAGCTCATAAGGCAATGTAGTGAGAGGCTCTTGCAAGAGCGTTTCCAATAGCTTCCAAAATTGATTTCTAGGGTGGGCGTAATATTGGGCTGCTGCCAAAGAGGCAACCCCGGGGAAGCTGCCCAGAATCAGCACGGTAGTGTCATTGTTCATGACCGGAGGAAAGCCAACTAATGCCATGTCTATCGTGGGTTTTGGCGCGCAGCTATAGATACTGCTGCGGTAATTGCTTCTATAAAGCTGCCGGGATCTGCTTGGCCTGTGCCTGCCAGTTTTAGAGCGGTGCCGTGATCGACCGAAGTGCGGATAAAAGGCAGGCCCAGCGTGATATTAAAAGCTTGGCCGAAGGTGGCATATTTTAAAACGGGTAAGCCTTGGTCATGATAGAGCGCCAGCACACAATCTGCTTCATCTAAAAACTGAGGTTGAAAAAGCGTGTCAGCAGGATAAGGCCCACGGGCATCTATCCCCCTATCACAGGCAGCTTTAAGTGCTGGCAAGATATGTTCGATTTCCTCTGTACCACAGTGTCCACCCTCTCCTGCATGCGGGTTTAAACCGGCTACTAGAATAATAGGGGCAGACAAGCCAAATGAATGCCGCAACGCATGGTCCACAATTTCGAGCGTAGTGAGCAGTAACTCGCTGGTAATAGCTGCAGATATGTCTTTAAGAGGAAGATGGGTGGTCGCTAATGCTACACGTAAAGGATGTAATGCAGCCGCATCGTTTTTGCCTTGGGCCCGGGCAACAGCAAGCCGGTCGGTGCCAGCAAGCATCATCACCACGTGGGGAGTATTGGTTTGGTCTGCGAAGTATTCGGTATGGCCTAAAAAGGGTCTATCCCCCAATAAAAATATATCAGCAGGCGTTTGTAGTGCAGCAGGGCTGTTTTTTTTTGCAGCCTTCATTTGTACCCGTGCCTCATGGATACTGCTTTTTTGCAAAGGGGCCGTAACAATAGCGTCAAAACGCGGTTTTTTATTGCCTATTGCTTGCGCACCTGTGCTAGCAGCATCTAGTAAAGTCAATACATAAGGCGCCTGCGCAGCATCAAGCTGCCCTGCAACACAGGGTGCTCGCAAAGCAATATGCTCGATACAAACACGCCCAGTAGCTTCAAGCTGTGCCCAATCAACACCTGCTGTTGCGGCACGCTCTCGTATGAGTTGCGCATCTCCCAATACGGTAAAACGCGCATCAGCGGGCCATACAGCAGGCTCGTCCAGCAAACCATGTTGCAATGCTTGGGCCGCGAGCTCAGGACCAATGCCTGCAGGTTCTCCAGTGGTGATGGCTATGCGCATAGAGGTATCTGCAATGTGGAAACTAGGAAGTGCATTTTTTTACTAAAATGCACAGACCCTTTTAGAGGGTTTGGAGTTTGTATTGAATAGTTGCGCTGTCATGCAACTCCCTTAGCCAACGTGCATAAGCGCGCTCGGCTTTGCGCATGCCAATTAACTGGCGTGCAATATCTCTTTGCTTATCCATCTCAGTATTTTTTACATCTGGCGCACGGCGCCCTAATACCTGAATAAGATGGTAACCATACTCGGTGCGCACCGGCTCACTAATAGCGTTTTCTTTTAATACACTGGCTGCTTGGGCAAATTCAGGAACGGTGTCTCTCAAAGCAATCCACCCCAAATCCCCTCCTTGCGATGCCGAGCCATCTTCGGAAACCGTGCGCGCAAGCTCACCAAAGTCGGCTCCTGCTAAAATTTTTCTGCGCAACTCAAGCAGTTTCTGCTGCGCTGATTTTTCAGAGGTCCCGTGGTGTATGCGGATCAAAATATGGCGCACATGGACTTGTTCCATGGTAGGCCGTGCTACTGGAGACTGCGCTGCTGCTTGTGCTAATTCATTAGCAGAACCGGGGTTCGCCATATATTGATCCACATCGGCATCAGATACGGTCACTTTGCGATCCACCTCTTTTTGGCGGAGCGCTTCAATGCTCAACTCATTTTTCATTTCACGTTGTATGACCGACCAGGAAAACCCAGCTGATTCTAATTGCCGGCGATAGGCAGCTAAAGAAAGGTTTTCATTGCGAGCAAGGTTTTCTAACGCCTGCATAACCGCAGCATCTTCTGGGGAAATGCCCTCTTCTTGCGCTTTTTGAAGCTGTATGTGCTGCAATATCAAGTGCTCAAGCACTTGCTTACGGAGTACATCTTGGGGAGGCAATACAGGCGAAGCGCTTGCCATTTTAGATGCGCCAGCAGATTTTTTGCTCGCAAGTGACTGCCGATGCACACGGTAGGTAATCAAACGCACACGGGCAGCTAGCTCTCGCTCAGTAATCACTTCTTGATTCACCACAGCAACCACGTGGTCCAAGTCTTGAGGCGAAGGGGGTGCCCCTCCTTTTTGCACGGATGGCAATGCTTGTGCATGCGCGGAAGACTGCAAACCACAGACGATACTAATAAACGCAATCAGCATCAGCATAGCAATACAAGCGAGCAAAACACGCCCTAAAATTCTAATTGGCTTACGCATAGATATTTTCCTTGGGAGCCACAAAAGGCTGTGTTATTCGTATTCAGTAAAAGGTTCAGCAGCAGAACGCACAGAGGGGAGCGCCGTATAACCCGGGACACTCGCTACAAATTGATCGATCAAACCATTATCAATTTTTGAAAGCCCTTTGAGTTCAAGTTGCGCAAGCACACGTAAGCCGGATAAAGGCTTAGCCGTGGTAGGCACACCGGGCACCGGTTTAAGGACGTTGTCTCTGCTATTAGCAAAGCGCTGCACTCCAAAACCAAATGACCAGCACGGCGCATCATATTGAAAACCCATCACGCCATCTGCAAGACGCTGACCATCCAAATCATAGTTAATCCGGCTGATTCCATACAACTTACGATTCGCAAGCAGTGGCCATTGTGCGGACAAGATGATTTGGCGAATAGGCGTATCGCGCAAGGCGGTGCTGGGTCGGGTATATCGATAAGCTGCATTAAACACTTTTCGATTTTCTGGACTCCATGCAAAACCCAGATTAGAACGAATGAGTTGGTGGGTATCTGGGTTATATTGAATCCCGGTTTCTGAGGCTAGGCCTGCACCCATTTTGAAAGAGGCGCCCAACAATAAATCCGAATGATTAGCCAGTGCGCGCGATACAGAGGGCGTAAGTGTAGTACGTTGTTGCTTAAAGTAGTACTGCTGCGCTAAAACCAGGCGGGCACGCTCATCACCATCCATAGCACGGATAAAGCGGGTCGTAATACCTGTGGTTAAACGGCTAGCATCCGCCACACGGTCATTACCAATAAACGTATTCCCGGTATAAATCTCTGCAAAGCTAAAGTCTGACTCTACCGTATCAAAAATAGGAATATTATTTTGATCACGATATGGAGTAAAAACGTAATACGCACGTGGTTCAAGGGTTTGAATATAATCTTGCCCAAAAAGCGCTACAGGACGCTCAAAAATCAAACCCGTATCTAGGCTCAACGTAGGTATAGCAACACTTAAACGATTAGATTGATCTCTATTCAGATCATATGCTGCAAAATGGGCCTGAATCTTTGGAGTAATGAAATACTCAGGTCGAACAATCGGATAACTAATCGATGGATTAAATACCGCCCTTTGTCCTTGTGCGGCTTCTTGCGTCAAGATCCGGAATCGGGAGAAATCAAGCTCTGCACTCGCATCCACTCCACCAGGCAAATAAGCGCTTCCCCAGTTATAACGTCCAAACCTCGCATTAATCTGCGGTTCACGCGCATAAGGGGGCAAAGAGGGCGGCAAAGTTTGCCAATATTGCCGGCGTGCAACCACACTCCACGGCCCTTCTTTCCAAGTCAGGCCGACTTCTTGGGGATATAACAGCTGCATCCCATTAATAAATAAATTATTCCCCGCAATTTCTTGGGGATACGCGTTATCCGATACGCGGTTGTAATTTACATAACCGCCAAAGCCTTTTCCGAAGGTTTGTTGATGCTTTACATACATCGCATAACGATTGGTTTTCGCTATTGCATCGTAGGGTAAATCTTCAACAAATATCGAGCCTTTATACGTAGCAGAAAGATAACGATACTCTGCACCAATCATCGGCCCGCGACGGGTAATCAGCCTAGGATACAAAGTAGCATCATAATTGGGCGCAATATTAAAATAATAGGGCAAGGTAGTACTGATACCCGAAACCGAATCTACCTGCACCCGAGGAGGCAAAAAGCCAGATTGCCGGCCACTTGATAGTGGAAAAGAAACATAAGGGCTTGCAAAAAGAGGCACACCTTTAAAGTACAAGGCTGCGTTTCTTGCCACTCCACGGTTATTGCCCTGATCTAAATCTATAGAATGCGCTTTTAAATACCATACAGGATCCGCAGGGCAATCGCATACTGTATAGATGCCTTCCTCAATAATGACATGTTCAGGGCCTGACAGATTTACACGCCGCGCCTTCCCCCACCCTTTTGTCGTATTGAGGTAATACGTAGGAGAGAGCATATAACCTTGTCTGGCTTGCACATTTAAATGCGCTTCAGGGCCTGCCAGCACGCTCCCCTTATAAATTAGATGCACATCCCCCCACGCATCTGCGCGGTCTGTATCTGGGTCATAGCGCAATATATTGGCTTTAAGGATGGAATCCGGTGAACGGATTTCAGCTTGTGCGTCTTTTGAGCGCACCATCTCCACCTTTTGACGCACTTGCCCCTTAATTTGGCCACCCGATAAAAAGCGCGCAGCTTTGTCTCCTGGCAACAAAGGGTGCTCAGTCAGCATAGGCGCCATTTTTAAAGGGGGTACAGGGTGTGGCAAGCCTTGGGAGTGCAATTGCGATGTAGACTGAGACCGCGAAGGAGCTTGCCCAATACGCTGTATAGAAGATCGAGAAAGTGTATGAGAAGGCAACAACGCTTCTTGCGCCATACAAGACGATGCCCGGCCGGATACCTCGATTAAAAAAACGATCGATGCGATATGGGGTAACAAGCTCTGCAAACGCACACGGCGTACAAACAGATAAGGAAAGCGAGCGGAAGCAGACACAAGAAAAATAAATAAAAAAATCCCCCATCTACCTATATACATAGGAATATGGGGATGGAGAGAGGCGCAGGGATACTCGTAGGTTAGTGGTGACGAAGGAACCCCAACATGTACGCCATGGCGTCCTTGATGATCAGCTTACGATTATCTAAAAGCAAAAATTAAAAGTCAGCGGTACGCATGTTGGGGTTCGTGCTTAACCCCAACCTACCATACTGGCTACTCTGTTTCGAAAGAAGTCTACTATAGAGCACTTTCTCTGCATCGCTTTTCATAATTTTGCCTTCTGTGTAGATTTTACCTGTGTTCTATACTCTATATTTTAATTTTTATTCACCGCACCCAAGCGCTCATCTATGTCTGCTTCGCCATCTTCTTATAGCCTGTCTACTCCTTCTGAAAATCAGGCAGCAGCTAGACCCCACGCGCCAGATCTGCGTACTGCCCAGCTACTGGCTTGGCTCACCCCCTATGCACAGCGCTATGCGCTAGACCTGTCCACTTGCCACGCTGCATCGAGTGACGCAGGAACACGGCGCTACTTTCGTATTCATAGCGATGCGCCTCATACCCCAAGCTTTATTGCAGTAGATGCCCCTCCTCCTGAGAAAAACCAAGCATTCGCCAAAATCGCCATGCTGTTTTCTCAAGCAGGTATACAAGTACCCAAAGTGCTCGAATATGATTTTGAGCAAGGCTTTATGCTGCTTACGGATTTAGGTAATACCCTTTATCTTACCCACCTCATAGCGCTACAAAACACTGCTACACCCATGC
Organism: Mycoavidus cysteinexigens; assembly: GCA_031963045.1. Classification (GTDB taxonomy): domain Bacteria; phylum Pseudomonadota; class Gammaproteobacteria; order Burkholderiales; family Burkholderiaceae; genus JASSUD01. The sequence goes on from JASSUK010000015.1 coordinate 83,366, forward strand.
AAACACAGGCGCAAACAGAAGCACGCGCTCTGTATGATGCAGCGCTTAATGCGCTCATACTTTGGCAATGTGCCACCCATCCTAATATTTTGCCCGAATACGATACCGCCTTATTACGCCAAGAACTTGAGCTATTTCCAACATGGTATCTAGAACGTCATTTGGGACTGACACTAAGCCCTGCACAACGTAGTCGACTAGATACAAGCTTTACCCTTTTAATCGACACAGCACTCTCCCAGCCCCGTGTTTTCGTACACCGAGACTATATGCCACGTAATTTAATGGTGTATCCCAATGGGCCTGGCGTACTAGACTTTCAAGATGCGGTATTAGGTCCCATCACCTACGATGCCATCTCTCTCTTTCGAGATGCTTTTATCAGCTGGGATGAAGCCTTTGAGCGCGACTGCCTCCAAGGCTATTGGCAACGTGCACAAAACGCAGGGTTACCAGTTCCAACCGATTTCCCCACTTTTTACCGCGCTCTTGAATGGATGGGTCTGCAGCGCCACTTAAAAGTATTAGGCATCTTTGCTCGCCTTTGCTACCGAGATGGCAAGACTCACTATCTACAAGATGCTCCACGCTTTTTAAAATATATTCATACAGTCACGGCACGCTATGCAGAATTAAAAGATATTGCACAACTTTTGCAAGAACTTTCTGTGCTGCCCACGATCAACTAATACGTCCATCCATCGCCGACAATATGACATCCTCCCCTCCTCTCGCAGCCATGATATTTGCCGCCGGGCGCGGCGAACGCATGCGCCCACTCACTGACACATGCCCCAAACCCTTGCTAAAGGTAGCCGGCCAGCCTCTCTTAGTGTGGCAAATTAAACGGCTAGAGCGCGCAGGTTTTCGGCGGATTATCATTAATCACGCTTGGCTAGGTGAACAAATAGAAGCGGCCTTAGGCGACGGCAGCCGCTTTGGCGTAGAGCTCTTTTACTCTGCCGAGCCTCACGCATTAGAAACCGCAGGCGGCGTCGCTTACGCATTACCGCTATTAGAGCGCGCCAGTACCCACCCCATTTTCCTAGCAGTCAGCGGCGATATTTTTACCGACTACGATTACGCCCAACTTATCCCTCGCCTACACCAAATGGCACACTCTGATACGTCAAAAATGCACTTGGTTATGGTTCCCAACCCCGAATATCACAGCAGTGGCGATTTTTATCTAGAGGGCGAGCGCCTTCACGTAGAAGCTCCTACAAAAAACATCACCGCCCATACCTTTGGCAATATTGGCTTATACGACAGGCGTTTATTTGAGAAGTTGCGCACCCACTCCACTAAAGAGCCTGCGATCTGTTCACTCAAACACTACTACCACCGCGCCATGGCGCAAGGCGAAGTCAGTGGAGAACTCTATACTGGATATTGGGAGAATATTGGAACGCCAGAACAGTTGCATGCGCTAGATACCAAGGTGGCAGCTGGCGTTTGGACAGATTTAATATAAAAAAAGCGAAATGGCTATATGGGCCATTTCGCTCTGCCTATCAACAACTCGCCGTTCTATAACATGCGTAACATCAGTTATGCCTATGCAATATTTCTTACTCTAAAATTTTCTTCTTCGCCGTCATCGGCATATCCACTATCCGCGGTCGTTTGCCTTGCTCTGCTCCATTTAGGATCAGAAACGCCATGCATTTCTGCTACTGCAGTAGCATATTTTTCTGCATCCTGCCTTAAGCTTTTTATAAATCTATTACCGTTATCTGCTGTCAAATATCGAACTTTTGACTCCGTATTGGATACACAGTCTTCATATAAAGTACGGATTTTCTTATATGCTTCTTCTTGCGGCTGGGGCTCATCCTGCGATACTAGAGAAAATAAATTATCATTTTTATATGAAATACCACTTTCCCATATGTCTTTTTGGTTTGCCAATAAAGCTATACCTATCTCTCCTTGAGTAGAAAATTTTATATATTCCATCTCTTCATCTTTGGTATATATTAAATATGCATCCTGTATAGATTTTTGAAGCAAGGCATAAAACTCAAATACGAACTCTAGTGTCTGATCAATAAGCGCATTAAATGGGGCGTATGTATTAATGACCCAATCACCTTTTTCTTTTAAATACTCTCCAGTGATTTTCTCAGAATTTCTCTGAAGGTTTTCAGAAAAAATATTCCATTTCTCATCGAATTTTTTAGCTTCATTAACAATATTGCTTAAGCTTTGTTTTATTATTAATTCTGCCGAATTAATAGATGAATGAATTTCATTTCTTTTTATTTCTATATTATTTCCAATTTCCAAAGCAGCTTTATTTTCAATTCCAAAGCCATCTTCATTCTCAGGCATAGCGAGAGGCATCCAGGAATATACCCCTGAAATATCTTCAGGACTCTGAATCAATGGAGAAGAAGATCTTTTATTATGAAACTCGGCGAGTTCTGCATCCATCTCTGAGTCTACGCTATTTTGTCTCTCTCTTGAGCGCAGGGATGCTGTTTTAGAACGCAGTGTATATTGCGCACTTTCAATATTATTCTTCTCAAGAATTTCTTCAAGCACGTCCAAATCTTTGATTGAAAAATCAATCAAACTATCATCAAATGCTTTTTGTGTGCCATCCACTGCTTGATAAGATGCTATCTGAGTATTTACCAGCAAAGATGCACTATTCAATGTATGCGCACTTATTTCAGGGCTAGAAAAGAAGCTTGCCAAATCTGCTACTGCTAGAGAGGAAAGTAAGTAATCTTCTTTATTTTTATGCTTAGAAATTTGACCAACATCATCCACTTTTTGCTTACTCTTCACCAAAGAGTGAGCATGATTTGGTCTAGAGCTATTGGCTTGCGTTGTTTCAAGATCTTCTGCGACATTTCCCAACGACAGATCAAAAGCCACACTGTGTCTTCTAAAGCTATGTATACCGTTAGAAGAAGAGCCATGTATAGGTGAAGTCACTCTCATAGCCCTATTAGAGGTAATTTCATGCTGCTCAGGAAGTTTTTCGAATGTAACTGGATTTAACCAAGAAGAGCGTTTTGCTATTTTTGATGTGCCAGCCGTAGCTATTTTTATTTCGGTAGAGGGCCTGCTGTCACGGGTTTTCAAATTAGCCAATTTCTGAGCGATATGATCTAGCCGACCTCTCATTCCTTCTGCTCTAACTAGCGCACTATTAGCATCACATAGCTGCTTTTCTAGGGATTCAGCTTCTTCTTTTAACGCATTTACATGCTCTTTATACCCTCCCTCACCCAAAGCGCCGATAGCTGAGCCAATAAGCTCTCCCGTCACTACGGTTAACGCATAACCACTATGAGTAAAGCATAGGCATACGCCAATAGCGAGTGACAATCCACCTAATACTTTAGCAGTCTTTGCTAAGGCCTCAAAACGCGCTTGCACCTCGTCACTTTCAAATAACCTAGTCTGAGCTAGTTTTTCAAATTTACTATGCAATGCCGCTGTCTTTTCCTCGACTTGCACTTTTTTATCTTTTTGCTCGCTAATTTGACTATCTAATATAGTTTTTAAAAAATCTACGCCCTTTTCTGCTAAAGGTATAGATTCAGCCAATTGATCTTTAGCGTTATTTAGCGCAAGCATACTTACATCGGATACTGCATTCTGATCACTAGGGTTTTGAGAAAAGTAGATATGCATACCATTACTTCGCCTTCTACTTTCCTTCGAAGTAAGAGGAAGCTCCTGCTCATGTACTTTATCGTACAGTGCTTCAAACTTATCTATTGCATGTAAAGCTTCAGCTTCAGAATTAATGCTTTCAGGAGAGGGTACACTTTGATTATTTCTTACCATTATTTCAGAGCTATTTCTGGTAGTGGTTAGTGCGCTTATCATCCTGAAAGCCTTTAAAAAAATAGAGTAAAATAATTAAAATTTAATAATGTGTTTCTAGAGAAGTCTAATATAAAAAGTATAAATATATACTTCAAAAAAAAAGGTATAAACCATATGCTCGCATAGAGCAGATAACTATAAAGTAAATACCTTACATATACTTATCAAGCAAAATAACTCTCTATGATGCAATGTGTCACAGATTCCCAATGCTTTTCTTCGCACTCCATCTTCGATGGATGCAAATTACGAACATTCTTACATTCTACTAGATCAGGAGGCATGGCATCAAAAAGCGCCCGCCCATTACGCAAAGGACGCTCTTGAAAACCACCCACCCAACGTGCCATATTATTCGGAATAGGCAAAATCGTACGCATAGAATTATTTCTATATTTTCAAAGTTATAGCAAACGCCGAAGCTTACTTGCAAAAAGTTAGGAAAGCAGCATGTATCACACTGAATAATCTTAATTTATCGATAAGAATAGTCTGCACTCATTCCAGCTTAGCCGCATAGCCAGTCTTTTTATCGAGGCAAAGTATAGCTAACACTCTTAAGGATAATACTTTTTATCAATTTTAGATACGCACTATTCTGACCCAAAGAAGCGTGGAGAGGGATGCACCAAGGGCTATGCAGATCAGCATAAGAGACCTATTTAAAAAAATGAGGAATCTATAAAAATATAGATTCCTCATTTTTTTAAATAGGTCTCAGCACGATTAAATTTTAAATGAGGTTCTTTGGCGGCCTGCCACCGCCGCCGCCGCCGCCGCCACCACCACCACCGCCGCCACCGCCGCCACCACTATCATTTGAATCGCCACCTCCTGGCTTTGAATTACCACCTGCCGGCGATTCTTGGGTTTTTTGCATTCCCAACCCCATCATGTTCATAATCATCCCAAAGATCCCAGACAGTGGATCAGACCCACCACCACTGCCGCCACCTATTCCAAGCGCACTGCATACCATACCTACTACTGCACTCATGATAGCATTCTCCAAAATATACGGTAAAAACTATTCAAATAAAAAACTAAAAATTTATCTGAATAGCCATATTTAAAATATATATAATTTACACTTTTTGCGGGGCTGCTTCTTGGATACTCTGCATTAATCGCCCGCAAGCAAGCATGCCTTGGTGGAGTTTTGCAAGAGAAACACTATCTTGAATATTCTTGCTAACACTAGCCGCCTTATCAATATTATTCGCTGTTAAAATGAAAGCTTGCTGTAGCTTTAGAAATTTTTCTTGTGCTAATGGTGTATTTGTTAATTCTTGTAGTATATCACTCGCCTCTTTCATTTCTTGATACATACGTATTTCTCCAATAATTCGAATTAATTATTTATAAAAATTTTTTATACATATTTATGTAAATTGATATAGATAAATGGCATCTATAAAATCCAAATGATATACAAAGGAGCGCTTACATAAACATACTCTCAAAGTATGCCTTACTGTAATTGAATTACAACTAGTGTCCTAGCAGAAATACGAAGAAATCACACTATTTGCGAAGGAGTATACAGGAAGATATTTTCTATCTCTCTTCAGAGCCACCATAATATCTGCATGCTTACTATCATTTAAATAGAAAACCTTTTAAAAAAAATCTACATGTATTGCAAGCACATCGCTTATTTTTGGTATGATAATGCTCTTATTTTTTGATAGAGCCCCTTCTATCTATTCCATTTAATCTAACCATGCTTACGATGGCTCTGTCTGATTAAACCCAGCCAGCATGTATCTATACCCGTTATGAATATCGTCAATCTTGCCGCCTATCGCTTCACTCCAATCTGCTCACCTGCGCAATGGCGTGACCCCATTCGCACACGCTGTAATGAGCTGGGCCTGCGCGGTACTATTTTGTTAGCACCTGAAGGTATTAATCTATTTGTGGCTGGTACGCGCGCCGCAACCGACACTTTTATGCATTGGCTACGCGAAGACCCTTTATTTGCAGGTCAACTGGCAGATCTGGAATGTAAAGAAAGCCTCTCTGACAAGCAGCCCTTTCGCCGGATGCTGGTCAGATTAAAAAAAGAAATCATCACCATGCATACCCCAGCCATCCAACCTGGTCAGGCTCGCGCACCTGCAGTCAATGCACAGACTCTCAAAAAATGGTTGGATCGCAAGCAAGATGACCATGGACGCCCAGTCGTAATGCTGGATACGCGCAATGGATTTGAAATAGACCTCGGCACTTTTGCTGGAGCACTAGATTACCGGATCAGCAAATTCAGTGAATTCCCCGCCTCCATCGAAGCACATCGCGAAGATTTCACCGATAAAACGGTGGTGTCATTCTGTACGGGCGGTATTCGTTGTGAGAAAGCAGCCTTGTATATGCAAAATATCGGCATCGAGAATGTATATCAACTCGAAGGCGGCATTCTCAAATATTTTGAAGAAGTCGGTGGCGCACATTATGAAGGCGACTGCTTTGTATTTGATCATCGCACAGCATTAAGTCAAGAACTCACACCAACTGATACGCAACAATGCTTTGGCTGCCGTGCAGTACTCACACGGCAGACGCAGGCCTCACCCTATTATGTACCTGGCAAACATTGCCCAGAGTGCTATGAAAAAAAGGCAGCGGCTTAAATAATGAAAACCATTACTGCGTGCGATAACCCCTTTTTTAAACGGCTCAAGCAACTCACTGGCACCGTCACCCGTGAACGCCGAGCGGGCCAAGCGCTTGCCGAGGGGCTACATTTAGCCAGTACCTATCTCGATACGCTAGGGCAACCGCGTGCCTGCATTATTGCTGAGTGCGCACGCTCTGATCATAAAATGCAGCAAAGCCTGCATCCAATCATGGCACGTATTGATCCAGCGCGTATTGTGGTGTTATCAGATGCGCTCTTCGCACAATTGTCGACGTTAGCGCGCGCAGCGCAGGGCGGCAATGTGATCTTCCTGATTGATATCCCGGTTCCTGAATTGCCGCAGCAAATTACAAGTGATTGCATCATTCTCGATGGTGTACAAGACGCAGGTAATGCTGGCTCTATCTTGCGTAGCGCAGCCGCCGCTGGCATTCAATATGTATTTTGCGCACCAGGCACAGCTTGTGCATGGTCTCCCAAAGTACTGCGTGCAGGGATGGGGGCGCAATTTCTACTGCACATTTTTGAAGGAATGGAGGCAGGTCAACTCTTGCCACACCTTGCCGTGCCATTGCTCGTCACCGATTCGCACCACGCAACTTCGATCTATGAGCAGGATTTGACAAAACCTTCTGCCTGGATCTGGGGCAACGAAGGCGCTGGTGTCTCAGCAATATGGCGTGAACATGCTGCACAATACGTCACCATCCCACAACCTGGTGGAATGGAATCCATTAATGTCGCAGCAGCTGCTGCGGTTTGTTTATTCGAGCAGTGCCGCCAACGCAACGCTTAGTTGCTTGATCAGCTAGCCTACCATTTTCTTAGAATTCTGTTATTGAAAGTGGTGGTAGCGGCATGTAAATTTTAAACCTTTAATTTACTCATATTAGATTTCTCAAGATGAATAAGATCATTGGCGTTCTTTATATTGAATGAGGATATTAATCTACCATTTATATAGAGAAAGAATTATGTCTGGAATACAACCACCTATTCAAAATACACAACCCAGCTCCCCCTTAAGTACGCCGAATGAAACCAGCGCTCTTCCAACAAGGAAGATGTCGACATCAGGATTAGAATTTTCTTCTCTAAGTGGATTGCCATCATTAAATAAAAAAATTTAACAGTTATTAATGTAGGAGTAGGAGCTGGAGCTAAAGCTGCTGCAGAAAAAAATTGCCGGGAATCAATAGTACTAATTTAGTACTATCAGCTCTCCAAAATAAAAAATTAGATTTAACTAATTTGCCCAGCACCGTTGCAAACGTTAGAGTAGGAACTATTGGACAGAGAGGGAAAGTTCCAGGTGTAGAAATATCTGTTAAAAATCCCAATACTCGTATTTATTCAGACAATAATCCATCCTACATTAATGAAGGAACAACCCATAAAGCTGAGGTTGTTCATATTGATGTCGCAGGGGAGGAGATAGGCCACAGTTCTATGATGGCAGAAATTTATTTAGCTGCTACGGATCCCTTAAACAAAACTGATAAAGGTAGTTTAAACGACCAATATCCTCATAGTGACTCTGAAAAACGTGTTAGATGCCTGACTTTGGCCTATTGGAATATGATGCGAGAACAAATTAATGGCCAAAAATCTAATACTGACGGCCAAACATCTGATTAAAGAGTTTAAGGGCGAGAAAAAGGATAAACTTCAATTTATCCGCGGAGAAAATACAGAAGGTGTCTCAGCTTTTGTTGCTGCTCTTGAGTCCGGAAATGAAGATGGGGTTAAGAAATATATTCTGCTTGTTCTTGAACACAAAGATTTTTTAGAAGATGAGAAGGTAGCATTACTTGCTGCTGAGCGGCCAGACCCTTTGTAAAAGGGTGAGACTCAAGTTCCTGAAAAAAATTCCTGGAAGTTTCTTTGCAGTAACTCAGAATAATACCAAAGCGGTTAAGGTCTTTATCCAACAGATTCAGAATGCCAACAATTTAGGCCGATTGGATGATGCTCACGCGCAAAAACTGCTCTTATATAAAAATACAGAGATGCTTACATATCTAGAAAGGTGTTCGCCGATTGGAAAAAGGGAGGCATTAGAAGAGTTAAAAACGGCTTTGGAGAGGCTTGATGAAAGGCTAGGTGCCTCGTAGAGTGCTTTAATGAATTGGAAGGGAAATTTAGCAAAATTGAAGAAAACCAGAAGGCTATCATTATTAAAACAGTCTACTGAGCAATCATCAAAAAATCAGCACCCACGAGTAAACCATCCTGCAGCACGAAGTAAACAGGAAAGCTAGATGCGGGAAAGCCGCACGTCCAGTTTGACGTGGCGAAAGCTAGAAACGTGATTATGGTAGCCGGACTGAGGGCCCCTGCGAAAGCAGGGGAAATACTGCCCTGCACCTAAAGTGCGCGCGCCTGTCCTCGACCCTACAAACAAGAGGCCAACTTGTATCTTTTTTTCTGGCTATAAAGTTCCATAACTATGCAACCCCGACAAAAACATATTCACACCTAAAAAAGCAAAAGCGGTGATGAAAAGGCCAATAAAAGCCCACCATGCTAAAACAGTTCCTCTTAAGCCTTTAATGAGGCGCATATGCAACCAGGCCGCATAGTTCAGCCAGACAATCAGTGCCCACGTTTCTTTCGGATCCCAACTCCAATATCCTCCCCATGCTTCGGCAGCCCAGAGTGCGCCTAAAATGGTAGCTAGCGTGAAAAAAGCAAAGCCGATCATAATGGCTTGGTACATAAGCTCATCTAGGATGGCGAACTCTGGCAATCTATTTGATGCGATTTTGTAGCGTTTTAATAAGTAGGCGAGTGCAAGCATAGCCGCCAGCGCAAAGCTACCGTATCCCATGAAATTGGCAGGAACGTGTATTTTCATCCAGCCGCTTTGTAGAGCGGGCACGAGCGGGGTAATAACCTGCGCATCCCGTGTGCTTGAGTACCATGCTAAAAAACCTAATGCAGCAGTGATAACTAGCAGCACAAAAGCGCCCAGCGCATAAATTTTGGTGTGTGCAGCATGCAATTTTTTATGGTCATTGCCTGTATCTTGCTTTTCAAATGTCGCTTGCTCTAGCGTTTTGGATTCGAAGTACAGGTATAACAAAGCGGTCATCAAGCAGAACAGCACAAATACTTCATATAAATTAGAAATGGGAATATGGCCTATATCTGCGCCCATTAGGTAAGACTCATACCAACGCACCCCTAATCCGGCAGTGCCCATTAACACCGCCGCCCAGCAAAAACCACGTGCTATACGGCTCGGACCTATCGCTTGCGAGAGCATGCCAGCCCAATAAAAAAGGGTAGCCACTAGAAACAGCACCCCCATCCATAACAATGCAGATTGACTCGCTAGCGCATATTTCAAGATAAAAACAGTATCCGCGCGGGCTAAGTCCTGCTTATACGCAAATACCGCGCAACCGATGAGCGCGCAGCTACCCAATAACGCTATGCGCAATCGAGGCCAGCAGACGCCAAGTGCACCTAATACGATGGCCGCTAATAGCAAAGCAATATGCTCATAGCTATCCATCACATTGGATGCTTTTACCCAGACCCACCCTGCAGCTACTAGCAGGGCTAGGTTGTACAGCATGCCGGTCCATGTGCACCTGCCGAGCAAAGACTGGGTTTGACAAAAAAAGCGGGTAAAGGGACACCCCCCTGCATTTTTTGCTGTGCATTGCGCGTCTTTAGTAGAGGCGGTACGAGAAGAAGTAGATAAAGGAGAAATCATAGCAAGCAGCGTGTAAATGGCCTATATCAATAAAACCAACAGGCAATATCATTCAAAAAGCAATCTGTTTCAAAAACTAGATATTTTTATATCTACACCATACCTTATCCATACAGAAAACAATATATCTAATAGCTTTATTAGAGCTCAGGCATCGATATAGAGCATAGTGCATATATCTTTTAACCCCCTGACCTTTTAGCTAAAAGCTTGTTTTACCTATCACAAAGATTTACTTTTTCTCTTGCAAAATTCTTTTTAGGCATAGCCAGCGAGCAGTTGACTAACAGGAATTTTGCTTTTATCCCTTTTTCCTTTTAAAGAATGAGAGAAAATTATGTCGATGTCTGTTTTAACTACCAATGCCCTGGCCCAAGCATTTCAAGCCACACAAAGAGCGCCGGCTACAGAATATAAAAAAGCACCGTCTGAAGGAGGCATTTCATCCTCTAAGACGCTTGCTAATGATGCCTACGCTTCTTTGCATAATCTTTTAAAATTTCTATTAGAAAAATTGTACGGATTAATCAGCCTGAGCAAAGCGGAATATATTCAACAAGATATTGAATTGGAAGTGATTAAAAAAAACCATATTGAAACTGATTTAGTTATTGTATTTAACCACTTGCAAGAGCTTATTGATACAACTACTACTTGTCAAAAAGAGCATGCGCTATACGACTTTGAATATGCTCCCGCGACAGAAAGTTACGAGTTAGCGGCAGTGGCGTAGGTTGGTGGTGATGAAGGAACCCTAACATGCGCATCGCTTTAACATGCATATGCAGAATGGTAGGTTGGCGGTGAGGCACGAACCCCAACACGATTACCACTGTCCCTTTAAAACCTGCATATGCATGTTAGAAGTAATGGTTATACGTCAGTGGTGCGCATGTTGGGGTTCCTTCGTCACCACCAACCTACCATTCTGCATATGCAGGCTAAGAATGGTGATTACACATTAGTGGTATGCATGTCAAAACGGCAAGCTGCGCTGCGCGCATGCGCGTGCAGGCCTTCGCCGTTTGCTAGCTCCACTGCAATGCGCCCTAAGGTATGCGCACCCTGCTCGCTGACTTCAAGCACGCTGGTACGTTTGAGAAAGTCATACACGCCCAATGGAGAAGAGAATCGGGCGCTTTGCGCGGTTGGTAAAACGTGATTAGGGCCTGCGCAGTAGTCGCCTAGACTTTCACTAGTATAGCGACCTATAAAGATAGCGCCTGCGTGATGCACTGCATCTGCCCATTGACGTGGTGTTTGTGCTGAGATTTCTACGTGTTCAGGAGCCAGTTTATTAATGATCTCGCACCCTTGGGCCATATCCTTCACGGCAATCAAAGCACCACGGTCTTCAAGAGAACGACGAATCACGGCTTCGCGCGGCAATTCACCCATCAACACATCCAGTTCATTCGCAACACGCTCAATAAAGGCACGATCTGGGCTTAATAAAATAGACTGGGCATGCTCATCGTGTTCAGCTTGAGCGCATAAGTCCATGGCGATCCAGCGCGGATCGGTGGTGCCATCACACAACACCACAATTTCAGAAGGGCCAGCAATAAGGTCTATGCCTACCTTGCCAAAAACACGCCGTTTAGCCGCAGCTACATACGCATTGCCCGGCCCTACTATTTTGTCAACGCTAGGGATCGTTTCTGTGCCATAAGCTAATGCACCTATCGCTTGTGCACCTCCTATAGTGAACACACGATCGACCCCTGCTAGAAAAGCTGCAGCAAAAACCAGAGGGTTTCTCTCCCCATCTGGAGTAGGAACGGTCATCACTATCTGTTGCACGCCTGCTACTTTGGCAGGAATTGCATTCATCAATACTGACGAGGGATAGGCAGCTCGGCCACCAGGAACATAAATACCCACACGCTCAATAGGACTTACTTTTTGCCCAAGCGTCGTGCCATCTGGCTCGGTTAATTGCCAATTATGGCTACCACACTCTTGCTTTTGTCGTTCATGATAGGTGCGAATACGCGCTGCAGCCGCTTCAAGCGCTGCTCTAGGTTTGGCATTTAAACCGTTAAATGCTGCTTCAAGCTCACTGGTAGAAACTTCTAGATCACACATAGAAGCCACGTTTAAACGATCAAAACGTGCGGTGTAATCCAAAACTGCGGCATCTTGATACGCACGCACCTCAGCTAAAATCTCTGCAACGCGGCTGTCTATTTGTTCATCATGACTAGCTGCTTCACAAAATAAAGCGGCAAGATCTGCATCAAAGTGCGAATCACTCGTATCAAGCTTACGAAGCTTTAAAGGGGTGGAGGACATTAGAAAAATGGAGGAAAAAGGGGAAGTAATATATGACTTCAAATCGTTCAAAAGGCCGGTAGGTTGGTGGTGAGCAACGTTCCCCAACACGCACACCACCATCTCCTTGAAGACCTGCTTAAAAACTCTCAAAAACAAAGATTAAAAGTTAGTGGTATGCATGTTGGGGTTTGTGCCTCACCCCAACTACCGGTCATAAAAGGATGCACGCTATGATTTATGTATGTATTGTATTTCCGCGCTTTTGCAGCACGATTTCTAATGCATCTAATATACCTGCTAGCGCAGCCCGCTTTAGCTTTAGTGCCGCTTGATTGACAATTAAACGTGCAGAAACCGACATGATTTCTTCTACTTCAACAAGGTGGTTGGCACGCAAAGTAGCACCTGTACCTACTACGTCCACGATTGCATCTGCTAAACCAGCCAGAGGAGCCAGCTCCATCGATCCATAGAGTTTTATTAAATCAACCGGAACGCCTTTTGCAGCAAAATGTTCCCTGGCAGTGTTTACGTATTTAGTTGCAACGCGCAAGCGCGCACCGGGCCGTGTTGCACGTTTGTAATCAAATTCAGGGGGGGCGGCTACCGATATACGGCACTGAGCAATTCCAAGGTCCATGGGCTGGTACAAGCCTGCACCGCCATGCTCGAGCAAAACATCTTTGCCAATTACACCAAAATCTGCAGCACCGTATTGCACATAAGTAGGTACATCACTCGCCCGAATCAAAAGCACTTGCAAGCCGGGATGCGTGGTTTGGAAAATCAGTTTACGCGAGGTTTCTGGGTCACCCTGAATGTGCACATCCATAGCAGCAAGCAATTCACGTGTTTCTTTAAAAATACGCCCTTTTGCAAGAGCAAAAGTAAGTGGTGTATGTAAAGGTGAGGCTATAGCACTATTTGTTAATGACACGGCTTCAGACACTGAAAAGGATGCAAGTGAATCAACCATGCACTAGCCTCTGCCTTGACTCCTGCATAGCTCCATCTTGCTTTTTAGAAGGAGCGTCCTCGTCGGAAGAAGCTTCTTCCATAGATTCCATACTAAGGTCATCTGCATGATAATCAGATTGTATGCGTTCTACATGGGCTCCGACTGAGCACAGTTTTTTCTCCATTTGGTCATAACCGCGGTCCAAATGGTAAATACGGCTGATCCAAGTTTCCCCTTGCGCGACTAAGCCGGCAATTACCAGGCATGCTGAAGCGCGCAAATCTGTTGCCATTACATGCGCACCCGACAAAAACGGCACTCCTGTAGCCCAAGCGGTATTGCCTTCAATATTCACGCAAGCACCTAGACGATTAAGTTCGGGAACATGCATAAAGCGGTTCTCAAAAATAGTCTCAACCATATGCGCCTGACCTTCAGCCACACAGTTTAAGGCCATAAACTGTGCTTGCAAATCGGTTGGAAATGCAGGGTATTCTGAGGTTTTGAAACTGGTTGCGCGTGCACGACCTCGCATAACCGCATGAATCGCATTCGATTCCAGCTCAAAACTAAGCCCTGTCTCTTGCAATTTATCCAGTACTGCATCAAGCGCACTGGGCACCACATTGCGTAAGGTCAACTCCCCTCCCGTTGCTGCCAACGCACAGAGAAAAGTACCCGCTTCAATACGGTCTGGGGTAACGGTATAGCTAGCGCCGTGTAAGCGTTCTACGCCTTCAATCACTAGGCAATCTGTACCAATACCTTCAATACGTGCACCCATTGCGACTAGAAGATGCGCAAGATCGGTCACTTCAGGCTCTCGTGCAGCATTTTCAATGATGGTTTTGCCTTCTGCCAGCGTGGCAGCCATGAGGATATTTTCTGTCCCTGTAACCGTCACCATATCGGCTATAAAGCGATTGCCTTTAAGGCGCGCTACATGCGCCCCCTCTTCGGGTGCCTTGAAAGTGCTTGCATCAAAAGCAGCATCCGATAAATGTGCTGCGATATAACCATGCTCGATTTGAATATTGGCGCCCAGTGCACGCAGCCCTTTAATATGCTGATCGACAGGACGCGATCCAATAGCACACCCGCCAGGAAGCGAAACACGCGCAGCACCAAAACGCGCCAACAAAGGCCCTAACACCAAAATTGAAGCCCGCATAGCCTTAACCCGCTCATAAGGCGCGGTAAGTTCATGCAGTTTTTGCGCTTGCAAGGTGATGGTCTGGCCTGAGAGACCGGTCTCTTCAGAGGATATGTCTATCTGCACGCCCATTTGGCCCAAGAGAGCCAGCATGGTACGTACATCCTGCAAATTAGGTACGTTATGCAGACACACTGGATCTGCTGTGAGAAGGCTAGCGCATAATATTGGCAGCGCTGCATTTTTTGCACCCGAAATTGCAAGTTCGCCAACTAGGCGATGCCCGCCCTGAATACGCAGTTTGTCCATGAAACAACAAGCTTTCTATGAAAAAATAAAAGGAACCCTGTTTGCGGCTCACCACAGACAGGGTTGTATAAGGTAGTGCGGCACTATCAGGCATGACTTGCTACTCGCCATTCTTCTGGCGTCAACGTTTTCATGCTGAGTGCATGAATTTCACTTTTCATCCGCGCACCAAGCGCGCCATACACAATCTGATGACGCTCTATCCGGCTTTTTTCAAAAAAAGCGGAGCTAACAATCGTCGCATAGAAGTGTTGACCATCTCCTGCTACTTCAATATGTTCACACGGCAGCCCTTGCGTAATGTAAGTCTGTATATCGTCTGGCGTTGGCAACATTTTTATCTCTATTTTGATGTTACAGGTCGGTGGTGTGCATGTTGGGGTTCGTACCTCACCACTAACCTACCGTCTTAGCTTATACCCACTACTTAACAAACCCAGCGCTAGAGCAATCAATACCAAGCAAAAACCTACCGCTATAGCTAGGCTTTTCAAAGGATCTACATCTGAAACGCCAAAAAACCCATAACGAAACCCATCAATCATATAGAAAAACGGGTTGAATCTCGAAATAGTTTGCCATACGGGCGGCAAGGAATGTACTGAGTAAAATACACCAGATAAAAAGGTCAGCGGCATGATAAGGAAATTTTGAAATCCAGCCAGCTGATCAAATTTTTCAGAATAAATACCTGCAATAAAACCCAGTGTTCCCAGTACAGCCGCTCCTATAAATAGGAAAGCCAGCGCATATAAAGGCGCCGCAAAGTGTATGGGCATGATCCGGATGGTTGCAAGAAATACTCCTAGCCCCACACAGAGACCGCGCACAATAGAAGCGAGCACATAGGCTGAACCTATTTCCCACGCAGCAAAAGGAGGCAACAGTATAAATACAATATTACCGGTGATCTTGGACTGAATCAGCGATGAGGACGCATTAGCAAATGCATTTTGTAAAACACTCATCATGACCAAGCCAGGCACTAGGAAGTGAATATAACTCACTCCTGGATAAACATCTGCATGATTTCTAAGCGTGTGCCCAAAGACCATTAAATAAAGAAGGGCCGTAATAATGGGGGCTGCAATCGTTTGAAAACTGACTTTCCAAAAGCGCAGAGATTCTTTATAGAACAGTGTAATAAGACCCTGCATTACTTCACCTCCTTCGCTGTATCAGATGCTTTATCTTTTGTATTCACGCGCTTTTTGGGAGCAGCTTCTTTGTTTGCGGCTGCTGAGGTTTTTCGCGTAGCAGACGTTGTGGCTTTAGGACTCGTAGCAGTTGTTGATTTTGCCGTAGATTTGGCCCGGGGCTTCTCACTAGGCGCAGCATCCAAATTGCCACTGGCTTTGGATTGCGACGCTGTTTTAGCTATTTTTTCAGCCTTCTCTTGAGTGAGATTTTTTAAAAGCTCAGAGGATTTGCGTGTATCCGCACCATACGCTGCATTTTTCATGACTTGCAAAAAGACACGTTCCAAATCAGCCTGGCGCACTTCCACTTCTTCAAGCTGGCACCCCGCTTGGCGACAAAGCGCGAGGATACCCTCAATCTCATCCATTGCATTGAGCTGCAGCACATGTTTTTTAGGACGGCCTGGTATGTTGACAGCACTTTCTGTCTTGTGATTGACCACCATAGGGCGCAGCGCTTCTGGGAGCTGCCCGGAGCTAAAACTAATGACCAATTGATTGCTGGCAAATCCCTTTAATAACGCGGCTTTATGGTCTAACGCTACGACTTCACCTTGCCGGAGCATGGCGATGCGATCGCATAACTGCTCTGCTTCTTCAAGGTAGTGCGTGGTCAAGACAATGGTGTGGCCTTCTTTATTAAGGCGCGCAATAAATTTCCATAAAGTTTGGCGTAACTCTACATCCACGCCCGCAGTAGGTTCATCCAGCACAATAACGGGAGGGCGATGTACCAACGCTTGAGCCACCAGTACGCGGCGTTTCATTCCCCCTGATAAAGCACGCATATTGGTATCGGCTTTATCTGTGAGATCGAGGTGATGCATGATTTCGTCAATCCATACATCATTGCGCCGCAAACCATAATAGCCGGACTGTAAACGCAAGGTTTCGCGCACGGAGAAGAACGGGTCAAATACCAGCTCTTGCGGCACAATCCCGACCATACGGCGCGCAGCTCGAAAATCATCCACCACATCATGCCCATGGATGCTAGCCGTGCCACTACTGGCGCGTATTAGGCCCGCCAAGATGCTAATGAGTGTCGTTTTCCCTGCGCCATTAGGACCTAACAAACCGAAGAATTCACCTTCTTCAATATGGAAGCTAATCCCTTTGAGAGCCTGAAAATCTTTATAACTTTTCTGGATGCGATCAATTTTAATGGAATACATAAGCACGCAGTAGAAAGGGTGGAAAATAAAACCCGTTCGCCCTCTTCTTGACAGATCTATATCTTGGATGAGGGTAAAACAGGCTCTAGGGCATGTCCTCAATTACTCCAAAGCATAACGCACTAGCTCCGTAAGCTTGCGCCAGACTAGCTAAGGCAGCAGGAATATTATGCATATGCACTACCCTGCCTTGTTCTCGCGCTGCACGCTGCCAACATAGAAAAACAGCTAATGCGCAAGAGTCAAAATGCTGCAAAGCTTTGCAATCTACTTGGTCAACACCGGCCAAAATCTGAACAAGGCCCGCGTCACACACGGCTTGGGCACAATCAGAGGTCAGGGTAGCATCGACCGTAAAAGTGCTCATACATGCCCTGCCAAATTTTTATTTTGCTGCTTTAGGCTTGCAATTAAACCCGGTATACCTGTTCCACTAAGCGTTTCTTGAAACTGTTGACGATAGTTTTGCACAAGCCATACCCCTGCTACGCTAATATCGTACAAAGACCAGCTTTCTTGCCCTTTCGATAAGCGGTAGGCCACTTCAATGGGTTGCCCTTGATGCATCATCTTGGTTTTAATAGCTGCATCACGGCTGCCTGCTGGCAGGGTAAAAGGTAATACTTCCATCTCAGGATTACGGCTATTTGCAAGCGCTCCAGCATAGGTATAAATCAGTAGTATTTTAAATTGCTCCACCAATTCTTTTCTTTGGTCAGCTGTGGCTTCTCTCCAGCGCCGCCCTACTGCCAAGCGGGTTGTTTTTTCAATATCGGTGTAGGGCAAAATTTCTTGGTTGATTAGCTGGTTAAGCCCTTGCATATTCCCAGCCTGTAATGAAGGGTCATCTTGCAAAGCTTTGACTACACGCGCGGTAATAGTTTTTATCAAGCCATCTGGAGTACTTCTATCAACTCCATCAGCAGACCATGCAGAAGTACCACACAGCGCAAACGTCACGAAAAGCGCGCCTAGATAAATCGCTAACCAGCTTCCTATCTTTTTAATAGAAAAATTTCTTTTTTGATTACGCTGATACAGCATTAAGTCTCCATTTCTTAAAAGTAATTACCTAGAACTCTGTTCAAAGCCTCAGTCGGCAAGAAGCGATGGCCTCTAGGGCGTGCCCTCAATTACCCCAAAGGGCCCATCTTTGAGGTCGTGGGGTGCCAGGAACGAAAAAACTTCTCTAACTCTATAATCGCTTTCTCAGGATACACCGCTTCCGTGATTGCGCGCACCACCGCGGCGCTTCCAACCCCTGTGTCCAATACGGCCTCAAGGACCTTGCTATCTATTCCTCCAATAGCCACCATGGGTACAGCACCATCTAGCAAACGAACGTAGTGCAACAAACGCACTAGCCCTTGCGGAGCAGTGGGCATCTTTTTAGTGGTAGTGGGAAACACCGCGCCCAGTGCGATATAGCTCGGCCTTACTTGATAAGCACGCACCATTTCATAGTACCCGTGCGTAGACAAGCCCAGCCGAAGCCCAGCTTTAGCAATGCGATTAAGATCGGCCGTTTCTAGATCTTCTTGCCCCAAATGCACACCATATGCGCCCAGCTTTATCGCCAATTCCCAATAATCATTAATAAATAATCGGGCCTCGCAAGCACGGGCGGCTTGTATAGCGCGCTTGATATCTTGTACCTCTGAAGGTTCAAGCGCTGCAGAACCTGTTTGACCCTGCAGATTCTTTTTAATGCGTAATTGTACCGTACGTACGCCACAGGCCAATACACGCTCAACCCAAGCAGCACTAGGTACAATAGCATAAAGCCCTAAACGAGCGGGACACGAGGCAAAAGAACAAGAAACAACGGGTTGCTCAAGAAGGCGTGGATAGGTTGATAAACGATCTGGCCAGCCCTCTGCTTCTCGCCACGCATAACTTAGCGTAAGTGCATCGTGTGCATCTAATCCACAGTCTAAAAAAGCAGCGAGTGCAGCCTGCCATTGTGGTGAACAGGTCCCTGAAAATGCATAGCACTGCGCAGACTTTCCAACAGAGGCATGCGGCACACTTAAAGTCATCTGTTGGGATATCAATGCGTTTGCTTCTGCCGAACTTTCACTTACCTCCAACACCAGCACGCCTTGGCGCAAAGCAGCTTCTTTACGCGCTGGAGTGGACGTATTCGCATCCAGAATAAGCCAGTCGCCAGGCCGAAAAGTATCTGGCGCCTTAGGTTCTTCGGTACAAATTTGCACAGGAGCTTGCTGCGCTCCTTCATAGGGCAGCCATTCACCTAATTGCTGACGTATACGCTGTGCAGCTTTGACGCATTCCAACGATTGAGGCCAAAAGGTAAGCTGCATGGAGACGATCCCAAAAAATAGATACAGAGATAGGGCGTGCCCTAAGTATATTTATAACCACAAACACACTCAAAAAAAACTATCCCTGTGGATACTGTTGCCAAAAAGGGGTTCCCACTACAGGGGTACTAGCTTGCGCCCCCTCGCGCTTTGGCGCAGCGCCAGCAAGGTAAGCGAGGCGACCCGCTTGTACCGCCCAAGAAAATCCACTAGCCATACGGGCAGGGAACGTGGCATGCGCCACAGCAGTATTGAGCAATACGCCATCAAAGCCCCACTCCATCACCTCACAAGCATGAGAAGGCACGCCTAAACCCGCATCGACAATCATCGGAATGTCAGGCAAGCGCTCTCGTAGCAAACGTAATCCATACGCATTAACCACCCCCTGTCCACTTCCAATCGGAGCAGCCCATGGCATCAACACTTTACAACCTACTTCCACCAAATGCCGGGCAATGACCAGGTCTTCGGTGCAGTAGGGCAAAACATTAAATCCTCGATCGACTAATTTTTGGGCTGCCAATACAAGCTGGACGGTATCGGGCTGTAGCGTGTAATCATCCCCAATCAACTCTAGCTTGATCCAATTCGTTTCTAGCATTTCACGCGCCATCTCTGCCGTAGTGATTGCTTCTTGCACAGTATGGCAACCTGCTGTATTGGGCAAAAGCGGCACTTTGCGCTGCGCTAGCACACCTAAAAAATCATTACTGGCAAAACCTGGCATACCTGCACCAAGTCTGCGCAAGGCAACGGTAACCATGCCAGGCGCACCAGCTTCTAATGCATCTGTGAGCACTTGCAGCGAAGGATAGCTCGCAGTACCTAAAAATAAGCGACTGGCTAGCGGCTGATCATATAAAGTAAAGATATCGGTCGTGGTTAACTGCATTTCTACCCTCCTCCCACTGCGCGCACCACTTCGATAGCATCACCGCTATGCAAAGGAGTCTGCGCATACGCTGCACGCGCAACAAAATTTCCATTCAGTGCCACAGCAAACGGAGGTTGCGCGCCAAATGCTTGTAGAGCATCCTGCAACGTAGCGTTTTCTTGTATTGCTATCGTGGTTGAATTGATATGAATATCCATAAAACTGCTCTGCAATGCGGTTCTAAAAAAGTGGGTGAAGCGAAAATTAGAAAGCTTGTGCACTTCTACTAAAAAGTGCAGGCCAGCTGTGCGCATGCGTCCAAGCGCTCCATGCTTCTTCTGGCGTATTACTGTTTAACGACCTGCTAAGCACTGCCTGCACAAGAGAGACTGCATGATCGGCTACGTCAGGAGCTAGCATAAAACCATGCCGATATAAGCCATTCACATGCAAAGTGCGTGCGCCATTCCATAAGATAGTGGGATTATGGTCTGGGAATGCTGGGCGGCATTGGCTGTTTAATTCCATAATGCGCGCTTCGCCAAATTCTGGATGCACAGCAAATGCAGCGCCAAGAAGCTCTAGCGCTGAACGCACGCTCATGGGGGAGAAGTCTTCGCACTCTAGATCGGTCGCGCCAATCACATATATATCATCAGGTCTAGGCGCGATATAGAGGGGGTAGCGCGGGTGGAGTAAACGCACTGGCCGTGTGAGTTTAATGCCGGGTGCCCATATGCGCGCGACTTCACCTCGCACTCCTCTTAAATGAGGTAATGCTGATTTTGCACCGAGACCGCGGCAATCGATCCATAGTTTAGCAGCTGGCCAAGTTTCGCAATCCGCACCTTGTATTACTGTATCCCAATGCTGCGTTACTTTGCGTTGATCTAGACCTGCTTGTAATGATTGTAGGAGCTGGCGATTATCCAGCTGCCCTTCTTGATCTAATAAAAAAGCCTGAGTGAAACGACCTGCGAGAGCAGGTTCAACCGCACCAATGGCCTGCGTATCCAAAACAGCGAAATGCTCTTTTAAATAGGCTGCCGGCACATTGGCATGTACGCGATTAGCAAATAAGGTGGATTCGGCCCGGTCCGCTGGATGCCAGACCACCAGCGTTCCCGTAGATTGAAAAAAAACAGGCTCTGGCAAGCTCTTCAAAATAGCAGGCCAGAGGCGTAAAGAGCGCCACCCACTTTCAACAATTTGTTTTTCTGCTATTGCCGCTTCAGCCAGAGGAGCCAACATGGCCGCAGCGACCCAAGCGGCAGCACCTGATGCTTGTGCACGTCCTGTGCGCTCATACAGAGCAACTTGCAGCCCCATACCTGCGAGCTGCCAGCTAATAAGACGCCCCATCAAACCAGCGCCCAAGACGGCAACATCAGGAATATCAGCGGGTGTAGAAGAACGTATCAATTGACCTGAATATATTTAAATGCATCGATGAGTTGAGCACCAGTACACACTCCCAACTTACGCATAGCGCTTTGTTTTTGAGTATGAATGGTTTTAATACTGCGTTGGGTATGCAGTGCAATCTCGTTGACCGTCATACCCTTTGCGAAAAATTCCACTACTTCCGTCTCACGCGGGGTAAGCATATTACCTGGCATTTGTTGCTTGGGCGAGCCTAAAAACATGTGTTGGATCAAGCGCTTGGTCGTTGCACTATCAACATAGCGATGGCCGGCCATTCCTTCTTCTATCGCTTGAGGTAAATCACCTAGCGAAGTATTGGTATTAACAAAGCCTACACATCCTGCAGCCAGTAAGCGCGTTACGATAACCGGGTCTGCCTCGCGTGCAAGGACAATAATCTTTGTCTGGGGATACGCGCGCGCAAGCTGTTCAATAGGCGTTAAGCTTCCATAGCTTAAGGTTTCGCCATGCGTTAATCCATAAATCAATAGATCGCAAGGCGCGACTTCTAACTTCTCAAATAAGGCTTCATCAGAATACACCCCTTGTTGAATTTCAACGGCAGATTGATTTCGAAGTGCATCGTCTACCGTAGTTAAAGTAGCAGGATGTTCATCGGCAATAATGATCTGTGTTTTTTGCTGCAACATAGCGAAACGACTCCCATAAGTTATTTGCATTTGGACTGAGTCCAAGCATTCAAGTTGGCTTAAGAAAAAACTCCAGCCGTCTTTCTATGCCTTTGCACTTGCAAACACTATGGGATGCGTCCCGTTCAAGCTAAAGAACTATCTTACAGAATCTGAACAGATGCACCCTCGACTTTTAATGATAGGGGTAGGTTGGTGGTGAGGAACGAACCCCAACATGCATGCCACTGACTTTTAATTATTGCTTTTGCCAGTTTGTAGGCTGCTCTTCAAGGAGACATTGGTGTGCATGTTGGGGTTCCTTCGTCCCCCCAACCTACCGTTCTTTTTAACGGAGTTGGCTCTTATTTGATTTCATGCGCATTGCTACTATTAACACGGTGCCCCAATACGCTACATAAGCTAAAACATTGGTCAGTGAAGGTTGAGCACGGTAGCCTGTTAGCGTGGCGATAAGCGATCCAACAGGGCCAGAGTTACTCAGCAGGGCTGCACTATTCCACAAGGGATCAGGGCCGCTAGGTATAGCCTCCAGGCCAATCAAAATATCGAGCCCACTTTGAAATAAACCACAGGCCAAAAAGAGCAGCATCACTTCGGTAATGCGAAAGAAATGCTTCCAAGATAAAACGGCACTACCGAGCTGCAGCACGTAAAACGTCAACAAAGCAAGCGCAACCCCTAGCACAATGCCCATAATCTCAGAAGGGAGCATATGGGCTGCCTGCCCAACTCCCAAGCCGTATAAAAAGATAACGGTTTCGCTGCCTTCGCGCGCGACGGCTAATGCAGCTAGTACAGCTACGCCCCACCACTGCGCTTTCTCTGCTTTGCGTTCAAGCACAGCTTCCATATTTTTTTTGAGGGTGCGCCCATGCTTTTTCATCCAAAATACCATCTGCACCATAAGTAAGCAGGCCACAAACATCATACTGGCTTGGAAAATATCCTGCTTATCACCTGATAGCAAAGTGCCCATATGAATTAAGCCCGCTCCTAAACCAAGCGCTGTGAGTCCGCCTAGTGCTGCGCCAAACCATAAATAGGGCAACCCTCTTTGAGCAGTTGCATCTCCACGACGCAACCATGCATACAAAATACCTATGACCAGCAAGGCCTCAACACTTTCACGCCAGACGACAAATACTATTTGTCCCATTTGGTAGGCCCCAAGATAAAGAGGTGGTTGAAAAATTCTTATTGCGCAACGATCACACCTTGCCCAGTAGCTTGATGAAAATCGTCAAAAAAAGTGTACTCACCCGGAGATAAAGAACGAATCACAATAAAAGACTGCGCACCAGGCGAGAGCACTTTCTCTTTACGAAGCGCCAGACTTTCAAATTCAGCAGCGGTTCGTCCTGTGTTTTGAAGAATAATTTTGAAACGCACTTTAGCAGGCACTACCAAGCGCGAGGGGGTAAGCTCCCCATCTTTCATCACTATGGTGTAGGTGGGTAATTCTTCGGCGAATACAGGCCGGATTATCGACAATGTGCTTAGAATGCAGAAAATCAGATACTGGTAGACCTTTTTCATGATTACACCCGTAGGTTGGTGGTGAGGCACGAACCTCAACATGCCGACCACCGACTTTTAATTTTAGTATCCACCTTTTTTGCCGATTCCTGCGAATATAAAATCATATTCGACTGTAAAGGGCTTAAACCATGGCCCTACACCAGTTTCTTTATCGACATGGCGTCCAAAACCTTGGTGCCCAGTCTGGATGGGAGGGGCAATGAAAAAGGTGAGATGGTATTTACCAGGTCCAAATAATTTCACATTTTCACCATAGTGCGGACCATCGTTCGCAACCATAGCCATCAAATGGCCTTCGTCTTTTTTATCCGTACCCACTTTAGTTAATGTGTAGCGCACTTGCAGATAAGGCATCCAATCGCCTTCAGCAAATCCAGTTG
Source organism: Mycoavidus cysteinexigens (assembly GCA_031963045.1). GTDB lineage: Bacteria > Pseudomonadota > Gammaproteobacteria > Burkholderiales > Burkholderiaceae > JASSUD01. The sequence goes on from JASSUK010000015.1 coordinate 107,849, forward strand.
GATTATCTTTTGTCGCATGGATATCTGCCTCTAGATGAATATCTGCTTTTGCTGCAGGCAACATCATATCGTCCGGTTCCATCGTAACGGGTTGCAGATAGACTGCACCAATTTCCATGCCATTTTGAATATGTGGTTTACCAATTGGATATTCCCTTGCTAATGCAGGCTGCAAAGCGGCGAGACCGACCAAGGCTACAACGGGCATAACAACAGAGCGCGTCCATTTTTTGGCGAGCACAGCGTAACGATTCAACGAAAAAAACATACAGCCTCCTGATGGGAAATAGCATGGTTGGTAGTGAGGCATGAACCCCACATACACATCACTTACGTCTAATATTTAATAAAAAAACCAGCGACCATTTGTCTAGATTACCCCTTAGGTAATGCTTACCTTAGCAAACCGACGCTTGCCTACTTGCACGGTATAACAGCCTGCGGGAAATTTCAGCGCTTTATCTGAAAGCACCACACCATCCACACGCACCCCCCCTTGTTCGATCAAACGCATAGCTTCACTACTTGAAGGCACTAAGTTTGCCTGCTTGAGTAAAGGCCCGATTGCTAACGGAGCACCTTGCAAGACCACTTCAGGAATCTGGTCTGGCACACCGCCTTTAGCACGATGGTTAAACGCTTCCAAAGCATGCTGTGCATCGATTTGCGAGTGGAAACGGGCTACGATTTCCTGCCCGAGGAGCACTTTGAAGTCTCGTGGATTACGCCCTTCTTCTACTTCCTGACGAAAACCTGCAATCTCTTTTTCATCACGCAACGAAATAAGCGTGTAATAGCGCCACATCAAGGTGTCTGACAGACTCATTAATTTGCCAAACATCTCCAAAGGTGGCTCATCAATACCAATCGTATTGCCTTTAGATTTTGACATTTTTTCTACGCCGTCCAGCCCTTCTAATAAAGGCATAGTCAGCACACACTGCGGCGCTTGGCCATATTGCTTTTGCAACTCTCGACCCACGAGCAAATTAAATTTCTGATCCGTGCCCCCAAGCTCTAGATCTGAGCGTAAAACTACGGAATCGTAGCCCTGCATCAAAGGATAGAGAAATTCATGTAAAGCGATAGGGGCTTGCCCCCGAAAGCGCTTTTCAAAATCATCTCGCTCTAGCATACGCGCTACGGTATAACGAGACGCTAATCGAATCAGCCCTTCAGCGCCCAATTCCGTTGACCACTCACGGTTATAGCGAATTTCGGTTTTATCTGGATCCAGTATTTTGATAGCTTGATCAAAATACGTCATCGCATTCGCTTCCACTTGCTCACGCGTTAAAGGGGGGCGTGTGCTGTTACGTCCGGATGGGTCACCGATCAACGAGGTAAAGTCACCTATCAAAAATATAGCGGTATGCCCCAAAGCCTGTAACTGACGCAACTTCGTAAGGACCACGGTATGCCCTAAATGCAAATCGGCTGCAGTGGGGTCTAACCCTAATTTAATGCGCAACGGCATACCTGTTGCCTCGCTTTGCATTAATTTTTGTACAAACTCGTGTTCTACTAAAAGTTCATCACACCCTCGCCGAGTAACGGCCAAAGCATGGGCCATAGACTCGGATAAAGGCATTTTTGCAGAGTCAGCAGAAGACTGGGGAGTAAAGCTAGGATCAGGAATTTGAGAGATAGGCATGTTCTGAACACCCAGTCGCAGTACTGGCAAATACGCAGTCTGTAACAAGGCTGGCGATAAAGGTACAAAACGGAAGAACGCTGAGAAATAGAGAGACCAAGAAAAGCCAGCTCATATAATTTGAGCATTGTAGGGGAAATAGGAAAAAACGTTGCTAAATCTGTACAGATTTTCGGCCAATAGTTTAAAAATACCCTTCTTTTGCGACCTCTTTCTCAACTACATTACTTTTTTAGCCACTATGAGCGTTCTACTTGCTAGAAGCAGAGCAATGGCATGCAACAATCATGAAAATATAAAAAAAGAGAAAAATTTTAGGAGCAGTAAAGAGTGAGCGATATATATATTGGGATGATGTCGGGTACCAGCCTAGATGGAGTGGATGCCATTGCAGCACAATTCCCGGCAAACGGGCCTCCCATCATCCTTGCAGAGGCTTATAGCCCATTTGAACCTTCGCTGCGAGCAGCACTGCTTGAGCTACAACATCCTAGTGAAAATGAAATTGATAAGGAAGCACGTGCAGCTAACGCGCTGGTCTTATGCTACGCACAAGTTGTGCATACCTTATTAGATAGCCTACCGAATGTAGCGCACAAAGACCCGCCTTCTAGCCACTCTCACCCAACCATACGCGCTATTGGAGTACACGGCCAAACCATAAGGCACTGCCCCAAGCTTGGTTATTCACGCCAAATTAATAACCCTGCCCTCCTAGCAGAACTCACCCACATCGATGTCATCGCAGATTTTCGTAGCCGTGATATTGCAGCGGGGGGGCAAGGTGCACCTTTAGTACCTGCTTTTCATGCCAAATTATTGGGCGCCTCAGAGCACGTGCGCGCAGTGTGCAACATCGGCGGTATCAGCAACGTAACTATTTTAAGTGCGAATGGAGAAATTCGAGGATGGGATTGTGGCCCTGGAAATGTATTGATGGACTACTGGGCTTCACGTCACACAGACAGAAACTATGATGATCGAGGACAATTAGCTGCGCAGGGCCGCATCCATCACCCCTTACTAGAATATTTACTAAAAGACCCCTACTTCCAGCTGCCTCCCCCTAAAAGCACAGGCCGAGATGTATTTCATCCGGCTTGGCTCGAAAGTGGCCTAGCTAAATTTGCACATTACTCGCCAGCAGATATCCAAGCCACATTAACCGCTTTAACCGCACACTGCATCGCACAAGATCTCTTGCGCCATGCACCCGAGTGTGAATCTATCTATGTATGCGGTGGAGGAGAACGCAACCCTGTTTTACTCAAAGCGCTCGCAGATGCAGTAAAAACACTAAACCTCAAAGTGCATGTGCGATCCACTATGGATGTAGGCATCCCTGCCCATCAAATGGAAGCATTAACTTTTGCCTGGCTAGCCATGCGTTTCACGCAAAGAGAAGCTGGAAACTTACCGCGGGTAACCGGAGCTGCAGGCCCACGTGTTTTGGGAGCGTTGTATCCGTTTTAGAAAATGCGTACAACATTCTCCAACAGGCCCAGTGCAAAAACATAGGGGCATTTAAAAGAACGGTAGGTTGGGGTGACGAAGGAACCCCAACACCTGACTGCTGCCTTCTTGAAGGCCTGCTTGCAAATTGCCAAAAGCAAAATTAAAAGTCGGTGGTATGCATGTTGGGGTTCCTTCGTCACCACCAACCTACGTTGCATCTATTATTGTATTTTTATGCTGAAAAAGAAGATCCACATCCACAAGTCGTGGTGGCATTGGGATTCTTAATTACAAATTGCGCGCCATTGATATCGTCTTTGTAATCAATCTCAGCGCCCACCAAATATTGGTAACTCATAGGATCGACCAACAAGCTTAGATCTTCCGGCAAAGCGCTTGTACCTGCTACTGCAGGAATAGCGACTGGACTCGATATGTCAGACACTTCTTGCGCATCCAACACAAACCCTTTTAAGGTTTCGCCATCTTCTACTGCGGCTTTTAATGGAAAGCTGATGACGGTATCTCCCTCATCTACTTCTTCATCAAAAGTAAACCCATACTGATAGCCTGAGCACCCACCACCTTGAATGAAGACGCGTAACTTCAGCTCGGGGTTGCCTTCTTCTTGGATCAATGATTGCACTTTTTTAGCAGCGCTCCCAGTGAGAACAAGAGGTCCAGGCCTTCTTTTTGTCACCAACGATTGAGTTAAATTGTTCATCGCAACACTCCAAAGCTAGTCGATGAAAATACAGGTAGAAAATGATTGTCTATATTGCACTCCACCTGAGTGAAGATACAAGAATACAGTATTTCTGAAACGACTATGTCCGCCATGAATATTATTCATGGCGGACATATAAAAAACATCAAGCAAAAACGCAAAAATAGCTGGAGCGTATGAGCTTATACAGTGCAGAAAATAACACCCAACCCACTGCTCCAGACCATATTGTATTAACGCTTGGAGAATTGTTTTTTGCGTCGTGCTTTATGGCGACCCATTTTCTTACGCTCTACGGCACGTGCATCACGTGTCACAAAGCCGGCTTTTGACAGCGCGCCTTTGAGCAATAAATCGTAATCCATCAAAGCACGGGTGATGCCATGACGCACCGCACCAGCTTGGCCCGTTTCTCCACCGCCTCGAACATTGACTTTGAAATCGAATGTGGAGGTGAAATTTGTCAACTCAAGCGGTTGACGAACAATCATGCGGGAAGTTTCGCGTGCGAAGTACTCATCAACTGGCTTACCATTCACCACGATGCGACCTTCGCCTGCTTTCATAAACACACGCGCCACAGCTGTTTTGCGACGACCTGTGCCGTAATTCCAATCTCCAATCATATTTCAAGTCTCTTGATAAGCAGGAAGTCCGGGATCCCGGATATTTTTAATAAATGCTCAAAGAACACGGAGGTTCTAAAAGTTGTAATGGGGAACTCGTAAGCCACGAGTTCCTAATATTCTTACAGATCTACTGCTACTGGCTGCTGTGCTGCATGGGGATGGCAATCATCAGCATATACTTTAAGCTTTTTGAACATTGCATAACCCAATGGACCTTTTGGAAGCATGCCTTTAACCGCTTTTTCCAGCGCACGGCCTGGAAAGCGCTCTTGCATTTTCCCGAAAGTAGTTTCGGAAATACCACCTGGGTAGCCAGAATGCCGATAGTATTTTTTATCGGTCAACTTAGCACCTGTCACTACAATGTCTTTTGCATTGACAACGATAATATAGTCACCCGTGTCCACATGGGGAGTGTACTCAGGCTTGTGCTTGCCGCGCAAGCGAATTGCCAACTCACTGGCCAATCGACCCAGAATTTTGTCTTTGGCATCAACTATCAACCATTTACGGTCGACTTCAGCTGGTTTGGCAGAAAATGTTTTCATCATGATGCGAAATTTCTCAACTTTTATCAGTTATGGAGAACAAGCCCCAGCCCGCGGCAAGCATATTCGTGCGAGCAAAAGGCGGCGATTGTAAAGGAATTGCAACCCAGCGTCAAAAGTGATTTATGAGCTAGCATGCAATATGGCCATAAAAACGCAAAAAACCTTTCGATTTTTTGCCATTATCGGTAGGTTTTGGTGACGAAGGAACCCCAACATGCTTACCACCAAGCTTTATTCTTAGCTTTTTAGAAGATCTCAAATAAGGCGCTTAGGAACACTTCACTATAAAGCAAGCCATTGTGTTTAGGGTAAACCAATGCATTCATTCTCTACAATAAGCGCTTTGAAAAAAGCGCAGAGTGCGCTTCAAAGGCTGCTAATGTATTCCTTAATTCTACTCTCCAATGACAACGCTCATTGCTTAGCACGCTGCGTAAATACGTTTCTAACATTGCATTACATAACACTGAATAAGGAGGGCGACGCACAAGCGCTCCTGGGGATACATTCCCTATGTGCAGGGGTAATACTGTGTTTTCATGCGCCCCATCCTGACTACTTTTCATACTAACTACACAAGCACTAAGAGCCTGCTTTATTGCTTCGTCTGTCGCAAGCGTCTGAGCCTGCGCCACAATCTCACAGGCAAACTCATACCAGCTTGCCTCTCCCGCCGCAGTAGCATGCAATAGTGCGCTTTTAAACACGCCTTTTTGCCGCCGGCTTTGTGCTTCTATCAATAGCATACGGGTTAATTGCGCGAGCTGGCGAACCGAGGTGGGGGTTCCGCGTTGATCATTGACTACGCTAATCGCTTCGCCTTGCAAGGCTTTTTGCAAAATCGTATTGACAAAATGCTTACCGTGCACGCCATACAACCAGGCCGTACGCACAATGAGGGCATCGCAGCCAGAAGCTTGAATATAGCACTCGCCTAAAAGCTTGCTACGGCCATAAGCATTAACAGGAGAAGGTGTATCTGTTTCCCGATAAGGCTGCACAGGCGGTGCTGGCTGACCATCAAATACATAATCTGTTGAATAGTGTACTAGTAACGCATCTACTGCATGCGCAGCCCGAGCGAGCGCGTGTACTGCTGTGCCATTTATTAGATTGGCCTGCGCTTCTTCCTGTTCAGCTTGTTCTACCGCCGTATAGCCTACTGCATTCACTATTATTTGTGGTTGCAAACGGCAAACTTTTTCATACAGCTGCTCAGGCTGTGTGAAATCCATTTCTTCGCGCCTAGGCGCTACTAGTTTAAATGGGCTTTGCAATCCAGCCAGTGCATACTCGCTTGTACAATTTTGCAAACAAAGCAACAGCGCGCGGCCTAGCAGTCCTGTAGCACCTGTCAAAAGAAGCGTTGTCACCGTCTTTTATTTCACTGATGTTGCGCAGGCATTCAAGAAGACTGTGGTTTGCATGTTGGGGTTCCTTCGTCACCACCAACCTACCGTGCTTTGCCTTTTCTTGTGGTTGGTGAAGTTTGTAAAGCCTTTTTACATAGGCACCTTGGTAAGTTGGTGGTGAGGCACGAACCCCAACACGCGTACCACATACTTTTAAATCTTTGCGCTCCGCTTATCAACATCTCTCTGTTCTACAACGTGCGTAATATCAGTTATTTCACTTGTTTAAGCTTGCCAAAACTTCCACAGTAGGTTGCATAAAATGAACAATAAAACATCGTGGTAAAAAGCAAAGAAAACGACATTAAAAGCGTGAGTATGAGTGCATCAGACTGCAGCCAATGCAGCACAAAAACGAGCGCACTCGATCCTAAAAATCCAAAACCCGCCCATAGCAATACATAAATCAAAAAAGCACCCTTATTACGCCAGCATGCGATAAGGCTAAAAAATAGGGCTTTATAAGGAGAAATACGGTGCCATACCGTGAGGATAGGAGCAAACCAAAACAGCATAGAAATGGGTATGAAAAGTATAGCTGCAACCGCTGTAGAAATAAGCACAGCAGGCTGCTTAGCCAATGCAGCTTGATTTAAATGCCGTCCCCACACCATAAATTGCATTAATACTCCCCCATCGATCAAATAAGAGAGGGCAAGCACCACCCAAGTCGCTCCTACGTAGAGCACACCCAGTATTAGAAGATGGGAAGCTACTTCCCATCCATGCTTAGCAAAACCATCAAAAAGGACCAATGGTGTTACCGGTTCATTTTCTGCCGCACCTCTTCCTGCCACCATAAAACTGACTGATAAACCAGGAACGAAAAAAAAGGGTAATAAAAATCCAATCCATGGAGTCTTAAAAAGAATCAACATCAGGAAAATATAAGCTAAAAAAATGGCTAAAAAGCTTAAAGGACGTTGACTGAAAACTTGAATGCCCTGCTTAAATTGGTCCCAACCTGCTTTAGGGGAAAGGGAATAGAGATGCATAGAAAAGGTATCTTAAAAGCAATGATTAAAAGTTGGTGGTGTGCATGTTGGGGTTCCTTCGTCACCACCAACCTACAGTTCTAAAACTGCATATGTATTTCAAAAGCGATAATTACAAGTTAGTGGTGTGCATGCTGGGGAACATTGCTCACCACCGACCTATCGCCGTAGGTTAGTTTGTAGATCCTGCAAGCGCTTTTTATCTCGGCGTAATCGTAAGATCCGCTCAAAATGGTCTGGATCATGTGCAGCTAATAGCGCCGCTTCGCGTGGCATATAAAAATCATATAGGCGCGAAATCCAAAAACGCAATGCTGCTGCCCTCAATGCAGCACCAAAATGCTCTATTTCTAAAGCAGAGAGGGGGCGCACGCTTTGATAACCCTGCACCAAGGCTTGTAAGCGAGGCCAATCCAATTCGCCTGATTCAAGGTCAATACACCAATCATTTACGCATACAGACAAATCAAAAAGCCAGGTATCGTCGCCTGCGAAATAAAAATCTAAGAAGCCCGATAGCGTATCGCCTCGAGACTCTTGCGCAGGAATAGGCGCCGCAAACTCACCTGCAGAGGTTTGTAGATTATTTTGAGGACCTGGCGTAAACAATACATTGTCTCGAAATAAATCACAGTGACATGGGCCTCGGCCCAATGCAGCATAGTGTTCTGAGGCAAAGAAGTTTTTTTGGAAATGCAACTCTTCATCCAATAACGCATTTTGTGATGCACTGAGAAAGGGCTTAAGCAACGGTATAGTCTCAATCCACCAATCTAGACTACGTAAATTGGGTTGGCGCAACACAAAACTGCGGCCCGCTTCATGCATCTGCGCTAGCATCGCACCAACCTGCGCACAATGATCTGGGGTGGGGTTAAGTTGTACCTGCCCTTCTAACTTAGTAGCTATTGCAGCAGGTTTGTTGCACAGCATATTAAACAGACGGCCTTCGTTGCAAAGAATAGGCCGTGGGACCAGCACCCCATGCTGCGACAGGTGGAGCATAAATTCCAAATAAAATGGTAACTCTTGCTCAGTAAGTCGCTCAAAAATAGTCAGTACATGGGTAGGCGTCAACCCCCCTTCGTCCGATGAAAGGGTAAGAGAGTTAGCTTGCTCTTCGGGGGAGTTGAAGGTCAAAAAGAAATTGCTATTTTCAATACCTGCAGCAATGCCTCGCATCTGCACTAGCGTGCCAAGCGTATAGTCTTGCAACCATGCTGCAAGTTCTTCTTTTGTAATTGCGGTAAAAACAGCCATGCCATCAAATAAAAAAAGGGGAAATGTAGTTCAGCCTATTAGGACGGTAGGTTAGCGGTGACGAAGGAACCCCAACATGATGACCACTGTCTTTTTGAATACCTGCGTAATATCAGTAACTCAACTTTACAGAAGGCACACCTCGTAAAGAGCCATTAGGCGCTTGGGTAGGGTCCATGGGCTCAGAGAGCTGATAATGCGTCCCCATACTCGAGCGCACGTCAATGCTTGAGGGCTGCCCAAGTTCTCGGTGCTCTGTAATCTCATTACCGTGTTCATCTTGGTAATGAAAAGTAGGTGCACTGGAAATGGGGTTTTGCACGGTGGAGCGCACGTTTATTCCAGGCTGATTAATTTTTTTCAGATCTGGCAACTCTACTGCGCTCGCAGAGGCTGGCTTGCTCATTTCTATAGAGCTTGATTGCTCTGTCTTGGGCGGCACAGGCGCAGGTAGATGTCGTTTAGGTGCACTCCGATTAGGATTGATTTGTTCTGCGTTATGCTCATCCATCGTAGAAGCTTTGCTAGCCCCAAGGCTAAGTCCCAAAAAAACTGCGAAAGCAAATGACTTGCATACATTGCTCATGCTGTACTCCTTTTTAGAACGCGTTCGAAAAGTAATCTCACGCTTTATGTGTTTTTTATGGTGCACATTAGTTGAGCTTCGGCTACCACCTTATCTTCTACCTTCGCACAAGCCTGAAACTGCCAAATACCACGGCGGCAACGCTCATAATTAACTTCTAAAATGAGTTGATCGCCGGGTTCAACGGGCTTTTTAAAACGTGCTCCATCAATTCCTACAAAATAATACAGTCTATTTTCTTGTGGCTTAGGTTCTTCCGTTTCAGAAAAAGTCAGCAGCGCAGCAGTTTGGGCCAAAGCTTCTAAAATTAAAACGCCTGGCATCACAGGGCGACTGGGGAAATGACCTGTGAAATAAGGCTCATTAATCGATACGTTTTTAAGAGCCCGAATATATTTATGGGGCTCGAGCTCCAGCACGCGATCGACTAACAAAATAGGATAGCGGTGCGGAAGCAAAGAGAGAATGGTATGTATATCGAAATTTATTTTTGATATACGAGCATCTGTTGCATCAGTTTTCATATTTTTTCCGATCTATGCAATCAAAAATTGCGTGTTTACACATCGCGCGTCAAATTTTCGATTTGTGCTTCAAGTTGTTGAATACGCTTATGCCAACTGCTTAGATTGCGTACATGCGCAGCACTACGTAGCCAGGCACCATGCTCTACAGCAGGAAAAGCGCTCGTATACATACCTGACTTCATGAGTGATTTCGAAACGCCTGATTTTGCAGTTACCACCACGTGGTCAGCGAGCGTGAGATGGCCCGCTATTCCAACCGCACCTCCGAGCATGCAGTGGCGACCAATGGTGGTGCTGCCTGCAATTCCTGTGCATCCCGCAATAACGGTGTGCGCGCCGATATGGCAGTTATGGGCAATTTGCACCAAGTTGTCGATTTTGACGTCTTCTTCGATGACGGTATTAGCAAGGGCTCCGCGATCGATGGTGGTGTTTGCACCCACTTCAACGCGCTCACCAATCTCAACGGCTCCTACTTGGGGAATTTTGACCCATTCCCCTTTTTCTTCTCCGGATACTTCTTCAAAATCGGGAGCAAAACCAAACCCGTCTGCACCAATCACTGCACCGGCATGGAGAATCGTTTTAGCGCCAATTTTGCAAAAGGCGTAGATAGTTACATTGGGGTAGAGCAGCACATCCTCTGCAATCACCACACCCTGTCCAATATAGCCATGTGCACCAATTCTGGATCGCGCACCAATTACCGCCTGCGCCTCAATAACGGCATAAGGGCCAATCAAAGCATCGGGGGCTATCTGTGCAGAAGCATCTACTACAGCAGTGGGGTGAATGCCCTTAAAAGAATGCGTAGCAACAGACGCCTCTTCGGCAAAAAGTCCAGCTACACGCGCAAAATATACATAGGGCTTAGAAGTCAATAAAAAAGCATGCTCCACAGCACCTTTTTCTTGCGTTGCAGAAAAAGCAGAATAATCCTCTTCTGTCAGCAAAATAGCACTAGCCTTAGTCATTCCTAATAATGACTGATACTTTGAATTAGCCAAAAAAGATAACTGTCCAGAAGAGGCGCTATCTAACGGGGCAATACTATTTATACTGATCTGGGCATCTCCAACTACTCGCCCTCCAAAACGCTCAACTAGCTGCTGCAAAGTAAACGCCATACTTTTTAACCTTCCTATAATTTTTTAAATCTTGAGAATTGTCACTCGATTCTAGATCGCGATTTTAGCGAGCGCCATTTGCCAAAAGTTTAATGACCTTATCCGTAATATCGATGCGTGGATTTACATAGACCGCTTCTTGGAGTACTAAATCATAGTGCTCTTTTTCAGCGACTTGTAAAATTGCCTCATTGGCTTGTTCCAGCACATTTGCAATTTCTTCATTGCGCCGGCGATTGAGTTCTTCACGAAATTCACGCTGCTTGCGTTGAAATTTTTCATCGAATTGCGATAACTCATGCTGCGCTTCTAACAGCGCAGTTCCTGAGAGTTTGTCGCTTTTCTTGGTATAGGCCTCGGAGAGATTTTTAAGGCGCTGCTCCATTTTTTGTAGCTCCTGCCCTCTTGCTGCAAATTCTTGCTCCAGCTTATCTTTGGCTTTCTTGGCTAGCGCAGACTCTCGTAAAATACGGTCAGAGTTCACAGCCGCAACCCGTACTTCCTGGGCATATACACTAGTGGTCCCCAGAGCAGCTAAACCCCCTCCTCCCCACAAAGCTAGGCAAGCTATTGCAGATGCGCACGCACGTCGAGTCAATATATGTAGCACGTCAACCCTCTTGAAAAATCCTGAAAAAATCAGCTTGTACACTGGGGCGACAAAGCGCTCCCAACCTACCAACCGCTCACCTCTCATTTTTACCTTTTAGCGACCGAAGGACAGACTCTAAAATGCGGTTCCCATCTGGAACTGGAATTTCTGATATAGATCGCCTTTTCTTTTTACAAGAGGGAAGCCCAAACTGAATTTAAGGGGCCCCACAGGGGAAATCCAGGCTAGACCTAAACCATATCCTGCACGAAAATCTTCCAATTTTATACGCTCATCCTGAGCCCATACATTTCCAGCATCCAAGAAAGTAAAGAGTCGCAAAGTACGATCATATCCGGTTCCCGGCAAAGGAAAGGTTAACTCGATATTAGCCAGAACCATTTTAGCGCCCCCTATTGGGTCACCCGTTCGTACTTCTTTTCCATCTCCTGGATTAGGATTAGGCCCTGGCTCAGCAGGAGCAGGCTTGTCCCTAGGTCCTAGAGAGCCTGGCTCATAGCCCCGCACAGAATTCATCCCGCCCGCGAAATAATTTTTAAAGATAGGGAAAGATCTTCCAGATAGACCTTGCCCATAGCCCACCTGGCCATTTAGGCCCAGCATAAATCCTCTGGAAAATGAGATGTAATATTGCTGTGCCACATCAAATTTATAGTATTGAGTATGGCCTGCAGGCGTGCCTAACTCGGCATTTAAAGAGGTAAAGCTACCGCGGCTAGGTATCATTACGCTATCGCGGCCATCACGCGACCAGCCGAGCGTTAAAGGTATATTGCGAACCGTATGTCCAAACTCTTGAATGTAATCTTTATAGAGCTGCGGGGTTTTGTCATCGATGTTTTTGAAGTGATTTTGTTCAAAACTTGCCCCTACAAACACCAGATCTTGTTCAGAAAATGGGATACCAAATTTTAAATCCCCACCTGCACTGACAATACTGAAATCGCTTGAACGGTAAAGCAACGGTTTGTTAGTACGGTAATACAAACTGGTAATGCGCTGTACCCCATCCATCGTGAAGTAGGGGTTGATATTAGTAATACTGAGCGTACGGTATGCTTTAGCTGTATTAAGCTGTATCCCTAAACTAGAGCCTGAACCAAATACATTTTCCTGGGAAATCCCTGCGGTCAACACTACGCGATCGGTAGAAGATAAGCCCGCCCCTAAAGTCATGGAACCAGTAGGTCTTTCAGCTACTTTTATCTGAACATCAACCTGATCATTCGTTCCAGAGACGGGTGTGGTAGTAACCACGACCGAACTAAAATAGCCAAGGCGATTAACACGCTCTTCAGAACGTTTGAGTCGCGCTCCATCAAACCATGTGCTCTCAAACAGGCGTAGCTCACGGCGAATTACTTCATCGCGCGTGCGGGTATTGCCCACAATATCAATTTTCCGTACATACACTCGGCGACCAGGCTCAATATGCATGGTTAAACGCACCGTGTGATTAGTCTCATCCAGCATAGGCTGCGCATTTACTGTAGCGAACGCATATCCATACTCACTTAATTTATCGACGATAGCGCTAGTAGCTGCCCGTAGCTCGCTAGCAGAAAAACGTTGGCCAGGCTTAATTTTGACAAGCGCTTTGAATTCTTCAAGCTTACCCAAAGTATTCCCAGACCAATCTATGCCGGACAAGGTATATACCTCACCTTCATGCAACCCAATCGTCAGGTACATATGCTGCTTATCGGGTGAAATGGCAACCTGTGTCGAATCGAGATTAAAGGTTAAATAGCCGCGGTCTAAGTAGTACGAGCGGATATTCTCTAAATCTCCGGTCAATTTTTCTTTGGAATACAAATCATTACGCGTATACCAGGAAAACCAGTTTGGGGTTGAGGTCTGCATCTCATCCGCTAATTGAGATGCACTCATGCCTTTATTGCCAATGAAATGAACTTGGCGAATACGGGCTCTAGGCCCTTCAGTTACCGCAAATAACAGTGTGACCCGATTGCGATCGATGGGCGTAACCGTTGTTTTAATCTCTGCGCTGTAATAGCCGCGGCTCAAATACAGACGTTTAAGCTCTTGCTCAGCCTTATCTACTAAGCTTTTATCGTAGTGATGACCTTGAGCCAAGCCTACTGCCCGTAGTGCAGGTATTAACTTGTCTTTACCAAGAATATGAATACCTGAAAAATCGACCGAGAAAATAGCTGCGCGCTCTTGCAGCCTTACCACTAATGTTCGACCTTGGCGCTGCAGGCGTACATCACTAAAAAAGCCCGTTGCATAGAGATCATGAATGATCTTACTGCTTGCTTTGGGGGTTAACGTATCACCAGGCTTTACAGGCAAATAAGCGAATACTGTGCCAGCCTCTACACGCTGCAAACCTTCAAGACGAATATCATCCACTATCCAGGCAGCCGTGCTGGCGAGTGCCGGCGCAGCAGCTACTGCACTGCCCCCATGGATTGCCCCTCCTCCTAGTACGCCAAAAATACAGGGCACTGATAAGAGCGTGTGCTTAATACGCATAGTTTGCAAAGCCCACCGATATGTTTTTCTAAGTTTCATTTTGATTTTCATAAAGAGCATGCCCATTTCTTTCCAATAGGCCCTGCTCTGTAAAAAAGCGTTCGCAAAAATGCGCTGTCTAAGGGAGCAATGATATAACAGAAGGTTCTTATCCCCCGATTTTGCAAAGCAGCTAGCCTCTCTTCTAGGGCATGTCCTAGCTCAATAATGCTACTGCTGCATAGGCACGTTCGCGAGCATCGCGATCTACCTCCAATATTGCTTCTAACGTATCTACTGGCTGTGGTGAAGCTGCATCTAAAACTTTACGCACTACCGAAGCAATGGCGGTAAATCGAATTTTTTTCTCTAAGAAAGCCGCTACCGCTATTTCATTAGCAGCATTTAGGACTGTACTTGTGCTCCCCCCTTGCCGAAGTGCCTGCCATGCCAAAGCCAAACAAGGGAATCGATCAAGATCAACATGTTCAAAGTGCAACCCACCAACCGCTACTAAATCCAAAGGCGCGACTCCTGAAACTATGCGGTTTGGATGCGCCAGCGCCTGTGCAATAGGCGTGCGCATATCCGGTTGGCCCATTTGCGCTAAGACCGAACCATCTATATAGGTGACCATGGAATGGATGACGCTTTGAGGATGAATAAGTACCTCAATGCGCTCTATAGGCACACCAAACAGCCAATATGCTTCGATGACCTCTAAACCTTTATTCATCATCGTAGCCGAATCTACGGATATTTTTCGGCCCATAACCCAATTAGGGTGCGCGCAGGCTTGCTCGGGTGTCACCGTTTCTAATGATGCTGGCGTGCTATTGCGAAAAGGCCCACCAGAAGCCGTTAACACTATTTTCTCAATGCCCGGATGGAAGTAGTGTGTGTGATCCAGACATTGATAAATGGCATTATGCTCGCTATCAATAGGTAGCAAAGTTGCATGGTGTGTTCTAACCGTTTGCATAAAGAGCGCACCGGCCATTACCAACGCTTCTTTATTCGCCAGCACAATCCGCTTACCTAGGCGTGCTGCACAAAGAGTGGGCGCCAAACCTGCTGCGCCAACAATTGCAGCGACTACGGTATCGCACGCTTCATGCTCCACCACCTCAATCAAGCTAGCCGCCCCCCACAGCACGCGGGTCTTCACCCCTGCGGCTTGCAAACGGAGTTGCAAATCAGCTGCAGCAGCAGCCTGACAGACTACAGCTAGAACCGGTTGAAAGCGCAAACACTGCTCAAAAAGCCGCTCAGTATTGCCATGTGCCGTCAATGCAAAAATCTCAAATTGCTCAGGATGTCTAGCAACCACTTCTAACGTGCTCATCCCAATCGACCCGGTTGCCCCGAGGATCGTCAAGCGCTGCCGTGAAACACATGGAAGGGGAGTAGCAGAACACTTAGTCTGCATAGCATTTCACCGTAATAGCAAATAATTTTGGGTTAAACGGGTAAAAAGAACATTGCTAGGGGGAGCACTAACAGTAAGCCATCAATACGATCGAGCATCCCTCCATGACCAGGCAAAATCTTCCCTGAATCTTTAACACCTGCTTGGCGTTTCAGAAGCGATTCGAATAGATCTCCTACTACACTCACGCCCACCCACAATATGACAAACGCAAACGTGCCAAAAACACCAAAATGCGCTGCGTAAACATGAAAAATAGTGGGAGTAACTAAAGGCGAAACTGGTATCGCCAGCACTATCGCAGCAGCCAATAAAGCAAACGCCATTCCTCCAGCCACGCCTTCCCAGGTTTTCCCAGGGCTAATGGAGGGCGCCAACTTATGCACTCCCAACCACTTGCCTGCAAAATAGGCTCCACTATCAGCCAGCCAAACGATTGACAGAAGGGAAAGCAAAAAGGGCACGCCATAGGCGCGCGCAGTCAATAGCGCATACCATGCAGATAAAAATAAAATGCCGCCGCCAAACAATAAAAACCGCTGCCACATACCTTGCGTCAAAACCGGTTTGCGCACCAACATATACGGAATAGCCCCCGCTAAAAAAAGCAATGAGGCACGATACAGGCCGGTGATATGATTCTGATCAAAATGAGGAGATGCTTCTATTGCAAACAGGCCGGAATGCGCTGCACTCAGTACCAAACCTACAGCCACTGCCACTGCATAGAGCAAAGCCCCTTGTGCACGCAACCCTGACAGACGGCCCCATTCCCTGGCAGCTATAACCATCACACCTGCACACAATACTGCAAAGCCCCAAACCGGCGCAAAAAATACCACCGGCAGACACAATATAAGCAAGCCTAACGCCGTAAGAATACGTGTTTTGAACATAAGATCGTTAATAATTCCAGAGAAAAGCGAGGGGGGAGAAAGTAAAAGCGCGCAGCCTACCGGGCTAGCGCGAGGAAGTCAAAATCAAAAGTGCAGATTCAAAAGCTATAATCCAGTCTTCTGTAGGTTGGCGGTGAGGCACGAACCCCAACATGCGCACCACAGCCTTTTAATCTTTGCCGGCCTTTAGAACCTGTTTAGAGTCTTCCAAAAGGGTTCATATTTGGGGGAGCAGGAGCACAGGGACCGGAACTGTACTTAAGTACAGTGAGGATCCCGAGCACCGCACGACCCCGAAGATGGGCCCTTTTTGGAGACTCTAAACAGGTTCTTAGATAATCTGTAAGCAGGTCATCAAGGACATAGTGGCTTGCATGTTGGGGTTCGTGCCTCACCGCCAACCTACCGTCCTTTTTTTCTTTTTTACCGCGCTTTTCTGCCCCATGCCCCCCAAAAAGGTCTATATAAAAACATTCGGTTGCCAGATGAATGAGTACGACTCAGACAAAATGGTCGATGTTTTACACGCCGCTGAAGGCTTTACCCAAACAGATTCGCCTGATCAGGCAGATGTTATTTTGTTCAACACGTGCTCTGTGCGCGAAAAAGCACAGGAAAAAGTGTTCTCTGATTTGGGACGCGTGCGCGAACTCAAAAAAAACAATCCCGATCTAGTAATCGGCGTGGGTGGTTGCGTAGCAAGCCAGGAAGGCGATGCTATCGTGCAAAGAGCGCCTTATGTAGATATAGTTTTTGGCCCACAAACTTTGCACCGCCTACCTGCTTTAATTGACGCACGTCGCAAAACCGGGCGCGCGCAAGTAGATATTTCTTTTCCTGAAATTGAAAAATTTGACCACCTCCCTCCTGCACGTACTGATGGAGCAACCGCGTTTGTCTCTATCATGGAAGGATGTAGTAAATATTGCAGCTATTGCGTTGTACCCTATACACGCGGCGAAGAATTCTCCCGCCCTTTAGTGGATGTGCTTACCGAAATTGCAGGACTCGCAAGACAAGGGGTGCGCGAAATCACCTTGCTCGGGCAAAATGTCAATGCCTACCGCAGCGCCCCACCTTCTCTAAATAACATCGCAGACTCCTCCAATGCTGTAGAAATGGCTTCTGCGGATATGCTGCACGATCTTCCTGAAGCGGACTTTGCTGCTCTGATTGACTATATTGCAGAAATCCCTGGCATTGAGCGCATTCGCTTTACGACATCACACCCTAAAGAATTTACACAAAGGCTCATTGACTGCTACGCCTACACCCCCAAACTAGTCAATCATTTACATCTGCCTGTACAGCACGGGTCCGATCGCATTCTGTCCGCTATGAAACGGGGCTATACCATCTTAGAATACAAATCGATTATTCGCCGGCTTCGGGCCATTCGGCCTGATCTCAGCCTATCGACCGATTTTATCGTCGGGTTTCCCGGCGAAACGGAAGCAGATTTCGAAAAATTGATGGCTCTAGTAGAAGAATTGGAGTTTGACGCGAGTTTTTCCTTTATTTATAGCCCTCGCCCAGGCACGCCAGCTGCAGGGTTACCAGATGACACCCCACACGCTGTAAAACTGGCGCGCCTGCAACGCTTGCAAGCAGCTATTGATGCCAATGAGAAAAAAATTAGTGCGCGCATGGTAGGGCAAGCACTGCCTGTTCTTGTTGAAGGACCTTCTCGCAAGAATCCACAAGAGTTGTGCGGGCGCACTGAAAATAACCGAGTGGTTAATTTTTCTGCTCCGTTAAGTGAACATAAAGCACTCGCAGGACAATTGATAACAGTGCGTATTAACCACGCTTATACCCATTCATTGGGTGGAGAACGCGTATAGACTATGCTGCTTATAAAATTGCTCGATACGCTTTTCTGATTTAATAGTTTTTCTCTTGCCCTCAACCGTTTATGCCTTCGCCTTTGACCCTGACAGTACAAGGTCCTCCTCGCCGCTTTTTCTCCCATCGTGTGCTATTGCGTCGTAAAACGCTACAGCGCTGGATACGCTGCGCACTATTTTGCCCTACTGCTGAAATTACAGTGCGCCTTGTAGGGCGACATGAAGGGCGAGAACTCAATCAAACCTATCGAGGCAAACCTTATGCCACCAATGTATTGAGCTTTGACTACAATCAGACACATCCCTCTACTAACACCATCATCTCGGGTCCCGGCGCACCGGTTACCGGAGATATTGTCTTATGCTGTCCTGTGGTGGAAAAAGAGGCGCAGGCCCAGCATAAAAGCTTGCTTGCACACTACGCACATCTGGTTATTCACGGTGTATTGCACTTGCAAGGCTATGATCATCAGGATGATGAGGAAGCCGAAGTTATGGAAAACCTCGAAACCCAATTGCTCGCGCAGTTAGGTTTTGACTAGGGCATGTCCTAAAGCAACCTACCGTCCTTACTTTCCTTTTTTATGAACGATCCCCACCCTAAACACGCAGCAAAAAAATCTACTGAGAAACGCCGTTCTCTATTGGAACGTCTAACGCGTTTTATTGCTCCTGAGCCTGAGTCTTGCAGCGAGTTGCTAGAAATTTTGCAAGATGCCCATGCACGCAATTTGATCGAGGCAGACTCTTTGTCCATGATCGAAGGCATTTTTCAGATGACCAGCCTCTGCGCGCGCGACATCATGGTGCCACGCGCCCAAATCAGTGCTATATCGATTACCCAACGCCCTGAGAGTTTTATCCCCTTTCTGATAGACAAAGCCCACTCCCGTTATCCGGTCTATGAAGGGAATCGGGACAATGTCATTGGTATTTTGCTCACCAAAGACGTACTGGCTTTTTATGCTAATGAAGAAGTCGATATTCGCGGCATGCTGCGCCCAGCCATTTTTATTCCCGAATCTAAACGCCTGAATGCACTGCTCCGTGATTTTCTAGCCAATCAAAACCATATGGCTATGGTGGTCGATGAGTATGGCGGCATTGCAGGGCTTATTACGATTGAAGATGTACTAGAACAAATTGTGGGCGATATTGAAGATGAGTATGACTTTGATGAAGAAGCAGACAATATTCTCGCAGCCCCCGATGGCAGTTACCGAATTCGCGCCTTAACCGAAATTGAGCAGTTTAATGAGGTGTTTCACACACACTATCGCACCAATGATGCGGATACGATTGGAGGCTTAATTATCCAGTCTATTGGCCGTGTACCACACCGAGGCGAAAAAATTACCCTGGAAGGCAAAGTATTCGAAATACTACGCAGCGATGCTCGGCAAATTCATGTGCTTCGCTTATGCTCAAGCACGCCTAAAGCCCCTCCCCCTTCTATACCCGATTACAAATCTACCAGGCACTCTGTATCCCATGAGTGATCCAAAACCGCTTCCTATAAAAAACGCACCCCCTCAATTAGGCATGGCCTCTTGCATAAGCTGGGAGTCATGTCGCGCCTATTTTTCCAGAGGGATGGCGATATTGCGCATACATACAGGAACGATGGATGCGCTGCTAGCCTTGCTATTAGGGGGACTGCATACTCTCGCTTTTGCTCCAACTCCGCATGGTGGATGGCTTACCCTTTTCACCCTCCCCGCCTTTTTTATATTGCTAGCCCGTACCCCAACAGCACGCATTGCAGCGCGCCAGGGCCTCATTTTTGGCATAGGACATTTTGGCAGCGGCCTTGCTTGGCTCACCGTGAGTTTGCATGTATATGGAGGGCTGTCGCTAGCACTCTCGCTCATTTTATTATTGCTCTGTGTACTCTATTTGAGTCTTTACCCCGCACTGACTGGGTGGGTTTGGCGCGCTTTGTCACTACAACCATCTAAAAGCGCTCTCACCTGGCAAAGTAGTATGAGCTTTGCCTGTATGTGGACCTTGTGCGAATGGCTACGCGGCACCCTTTTTACAGGCTTTCCCTGGTTAGTCAGTGGCTATACACAAGTTGATGGTCCATTAACTGGGTATGCAAGTATTTTGGGGGTATACGGCATAAGTTGGTTATTAGCGTGGATAGCCGCATTGGGAGCCCAAGCGCTCATAATGTACAAACCACAGTGGCTGACTCCACGCCCGCCTACCGATTCTAACGGGGCCTCTCTGACATGGAAGTACTCTAGTCCACGCCAAGCACTATTAGTACGGCTCATGCTATGTGCAGGATTAATGGGTATCGCCCTCATCTGCCAGCATATTTCATGGACTAGCCCACAAGGGAAGCCCCTCAACATACGGCTATTGCAAGGCAATATCCCACAAAGCACCAAAATTAATACCTCGAATATAGAAGGCATGCTGGCTCTGTATCAAAAGTTAATAACAGAAAAGCCGGCAGAGCTGATTCTCACGCCAGAAACTGCTGCACCACTCCCTATTGACGAGCTGCCGGCTTCCTTTGCACGCGCACTGCGCCAGTTTTCTGATCAAACGGGCTCTTTTATCTTGCTAGGTGGCATTGGGCGCACCTTCTCTGCATTGGAAGATGACACGTTTTATTGGACAAATAGCCTATTTGGCATCGCCCCTCGTACTCTCGCCATCACGGTTTACAACAAACGCCATCTCGTGCCGTTTGGAGAATATATTCCGTGGGGTTTTGCAAAAATCATGGCGTATTTACAACTTCCTTTAGCCAGCTTTATGCAAGGACCTGTGCAGCAGGCTAACTTCAGGGTAGGCGATCAAACCATTGCAGCTAGCATTTGCTACGAAGATATTTTTGGTGAAGAGCTTGCACGCACGCTCCGCCAAGCTAACCCTGCTGCAAGTTTAATTATTAATTCAACCAATCTAGGCTGGTTTGGCAACACCATTGCACTCGCTCAGCACCGTCAAATGGCACAAATGCGTGCACTGGAAACCGCACGCCCCATGCTCAGCGCAGCTAACACTGGCATCACTGCAGCCATTGACCAGAAGGGCAAAATCATCGCCGAGCTACCGCCCTTTACCACTGCAAGCCTGAACGTGACACTTGCAGGACGTATAGGCACAACGCCTTACATTTTCTACGGAAATGCCCCTGTGTTAATCGGGTGTTTTGGTTGGCTTGCCTGGATCATGGTGTACGCTCTGCGAACTAGTAAAAAAATCTAAACAACCCACCTACCAAAAAGTATGCTTTTTGCATTTAATTCTTTATGTTGACCTTTCAAAACCTAATCCTCACCCTTCAAAATTACTGGGCCCAGCAAGGCTGCGCCCTTCTACAGCCTTACGATATGGCAGTAGGAGCAGGTACCTCACATCCAGCTACCTTTTTACGTGCAATTGGCCCCGAGCCTTGGCAAGCAGCCTATGTGCAGCCTTCACGACGCCCTAAAGATGGCCGAGGAGGAAATAATCCTAATCGACTGCAACACTACTACCAATATCAAGTGGTTCTCAAACCGGCTCCTGAAAATATCCTAGACCTTTATCTAGGCTCTCTGAGCGCGCTTGGCCTAGATTTACAACAAAATGATGTGCGTTTTGTGGAAGATGATTGGGAAAACCCCACGCTAGGAGCATGGGGTTTGGGATGGGAAGTGTGGTTAAACGGAATGGAAGTCACCCAATTTACCTATTTTCAGCAAGTTGGCGGCCTAAACTGTAAACCGGTATTAGGCGAAATTACCTATGGTCTCGAGCGGCTTGCCATGGCCTTGCAAAAAGTAAACAGCGTATACGACCTGGTGTGGACGGAATGGGAAAAACCAACTGCATTATCAGCTGACTCTAGTGCAGAGGGCTCTGCTTCAGAGCGCTATAAGCTCCACTATAGAGACGTATTTCATCAAAATGAGGTCGAGCAGTCTGCCTATAACTTTGACTATGCCAATGTGCCTGCACTTTTTGCCGCATTTAATCATTATGAAAGTGAAGCCCTGCACCTCATGGGACACCAGCTGGTCTTACCTGCCTACGAAATGATTCTCCAAGCAGGTCATACCTTTAACCTGCTAGATGCACGCAATGCCATTTCTGTTACTGAGCGAGCAAGCTATATCGGCCGGATTCGTGCGCTGTCGCGCCAAGTAGCCCAGGCTTACTATGATTCCCGTGAACAACTTGGTTTCCCAATGCTGCGTGAAAATTTTGAGCGTTTATAAGCTGGTCATCAAAGAGGCAGTGGTTTGCGTGTTGGGGTTCGTGCCTCACCACCAACCTACCGTCCTTTGCTTTTTCTTGTGGTTGGTGGAGGTTTGCAAAGCCCTTTTACATGGGCATCTCGGTAGGTTGGTGGTGAGGCACGAACCCCAACATGCACACCACGGCCTTTTTGAATACCTGCGTAACATCAACCATTCATTGTAAAAAATTGTTTCTGATAGAGCCTTATCCCATGACGTCGTCCACAGCACCCTTACTAGTCGAACTGCTGACCGAAGAACTACCGCCTAAAACATTATTACGCCTGTCTGATGCTTTTTCTAGCAACCTGACTAAACGCCTGTCACAGCTTGGTCTGATTCAAGGCACGGCCTGCTCTACCTCTTATGCCACCCCGCGTCGCTTAGCCGTACTGATTGAAAACGTGTGCAACCACACTCCCGAGCAGCGCGTGCGTGAAAAAATCATGCCAGTCTCTATTGCACTCGACGCAAGTGGGCAACCCACTGCTGCTCTGAACAAAAAGCTGAGCGCGCTCGGGCTTGCCCATCTGGCTCCTACAGACTTAGAACGCACAGGGAATGGGCCACAAGAAACTTTTTTCTTTACACGCACCCAGGCAGGTCTCTCTCTAAAAGACAGCTTGCAATCAGCTTGTGAAGCCACTTTAGCCCAACTGCCCATTGCTAAAAAAATGACCTACCAGCGTGCAGACGGCAGCACCGTACAATTTGCACGCCCGGCGCATGGCTTAGTGGCTTTGTGGGGAAATGAAGTAGTACCTCTGCAGCTGCTGGGCTTAGAAGCGGGTCGCACCACTTTAGGGCATCGTTTCCTCTCGAAGGAAAAAATAATTACCCTGGAGCACGCATCGGACTACGCGCAGGTACTGCAAGAAAAAGGGCATGTGATAGCTAGCTACTCAACGCGCCGTGCACAAATTCAGGAACAGCTTCTAGCTGCAGCAGGAAATGATCAGCTTATTGCGCCCGAAGCCCTGCTAGATGAAGTCACCAGCCTAGTAGAGTGGCCTACCGTCTATACCTGCGAGTTTGATCCAGAGTTTTTACGTATTCCGCAAGAGTGCTTAGTGCTAACGATGCAAGCGCACCAAAAGTACTTTGCACTAACCGATACACAAGGCCAACTGCAAGCTCGCTTTCTAGTAGTCTCTAATATAGCAACCTTCACTCCTGAAAATATTATTGAAGGCAATGAGCGCGTTATACGGCCCCGTCTGGCAGATGCCCAATTTTTCTTTGAGCAAGACCAAAAAATTCCACTAGCAGACTATGTGCCACGTCTGGCGAATGTGCTCCATCATCATAAACTGGGCTCACAATTAGAGCGCGTTGCACGACTGGAAAATATCGCTGCAGAGATTGCTGTGCGTATAGGGGTGGATGCTACGCAAACCAGGCGCGCCGCTTGGTTAGCCAAAGCGGATTTAAACACCGCCATGGTCGGGGAATTTCCAGAGCTACAAGGCACGATGGGCCAATATTATGCGCAACTCAGCGGCGAGACAGAATCGGTTGCTAGAGCCTGCTTTGAGCATTATCGACCCCGCTTTTCAGGCGATGCGCTTCCCTCACCCGGCATCAGTACGGCTGTAGCCTTAGCGGATAAGCTAGAAACATTGGTGAGTATGTGGAGCATTGGCTTAGCGCCAACAGGAGAAAAAGATCCCTTTGCCTTGCGCCGGCAAGCGCTGGGCGTACTGCGCATTGTGATGGAACAAAATATAGACCTGGATCTGGAACCTTTGCTGCGTTTTTGCTTTCACCAGCTCACTACACCAGGCGCTACGCATCAAACACTTGCCCAAACCGCTTCGCACGCGCATACCTATGCATCCAATGCAGAAAATTTAGCAAAACCAGCAGAGTGTGCACTACCTGCAAATACGGTAGACCCCACTACCGCACTAGTGCTCTTCCTTCTGGACCGTTTACGTGTTCTATTGCGCGACCAGGGATACTTAGCGCAAGAAATCGACGCCGTATTTGCCAAAATACCGTGTGTAGCATCCCATATCACGGATATCGTCAAAGAAGATGGCGGCATAGAGCAACAAGGAACGCACATCGAAGGCTTACCCTGTACCAGTTTATTAGCACGTCTCAAAGCAGTGCATGCGTTTAGTGCATTGCCACAAGCACCTGCGCTGGCTGCAGCAAATAAACGAATTACCAACCTTTTGAAAAAATCAGACAGTGCACACGCGAAAATAAATGCAGCCCTATTAATAGAACCTGCAGAGCAAGCTCTATTCGAACATCTAAGCGCTCTAGTCCCGCAAGCAACCGCTGATATCAGCGCCCAACGCTATACCAAAGCACTTCTGGTTTGGGCGCCTTTGCGTGCACCTGTAGATGCGTTTTTTGATACGGTGCGCATTAATGTGGAAGAGGAAGATCTACGTGCCAATCGCCTTGCTCTACTCACCCTATTACATCGCAGCATGAATGAAGTAGCCGAGCTCTCAAAGCTTGCTCAATAAAAAAATCAATCCATATATGAAAAGCAAAGACCATGAGCGCCCCTAAAAAATTAGTGATCCTTGATCGTGATGGTGTAATTAATTTTGATTCCGCTTCTTTTATTCGAGCTCCAGAAGAATGGCGCCCTATACCTAAAAGTTTAGAAGGGATAGCCCGACTCAATCAGGCAGGTTATCGGGTAGCGATTGCTACCAACCAATCTGGGCTGGGTCGTGGCTTTTTTGATATGGCAACCCTCAATGCTATTCATGCCAAAATGCACCGCGCAGCTGCAGCGGTTGGGGCGCGTATCGATGCTATTTTTTTCTGTCCGCATACCGCGCAAGATAATTGTCATTGCCGTAAACCCAAACCAGGTTTACTACAAGATATTCTCGAGCGTTTTGATATAGAGCCCGCGCAGGCAACACATATCCCTTTCGTAGGGGATGCTCAACGCGATTTAGAAGCTGCAGTTGCCGTAGGGCTGGCTCCTCATCTGGTCCTCACAGGCAAAGGCTTAGCAACTCAAAAAGCCGATTGCCTCCCTCCCAATGTAACCATTCATGCAGATTTATTTGCATTCGTACTGCACACGCTAGCCCAACCTACCCAATAAAGTCTGCTTAAAAATATTCCGAGCACCGCACGACCTCAAAGATGAGCCCTTTGTGGTAATTGAGGGCGCGCCCTAAGCCTTTTTCAACGATTTTTAATATAAATCCCGTGTGCAGGATAAGGGATTTACATTAAGCATCCCCCACCCCTTTTCTTATAGTCTCCCTAGATTAGGAAAAAGAGATACTCCTATGCCTTTTGCAGACGGCTAGCTCAATGTTATTTCATCTGAAATAACATTGAAAATACGTTTTGTTGTGTATTGCGCATGCAAAAGAATAAAAAAAATTTGTATGGCGGTACACAATAATCTCCCCGCTTATTGCGGGGAAATTATTTTCTACACACCATTTTTCCCGGAGAGAAAAATGAATTCTATAAGGATGGTTGCCCGTGAAATCCTCGCAAAAACAACGGAATGGATAGAAGAATATGATGGGGCTGTAAGAATCATCTATGAGGGCCACAAAGATGATGAACCAGAATACTATGCACTACAACAGTTTTCTTCGTCCACAGACCCTCAAACACATAGCGGACAGTCTGGTTTGCTTTAAGCCTATGCACCCATCAAGCAGCAGGATTTTGCTCGACTCTAGGCTGGCCCATTTCTGTATTGGAAACAACGCTTAAAACATCCCTTGCCAAGTGTTCAATCAGGTGCTGATGAGCCAAGGCCAGAGCCGTATAGCCCGGTTGTGTAAACGTTTCTGTAAAGTCACTCACCCCTTTAATCGAGTAGCGTTTTCTAGAAGCCTGCGGATTTAATACGCTACCTCCTTCGGATGTTTTATGCTTAATCCAAGATATTTGCCAGGCTGCACGCATTGAAGCATAGCCAGGTACATCGCCTGGCTTGCTTAATGTAGAGTTAAAGCGCTGAATCTGAACCGTGAGTCGATACTGAGGGTAATTATTTTTTGGACTGCGCGCTGCGATCGGCATTTGCGCCTCTGCTGCACTTACACCCTTACAAATAGCGACTCGCTGAGAACCACTCAGCGCTTGCTGCAAAGCAAGGTGTATTTCATCTTGTAGCGGAGCTGCCCAACGCACATGTTCTTTAATTACGCGTTCGCCTGGTGCGCTAGTTAATACTATTTGTGGACGAGCCACTTCAGTTGGAACATCCACAGGAGCCAGGTCTATATCCCAAACAATCTGTTTTGAAGGCGTATCTTCCGATACGCTCTGCTGCCGGGTCTTGCAATCCGACAAAAAAGGCTCAAAAGACAAAGTATAAAAACGAGTCTGCGTACTTCCAATGCAAGCCGTCAAACTCACTGACACCCCTATCCCAAGCAGCACCCTAATACACCTCAATATAGCTAGATGGTGGCTCACTCCTTTTACAAAACCCGGCAATATGCATAATCGCGCTATCGCCCACTCAAGAAGAAATGGTATAGAGGTCATTCTTCACCTTTTTCTTTTATTTGACCGCGTAGTAAAGCATCAGGATGACGCGCCAAATATTCTGTAAAGGTATTGAGAGACTGCATAGCCCGACTAAACTCCGTAAGTGAGCGGTGTATATCGGCTTGTAGAGGAGAATCTGATTCCAAGTTGGCTTTGGCCTGTTCTAAGGTTCTCTCCAAGCTCTCTAATGTGCGAATAGCTTGCGGAGTGAGCTGGGTATCGATATGTCCCAGTATGCTATTTGCCTGAGTCAACGTGTGCTGCAAAGTCGATCCAATTTGATCAAAAGGAATACTGTTGAGATGAGCAAGAAGTGTAGAGGCACTATGCTGTAGTGAATTGATCTCACTAGGCAAGGTCGGAATTTCTAGACTGAGCTGCTTTGCTGGATAGACCGTAGATTTCAATACCTGCCCAGTTTTACTCGTATTAGAGGAAGCAGCAGATGTAGGTAGAAAATCTAGAGCTATATAGAGCGAGCTAAGAAACATATTGCCTACCTGTAACTGAGCCCTTAACCCCTGCTCTACCAGCAATGTAAGAGCCTGCTCTGCGCTACTGGCTCCTTTCGGCTTATAAGCAGAATTACAATCCAATGACAGGCACATGGCTCGCGCTAGTTGCTCTAACTGCTCGGCATACAGCACCACATCTACCGCCATCCGAAAAACCCGCTTACGTGCATCAAAATCTACACGAGTCGACCTTACCTGACCTAGAGGCAACCCTCTGAAATCAATGGGTGCACCCACACTGAGCCCTTTCACACTTTGGTCAAAATACAAAGTTGAATGCACTACTGGCCCCCCGGCTGCATCCATCGCTTCATTAGCATTAGCAGCCAATTGGAAAGCGGCACCATCCAAAGCCGGCGCTATAGCTTTTTCTACCCCTTCTGTTTGCGCTGTTTGAAAAGCTATACCCCCTGCTACTAAAGAAGCCAATGATTGGGTATTTAATTTAAGGCCGCCTGAATCCAGCAAAAACTCCACGCCACTAGCATGCCAAAAGCGCGTATGGGTATTCACATACCGATCATAAGGCGCGTTTACAAAAATATGGACCGTAACGCCTGCTCCGTCTTTATCCAAGTCATAGCGCACCACCTGCCCCACTCGGATACGTCGGTAGAAAACAGGAGAACCCTGCTCGAGTGACCCAAGCGTGTCACTATGTAAAATAAATTGATGGCCTTCTTGATCTCCAGCCACAATAGGAGGCATCTCTAAGCCAACAAATTTTTTACGGACTATATTGGAATTACCAGCCTCTACACCAATATATGCACCGGATAACAAGGTATTGAGCCCAGACACTCCAGTCGCTGCAATACGAGGGCGCACCACCCAAAAGCGGCTGCCCTGCACTGCAAATTTCTGAGCTGCTTTATTCAACTCAATTTGAGCTAGAACTTGTGATAAATCTTCACTCAAACGTACGCTGGTAACCTCTCCCACCTCTACCGCTTTATATTTAACTTTCGTTACCCCTGGCTCCAACCCTTCTGCCGTTTGAAAACGCACCGTAATCGTAGGGCCACTATTGGCAACGCTATAAATAAAAAGACCTAACGCAAGCAAAGCAGTAATAAAGGGCACAACCCAAATCCAAGATACATTAGCCCATCTCGAAGGGGCGATATCTGGTTTTGGAATGCTGGTAGTTTCAAGCATATCAGGGGTATCGGGAATAGGAGCGCGCGTCATCAAATTCTACTTTTCCCAATCCAGCGAGGATCAAATGCATGGGTGGCATATAAAGTCAGCATCACCACTGCTGCAAATACCACCGCTCCCACACCGGCTGTTAGCGTAGCAAACGCATAAAAACGCATAATCGCCATCGTCAATATCAATACAAAAATATCAAGCATGGACCATCGCCCCAACATTTGAATCCATTGGTACAACCACCTATATTGTTGCGGCCGCCCACCTACTCCGCGTTGCGCACACCATAGCAATACACCCAGCACGGCCAATTTGAGTAAAGGAACACACACACTTGCAACCAAAATAAGCACAGCAAGCCCCCAAGAACCAGTGACCCAAAAATGCACAATCCCCTCTAACAACGTACTACCCCCAGATGATAAAAAAGAACGGCTATGCATCATCGGCAAAAGCATAGCTGGCACATACAGCAATAACGCACTCAACCACAGCGCCCAAACATATTGCAAACTACGGGAGGTCTTCTTAGGGAGTGTCCTCAATTGCCCAAAAGGGCCCACCTTCGAGGTCGTGCGGTGCTCAGATCCACCTTGGATAGCAGGCAACCCCACTATGCTTAAAACCGACTGCAAAATAGCAAGACCAGCTAACGCAGGTAATGCAACACCCGTCGTAATCGGTGCTATATCTGAGAATTTAATAAAAGTAACCAATGCACTTAGCAAAAGCACATCCATCATTCCCCAATGCTGTAAATGTTGTAGCACGCTAAAAACCAGCCGCCTATAAGACATAGAGGAAAAGCACTCCTTTTTAAACACAGCAAACCGCCGTGGCAAAAGCAGATATAACAAAGCCCCCCCCTGCAGCACAGGCACTACAACGATCAAATACACAACGCAAACACCTAACCCCATCAACCATACGTTGCCGCCAGCCAATAACTGACACACCGCCCCCCAAAGCGTGACGTGGATAACTTGGCCATGCAAATTACATTGCGCTAGCGTGCACACCTGTGCCATCACAAACAACATCAGAGCCGTACACACGAACGCGATCCATACATTCAAAGCGCCACGACATAATGCATCAAGCGACTTACCATTCTCTGATAACGCATGCGTGCAATACAGCACCGTGCGGCAGACACTACAACGCGCACGCATCCCATGATCAAGCGCTATCTTCTGATGCAAAACATCACACATCGGGCAAGCAATGTAGGCATCAGTAGGCGTAGAAACTAAATTAAAACTTTCCAAAAGGGCTCTTATCAGGTTTTTGAATAAAACCAGTTTAAATACACTATGCCAATGCAATTTGGCATTTAGAGAATGCAGCAATAAACAACCGCACTTCTTCTGAATAAAGCGTAGGTTGGTGGTGACGAAGGAACCCAACATGCAGGCCACCGACTTTGAATCATCGCTTTTGAAATGCATATATTTGACTTATATCCATATCATGGATATAAATTAGTGGATCAATCATGACTATGCATATCAATCTTTCGCAAGAGATGGCAGCTTTTATAAAAAGCCGGGTTGCAAGCGGCTTTTATTCCAATGCAACTGAAGTATTCCGTGATGCAATCCGACGCATGCAGACTGAGGAAACTAGATTTTCCGCCTGGCAATCTGCAATCCAAAAAGGTGATGAGCAACTCAATCGAGGCGAAGGGATCGCCTACACTAGTGATACATTAAAAGACATTACAAACACTGCCATTGCTGCTATGCACAGTGGCTCGCCAATGGATAGCGATGTCCTCCCATAAGTCTGATTATGGAACTCCGCTATCCCCTTCCCATCGATAGGTACTGCCAATACATCTATGTCGTATTTATCCGCAAACATCCTAAAAATAATATTGGATAAAAGGTAACTTGTATGACTTCGGATTGCTTCAGCTGGTGAATAATCCATGGGTACCTGGGGAGTTACTTTTTTAAGGAATTTGGCTGCGGATTGAATACGACAATAAAGTTGTGGGTAGAGTAAGGTATATTGGCAAAATATCGAGCCATATCTGTTGCTTTAGCACGCTTGAAAACGGCCTTCCTCATTCCCCTCTATAGAGACCCTCTCACCATGCGCTGCCCTTTTTGCCAGTGTGAAGACACCCAAGTCAGCGATTCGCGTGTAACCGAAGAAGGTGCTGCTATTCGCCGTAGGCGGCGCTGTCCTGAATGCGAGCGTCGCTTTACAACGTATGAACGGGTTGAATTAACGCTTCCTCTTATTATTAAAAAAGAAGGAAGCCGCGTAGAGTTTGCTGCGGATAAACTCAAATCTAGCATGCAACTTGCACTACGTAAGCGCCCTGTGAGCGCTGAAGCATTAGATGATGCGCTCTCTCGAATTCGCTACCGACTCTCAAGCCTGGGCGAAAAAGAAATTAAAAGCAGCAAACTCGGTGAGCTGGTTATGGATGAGCTGCGTAATCTCGACAAAATTGCTTACATCCGCTTTGCTTCCGTGTACCGAAGCTTTGAAGATATTTCTGAATTTCAAAAATTGGCCCTCGAAATCCACCGCTCTGTTTCTGCAAACAACACCCCTCCCGTTGATTCCACTTCTGGCCATTCACTTAGCTAAAAAAACACGGCTGGATTTCATTGAAATCCAGCCTTAAATCCCCTATCACAATCCGCGAATAGCGAGATTGAAGCAGGCGCAAATTCTTTTTGCGATATCGCCGTACACCAAAAATTGCGCAATATATGTTAGCCATGCGTACTCCCTCCCCTCTCCTTATTTCGTTTTAGAGCAAAGCATTGCGTAAAACGTATGCGTGCTTGCACGCTATCGCGTTTAATAAGAGTACATAACTTGTATTAGCGGCGTTACTGCTACTAAAAAATGACAAGAGGCAGGCCATGACTACTGGAAGAATTACCAAAATATTGCCAAAAACACCAAAAATATCGCCAATGGTGGAGGAGAATTTAAAAAATAATTCTCAGCGCTCTAGAAAGAAAAGTGGAGGAATACTGAGAAATTTACCCTCCTCACACACGGCCCAATTCCCATTGCAGTCGGCATCCACCAATAATCGTTATGGTAGTGGCTCTATTCCAACTTCTCAGCAAAACCTCTCGGATGCTGAAATATTAAATGGACCTCTAATACCATTTAATGCCACTCATAGAGAGGTAAACGGATCAAATCTGGAAGATTTATATAATTTTTTGGATGAATTTAATAGCTTAGATCACAACACATCGCTTCAAAATACAGAGCCAGTTTGCTTAGCACATATCTCGGACGATGAAATATTAAATGCATCTCCAATAGTCTTTAATTCCTCTCATGGAGATATAAATAGATTGCATCTGGAAGATTCATATAAATTTTTGGATGAATTAGGAAACAGCACGCCTGATTTATCCATACCAGAAACCCAATATATGGAAGTGGATAATACAGAGAATATGAATTTAACCAATGAGCAGGATTATGAAATGGGTGCAGTAGACAATCATCAGCCGCACGATGACATGCTATCCTCAATACCGCTAGAGCAAGAACCCCTAACACAGAGCAAAGAAGAAGCTCAAATAATAGAAGTAGGAAAATTTTATGAGGAAAATAAAGGGAATTATTCTACTAAAAAAATGCTCGAGCAATTAGGGTTGAAAAAAAATAAGCTTCATAGAATGCTTGCACAATATAGAGCAATCACCAATCCCATTATAGATCATGACTACCGGGATATTTTATTGGGGCCTTTAAATAGAGATAAATATTTTTTTGCAAGGGGGAAAAATATCGGAACCCCTTATTCAGAAGACGCAAAAAAATGTATCAAAAATTATTATTTAAAGATGGAAGTGCGGCATCCTGTCAATAAAATTGATATCTATGCAAATATTGAGGCTCACACTAAAATCTCATTGAGCACCATAGAAAATATCCTTAAAAAAAATAAAAATATAAAATCCTATTTAGATAATATTGAAGAAAAATTAAAAGAAGAGTTCGCAAAAATTAATAAAGGAGATGAAAAAGAAAAAAAAATAAATCTCGTAGGTGAATTTTATCGAAAATATAGTAAAAATTGTGGCAGCAAACGTATTGCAAAACTATTAGGGGAAAATCATCGTTACATTTTAAACCTATGCTATATGTACGAACATAGCAAAGATCCTACTCCTAATAAATGGAATGTAAATTCTTTGCTGAAACATGCAAATATTAATGCTGATTTCTTTAAAAAAGATAAACGTAAAGTTTATTCAGAAGAGGCAAAAAATTCGGTAATAAAATACTTAAAATCTACCGAAGACCCCGAAATTAAAAATTATAATCTTTACGCATTTATTGAACTCTATACAAAAATACCATATAAAACTATAAAAACATGGCATTATCAAAAATAAAACTAGTTTAATTAATAATAAGTCATAAATGAAAAATATATCTATAATTTATAGATAACAGAAATATTAGAGAAGAAATACCATCGCAACACCCTAACCAATCCTCAGCCAATCAGCACGCACGAGTAGAGGATCCTGCTAAGTTATTAGCCATTACTTTCCTATAATTATTGTAAAAGGCCATGATTAGAGGGTAATGGTGTGCATGTTGGTGTTTGGCATATAGCTTTTGGGGAATGGTTATGTATTCTTTATGCGCCTACTCTCTTGGTTAGTGAATACACATATCCCATAGCGAGATAGCTGCTCTCTTTTCTTTTTAGTAGTTACTCGCTCACTAGCGAGCAGAGTATTGCGCAATGTCAGCCATTAACCACACCAGTTTAAGCTCAGCTCAACAATCTAGCCCCTCGTTAGGCTTCACGCTTATTGAGCTTATGCTAGTTGTAACAATGCTCTCAACCATTGCGTTATTCGCCGCACCCAATCTATCAAGTTGGATTGAAAGAAATCGCGTGGATGTAGCAGCCCGTGATTTTTTGTCGCACTTAAGCTATGCGCAGCATGAAGCCATTGGGCGTATGCGCTCGATCACGCTGTGTCGCGTTGACAAAACAGGGCTATGCAGCATGGCAGCACAACGCTGCGCCAACCACAATGCGGCATCTGAAGACTGGGGCTGCGGATATGCAGTACGCACTAAAAGCGCTTCAGACCGCACTTCTTTATATGCACAAACCCAGCTCAAAATCTGGCCTCTACAGGGCGATGTCATTATTAAAGGCAGCCCTGCCCCTCTTATTTTTAGGCCTCCAACTGGGCAGATCAGCACAGGTATACGCCGCTTTGAATTCGCACCGCGTGCATTCACTACAACCTCATCAATGGAGTCTCTGAAGCGTTGTATCTATATAGCGGCAGGGGGACGAGCACGTTTGGCAAAGGGTGGATGCGCGTAAATATAAGCTTTAACTAGCTTATACAGCTTATTTTTCAACGTCTATCATCTTGCAGGCCATTTGCTATGCCTATTATCTGGCGCGCGCTCACTATAAGTGGCGCTCAAAAAATGCGTGGTGAATCATTGCTTGAAGTGGTACTGGCATTATGGTTGCTGGGTACCGCTGCCTGGGCTGCTGTGCATTTTCATTTAAAAACTACGCACTTTTCCCATTCATTGCAGTGGCGCGCGCAAGCCATACATATTTTAGAGGCCACGGCTCAAGCGGTTGAGAGTGGCCAGCCTATTTATTCTGTGCAAGCACTAGCGAATAAGCATGCCGCGGCATTGCTTCCCGCAGGAGGTGTTTCTATCAAAGTCCTGCCTAATGCAACGCTACAAGTTGTAGATTTTGCAAGAGGACCATTTCTAATAAAAGTAAGTTGGAATACACGATCTAGCAGATTAGCTTCATCGGCTTCGCAATACACTATGACTTCAAAAATGGCTAAAACACATGGCCTGATAGGAGAGCCTGAAAGCGTTTATGTAGCTGTAATGCAGTAATTTTTATACTACGGGTTGAACTATGTATCGTCTTAAGCCTGGAATAAGCGCAGATATGGCATGCTCCGTCACCGCCTCTAAAAAATCCTGGCAAGGACATACCCTGCTCGAGCTTCTATTAGCGCTTTGTTTAAGTTCACTGGTTATCTATGCAGTTTTCTCTTTACATCAAGTACAACGTACTGCATTTCAACATATGCAATCTGAAACGCGCCGAGCGGAAGCAGGGTTTACTGCTTTGCATCTTATAAGCACGCATCTGCGATTTGCAGGTTTTACACCAGCGCTGCATAGTCAAAAATGGAACCCGATTTTTGGTTGTAGCTCAGGCAGACCGATGGGGCCGATGGGACACACTTATTGCAAAACCGATCAGGCATTGCATTCAGATGGATTAGAAGTAGCTTATGTTGCTGATAGCTATTCTAGCGGAGGGGATGAGCCAATAGATTGCCTCGGGCAAGCGCTTGCATCCAACCATAATGATGGCTCTAAAGAAAAGAAACCTTTCCCTGGTGTGTGGTCTGTACAGCGCTTTTTTGTGCAAAACAGCAAGTCTACGGGTCAGCCTGAGCTGTATTGCGATGGGAGTGGGCGGCTTGGCACGGCACAGCCTATTGTGGAAGGGGTTGAGCAGCTTCGAGTGCGGTATCGCTTGGCGCAAGCCAATGAAGCAGTGGATGCAGCTGCACTCGCTCCTCACCAGTGGGCACATGTAGCAGCTGTTGAGCTTTGTGTAGTGGTACGTGATGTTTTGGAGCCCAAAAAAGCAAAAAACCCTAGTTATATAGGCTGTGATGGTTTACATCACCACGCTAAAGACGGAAAACAGCGCAGGGCATTTAGTACCTGGGTGGCCCTTCATTTTGCGATGCGCTCTTAGGGCGTGCCCTCAATTGTCCAAAAGGGTCCATATTTTGGGGAGCAGGAGCGAAGGATCCGGATGTACTTAAGTACAGTGAATACCTTGAGATGGGCCCTTTTGGGCAATTGAGGACACGCCCTATGCAAAAAACATTCAATCCGCCATCCCATAAACAAAACGGCATAGTTTTACTAGTCGTGTTGTTCTGGCTAGTGCTTTTGCAAATTGCAGCGCTATCTAGTCTTAGCGCTTCTACCTTACAAATCCGCAACCTACGTGCACGCTACGATGGATTACAGGCGCAACACGCAGCGCATGCTGCCAACATACTATGTACTCGGTTATTTAAAGAAGGTCAGATACAAGCACGCCCATGGACATTATCCACACAGCCGGCTTACTGGCGTGAAGCAGGAGTCTTTGATGGCCCCCTCCATAAAGCCTCTGCTGTAGTGCGAGCATGGCCCCGTTCTATACATCCTCCACAGTGTTTAGTAGAGAGCTGGACTTTGCCTGATAAACCGAGCTCCTCTTTCTACCTCATTACAACAAAAGGCTTTGGTTCTGTGGAGCAAGCCGTTGCGTGGGAACAAACTATGAGATGGAAAGAAAATGAAAAAGGAGAAGACTCAGAGGAAGAAAAATGGCAGCGTGCCCAAAGACCTCTCTTTCCTTCATAAGAAAAGCTAGAGCCATCGATGAGAGCTAATCAACTAAAAAACCATAAAAAGACTGCACAAGCAATGTCGATTGATGAGATAAAACACCCTCACCATGAAAAAGGAATAAGTTTGCTAGAAGTGGTCTTAGTGCTAGCTATTCTGGTGATTTTAGGAGGATATGCACTCTCTAGCTACCGCAGCTATCACCAGAGAGGCTATCGATTAGCTGCTATTACAGCAGTATATGAAGCCGCCTTTTATCTTGAAAAAATGCAAGATGCTGGCAAAGCTTATGCAATAAAACTCCCCCCAGATTTAGCACGTTCCCCTCGGCAAGGAGCAGCGGCCTATGCATTGAGTATGCAGACAGGCAACACCCAAAATGGAGGGTATAGCATCATCGCTCTTCCCTTAGAAAATGGGCCTATGCGCCGAGATAAATGCGGACGTTATCAACTAGATGCCACAGGGCAGCGCAATAATGGACATACCAGGCAATTCATAGGGCAATGTTGGGTAGGCATGTAGATTGCAGGTTTCAAAAAGACCGAGTGGTATGCATGTTGGCAAAGGATTTTTGTTATTTACTTTTATTCGTCGATGACAGTGCTTTTAAGCATATCAGCGCCCCCTTCCAAACCGTAAAGCCGACTAACCCCCATTTGATCAAGGGCCAGGCGCGTTTACCTACAAACTTTAACAAAGCGCTGCGCAGATAAGGGGTGGACAATAAGAAGGGAATGGCTATTTTGGCAAGCTGATACCGTGGCAGCCACTGCGATGCAATACCTTTTAAGCCTGCTTGCATAATCAGGTTACTTAAGCCACCTAAGGCGCCACTACCACTGAAATATTTTGAGCCACTCACTTGTGCACATGCTTGTGAAAAATCCTCACGCTCAGTAGCTAAACGCGCTAATAAAGCTTGTCGGCGCGAAGAAATAGAGGAAGAAGACCTATCAGACTTAGTGGTGTGAAAAGAAGAGGAAGAAGGTAGACGCATGGGAAATTCCTAGGTTGCTTTTGAATATTAATCGCTAGATGAAGCAAAGCGCCTTGCATCTTTTTCAAATTCACCTCGCGTAGCTTCAAAAGCAGCAGGGGCTTTGCAGATGCGATTGCATGCTTTTTTAGCACAGATCAGTGCAATCAGCGCATATAGTGCTGTGAGGCCTGATAAAACCTGCCAAAAATAGGTATCCCAAAACAAAAGTATCAGTAAAGCGCTAAGGGTAATAAAAGCCATCATCCCAAAGAACAAAGCCACCAATCCCATGAAAAATGCTGAGAAAATTCTTGATTTTTCCTCATGAAACTCCAGGCTCGCTAGCTCAAGACGAGTAGACGCCATAGATAAACCAGAAGCTAACAGGCGTTTGATAGGACTATTAGAAAAAGAGGCCATACAAAATCCTTGAAATCTGAGAATCGGTTCAAAATCTTCTAAAAACCTTCTTATTACCGGCAGCATAATGCTCCGTTTATTGCCCAATAAGCAATATCCGATAATGCCTTTAAAATGCAAATAGGTCGGCGGTGAGTCACATTCCCTACATGCGTACCACTGCCCCTTTAATCACAACCTTATGCAAGGTACAAGCAGGCTATAAAAGGCCTGTGGCCTGCATGTTGGGGTTCGTGCCTCACCCCAACCTACCGCTATTTCAATGTTTTGCGCCTATCACTCCGCCTACTACTGCCCCGCCAACTGTACCAATTGGGCCGCCTGTGACTATATAGCCTAGCGCACCTCCTGCAGCAGAGCCAATCGCCGTGTTTTTTTGCGTATGTGTCATAGAGCTGCACGCAGATAAGCCAGTAAGTGCTCCTATACTAGCGTAGCGCGCCAATTTACGCACATATGAAGGCCTAGAACCTGCCGAAAAATAAGAATACACCTTAGCCAGACTATGCAACCATTTTTTTTGGAATGCGAGCATTGTGATTCTCCTATATGCATATGGTGCAACCAATTTGGCTAGATTTTTGCTGGAGTGAGCATCAAATATATAGCCAATCTGCCGTTATCAATACCTAAGTAACTAAAATCTCTAGTTACCAGACTATTTTGGCACGCTGCTGGTTTGTTTTTTTCGCAAAAAAAGCTAGGCATATCCTCAATTAAGCCCAATAAACACAGCATTGGAACCAATAACGTAGAGAGCATATGAAGCGGAACTACCATAC
Source organism: Mycoavidus cysteinexigens (assembly GCA_031963045.1). Taxonomy (GTDB): domain Bacteria; phylum Pseudomonadota; class Gammaproteobacteria; order Burkholderiales; family Burkholderiaceae; genus JASSUD01. The sequence goes on from JASSUK010000015.1 coordinate 146,055, forward strand.
AAACAGAAACAATACAAGCTTACTTAAAGTATTTACAATGCAATAAGGAGTTTTCTATAGAATAGAAGTGATATTTCACCCAATCACTTTTATTTCTCCATAAAAAACAATGAGCCTCATTACCCAACCACACGATGCCTTTTTTAAGGCATTTATGAATGATGTTACCGTTGCACGGGACTTTCTGAATGTGCACTTACCGCCCTCTATTGTGGCGCGCTGTGATATGTCCACCTTGCAAATAGAAAGTGGATCATTTATTAGCCAAGAAATACGTCAAAGTTACTCTGATCTGTTATACAGCGTGAAATCGGAAGGAAAAGATCTCTATATTTATATGCTCATTGAACACCAGAGTGGAGCAGATGAGCATATGCTACTTAGGCTTCTCGAATACCAAGTTGCAGCTATGAGACGGCATATAGATCAGGGGCGGGGGAAACTACTGCCTGTAGTAGTGCCCATACTTTTCTACCATGGAACAAAAAGCCCTTACCCTTACCCCTTGGATATTAGAGAGTGCTTCGACTTACCTCAATTAGCACAGCAGGTTTTCCCTGGTCCTATACAATTAATAGATCTGACTGTAACTCCAGATCAGGAATTGCAGACGCATGGCCGGGCAGCTGCGTTTGAGATGGTACTAAAACACATTAGAACACGAGATATTCTATTGCTTTTTAAAGATATAAGAGATGCGCTGCTGGCCCACCCACTTACTGTTGACAAGATAAAAACTATCTTGCAGTATTTACTAGAAAAAGGGGAATGCAGCGATAATAAGGCGTTTCACTCGCTAATCTTTGATACTGCACCGCACTATGGAGAAGAAATCATGACACTAGCACAACAGTTTCGATATGAAGGTCAACAGAAAGGCCATGAAGAAGGGTTGCAAGAAGGGCTGCAAGAAGGCCGTGAAGAAGGGTTGCAAGAAGGAGTAGAGAGAACTGCTATAAATATGCTCAAAAAAGGCTTCTCTGTGATAGAAATTAGCGAAATTACAGGTTTTGATAAAATGAGGATTAATGCATTAGCCGCAAGCATTCAACCTACTTTCCATTGAAGGCACGCCCTACCTTCTCTTTCTATAAAAGCTCGGCATGCTACCGTTTGCTGGGCTTTTTTTATCTATCACCCTATTAAGCACACGCTTTTATGGCCTTCAACGCCCCTGCCGAATCTGGCACCCCTCCTCCCTCTCACTTCATCCGCAATCGTATTGAGGAAGATCAACGTTCAGGCGCCTTAGAAAACGGCATCAAAACGCGCTTCCCACCTGAACCGAATGGATATCTCCATATCGGTCATGCAAAAAGTGTTTTTTTAAATTTTGGGCTCCCATGCCAGTACGGTGGTGTGTGTCACTTGCGCTTTGATGACACGAATCCAGAAAAAGAAAATATCGAATATGTGCAGTCCATTTTCGAGGTGCTAAATTGGCTAGGCGTATCGTGGAGCAAGGATGGGGTAGATCATCTTTATTACGCCAGTGATTATTACGAAACACTGTACCGGCTGGCAGAGCGACTTATCGAGCAAGGGAAAGCGTATGTAGATAGTGAAAGTGCCGATGAGATTCGCCTACATCGAGGCACGGCTATTGAACCCGGCGTACCTTCACGCTATCGTGATCGCACAGTAGAAGAAAACTTAGATCTCTTTCACCGCATGCGTGCAGGCGAATTTAAAGAAGGTCAGCATGTGCTGCGCGCGAAAATTGACTTGGCTTCGCCTAATTTCAATTTACGCGACCCGGTCATTTATCGTATTCGCTATGCCCACCACTACCGCACAGGCGACGCTTGGTGTGTCTATCCCTTATACGATTACGCGCACTGTATCTCCGATGCCCTGGAAAACATTACGCATTCTCTGTGCACACTAGAATTTGAAGATCATCGCCCACTATATGATTGGATTCTCAACACCCTAGCAGATGCAGATGAATTAAAACGCCCTCTTCCGCAACAAATTGAATTTGCACGCCTAAACGTCACCTATACAATTACCAGCAAACGCAAGCTCCTACAACTAGTCACACAAGAGCATGTAGACGGATGGGATGACCCTCGTATGCCCACGTTGGCAGGATTGCGCCGGCGCGGCTTTACCCCTTCAAGCTTGCAACTCTTTTGCGAGCGTATAGGCATTTCCAAAGCCGACTCTTGGATCGACATGGGTGTATTGGAACAAGCGCTACGGGATGATTTAGATCCCCGTGCACATCGCCTTATTGCGGTGCTTGATCCAATCAAATTAATTATCGACAACTATCCTGCAGGCGAGACCACTCAGTGCTACGCTCCACACCACCCGCATCAGCCCATCACGGACAATAGCACTGCACGCTTACTACCTTTTTCTAAAGAGCTATGGATCGAGCGTGAAGACTTTAGTGAAAACCCTGCCAAAGGCTTTTTCCGCCTCTTCATAGGCAACCGGGTGCGGCTGCGTTACGGTTTTGTTATTGAGTGCACAGGCGTAGACAAAGATGCAGAAGGCAATATTACCGCCGTACATGCAAACTACTTCCCAGACAGCCAATCTGGCACGCCAGGAGCCAATACCTATAAGGTGAAAGGCAATATCCACTGGCTCAGCATCGCACATGCTCAGCCTGCGCCAGTACGGCTATACGACCGGCTCTTTAATATCCCCCGCCCAGACGCAACAGAACATCCGTTCACAGAAAACCTCAATCCCACGTCCAAACGCACCATCCAAGCCTGGGTAGAGCCTGGTGCACAGGCGCTACCCCCAGAAACACATGTGCAATTCGAACGGCATGGCTATTTCGTTACAGATCGATTTGACAGCGCAATAGGTAAACCGGTCTTTAACCGCATAACTAGTCTAAAAGATAGCTGGGGGGCAGCAAAATAAGTAGTTAGCCCTGATGCCCTCATTATTAATGAGGGCATCACATCTAAGGCAACCTCGCCTCTTCTGCAATCTGTGCATATAGACAACCTACGAGCTCATCTCAATCATCCCCACTTCGCCTGCCCGAAATATCTTTCGCTTTACAAGCATGTTTTTTTATTTTTCGTGTTTAATTATTTTTATAAGGGTTGCTTATAACAAGCTCTCTGTAAAACAATGCGCGGAATAGAGATCATGGGAAAGATACAGCAGAGTACAGTTACCTCCACCGTGTCAAGCAATATACATCCTGCTCCTTCTAACAAGCGCAAAGCTAATGCACAAGGAACGCACAAGAATCAATCGAAGCGGCTAAATACTATATCGGCTATACGAGAGCTGGATACATCGCATAGCTCCTTCACTAGCGGTACCAATTTTTCATTGCCCGCAAAGACTTCTGCACCATTACACACAGTTATACAGAACACTCCTGGCCCAGGTAGTTTACAGCCCAATACGCGGCCCAAACATTTTCAAAACGGCGCAAATGATCTAGACATTTATCGGAACGGATTGCCTGAACAAAATGCACTATATCCGTTGAGCCCCATATATTTAAATAACACCCCTTCTACTGAAGGCAGTGTATCTGTATTTAATTCCACGCCGACTACAATAGATCCAGAATTAGCTCTTTTAAAGGAATTTCTATTTTTAGATCAGGACTTTAATTCTTTTCCACTTGCATCGCCTGACATACATCGGAGCGGATTTCCCGAACAAAATGCACTGGATCCCTTGAGCCCCATATATTTAAATAACGCCCCTTCTACTGAAGGCAGCATATCTGCATCTAATTCCACGCCGATTACAGTAGATCCAGAATTAGCTTTTTTAACTGAACTTCTACTTTCCGACCAGGACTTTAATTCTTTTCCACTTACATCACCTGACATACAGCATACTTCAAATATTAATTTTCAAACATCAATAGAACCTAATTCTTCTAATTCTTATATACCAGAATACGCATCTTCAATTTCTACAGAAATTCTATCCACACCACTATCTTTTATACCTTCAGATATAAATGAATTGCCTCAGACCATATCATCTACTACCTTATTTGATTCATCCCATAATCAAGATTTTTATGCTTCACCGCCAAGGCGGCCATCCCAAAATAATGTACAGCCTCCCATTTATATTGATGACATAGAAATCTCAGTCACTCCACCTATTGAAAAAAATACACCTATTCAATTATTACATTCAGAATCAAAAACGCAAAAAAAACAGAAAAAACCGTTGACGGTTCCATCTAATTTACTAAATACATCACAAGAAATTCAAGACGGAATTGAAAATATATTTAAAAAAACAGAAAATATGGGTACACCCTCATTTAAAAGAGAAATAGAAAAATTTATAAATGGAAAATGGTATAAAAAATTTCTGTATGAGAAAAAAAATTGTACCCATAACCCTCAACATCATTCACAGGAATTTATATATATTATTATTTGCATGGGGAATGCGATAAAAAATCATGAAAACAATAAACCAGAAAAGAACTATATTGCTCCAGGAATACTCGGAGGGATTTTTGGATTTTCAAAACGTAATGTGAAAATTTGGACAGAAAAATATTCTATGCCGCAATTGAAAAAACTTTCCTGATCATCATGGGCTATAATGAATAAAATAAATTACCCCGTGCTCTATAGAAAAAAACCTATTCAAATACCCTGCTCAAACACCGCGATAGATTCCACATGAGAGGTATGCGGAAACATATTGATTACCCCGGCGCCTTGCAATATATAGCCCCCTTCATGCACCAGAAAACCGGCATCACGCGCTAAGGTAGCGGGGTTACAGGAGACATATACGATACGTTTTGGCATTGCATTACGGGCTGTTTCTGAGAGGTTTTTGCAGGCTATAAGCGCTTTGATTACGGCTAGGGCGCCATCGCGTGGGGGGTCGATTAGCCATTTGTCGAAGGGGCCGAGTGCGGCTAGTTCTTCGGGAGTAATTTCAAATAAATTACGGCATTCAAAGGTGGTGTGTTGGTCCACGCCATTGAGTTTTGCATTTTCAAAAGCGCGTTGTGTCAGCGATGCATTGCCTTCAATACCAACCACCGATCTTGCACGTTTGGCAAGCGGGAGGGTGAAATTGCCCATACCGCAAAAGAGGTCTAATACACGTTCATTAGGTTGAAGGTGTAAAAGTTGTACCGCACGGTGTACCAACGAGCGGTTTATCGCCACATTGACTTGTGTAAAATCCGTGGGCTTGAAGGGCATGCGGATATTGAATTCTGGCAGCGTATAGGCCAGTTCTTTGTGTATGGCTTTTGGAGCGTCTGTCCCTTCTTCTATAGCCAGCTCTTTGGAAGATAATGCTTCTTCAGACGGCGTCCATGGAAAAGCGGAGTCGGGGCCCTTGGGCTGCAGCCAGAATTGCACGGCATGGTGTTTGGCAAATGCGTGGAGTTGTAACTCGTCGGCTGGGTTCAGGTTTTGCAATATTCGAAGCACTAAAACAATTACCCCCTCACCCACCGCTACTTCAATCTGAGGAAGCTGATCTCGAATAGATAAATTGGCAATGAGTGTGCGTAAAGGCACGAGCAATGCAGAGACTTCGGGCGTCAAAATTAAGCAGGATGTCATATCCGCCACATAGCTGCGCCCACGCTCATGAAAACCTACAAGCACCCCACCCTTTTTGATGACGTGGCGTACGGTCAACCGCGCACGTGAGCGATATCCCCAATCTGGGCCATGCTGTGGGCGAAACAAGACTTGCGGGCGTAGTTTAGCGAGATGCCATAGTTTGTCTTCCAATGCGCGCTGTTTCATCGCTACTTGGGCTTTGGCATCTATATGCTGCATCGAGCAGCCGCCACAAATTCCAAAAAAGGCACAACGGGGAGTGACTCTAGAAGCACTGGCCTGTATTATTTTCTCTACACGCGCTTTTTCAAAGGTGGGTTTTTTACGGTAGCTAGAATAGCGCACGCGCTCGCCAGGCAAAGCACCTTCAACAAAAATAACTTTTGCAGACTCACCAAGCGCATCCTTTACACGCCCCACCCCTGCAGCGCCTTCAAGATCTAATGAATCTATATCTATGATGTGATCTGGAAGCACCCCTCCTGCTGGCACGGTGGCAGGTGCAGGCTTAGAAGTAGCAGAGGGGACGAGAGGAATGTGAGCGCAATCAGACATCAGAATCAAAAGAAAAAGTCAAAAAATAGAGGAAATCGCTTGTTAAAAGCTCTTTTATGGCGAACTCCAAGCTTGTAAATACTCGGCCCAATGAGGTTCCGACTCCGCAGCTAAAGTTTCACGCACGCAGGCTAATTCTTGTTCATAGGTTTTTTGTGTAAAACGCCCTCGCATCAGCTCAAACCGTGCATATAGCAAATAGGTATTCACCACATCGGTTTCGCAATACTGGCGAATCTCATTGATTTTTCCAGCTTGAAAAGCAGGCCATACTTGGCTGCCATCCATACCGAGTTTGCCTGGAAAGCCTAGTAATTTAGCAAGCGAATCCAGTGGTGCATAGGCTTTAGGCTGATAGAGCGCTAAGTGATCCATTAAATCAAGGTGGCGTGAATGATAGCGGTTTAAGTAGTTATTCCACTTAAAATCGCGATCATCTTCACCTGCATCCCAATATCTGGGAGCAGCAATACCATGCAGTAGTGCCCGATAATGCAAGACAGGAAAATCAAAACCGCCTCCATTCCAAGACACAATCTGAGGGGTATATTTTTCGATAATACGAAAAAAAGACTCAATCAATACCGCTTCAGAATCATCAGGCTCTCCTAAAGATCGCACGCGAAAGGTGTTTTGATTGCGAAATACGCACGAAATCGCCACGATACGTTGCACAGGCAGCGGCAAAAAATCAGTCCCTGATTTTTCACGCCGTGCTTGCTGCGCACGCTGCACAATCTCGTCATCAGAGAGTTCTGCAACCTGCGTGTCAGAAGCCTCTAACACACGCAAACCCTTTGCATCAGGAATCGTTTCAATATCAAAAACTAGAACAGGAGTCATTATATTTGGCAAAAGAGCTTAGGGCATGCCCTAGCGGTTAGCTGGAAAAAAACTTAGGCCATAGTACAAAGCACTGCTCCTTTTTGGAAGAAAAATTCGTACTCTCCCCCATCTTTTCACATTCCATACTTGAATTCTCCATCTTTTTGATAAAACCAAATACATTAAATCACATACTCAAGGAGATCAAAAATGGACTGGAGTTTTTTGCAATGATCATATCGTCTCTTGGGAAAACAGGATCAGGGTCATGCCCAAATAGGCGAAATATTCAGGTCAATATCGGGTATACGCGCCACTTCTGAGGCATATAAGATCCTTAGAAGGAAGATAAATAAGACGTATTCGCAGGTGTATCTCGAGAGGAGTGCCTGGATAATGACAAGCGTGAATGCTGATGAGCCTCATACAGATGTAACTAATTGCTATATAGGGGCCCCAGCTAGTGCAACAAGCAGTCGTGCCCCCTTGACATCTGCCAGTGATGATACGCTGATCGATAGAAGAGAAATAGAAGATCAAGCTAGTCAGAGCAATACCTCCGCAGAATCTGAAAAAACCATTGAATCCATAGAGGCATTTTTATTTCCAGAGCTTGCAGATGAAGATTTCCCAAAAGCAGTATTGAGTCTGGACTATATCGATAAGCTTTTGAACGCAACTACCGATATACATGCCCATGAGAAACTCCAGAAGACACTAAGCAATTTGTCTAAATGGTTTCTAAAAAATAATGAAACGGTTTATACCTCATGGGAAAAAAGGCTAGTCCTATCTTCCAATCAACGTGCTTCTGTTAAAGAGAGCCTGCAGAAGGCCAGCAGACTGCTAAGTGTTGTATGGCAAATCTGCAAGGATCTACAACATATCCAAAATGAAATAGAATGGATTAAAGCATCTATTCCTACTACTTCATTAGATGCAGCAGAATACAAAGAAGTAGATGTACTGCCTGAAGCATTTACTAAGACTTTATTATGGAATCTGGAATCCTGTATTAAAACGCATACCGAAAATATAGACAGTATGCAAGGCAAGATAGAAGAGTACATGGACCTCACCAAGGAGTTCCTAGAGCTTGAAGAAAATATCGCGCCTAAACCTGGCCTGACCGACCGGGTTTCTTTTATATTGACGACCTTGCCCAGTTTATTAGGTGGAGCAATAACAGCCATAGCCTATGTTTTTGGAGCCACGGCTGTATTAACTCTTATCCCTGTAAGCGTGGGTATAATAACATCTTGTATTTCTGCAGCATTGTATGTATTAAACGTATCAAAATTCATTCCCGCCGAGAAGATTCGGCAAGTTACTGAGGAGAGGAAGGAACTCGTAGAGTCCGTCTTTCCCCCAGTATTAGATTTACTAAGAAAGGCAAATAAAATGAATAGTGTAGGAAGTGGCGGTAGTACTAATGGATCACTACCGGCAACGAGTGCAATAGTATATGCATTTAACAAGCCGATTAAAGAAGATACGGCTGCTATTCTTAATAAATTAGAGGCTATTGAAGCCAACCAAAGAAGACAAGAAGAGCATCAACAAAAACTAGCCAAAGATGTAGCTCCTCTTCTAAGATCCCGCACCACCTCTATCAATTCTATAAATTCTAATTCTTCCAGCAGCTCTGAACCTCTGACTATTGGACGGCCAGATTCTCGTTCGAATAGCCCGGAAATCGCGGAACTTAGGAAAGCGAATGCAGAACTTCAGCAAGAAGTGACCGAATTAAAAACTGCGCTTACGGATGTAAAGCAAGAAATGACTGCAGGGCAAGAAGCAATCAGTAGACAACTGGCAGCACAAAATGCACTTTTTGAACGCTTTCTAGCTGCTAACCAAAAAAATTAATATTAATAACTAATATTACGCAAGCTATAGAACAGCGAGTAATTTATAGGAAAGCGTAAAGGTTAAAGGCAGGTGGTATGCATATTGGCGTTTGTGCGTCACCGCCAATCTATATTGAGGTGTAGGTTGGTGGTGACGAAGGAACCCCAACATGCATACCACCTGCCTTTCGAATACCTGCGTAACATCTATCGGATTGATCAATTTTGATAAGAATGTGCGCTAAAACCAAGATTTATTATTTGGATAAATCCGCCAATTCTTACAAATCTGCTAATCACCTGATTCCCATGCTTCATGTTGTGTTTATATTCTCCGTCTTTAAAAAGATAGATAAGGAACACGACGGACACACATTAACCGGACATACCAACGTTGTGACGAGCGTGGTGTATTCACCAAGCGGGACACAGATTGCCTCGGGCAGTGCGAACACTACGTACGATGCGGCTGTGGGACGCACACACCGGCCAGTGCCTGTACGTGATTCAAGATTTTAATGGGGTAGTCGAGAGCGTAGCCTGGCAAGAGACTGCCGAAGGCTCATACCTGGTGACAGGTAGCCACGATAAATCAGTGCGGCAGTGGGAGATCAAAAAAGACAAAGATGGCTATAAAGCGCTACTGCACTGGAGCTCAGGGCATGAAGAGTTAGCTGTAGCAGATACCTTAATCGAAGGGGTACAAGGCTTAAGCGAAGTCAATCACAAGCTTTTAGAGCAACGTGGGGCCGTGGGCGAACCACTATCGCTAAGTGAAACAAATAAAAAGACCGGCAGCCTTCCCTCCCTCGAGCCTAACTCGAAGCCATCGCCAGATCGTGAGACGTTAGACCCTAGCGCTGCCTTGGTTGAACCCATCCTGTCCACTGGCGAGCCGACTCGGTCACTTCCGTCAATAAACGAGCGGCTCTTAGCCTCTCATCTTGCTTGAGCACACATGATGTAATCGCGCAATGGTTAAGATTTTGGTTAATAAATATGCGCTCTCGATTCTTGTTACTAACAGCTAACGAGGGCGCAAAAATGCTTTAACAGCAACCAGTCGACACTTATATATTTTGAGGCTAAAAGACCCAAATCACTCAGACACTCAAAAATTGATTAGCACCAGCTCGATATTTTACCTAAGCTAACCCTCTCACTATTTGTACATATGCTTCTTATGCAGTTGAAAATAAATGATTTTCTCTAACAGAAATATTGGACGATTTTTGAGATTCTATTTTATGTTGTGCAGATAGAAGCTGTACTTGGCGGGGTCGTCCTTTTGCTTCTTTAAGCATGGTGGGCTGTATGTCAAAATTTCCAGTACAGCTTATGACTGATAATTTTTCTTGTAGGCGCTATTTTTTTACAATGCTGGTTTAGGCTGCTTGTATAAGTTGGTGGCGTACATGTTGGGGTTCCTTCGTCGCCCCCAACCTACCGTTCACTACCGCTATTTAGCTTTATTGAGATTGAGGCCACTCTATAAAAGCGCATCTTTTTGGATGCCATGGGCTACAAAATAGCGCCGGAGCCAGAGTAAGGCTTCGTGGTGTAGCTGGCGAACTTGTTCTTGTTTTAAGCCCATGTCTTCCGCTAGTTTCTCAAGTGTTAGTGTTTCATGTTCCTCTAAGCCAAAGCGTCTTTCAATCACATAGCGGTGCTTTTCTGGCATGCGCGCTAGCCACAGATGTACTAGCAGCTCAAGTTCATGGTAGCGGGCGGATACTTCAGGGGAAAGGTCGGCATCAACGGACAAGAAGTCGAGCAGGCTGTTTGCAGGGTTGAGCTCAAGAGGTGCATCTAGGGAGGTGGTGCGTTCATTGAGAGCGAGGATATCGATGATTTCTTTTTGCGTTTTACCAGTCAGATCCGCAATATCATCCATGCTCGCTTCAATGGGCTCACCAGGGCCTGCTTTATGGAGCAGTTTTTCGATATACCGCTTGGCGCGCAATACTTGATTAAGTTCGCGTAAAACATGTACAGGTAGGCGTACTGTACGCGCCTGATTCATAATGGCCCGTTCAATATTTTGCCGAATCCACCAGGTTGCATAGGTTGAAAAACGAAACCCACGCCAAGGATCAAATTTCTCAAGCCCATATATTAGGCCAATATTGCCCTCTTCAATGAGATCAAGGAGCGTGAGGCCTCGATGCAGGTAATTTTTTGCAATACTGACTACCAACCGCAAATTGCGCTCAATCATTATTTGCCGCGCAGCAAAATTACCTTCTTTGGCTTGCACCGCATAGTCATATTCTTGTTGTGCAGTTAATAGCGGCACGACGCTGATTTTGCGTAAATATCCTTGGATCGTATCTGTGCCAGGGTCTGCAGGTATGGCTACCCTAGAAGAAATCGGTTCATCTTCTTCATTTTGCGTCTCATCGAAACCTTTACCTAGAGCATCACTGTCGATTTGCTCTTGCGGTTCTAGCAAATCAAAATTTTCTTCTTGCTCTGGTAAGTCCGGCTCCAATCCGTCTTCGATGTCATCGAATTCTTCCTCTTGCGCACTCTGCATCCAATAACCTTTGTTTAATTTTTTATTGAATCGAAGCCGAGCATATTGCTTAAGCCTGGGCTAAAGATGATTACAAGTCAGCGGTGTGCATGTTGGGGAACATTGCCCACCACCAACCTACCATTCGCTGTAGGTTGGTGGTGAGGTACGAACCCCAACATGATGAGCGCTGTCCTTTTAAAACCTGCGTATGCATTTCACAAGCGATGATTAAAAGTCAGTGGTGTGCATGTTGGGGTTCCTTCGTCACCACCAACCTACCGTTCGCTATGGCAGCTCAGGTAAATATTTAAGCGGATCTACAGGTTTACCTTGTCTTCGAATTTCAAAGTGCAGCTTCACTTCTTGTTCTTGGGTATCACTGCTGCCCATTTCAGCAATTTTTTGCCCTTTTTGTACAATATCGCCCTCTTTTGCATGCAGCATGCGGTTATGAGCATAAGCGCTTAAAAAGAGATTGTCATGTTTGATAATGATGAGATTGCCATAGCCTCTTAGACCATTTCCGGCATAGACAACTCGCCCACCAGCCGCAGCTCTGATGGGCGCACCAGCCGCCCCTCCAATATCGACCCCTTTGTTTTTACTTTCATTAAAGGTGCCTAAAATGGGGCCTGAAGCGGGCCAAGCGAAAGCGATATTGCCTATTGCTGGGCTTTGCGAGGGTGAAGAAGCGGTTTTTCCACTGGCTGGCGCATTGTCTTTAGAAAAAGCAGATGCGCTGTCAGTGGTAGGGACAAAAGGAATGGGGGCACTATTAAAAGCTTGGGCTTGTGGTCTAGCTGATGCGCCACCTTGTGCACTACCCCCAGCTATTGCTGAGCTATTAACAGAAGGCGCAATTTGCAAAAGCTGGCCCACTTCAATTTGCTGAGGATTTTGCAAATTATTCCAAGCTGCTATCGCTTGATAACTTTGATTATTTTCGACTGCAATCCGGTATAGGGTATCGCCCGTTTTAACACGGTAATACCCAGACGGCACCCCAAGCGCAGCTGCAGGATTCGCAGAGCGATCGAGGACCGGAGCATTGTAGAGTCGCGATGAACAAGCGCTCAAAATTAGCAGAGGAAGGAAAGCTAAAAGCTTAGAGGTATGCAGCATGGTCATGGATCCTAAATCACTCCCGATTTTAGAGGCACGAAAAAAACGGAATCGAGCTGAGATTCGCGCCACTGGGTTGCAGAGGTGCGTTCTATCAATACTAAGTGTTGCATTTTTTGTCCTACTGGAGCGATACAGCGCCCCCCAATCTTCAGTTGCCCAAGTAATGCAGCAGGTATTTCGAGCCCGGCAGCGGCCACAATAATGGCATCAAATGGGGCTGCCTGCGCAAGACCCAAGCGCCCATCGCCATAGTGCAGGCGGATATTGGGAATACGCAAGGGACGTAAATTGCGCTTTGCGCGCTCAAAGAGCGGTTCAATCCGCTCTACAGAATAAACTTCTTGCGCCAATTCGCTCAATACTGCAGCTTGATAACCACACCCGGTTCCAATTTCTAAAACTTTGGGCGGCTTTTGTTTAAGCCATCTATTCCCCATTAGATGCTCTAACATCTTAGCAACAACAAATGGCCTGGAAATAGTCTGGTTATGGCCGATACTAAGCGCAATTTCTTCATAAGCTTGGGCTGCCAGTGCTGAATCGACAAACTGATGTCGAGGAATAGCTGCCATCGCCTTAAGCACACGGGTATCTTCAATACCTTGCGTATGTAAACGTTCAACCATTCGATGTCGAATGGACATCGGAGTAAGTCCCAACTGATCCGTATGCATCTGCGACAAAATATCAGGCGCGCAGCGAGTATCAGGATTAAAAATAGGGTCCGAGTTGCTGCTTGCAGGATCTTGGGCTTCAAGTGGCACGGATTTCTGGGTCCTGCATGGGTGCTGTTTTGGCAAGTTTGACCCAGTCGCACAGCGTAGGCATAAGCTGACTATACGTTAGGTCTAATTGCAACGGGGTAATAGAAACTTGGCCCTGCGCAATAGCATGAAAATCGGTACCCTCACTGAAGTCTCGTGCGTCTCCTGCACGACCAATCCAGTAAACAGACTCCCCTCTTGGGTTTATTTGGCTACTCAATGATTGTGACGGATGACGTTTTCCAAGACGGGTTACGGCCCAAGAACCCAGATCCTCATACGGCTTATTCGGAATATTAATATTTAATAAAAACGGTGCTTTTGAAGACTGTAAAAAAGGAGTACTTAAATAGTGCTCTACTATCTTTGCAGCCATGCGTGCAGCGGCATCAAGGTGCTTCCAGCCTTTTTCTGCTAGAGAAAAAGCAAAAGCAGGCACGCCAAACATAAACCCTTCTGTAGCGGCTGCTACGGTTCCAGAATACAGCACGTCTTCCGCCATATTTTGACCATCATTTATGCCTGAAATGACCAAATCAGGCTTGTAGTCTTGCATACTCATCATCGCCATATGCACGCAATCTGTGGGTGTCCCATTCACATAACGAAAGCCATTATTGGCCCGGAACAATGAGAGAGGGCGCGCGAGAGTCAGCGAATTGGAGGCTCCGCTACAATTTTGTTCAGGTGCAAATACAGTCACCTCTCCCAAAGATTGCAGAGCCTCATATAAAGCGACTATCCCTGGTGCCAGATAGCCGTCGTCGTTACTTAACAGGATTTTCATAGTGGGGATTGTAACTGAGGAAGCGCGCAATAAAGAGGGCCATATTCAAGTGAGTAAGTTATTTTCAGATAGGGCTTGGGGGGATTCGCTCTAGAAATAACCGCCCACCTTACAGAGTGCGCCTATCTAAAACTGCGCGTGCTAGCGTGCCTGCATCTACATATTCTAGCTCACCGCCAACAGGTACTCCTCGTGCCAAGCGTGTGACATGCAAGCCTTTTGGTTTAAGCATTTGCCCAAGATAGTGGGCCGTGGCTTCACTTTCACTAGTGAAATTGGTTGCCAGAATAACTTCTGCTACTACGCCATCGGTAGCACGTTGAATCAGTCGATCAAAATGCAGATCATAAGGCCCCACTCCATCAAGAGGGCTCAAGTGTCCCATCAGCACGAAGTATAAGCCCTTATAGGTCATTGCCTGTTCAAGCATAAGTTGATCTGCCGGAGTTTCAACCACGCATAAAAGCGTTTGATCGCGTTGCGGATCTGAACAAGTTTCACACATAGCAACTTCAGAAAAGGTATTACAGCGTATACAGTGGGAAATATTCTGTACCGCATGCAACAGGGCATCGCCTAGACGTGCAGCGCCCGGGCGGTTGTGTTGCATCAGGTAATACACCATACGTTGGGCTGATTTCTGGCCTACGCCGGGTAAAACCCGGAACGCCTCAATAAGCCTAGCCAAAGCATTTTCCATCACGTTATCAAGTAGTGTTGCTGCATATTGCTATGCATGTATTAGAACCCATTCATGAGGTAGGGCACGCCCTAACAAAAAATAGAAAACCCATCGTTGCACTTGCTTTTCAATAGACTGATAAGCGTACAACAATGGGTTATCGGCTACCTGTTCTGCCCATCCTTGAGCGAACGACAGATAGCGCTTGATAGGAATGCCTACCTTCACTCTTTTAAAGAGGTAACTTAAAGCCAGCAGGATTGGCCATATTTTGCGCATTCGTAATTGCGCCTACTTTCTTTTGCACAATGGCTTCAATTTTTCGAGCAGCATCGTTAAATGCGGCAGCGACGAGGTCTTCAAGCATTTCTTTATCTTCTGAGAGCAAGCTAGAAGCTATAGCAACGTGACGCACTTCATATTTGCAAGACAATTCAATGGTTACCAATCCCGCACCTGATTCGCCTTTGACGATGGTTTGAACCAGTTCTTCTTGAATTTTCTTCATCTTGTCTTGCATTTGCTCAGCTTGTTTGATGAGCTCGGCAATTTGATCTTTAATCATATAATGCTCCGGGAAAAAGCACGAGACCATCAGGCTCTCGTGAGAAATGGATAAGGATACTTTTATTGCGAGCCTATTAGTGCATGTCCTCAATAGCCCCAAAGGGCCCATCTTTGAGGTCGTGCGGTGCTCGGGATCCTCACTGTACAAAAGTACAGCTCCGGTCCCTGTGCTCCTGCTCCCCCAAATATGAACCCTTTTGGGCTATTGAGGACAAGCCCACAAGAAGCAACAGCCTCGCAGTATTTTTCATTTTAATAAAACCCAGGTCCTAATTTTCAATCTGAATTTTGCTAATAGAACAGGGTTTAAATTACTCGAACCGAGCCCGGTACTAATTGTGCATCAAAGTGGCGCTGCAAATCTTGTGCGACTCGGCTATTTTCTACTGAGTACTGCGCTTCTTGCTGCCGCTGAGTCTGTACTTTTTCTAAATCCTGAGCGGCAGTGCGCGTAGTGGCTCCAATTTCGGTCTTGATCACCACCGCTTGCTCAAAGTGGCTTTTCAAAGCCGCTTGCAATTTATCTACACAGTGCTTCTGAGCCAATTGATTCAAATGCACACGCAGCGTGAGGATATTATCCTGAATATAAATAAGCTCACTATTCACTGCCAGCTGTTTTGCTAATCCACTCAACCTAAGCTCAGAGACTAAGGCGGGCCAGTAGGCTAGATCTTTCAGGCAATCTAAAGACGGACTTTGACCAGTGACGAGAGGCGAATCTACTACTGCTTCTACTACTTTTTCAGAAGCGGGCTGCTCTACTTGAGCAAAAGCAGTATCCCTGTCCGACACCGACTTTACCCGTTCTATAGGCACCGGATTTGCTTGTACCATTTTTTCTGTAGAACTGGCTACTATGTCAACCGGTTTCACTGCAATTTCAGGTGCGGCTACTGGTTTAGCTATAGAGGCTATCGCGCTTAATGCCTGTGATACCGGCGCAGTGACTCCTGTCTTTTGGTCAGCAGAAACAGACTGAGAGGGGAGTGTATTCGTATGCTTTAAGCCCTCAACGCTTGGATAAAAAGCCAGCATACGAAGCAAAGTCATCGTAAAACCAGCGTATTCATCTGGCGCGAGACCCAGTTCACTACGCCCAACGGTAGCAATTTGATAATACAGCTGAACTTGCTCTGGAGTAAGCGTAGTAACTAAATCTTTGATATCAGCGCAATCAGGATCTGCCTGATTCAAAGAGCCAGGCGCGTACTGCGCCCAAGCTATACGGTGTAAAAGACTAGCCAAATCTTGCAATGCCCCACCCAATGAAGCACCGCGTGCCATCATTTGGTCCGCAATATCCAGCACAGCAGCCCCCTGCCCTGCAGCCACACTCCTCAGTAGATGCGCTAGATATTTCTGGTCTAAGGTACCAAACATCTGCTGCAGCGCTTCTGTACTGATTACCCCCGCACTATAAGCGATCGCTTGATCAGTCAGAGAGAGCGCATCACGCAAGCTCCCTTGCGCCAAACGCGCCAAAATAGGCAAAGCCTCAGGAGTATATTGAATATGCTCAGCTTGTAAGACCTTTTCGAGATGCGCCACAATTTGCAGCGCAGTCATCGGCTTTAAGTTAAATTGCAAGCAGCGCGACAATACCGTCACAGGTACTTTTTTAGGATCGGTGGTTGCCAGAATAAATTTGATATGTGGAGGCGGCTCTTCGAGCGTTTTGAGCATCGCATTGAACGCATGCTGGGTAAGCATGTGCACTTCATCGATCATATAGACCTTAAAGCGCGCAGCTACAGGCGCATACACCGCTTGCTCTAGCAAAGCGGTCATTTCTTCTACGCCACGGTTTGAGGCTGCATCCATCTCTACGTAATCGATGCAATGCCCTGCCTCTACCTCCAAACAGGCCCTACATTTCCCACAAGGTGTAGCGGTAATACCGAGTTCGCAATTTAGCGCAGTAGCCAAAATGCGCGAGAGTGTCGTCTTACCTACGCCTCGAGTTCCGGTAAAAAGGTAAGCATGATGCAACCGGTTTTGTTCTAAAGAATGTACAAGCGCCCTAACAACATGCTCCTGACCAACTAGAGAAGCAAAACCTTTAGGGCGCCATTTCCGTGCAAGCGCTGTATGCGTCATGTAAAGGGTATATTTGGAGAGGAGACCAAGAGGTCTAGTTTTTAAAGAAAAAAGCGCTGTTGCAGCGAAGAGAGAACGCAGAGCGGTAGAAAATAAAGAGGGACGAGCCCGACCCCCGGCACTGGCGACATTAGCTGTGGCTGCTTCGTTCCCGATCTGACCAGAT
The DNA here is from genome assembly GCA_031963045.1 of Mycoavidus cysteinexigens. Lineage (GTDB taxonomy): Bacteria > Pseudomonadota > Gammaproteobacteria > Burkholderiales > Burkholderiaceae > JASSUD01. The sequence goes on from JASSUK010000015.1 coordinate 163,546, forward strand.
TCACCATGCCCCCATGCGGGGAGGCCCGTCGACGCGCATTGTAACACTGTGTTTTAAAAAATTTCAAAAGAGTTGTTATTAAATATCTACAGCCCTCATTAAGGCGGACATGCAATTTGGAATGCGCAACAGGTTCTTAGATTTATCTGCCCCCTTTTCTAGTACACTCTGTTTAGTGTAGCATTGCACTTCTTTCGTCTAACGCGCACACTTTTTGTCTACTTTCACGCACTCCTCAAGCTGATTTAAGATCTGCATTCTCTTAGGCCCATACTGCAATGAGCGACCTTATTAAACCGGTGAGCGACGCCTCTTTCGACGTTGATGTCATTCAATCCGGACGCCCTGTTTTACTCGATTTTTGGGCACCATGGTGTGGCCCCTGTAAAATGATCGCAAAAGTCTTAGAAGACATTGCAAAAGACTATGGCGAGCGCCTGCAAATTGCAAAAATTAATATTGATGAAAATCAGTTAATCCCTGCAAAATTTGGTGTGCGTGGCATCCCTACCCTTATTCTGTTTAAAAATGGGATTATGGTTGCTCAAAAAGTAGGTGCACTCTCTAAGCCACAGCTAACCGCTTTTTTAGATGGTCACCTGTAAAAACCCATTGAAACGCGCAAAAATATTGCAAGTTGGGGGAATGTTGGAACCCCAACATGCGCGCTAAAAACATATAATTCAGATGTACTATTAAAGTGTCTCTTCTTTATAAAAACTGAATTCAGAAAAAAGAAAACGCTTTGTGGGCAGTTATTACACAGAAATGCTCTCTTTTTGAGGGCGTATACTATATTTTTATATATTCCTATTTTTTTATCCGCCATTATTTATACAGGCCGCGCTATACAGCCTATCAAATGTTTAATTACGGCTCCTTAAGCCTCCCTCCTTTTTCTTCTATCCCTCTTCTATTTCTCTATTCCTCTCTGTGAGGGGATCTTCTCTATGCATTTATCTGAACTCAAATCTCTACACGTATCCGCACTCATTGAAATGGCCAATAGCCTCGATATTGAGAGTGCGAACCGTCTGCGCAAACAAGAACTCATGTTTGCCATTCTTAAAAAGCGCGCCAAAATGGGCGAAATGATTTTTGGCGACGGCACACTAGAAGTATTGCCCGACGGCTTTGGTTTTTTACGCTCGCCTGAAACTTCCTATTTAGCTAGTACCGACGATATTTATATCAGCCCTTCTCAAATTCGTCGTTTCAATCTACATACGGGCGATACGATTGAAGGAGAAGTGCGCACGCCTAAAGATGGCGAGCGCTATTTTGCTTTAGTCAAGGTTGATAAAGTCAATTACTGCTCGCCAGAGTTATCCAAACATAAAATTATGTTTGAGAACTTGACCGCTTTGCACCCTGATGTGCCGTTGATTTTAGAACGTGATATTCGGGAAGAAGAAAATATTACCGGGCGGGTTATTGATATTATCTCTCCCATAGGTAAAGGACAGCGCGGACTCCTAGTCGCCCCACCAAAATCAGGTAAAACGGTGATGCTACAAAGCATTGCACACGCCATCACCGCCAATTACCCAGATGTCAAACTATTTGTTTTGCTAGTAGGCGAGCGCCCCGAAGAAGTGACGGAAATGCAACGTTCCATCGCGGGCGAAGTCATTGCCTCTACCTTTGATGAGCCCGTTACTCGCCACGTGCAAGTAGCAGAAATGGTCATTGAAAAAGCAAAGCGTTTAGTAGAGCTTAAGCAAGATGTAGTTATTCTGCTAGATTCCATTACCCGCTTAGCCCGCGCTTATAATACGGTCATTCCTTCCTCTGGCAAGGTTTTAACTGGCGGGATTGATGCTAATGCATTGCAACGGCCAAAACGCTTTTTTGGCGCGGCGCGTAATGTAGAAGAAGGGGGCTCCCTCACTATCATCGGCACGGCACTAGTTGAAACCGGCAGCCGCATGGATGATGTGATCTATGAAGAGTTTAAAGGTACGGGGAATATGGAAATCATCCTCGAGCGCAAACTCGCCGAACGACGCGTCTTCCCGGCCATTGATGTGAAGCGTTCGAGCACACGCCGCGAAGCTTTGTTGATCAAACCTGATATCCTTCCGAAAACTTGGATATTGCGCAAATTTATCCATGATATGGAAACCGTTGAAGCTGCTGAATTTCTGCTCGATAAAATGGGGCAGACTAAAAATAATGCAGAATTTTTTGAATTGATGCGCCGCACGAATTAAAAGCTGCGCTGAACACCCATTATCTCCTTTACTTTGCCATCGCTTTTGTTTGGCACTGTTAACCTTTCTTTTCGTTAACTTAAGAGCTTTTCCATGAAAGAAAATATTCATCCCGAGTACCGTGACGTCCTTTTTGAAGATACTACTTCCGGCGACAAATTTATTATCCGCTCCACGGTTAAAACCGGCCGTACGCTTGAGCATGAAGGCACAACCTATCCCTATATGCGCATAGAAGTTTCTTCAAACTCGCATCCGTTTTATACCGGCACCCAAACGCATCACCATACCGCCGATCAGGTTGGCAAATTCCAACAGAAATTTGGCAAGCTCCTCGGAACAGCAACACCCGCTGCATCCGATACCCCTGCGTAACTCCTCTTGCAAGCGATTTCATAGCGCATGAACTCCTCAGCGGTTCGCCTTACAGCCTCAGCAACGCACGCTCTGCCTCGCTGGATTTTGTTCGCACTGTGTGCAGCCTATATTGTCTGCGGGCTTTTTGGGCGCGACCCTTGGAAAAATGAGGATGCGATAGGTTTTGGCGTCATGTGGACGCTGTCGCTTGGGGGGTGGCATGACTGGTTGTTGCCTAACTTAGTAGGCAAGCCGCTCACATCCAGTGGGCCGCTTGCTTATTGGTTGGGCGCTTCTAGTATGCGTCTTTTCAGCCCGTGGCTCTCGCCTAGCGATGCCGCGAGGATCCCTACTGCCCTTTTATTTTGTATAAGCGCAGCTTTTATCTGGTGCAGCACCTACTTGTTGGGGCGCCGCGCAGAAGTCCAGCCTTTTAAATATGCTTTTGGTGGAGAGCCATCCTCTAAGGATTATGGCCGTACCCTAGCTGATGGGGCACTCTTTATCTGGTTAGCCTGCTTTGGTTTGACTGAACGCATCCACGAGACTACGCCAGAGCTAACGCAATGCGCATGCATCAGCATGCTGCTCTATGGGTTAGTTCGCCGCTTAGATAAACCGCTTCAAGGCACTGTATGGTGCGCCCTAGCCTTAGGGTTACTTACGCTGTCAGCCCATCCTTTTCTACTTTTAGCAGCCTTAGTAGGAATAGCCTTTTTCGCGATTATTACGCATTCGCAAGCTCATCTTGCCTCCCCCTCTTCTTTTGCCAATGAATCTAAGCCTACACCTACTCGTAGAAGCCAGATTGTGCAGCTATTGGTTGGAGGGAGCCTCTTATCGATTCTACTCTTCGGTTGGCCCTTAGCAGCTTACTGGGCTTTACCCGAGCAAGCCCCGCTATATCTGCAAATGTGGGGCTTAGATCCCTTTCGTACCTTTTCAGGGCCTTTACTTGCAAGCACTAGGCACTCTGCCCTAAATAACGTACTGTACGTACTCAAAAATCTACCGCTTTTTGCTTGGCCTGCTTGGCCGCTGGCATGGTGGGCGTGGTATAGCTGGTCGCATGCTCGGCGCGCCCCTCATATTGTTTTACCGCTAGCATTAGTAAGCTCCTTGCTGGCTGTCATTCTTCTTCAAACACACAGAACCAATCAGCTTTTTATCTTATTACTGCCCGGTCTAGCAGTCCTAGGGGCTTTTGCGCTGCCTACGCTCAAGCGAGGGGCAATCAATGCGATGGATTGGTTTGCGCTACTCAGCTTCACGCTATTGGGCGGCTTTGTATGGACGGTGTGGATTGCTGCACAAACCGGCTTCCCTAGCGCTATCGCGCACAATTTAGCTCGTCTTCTACCGGGTTTTCAGCCTGAATTCCGCATAATGAGCCTAGCTTTTGCGCTGCTCGTTACCATTTGCTGGTGCAGGCTTGTAACCTGGAGACTCGCGCGCGCGCCTAAAGTACTGTGGCGTAGCGTCATCCTCTCCTCTGCAGGCACCACATTAATGTGGGTGCTCTTAATGACACTATGGGGACCCTTTATCAATTACAGCCGTACTTACCGTGCAGTCGCGGCAAACATTGCCTCACACCTGCCGAAAGAATACCGTTGCATTGCACCCGTTCGGCTTGGCAATGCGCAAATTGCCTCTTTTGCCTACTTTGAGAATATGCGCTTTGGGTTTGACGATGCAGCTTCTTGCGACTTGCTTCTACGCCAAGACACCGAAGACTACAGCACGCCCCAATCTCCCGCACCTTATCGCTGGAAACTGCTCTGGCAAGGCCGCCGCTCAACCGATCGAGATGAACGCTTCCGCTTATATATACGCACAAGGCACTATCCGACTAGGGCGAGCCCTCAATCGCCCCAAAGGGCCCATCTTTGAGGTCGTGCGGTGCTCGGGATCCTCACAGTACTTAAGTACATCTGGATCCTGCGCTCCTGCTCCCCCAAATATGAACCCTTTGGGACAATTGAGGACACGCCCTAAAAACACGTCTGCGACTAAACCATAGATTTGGGTGAAATCCACCTACGATGCATTGTTTTTTTTAAGCGGAAATTACTCTAAGACTATGCCTCGCATCCTTATCATCTCGCCAAACTGGATTGGCGACACGGTCATGGCGCAGCCGTTATTTCACTTGCTCAAACAGCAATATCCTGATCTTATTCTCGATGCGCTAGCCCCTCCTGGCCCGGCTGCCATGCTCGAGCGTATGGCTGAAATCAATCATATTTACATCACGCATTTCACCGCCAAAAAGCTAGAGCTTATCTCGCGTTGGAAACTTGCTCGCCAACTTGCCAAGGTGGGCTATACCCACGTATATGTATTACCCAACTCAGCTAAATCCGCCCTTATTCCCTGGCTAGCTCGCATTCCTACACGCATAGGCTATCTAGGAGAACAACGCTATGGGCTCCTAACCCAACACCTGCCCAATCTAAAAAAACACGGTACACGCCCTTTGATGGTGCAACATTATGCGGCCCTTGCAGGCTCTTCTTTGCTCCCTATAGATGCAACTTCCCCTACTAACTTAATCGAACAACTCGCATTACAGTTTCCACTCCCCAAGCTAGAAGTACAAGAAAACGATGCGCAGTGCTTTTCAAATTTAGCTACCCGCTTAGGATTGGATGCAAGCCGCCCCTTCGTCACTCTATGCCCAGGTGCGGAATACGGTCCTGCTAAACGATGGCCCCCAGCACATTTTGCAGCCCTGGCACATCATCTAAAAAATGCACGGCCTGATCTGCAAATTATTGCTCTAGGAATTGCTAAAGAAGCTCCACTTGCTGCCGAGCTCTGCGAAAAAGCACCCCATGTACATAATCTATGCGGCCAGACTACTTTAAGCGAAGCATGTGTTCTGATTGCAAAATCCCATGCCGTAGTCGCCAATGATTCTGGCCTTATGCATCTAGCCGCTGCGCTGCACCGCCCCTTATTAGCCCTCTACGGCCCCACCGATCCCCGCCATACTCCTCCACTCACCACTCATGCACGTATAGCCTGGCTAAATCTACCATGCAGCCCCTGCTTCGCAAGAACCTGCCCACTTAGCCACAATCGCTGCCAATGGGAACTCACCCCAGAATTAGCGCTACATCATGTAACAGCTTTGCTTACATAAAGAGTTATATTGCTAGCCTATGCGGGAGGGCCGCTCTTTTCTTCTTCTTTAGCTTTTTTATAGAGGTTTTTCATTTCGTTGATGCGTGATTCGATTTCTGCGCGTTCATATAATGGAAGTTTGGGGGTTTGACGGGCGGTTTGTAGTTGGAGGATGGCGGAGGGCCAGGCGCCTTCCAGCGCGTACTTTTCTGCTAAGGCGCGGTGCTGGTTAACCGTATCTCCTAGCGCTGCGCTAGCAAGGGCGAGGTAGTTCCACCACAGGGTTTGATTGGGTTCAAGTTGTGCTTGTGTGCGTGCTAGGGTTTGTACTTCTCGGTAGTGTTTAGCTGCAAGCTGTGCTTTTATCTGTGCTTCTTGCGCGGCACGTGAATAAGGCCAGCGCTTAACTACTACTTTGGCTAGCGCTATAGCTTGCGTATGGGCAGGTTTAGGGCCTAAGCCCATTAATTCAATTTGTAAAATATCTAGACTACGTGCATACCTTACGTTATTGACTGTGCATGGTCCTGTGCGCTTTGAAGTGAGGCATGGCCCTGAGCGAAAAGCTTGTTGTGCTTTTTCAAGGTCAGCACGTGCGGAGTCGGGTTGGTTGGCTAGTAGATGCGCTAGCGCCATACCGTAAAAATTAGCAGCAGGATTCGGCGCAGTTTGGCTGTTGAGCGCATTACTGAATGTACGCTCAATGCGTGCATATTCGTGATCTGAGCGTGCTTCTAATACCTTAAGCTGTGCGCGTACGAAACTGTATTCAGGATCTTGCCTGGGCTGGCGATAGCGCGTGCGTTGCGCGCGTTGCATCATATCGGCAATGCGTTCACGCGTTAATGGGTGCGTACGCATATAAGCGGGTAGACTGGTTTCGCTAGGAGCGCCCAGTTCTAAGCGTTCAAAAAAAGCAGGCATACCATACGGGTCATAGCCTGCTTCTTCCAATAAAAGAAAACCAATACGATCAGCTTCACGTTCCGCTGCTCTGGAAAATTTTAGCTGACTGTCTACGCCATACGCTTGCCCACTCATGGCCAAGGCGCCTCCGAGATCTGCGCTTCCGGTTGCAACGCCGGCAATCACCCCTAGCAGCATACCTGCAAGTGCGGCATAGCTTGAGCGCGTGTTAGCTGCCCCTTTTCTTGCACTATGACGCTGTAAGACGTGCCCCATCTCATGGGCTAATACAGAAGCTAGCTCAGATTCTGTTTGCGTATTGGATACCAGGCCTGTATTGAGGCCAATAAACCCTCCTGGTAAAGAGAATGCATTGATTTGCGGATCGCGCACGGCAAACACTTCAAAATCTGGAGCAATATGCGCAAATTTTTTGCTTAGCTCACTAGCTTCACTGCGTTGTAACTGTGTGCCAGAGGCTGTGTATAAAGAGGAATGATCATTCTCTATATAGTGTGTTTGGCCATTCGATCCTCGACGGGCAATGCGCACGGCGGCTGCAGCTAGCCTTTGTGCAACGGTAGAAAAATAATCGCGCACTCTGGTGTCTGCTAGATAATCGGGGTCACGCCGAATAATCTGCATAATACGCCGCCCCCAGTTTTGTTCTTCCCAGGGTGTAAGAGTGCCTTCGGAGCCATCGCCTAATTCAGGTAATACAGAGGGGTGCTGTGTATGTTCGGGCGTTAGCAGATTGTTAGTTTCTGGAGATCCAAAGGGATCCATGGATTGCTGCGAGTTTGCAGTGGAAGGGAAAGTAAGGGGGCACTGCGCAAGCGGTTGTGTACATGCACTTGCTACAGTCAGCGGCTTATTAAGAGCGGTGTGTGTGGAATGAGATGTCTGTGCCTGTACTGCATTGCTTGCTAAAGCGCAGCAAACACAGATAATCATTAGTCGGACTCGAAACACGCTCAAAATCCTTTACTGTGAGTTGGCGGTGGAGCATGGGGCCACCGTCCTTTTAAAACCTGTATATGCAGGATTACAAGTCGGTGGTGTACATATTGGGGCAAGGTATCAGTTACGTTGTAGCTGACGCTTGATTACACGCCACAGGGTATGCAATATGACGGGGAAAACCGCTGCACTAATACCCACGAGAACTATGATATTTAAGTATTGCTTTACAAAAGGTAAATTACCAAAAAAATATCCGGCACATACCAAGCTCATTATCCAGAATACCCCACTGGAAATATTAAAAAATTGAAATCTTGAGAAAGGCATATCGCATATACCAGCCACAAAAGGAGCAAAGGTACGTATAACGGGTAAAAACCGCGCTATAAATATTGTTTTTCCTCCGTGGCGCATATAAAAATCATGTGTTTTTAACAGTGCATCTTTATCTAGCCAACGCCGCTCAGAAGTAAATATTTTAGGACCTATAAATTTACCGACCTGATAATTCAAAGAATTACCGAGTATCGCTGCTACTATGAGCAGCGGCACTAGCAATGAGAAAGACATGCTACCCATTGCACAAAATGCCCCCGCGACAAAAAGCAGGGAGTCTCCTGGAAGAAAAGGGAGAATAATCAGCCCAGTCTCTGCAAAAATAATGCAGAATAAAACCACATATCCCCAATTACCATACTGTTGAATAAAATTTCCCAGAAAATGGTCAATATGCAAAAGCATATTAAAAACGCCTCCCACCATTTCTGAAAAATAACTGATAAATTCCACAGCATGCCCCCCCTAGGAGTTTTTATATAAAACTTCAACAAAATAAAATCAACGCTCAACTATTCGACATTGGAGCAATCAGTCCACCGCGATTCCTATCGACAAGATAATTTCGCAGACAGCGTCTGCAAAATGTATCCAGCAGGTTATTCCAGCCCAAATAACCCTATCTGCACACGTTTATGCATATCACTCCACCAGCGCGCACTCTGTGCATTCCCGATAGTGGCGCTGGGCGAGGGTGTGTTGTCCTAAAGCTTCATGCAGGTGAGCGAGTTGCCCATGCAAATTACATAGCAGCCGTTTATCTGTATGCGCAATGGCCAAGCCCTCCTCGAAGAAGGCTTGCGCTTTCCCCCAGAGTTTTTGCTGCACACATAGGCGCCCTAATGCACTTAGAAGCTCGATATCGTGAGAATGTTTTGCACGCCAGAGCTCTGCACGCTCGATAAGCGCGTGGGTATGCTCCGCTGCGCAAGCGGGATAGAAGCGTAGTAGCTTCGAGTTCCACTTTGTTTCTAAGGCGCTCTCGATGAGGTGTTGTGCAGAGCGCGTATCACCCAACTTCAATAGCAGGCGTATGACACACTCCACACTAGCGGGGGCACTACGTTCAATAGCAGATAAGCCATTCCAGCATGTAAGTAATGTGGGTGCAGTGTCGCGATGTGCTTCTAGCAGCTGCTCTACCGCTTGCACACGCAAATGCCGCGCTAATAGAGGCTTAATGCCATCGTGCCGCTCTAAGAGCGCTATACAGCGTAAAACTTCAGGCCAGTGCTTGAGTTGTCGGTGTGCACGCAATGCGATGCGTTGTGCATGAGAGCTGCGTAATGTCGACGGCGTAGCATTTGCCAATGCATCCAATGCGGCTTGCGCTTTGTTCGCTTCTGCATACAAAAAAGCAGTGTGGACGGATTTGGCATCCTGCCATTTTGGTGGTAGTTCACGCGCTAACCAGACTTCCCGCTCCACAACATCTTGACGAAAATGCGCTGCGTGGGCGGCGATTAAGCTTGCTGCATCACGGTTATTTGCACTCAGCGCGGCACGACGCGCTGCTTTTTCTACCTCTTCAAAATGTCCTGAAAAAGCATGATTCAGTGCATCTTGCAATGCAGCTTGAGCCCCTGCTTCCTTGGAGCGGGTTCGATAGCCTTTGAATCCAAGTGGCAGTGCGCTCAGGCCATGTGCAATACGCATGAGCATGTAGAGCAACAACAGTACCAACAAGCTCGCCACCACGAAAAAATTCAACGAGATATCGATTCGATACGGTTCATAGACAATTAAAACGTGCCCTGTATCCAGTTGCCCTGCCACCGCAAATGCTACAGCCAGTGCAAAAAGAATGGCTAATCCCGTTACGCCACGCATCATCTGAGCCACTCTCCAAATTGTATTGATCTCATAAGGTATGTCCTCGATTGTCCAAAAGGGCGGACCTCTTTTCTGCTGTTGTGCGCCATGCGTTTTTTATTGATCAATAGCTTCTAAACTGTTTTTCAGGTTAGGTAAGGTACTGCTTTTTGGAAGGCTATTTATTTTTTCAATATAGCTATGCACAAGCCGGGTTTTAGTAGAAGCCGGATCAAAATAATGCATTAGTGCGAAATCAACGGCCTGCAGATCCGCCGTTAAAACCGCGTCATTACGTGCTAGTAAAGCAAGCCGGGCAGAGAGTAAGCGCAATTTCAGATTTTCACGCAAGAAATCCCCTTCTTGCGGAGATACCCGCATCGCATCGGGATAGTCGATACGCCGTACTTGAACTAAAGCGTGTAGCTCACGTAAAAACCCGCCCCATATTCCCTCCACCATGCTCTTTAAATTGGATCCTGTAGCTTGTTGCGAAGTAACTGGCAGGGCTGCAGAAGAGGTAGAAGCAGCCGGAGCAGCTATTTGAGCGGTGGAAGGTGAAGCCACGTCTTCTTTTTTTGATGAAGAGGACGTTAACCGGACTTCTCCAGCTAAAGGCAAGGTATCTATTTGCTTATAGGCTATATCTAATAGCGCAGCCATGCTGATAGGGTCTACTACAGGCACGGCTTCAAAAGCAGCGAGGTCTTGCATTAATGCTGCGCGTATCTTTTTTACTTTTATAGAATCCAAACCTCTAAGCCGCATAAGCGCGCCCTCTAACGCAAAACGCGCTAGGGAAATATTGCCTGTAAGGCTCAATTGCTCATTGGCCGTTTCAAGCATTCGGCGTGTTTCAATCAAAGTCAGGCGTTCACGATCGCGTGCAAAGGTCTGATAGAGATCATCAAACGCTTTTTGCTGTGTTTTGATCTGCTCGATTTGATTATTAATTTGAGCAAGCTGAAGGTCTAGTTTTTGTACTCCCTCTACCGCTTTTTGGCTCTGGGCCTGCGTTTCTTTCCAGAGTAGTGCATTGTCTTGCAAAAGAGCTCGCGCTTCTGCTTGCTTAGTATCAAGCACGCGCCTTAACTCTAAAGTGAGATACGAACCGGCTACAAAGCACACCACAAAAAAAAGCAAATACATTAAATAGATTTTCCAGCGCTGGCTGGAAACCTGTGGGCTATGCTTTTCTGTCGGATCTTTGCCTGCATGAGCCGGCGTGTCAGGTGTCGGTAAAGGGGTAGCATGCCTTACCTGCTCAGAAGCAGAATCGGAAGAAGGAGGCAGACTCGAAGCATCGTGTGAAGGGTTCATACGGAGTAAAAGAGAGAGTCAATGAAAGGCCATCACTCAAAATCAGTGTTCACCCGCGGGGGCATTCATATAGGCCTGCAATGCGCTGATTATAGACCCACCATACAAATAAGATCTCACCAGCTTACTAAAACCCAGCGTGAGTGCCAAATCGGCCACTCTGGCATGCGTAACAATAAGAGTCTGCTGTTTAAAACGGGCATATTGATCAGGAGACAGTGTAGTGCAAGCCTGTGTATCAAGATGACGTAAGCTGCCAGAACTCGTCAATACCCAGCATAGCTTTTGATTCCCATTTTTTTGCATAAGCGCATTGCCAATAGTGGCCCACTGCGCCTCAGAGGGGGTAAGCCACTGGCAGGTATAAGCGCATACGCTTTGAACTTGCACGTTTTTGGCTTGCAAATAGTGCGTCAGCCAGTCACGCCCTTGGGTTCCCCGTATGATTAATACGGGTCGAGCACGTAGCGCATCCCATCCTAGTGTATTTGTTAGCGCAAGCGCAAATGCTTCTGAATCGTAGCGTGTCGTGCTAGCTTGGGCCTGCGCTACATTCTCTGCACCTGCAGGGGCAATGATCTTATAAATAGCAGAGCACACACCATGGCGCGCTAGAGCAGCAATACTGCCTGGACCCATCACCCCTATAGGTACCGTAATTGGCCAGTGCGTGTCTGTTGAATCTACAGTGTGCTGTGAGGCTACAGCACTCTTCTGCGACGCAGGCTGATGCGCCCAAAAATGATCTACGGCCGTAGGAGAGACAAAAATAACTAAAGAGTAACGCTCTAAATACGTCCAAATGGCTTGTAGAGGCTGTACGTCTTCTACTGCATGCATATTAAAGAGTGGGCACTCCATCAAATCAAACCCACTCTCCATCAGCGTATGCGCTAATTCTGTAGAGGTCCCCGCGGGGCGTGTCAATATAACCAGCGGACGCTGTGCAACCGAAGCACTAAGCACCACGACCTCTCGCTCTAGCCTCTGCACGCTGCATAAATACTTGAATACTCTCCCGTGCACCCTGCTCTACTAATGTCTGTGCCACCGTTTCTCCAAGCGCTTGTGCTGATTCTAGGCTATCCACTACAGCATGCGCCTTTGCACTGTGTACACGCTGCCCGTCTGGCGCAGTAATCAATGCGCGTAAAAACAAAGTACGGCCTGTGGCGCAAGCTTCTTCAGAATCCCCCTCAACCCACTGCGCAAAAGAAGCGAGCGGCACATCGCAACTGCCTTGTAATAAAAGGGATACGTGGCGTTCAGCCGCTATTGCCCAGGCGGTGGGTGCATGGTGCAAAGGAGCTAGCAGAGCAAGCAGATCTTTTCGATGCGCAACGGTCTCCACAGCCAGAGCACCTTGTCCGGGAGCCGGCAAACAATCTTGTGCAGGTAGCATGGTATGGATGCGCGCTTCTAACCCTAAACGCTCCAGACCTGCCGCTGCAAGCACCAACATAGCGTAGTGCCCAGCATCTAATTTAGATAAGCGCGTATCGATATTCCCGCGCACAGGCAATACCTGTAGATGAGGATAACGTGTTTGCAGCCAAGCTAGTCTGCGCAAACTGGAAGTGCCAACCACACTGCCAGCTGGCAGGTCCGCTATTTGTTTGCAGTGGGAAAAAGCAGGAGCAAGCACACAAGCGTCTAAGGGATTTCCGCGCTCTAGTATAGCGGCTAGAGCAAATCCATCGGCTACAGTAGCTGGAACATCTTTTAAAGAATGCACAGCCAAATCAGCCTGCCCTTCTTGTAGGGCTGTTTCCAGCGCATTGACGAAAAGACTCTTATTGCCCACCTCAGACAAGGGTCGATCCAAAATCTGGTCGCCCGTAGTCAGCATTCCCTCTATGACTATGTCTATTGCAGGATAACGTTTTTGCAACGCCTGCTGCACCTGCTTGGCTTGCCACATAGCCAAACGGCTTTTTCTAGAGGCAATAATCAGTTTTTTAGGGAGAACGAAAGAAGGAGGAATCAACGGCATGAGGGGAATTTAAAAAAGCTTCCCACTGTCACAGTGGGATAGGGGTATTTTGAAACAGGACTCTGTATTTTTTACTGCGAATTATGCGTGTCGTTCAACCATCGGATATCGGATAGATTTTATATATCCTCTGAGGGCGGATCTTCTAGACCAACGCCTAACAAGCCAATAGCCTCAGCTTCGGGCAAAGCTTCTACCGTACGCAATTTTTTATGCATCACCCGTGTACGCTGCTGCGCCATATCAATAGAGCGTGTAACCGTTTCAAGCTGCGACTTGGTGCGCGAGAGTACATCGCCAAATTTAGAAAATTCGGTTTTCACTGCCCCTAGCACTTGCCATACTTCACTGGAACGCTTTTCAATAGCCAGGGTACGAAAACCCATTTGTAAGCTGTTCAATAATGCAGTTAGCGTAGTGGGGCCTGTCAAAGTAATACGGTATTTACGCTGCAAAAGGTCGCTTAACCCTGGGCGGCGCAATACTTCTGCATATAAGCCTTCTGTAGGCAAATACAGTAAAGCGAAGTCAGTGGTATAGGGCGGGGATAGATATTTTTCAGCGATTTTTTTCGCTTCCTGCTTGATACGCGCTTCTAGACCTCGAGAGGCTTCTTCCACACCTATCGCATCAGCTTGGTCTTGTGCTAACAGTAAGCGCTCATAATCTTCTGATGGAAATTTGGCATCAATGGGCAGCCAGACAGGCTCACCCCACTCTAGATAATCATCGTCTTCAATGGCCTTTTTGCTCAAAGAAGCCTGGTTCGTCCCACCGTCTTTGGCGCTAGCACCCTGCATTTCTTCTGAGGCTTCAACGTCTTTGGGTGTTTTTCCTCCATAAGCGCGCCGGCGAGAAACGGTGCTGTTCTCATTGCCAAGACCTGGCAGACGAATTGCAAATTCCACGCGCTCACTACTGCCAGGCACGGTGGCGATATTAACGGCATACTGTTCAGGCGTTAAGAGTTGCTCAAGTAGCGCACCAAGTTGCACTTCGCCCCAGGTACCGCGTGTTTTGACATTCGTCAGTACTCTTTTTAAATCGCCCACGCCTGCAGCTAGGTTATGCATTTCGCCCAAACCCCGGTGCACCTGCTCCAAACGCTCAGACACCAGCTGGAAAGACTCGCCTAAGCGCTGCTCAAGTGTCGCATGTAACTTCTCATCGACCGTGCGGCGCATTTCATCGAGTTTTTGCGCATTATTGGCTTCAATATCTTTTAATTTCTGCTCTAACACCACGCGCATTTCAGACAAACTGCGGTGATTACGATCTGCAATCTCAGCAAGCTGCTGTTGTAACAGCACTCTGAAGCGTTCGAGCACTACACCTTGCTCAGTACGGCTATTTTGCGCTTGTTGTTCAGAAGCTTCTCGCACACTGTCTAGGCGTGCTGAATTTTCTTTCGCAAAACGTCCAAGTTGCAGCGTAATTTGTTCGATATGCTGGCTGTGCAGACTGGCTTGCCCTGTGAGATGGGTAGAGATGGTTTGTTGAAGCTGCGATAAACCTGCAGAAGCCTCGCTGCGCCCAATTCGGGCTGTATCCGCCACTTCAGCGCGCATAGTGCGCTCAAGGCGTTCAAAAGCCTGCACTTGCGCGGATTGTGCCGCGTCCAGGCGCTCCCCTTGAAATAGCAGCGCCTCCAAAGCGGCATGCACGTTTTTTTTTGTTTGCTTCTGCCGCCAAGCGACTAGCGCTAAGAAAACAAAAAGCCCCATGACCAGCAATGCGCCTAGAGAGAAGAGGAGTAAAGAAGAAGTCATAGAGAAATCATAGGGTGAGCGGTAGGTTGGTGCTGAGGTACGAACCCCAACATGCGCATCACCGACTTGTAATTATTGCTTTTGGCCTGCACATGCAGGTTATAAAAGGACCGTGGTCATCATGTTGGGGTTCGTACCTCACCACCAACCTACAGGAAAATCCAGGCGGTTAGGGCAAACAGGGGTAATAGCAAACACGCCGACCATGCCATATAGCCAAAAAAACTGGGCATAGCCACACCGTGATGTGCTGCAATGGAGCGCACCATCAAATTGGGCGCATTGCCTAAATAGGTATTGGCGCCCATAAAAACGGCTCCGGCTGATATCGCCGCTAAAATCAGTGCGCCTTCTTGCATCAGGCTCGAAGCTTGCCCACCTGCCACATTAAAGAAAACCAAATACGTGGGCGCATTATCTAAGAAAGAAGATAAAAGGCCTGTTATCCAAAAATAACGTGCAGCTTGTGGCTGCCCTTGGGCATCATTCACCGCCTGTCCCACCCAAGCTAGTGGGCCCGCATCCCCCGCTTGCAACATGGCAAGCACAGGCGCCATAGTTAAAAAGATAGCCGCAAATAATTGCATGACTTCTTTCATAGGCAACCAAGAAAATGCATTATCTCTACGAAGGGTTTTAGGTGTGCCATACCAAGAAATAGCAATGAGTATCGCTAATATCCCGTCCCGCCAGATAGATCGGGCCTGTAGAGAGACGCCTGTGCATTGATATATCCAAGCTAAAAAGCCCGTGTCTGCCTGAGTATGAGAGGTTGTAGATACCGGGGGCTCTAAACCGCTCCACAACACTACCCCTAAAATCACCAATAAGAGCAATACATTCAACCATCCTTGCACCGCTATAGATTGGTATTTTTGCTTAGTAGCATCAAAAGAATGCGCTTGCTCAGATTCTTTTTTAAAACAATACCGATCAAATATATAAAACAGCAGTAATAAAACGGCTGAAATAAAAACCATGGGCTGCCACAGATGCTGGGTGGTCCAAAAAAAAGAGACACCTCGTAAAAAGCCCAGAAATAAAGGCGGATCCCCCAACGGAGTCAGCGCGCCACCGATATTAGCCACCAAGAAAATAAAAAACACCACCATATGTGCGCGCTTTTTTCGGCGCGCATTCGCAGCCAACATAGGACGAATCAGCAGCATCGCGGCACCCGTTGTGCCAATCACACTGGCTAAACTCGTACCAAGCGCTAGCAAAGCCGTATTGCCTGCGGGGGTACCCGGGAAATGTCCGCGTATACGAATACCTCCAGCCACGGTATACAAGGCACTCAGCAGCATAATGAACGGCAGGTACTCTAGCAGCAAGACATGAAAGAATAAGGTATTAACCGCCGGCATCCCCTGCATCATACCCACCCCTACCAATACCACTCCTGCCCAAAATGCCGTGACCTTCCCGGTATGCGCATGCCAAAAGCGCGGCACCCATACAGGCAGTAGCGCAATAGAGAGCAATACACCAACAAAAGGAAGCGCCCAATAGAGGCTTTGGAAAATGGGGGTATTTTCAGCAGGAAAGGACATGCAGAGATAGGAAAATTAAAAGTTGGTGGTGGGCATGTTGGGGTTCCTTCGCCACCACCAACCTACAAAGGCTTCATCACAGCAAAAAACACCCCTGCACATAAACCCAATACAGGGAGCTCATTCACGATTCGGTAATAGCGATGAGTATGCGTATTGCTGCCGTTCTCAAAACCGCGAAGCCAGCGCACGCAGGCCAAATGATAGGCTAATAAAAGCAAGGCAATCATCGCTTTAGCATGTAACCATCCTTGATAGGGGCCCATGCCTAACTTATACCACAGCGCCAAACCTAGCCCCAACGCGGGCACTACCAGCATAGTCATAAACCGCAATAATTTACGCGCCATCACTATTAAACGCTGCTTGGCCGCTGGATCCGTCTCTAGAGCTAGATTTACATAGATTCTAGGCAGATAGAAAAGCCCAGCGAACCAAGACGTTATAAAAATAATATGGAAGGTTTTAAGCCAGAGCATATAAAAAATCACCTATCAGGCAAGCCAGACAATCTTGCAGCTAAATCAAATAAACCCGACCAAATATCAGGCGGAAGAAGTATAGGCTTACCTGCTTGTAACGTAGGCAAGGTACGTAGAAAACCCACGCCTTTTATTTGCCTATCAAGCTGAGCAGCCAGTGAAAGACAGGCCTGTAGCCTCTCTTTTGAACAGCGTTTCAAAGCAGGCCCCATCAATTGGCCACGTGCGCCCCATACTCGGTTATCTCGCAACGCCTGCGCCCAGCCTTGGCCTGCTGCTAAGCTTTTTTGAACACGCAACAGTATGCGAATGTCTTCTGTTAAAACCCACAATACCAATACGGGCGATACATCTTCTTGCTGCAAGCCTTCTAGCATCGTACTTAAACGGCGTATATCTCCTGCGAGAAAGGCTTCACTCAGTTGAAAAACATCATAGCGCGCAACATCGAGTATGGCTTCACGCAGCTGTGCAACGGTGAGTTCACCGCTAGGATAGAGCAAACCCAGTTTCTGAATTTCTTGATGGGCTGCCAGTAAATTGCCTTCGATACAGTCGACCATAAACTGTAGCGCCTGCCTGCCTTCTTCGCTTTTTTCGATATATTGCCCTTGCTGCTTCAGTCGTTGGCTAATCCAGCCCGCTAGCTGGGGTTGCGCGACTTTATCAATCTGGATGGTTGCTCCCGATCGATCCAGCGCGCTAAACCATGCGCTTTTGCGTGTAGTGGCATCTAGACGTGGGAGCTGAATTAAAAATGCGGCCTCGTCTTTAGCTGCATGCGCCAGCTCCTCTAGCGCTGCTGCGCCTGCGGTACCTGGCTTTGCACTGGCTAAGCGCAGCTCTATCAAACAACGATCGCCAAACAGCGACATGGAGCGACTAGCTTCTTTTACTTCGGTCCAGTCAAACCCACGCTCAACCTCAAAAACCCGACGATCGCTAAACCCTGCAAAGCGCGCCGCAGCACGTATTTGGTCCATAGCTTCTTGAACCAATAAAAGCTCTTCCCCATGCACTACATACAGCCCAGCAAAACGCTCTTGAAGATGGGTAGCAAGATGTAGAGAGGAGATATTCATCGTGAAACAGGCTTTTTAGCAAAGATGGACACGCCCTAACCATTACAGAGGGGAAGGAGGGAGCGGTGTTCTTGGGCGAATGCTTGGTAGCGCTAGTGCTTCTGGATCTAAGCTTTTTAAAGCAGCTAAACGACGCACTAGCTGATCGGCAGCATCATTTTCCATATCGGTATAAAGAAGCTCCGCTTCAGTGGCTTTAGCAAGGGCGTATTGATCGCTGTAAGTCATAGAACGATTAAGACTGAGCACACTAGGCGCAATAAAAATCGTACCACTGGCATCACTGAGCGAGTAATTCACGGTGAGATCCAGCTCGTATTCCTCAACCAGTCCTTCTAAATTAATACTCAGCACTTTTTTATTACGCACAAGCTCTATGGCAAAAAAAGCATCAGCCAGCTCAGGATCATCGACCACCACGGTTTTACCGCCAACCCGAATAAGTCGTTGCAACCGTGCTGCTATAGCAGAATTCGCGGTGCCTGCTTGCACAATATATAGATGTTTAAATGCGTAATCGTGGTGCCCTTTTAGCGCAAATCCGCAGGCACTCAAAACACCTATGCACACAAAACATAAGCAAAGAGATAGAGCCACCCTACTCTTTTTTGCTAGCTGGGATACAAGCTTTTGCTGGATCAATTGCATAAGGAAAGTCATCACGTTTAAATGGTAGCCATACATCTTTATTACAAGACAATATTTACTATTCTGCCTGGCACCACGATGACTTTTTTGACAGGTCCCTCTGTGGCGATACGAAGAAATGCTTCATGCTCGAGTGCTGTTTTTTCAATTGCTTCACGTGTTGCGTCTTTTTCCACGCGCAATTGGCCGCGCACTTTTCCATTGACTTGCAAAACTAATTCCACGTAATCGCTCACCAACGCTGTTTCATCTACTTGTGGCCAAGGCGCATCGAGCAAGCTAGTAGCGTGCTCGACATGGTAGTTCAAAGCATCCCATAAGGTATGCGTGATATGAGGGACCAAGGGGTAGAGCACGCGCAGCAAGATGCTATACGCTTCACGCACCACCGATTGCGCACTTTTTGCGTTGGATGACTGATTTTGGAATGCTTCCAAGGTGTTGAGCATTTTCATCGCAGCTGATACAACCGTATTGTATTGCACACGCTGATAGTCAAATTCCACTTGCTTTAATAGACTATGTATATCGCGCCGCAACGCTTGTTGGTCTTCAGGCAAGCCAGCCACAGGAGCAGCATTACCCGCTGCTGCTTTTAATGCCACTCCATGCGTATAAGCAAAATTCCAAAGCCTACGTAAAAAGCGGTGTGACCCTTCTACCCCAGAGCTAGACCACTCCAGTTTTTGGGTTGGAGGGGCTGTAAATAAGATGAAAAGACGCGCGGTATCCGCGCCATACTGATCAATGATGGACTGCGGGTCTACTCCATTATTTTTGGACTTGGACATTTTTTCAAGTCCCCCGCGCAGCACAGGCTCACCATCGGTAGCCAGTGCCTCTATAGTCCTACCCTGCTCATCTCGCGTAAAAGTAAGTGCACCGGGGTTAAACCAAGTTTTTTTACCTTGTGCATTTTCACGGTAAAAAGTATCTTGCAATACCATGCCTTGCGTTAATAAGTGGGTTGCCGGCTCTGTAATGTGGATAAGCTGCAAGTCATGCATGACCTTGGTCCAAAAGCGGGAATACAGCAGATGCAAAATAGCATGCTCAATCCCGCCGATGTAATTATCCATAGGCAGCCAATAGGCTGCACGCTCATCCACCATCTGCGTCGCATCGGGGCAGGTGTAGCGCATAAAGTACCACGACGAATCTACGAAAGTATCCATCGTATCGGTCTCACGCCGCGCAGGCGCGCCGCATTGTGGGCAAGTGCAATGTATAAAATCAGCGCACTGTGCAAGCGGGTTTCCGCTGCCATCTGGCATTAGATTGTCAGGTAAGACTACGGGTAGATCTTCTTCTGGCACCGGTACATCACCGCAGGTTGCACAATGGATGATCGGAATAGGCGTACCCCAATACCGTTGACGCGAAATGCCCCAGTCACGCAAGCGCCAGGTCGTTTTCTTCTCACCTAAGCCGCGCGCAACCAAATCCTCGGTAATAGCCTCACAGGCCTTTGCACAAGATAGGCCGTCATACGATCCGCTGTTTATACAGCTGCCGCCCTCTTGGCTCCCATAATGCTCTGACCACACTTCTGTGGAGTATTCGCTATCAGGCCAAGCGATAACAGGCTTGATTTCCAGGCTATATTTTTGAGCAAACGCAAAATCACGTTCATCATGTGCAGGCACGCCCATCACCGCGCCCTCACCGTAATGCATCAACACATAGTTACCGACCCAGACTTCAATAGGCTTGCCGGTTAAGGGGTGGGTAACGCAAAAACCCGTCGCCATCCCTTTTTTATCTTGGGTAGCGATATCCGCTTCCGCGGTGCCAGTTTGTCGGCAAGTTTCAATAAAGGCTTGCAGAGGAGGATTGTTTTTTGCCAAATGCGTAGCAAGCGGGTGGGTTGCAGCAATAGCGCAAAAGGTCACGCCCAAAAGCGTATCTGGGCGGGTGGTGAACACGCGCAATTGTTTAGACTCGCCTTCCAACTCATAAGGGAAGCAGACATTCACCCCTGTACTTTTACCCATCCAATTACGCTGCATCGCTTTCACACGATCAGGCCACCCAAGGCCATCTAATTCCTCGAGCAGCGCATCAGCATATTGCGTAATGCGCAGGTAGTACATTGGAATTTGACGCTTTTCAACCAATGCACCTGAACGCCAACCTCGGCCATCAATAACTTGCTCATTGGCAAGTACGGTTTGGTCTACGGGATCCCAGTTTACCTCTCCCGTTTTTTTATAAGCGATGCCTGCTTTGAGCATCTTTAAGAAAAACCACTGGTTCCACTTATAGTATTGCGGGTCACAAGTTGCCACTTCGCGTGACCAGTCAATAGCCAAACCTAGCGACTGCATTTGCTTTTTCATAGAAGCAATATTGGCGTAGGTCCATTTAGCCGGTGACACACCATGAGCTATAGCCGCATTCTCAGCAGGCATACCAAATGCATCCCACCCCATAGGCATTAACACGTTGCGACCTTGCATGCGTGCTTGGCGGGCCATTGCATCATTGAGCGCATAGTTGCGCACATGTCCCATATGCAGCGCTCCAGAAGGGTAAGGCAGCATGGAGACGCAATAAAATTTTTGGCCTTTTTGTGAAGGCTTTGCAGTGTCGCTAGCCTCTATAGGCTTTTCGCTCGCTAAATAAACCTGGTGTTCATCCCAGTATTGTTGCAGTGCAGACTCAAGCTCTGTAGGACAATATTTTTCTTGCATGATCAACTATCAAAACGGGTGGGAAGAAGTATGGCAAAAGGGGGCAAGCAAACTAGACTTTTACATCTAGCCCATGCGGTATAGAAAAGGCAGCGGTAATCCTATTAGGGCATGTCCTAGGAAACGTGGCTCACCTCAACCTACGACATCTTGCATATCAAATAGTCCACTGGTTTTTTGCTCCAGGAAAAGCGCTGCGCGCAGCGCTCCTTGTGCATAGCTATAGCGGCTCGCTGATTTATGTGTAATCTCTATTTGTTCTGAAGCGCCGACAAATAAAGCAGTGTGATCCCCGATGATATTGCCTGCGCGCACACTGGCAAATCCAATAGTGCTAGGGCGTCGTGCTTCCATCGTGCCTTCGCGGCAAAATAAGGCTTCTTTTTCAAAATCGAGTCCGCGCGCCTGTGCAATAACACGGCCTATTTTAAGAGCCGTACCCGATGGGGCATCGACTTTATGCCGATGGTGGGCTTCAATAATCTCCGTCTCATACTCTGACGGCAAAAGCTTGGCGGCCATCTCTACTAATTTGAAGAGAATATTAACGCCAATACTCATATTAGGCGCTAGTACGATGGGTAAGGTTTGGCTGACGCGCTTGATTTCTGCTCTTTGTTCCTCGCTCCAGCCAGTCGTGCCAATCACTAATTTGGTACCCAGGGCCTGCGCAATTTTTAGGTGTTCTATCGTCGCCTCAGGCCGTGTGAAATCGATTAAACATTGCGCTTGCGCGAGAATGGCGTGCACATCATCAGAAATAAAAATACCCGTCTGGCACCCCATAAAAGCACCCGCATCTTGCCCAATCAAAGGACTACCGGGTCGGGTTAATACACCGGTTAATTGCACTTGTGGGTCATTTAAAGCGGTTTCAATAAGGGTACGGCCCATACGGCCTGAAGCACCTGCTAGGGCTATACGTAACATGACTATCGCTATAAAAATAGGAAAAATATAAATATACTTAGTTATTCCTGTCTGCATCCACCGCTTGAATTAGCTCACTCTCAGAAGGAAGTTGCTCTGCACCGCTATACCCAACCACCCGCTCGGCTTCAAAGCGCACAATAAAATGGCGCTGCGCTACGATATCGGTTGAGCCACGTTTGAAATAAAACACATAATCCCAACGGTTTGGGTGAAAAGGGTCAACTAATAAAGGCGTTCCCAAAATATCCCTTACTTCCTCACGCGACATCCCTTTATGCACTCTAGCTGCAGCTTCACGCGATACAAAATTGCCTTGGACTACGGTAATGCGATAAGGGGTAATCGTCCGCATCGTCGACTCAATAGGGTTACCACCATGACAGCCTGCAAGCATCGCGGATGAACACCATACATAGCCTATGTACCTGGTTAAATTAAGGAATGGTTTTATACACTGCAAAAATATGCTGAACATAAAAAGAAGCAAGGAAGAAAAATGCAGAAAGAAAGAGAAAAATAATGGGGCTTAGGGCGTGTCCTCAATTGTTCCAAAGATGGGGCCCTTTGGGGCGATTGAGGACATGCCCTAATGGATTGCCACAACACGTTGGGGAGTAAGCAAACCTTCAATATAGTGGCCAACGCCTAAAAATTGCATGGCTGGCTCTCCATATACACGGCAGCGTTGGGTAGGCAGCGCAAAACTCGATTGTTCGGCCGAAGCTAAACGTAGGCGCTGGCCTTGTAAAAACCGTTCAGCCTGATGTGCCTCTAATTTCAGGATGGGTAGACTGGGAAGTAAGGCATCTATAGGAAGCAAAAAAGCTTCTGGATCAGAGGCTTCTTGCAAAGCATCTAACGTCACAGCCGACTCTAAGAAGAAGGACCCTACTTGCGTGCGGCGCAATCCACCTAAATGTGCACCACAACCCAAGGCCTCCCCAATATCCTCAGCCAGTACGCGAATATAGGTTCCTTTACTACAGCGCACACGCAGATTCAAAGTAGTGCAATTTTCGCAGGCATGCCACTGCGATTCATCCAGCCAGCTTAATTCCTCGATAGTAACTGGACGCGCTTCGCGCTCAAGCACTATACCTGCGCGCGCGTAGTCATACAGAGGCTTACCATCTCGTTTTAGCGCGCTATACATTGGCGGAATCTGCAAAATATTACCCCTAAATTTTTCTAGGGCACGGTGTATCGCAGCTACATCGGTAGCGATTTCCCGCGTTTGCAAAATCGCTCCTTCACGATCTCCTGTGCTAGTGGTGCTTCCTAATACCACCAGCGCATCATACGATTTATTCGCATCTAGCGCGTCATTTGAAAACTTGGTGGCCTCGCCAAAACATAAAGGAAGTAAGCCTGAAGCTAAAGGGTCCAGTGTGCCGGTATGCCCCCCTTTTTTAGCCTTTAGAATCCATTTCGCACGCCCAAGTGCGTCATTACTGGACATTCCTAACGGTTTATCTAGTAGTAAAACACCATTCAATGCACGACGGGGTGGGCCCGGTGCTTTAGGTACACGTTTTACAGGGGAGCGAGACAGCGTCACAGTATCGATGATGAATACTCAGAGATATGCATGTTAAAGCAATGGTTACAAGCCAAATGGTATGCATGTTGGGGAACGTTGCCCACCACCAACCTACCAGATGTAATGCTTATTGGTCGGTTTTTTGGGGGTCTTCTTCTTCGGGGACGTCCTCTTCATGGGCATAAGGTGCGTTTGCTTCTCGAATTAAGGTTTCCATATGCAAAGCACGTTCGGGCGTGGTGTCCCAAATAAAATGTAATGTGGGTACGGTATGGATACGCAAACGCTTGAAAAGCAGGCTGCGCAAATGACCCGCACTTTGATTCAATGCGGCTTGCAAAACATCTGGGGTACCAAATAAAGAGGTGAAATAGATTTTTGCGTGTGCGTAATCGCGGGTAAGTTCAACGCTATGCAGCGTAATCCAGCGAATAGAAGGGTTTTTTACTTCGCTACGGATTAATTCTGCAAGATCACGTTGGATCTGATCTGCGATACGCAAATTGCGCTCGGGAGCGGTACGTTTTTTAGGCATGGTTCACATCGGGATAGAAAAGCTTGGCGGCTTTTCTAAAAAAGGAGTAGGCAAGATTATCATTGCCTTTAAATTAAAAGAACGCCCGAAGCAATTCTTATGCTTCGGGCGTTTGGCAAGCAAGAGAACCTACTTGAGAGGGCATCAAAAAGTTCTGACTAGGGCATGTCCTCAATTACCCAAAAGGGCCCATCTTTGAGGTCGTGCGGTGCTCGAGATCCTCACTGTACTCAAGTACAGTTCCGGTCCCTGCGCTCCTGCTCCCCCAAATATGAACCCTTTGGGGCAATTGAGAACACGCCCTAGCCTAAAACAGCACTGTTAAAGTACACGCGCTACTTCAACCACTTCGAAGACTTCTAACTGATCGCCTTCAGCAATATCGTTGAAGTTTTTAACAGAAATACCGCACTCAAAGCCTGATTTTACTTCACGCACATCTTCTTTGAAGCGTTTCAGAGAATCTAGTTCACCCGTATGAATGACCAAATTATCTCGTAATACGCGTACCAAACCAGCACGTTTAATAACACCATCGAGCACCATACATCCTCCGATAGCACCAATTTTTGGAACCCGGAAGACTTGACGCACTTGCGCTGTACCCAATATGTTTTCTTTTTGCTCGGGAGCCAGCATGCCAGACATCGCCGCTTTAAGCTCGTTCACTGCGTCATAAATAACATTGTAATAACGAATATCAATGCCACTCACTTCAGCAAGCTTACGTGCCTGCGCATCAGCACGGGCATTAAACCCAATTACGACCGCTTTAGAAGCAATGGCCAAATTAATATCTGACTCGCTAATACCCCCTACCGCTGCATGCACAACTTGTACACGCACTTCCTCGGTAGAAAGCTTCACAAAGGCCTGTACGAGTGCTTCTTGTGAGCCGCGCACATCCGCCTTGACAATCAATGGTAAGTTTTGCAACTCCCCTTCAGCGCTAGCATTAAAGCGATGTTCAAGTTTTGCAGCATGCTGTTTAGCCAATTTCACATCGCGGAATTTTCCTTGACGGAATAATGCAATCTCGCGGGCCTTACGCTCATCCAATAATACAATGACCTCTTCCCCAGCAGCAGGCGCTTCGGATAGACCTTGAATTTCTATAGGAATAGAAGGTCCGGCCTCTTTAGTCGGCTTGCCATTTTCATCCAGCATGGCACGTACCCGCCCATAGGCTGAACCGGCTAACACGATATCTCCCCGACGCAATGTACCGGCTTGCACCAATACAGTAGCAACAGGGCCTCGACCTTTATCCAGCCTAGCTTCAACAACCAGACCTTTTGCAGGAACGTCTACCGGAGCCACCAATTCCATAACCTCGGCTTGCAATAAAACACCTTCTAACAGCTCATCGATACCTTGCCCTGTCTTCGCTGAAACGGGAATAAAAGGTGAATCACCACCGTATTCTTCAGGAACCACCCCTTCAGCAACCAGCTCTTGCCGTACTTTATCGATGTTGGCACCTGGTTTGTCTACTTTATTTATAGCGACCAAGATGGGCACATTAGCGGCACGAGCGTGTGCAATGGCTTCTTTAGTTTGGGGCATCACACCGTCATCGGCAGCAACTACCAAAATGACGATATCCGTGGCTTTTGCTCCACGAGCACGCATCGCTGTAAAGGCTTCATGGCCTGGTGTATCCAAGAAAGTCACCACACCTTTAGGTGTCTCTACATGGTACGCACCAATATGCTGCGTAATACCACCGGCTTCTCCGACCGCTACTTTTGCGCGACGAATAGAATCAAGCAGCGACGTTTTACCATGATCCACGTGACCCATCACGGTTACTACAGGTGGGCGTGGCAAGCTTACCGCTTCATGGTGCTCTTCAGTTGTAACGAGGAATGCTTCAGGATCATCCAACCTGGCTGCTACGGCAGTATGCCCAAGTTCTTCAACCGCAATCATTGCAGTTTCTTGATCTAGCATCTGATTGATGGTGACCATTTGCCCAAGGCTCATCATCTTTTTAATAACTTCAGAGGCCTTGACTGACATTTTGTGAGCAAGATCAGAAACCGTAATGGTTTCTGGCACATGCACTTCACGTACAACTGGCTCAGTAGGTGCTTGGAAAACCGTCGCACGATCTGCTTCGTGTTTATTACGTCTATGGCCGCCTCTGCGCCCAGTTTCATGATCTGAATCAGATCCTCCTCTGGTTTTCAGAGTACGGCGTTTATTGCCTGCAGCATCTTGCCAGCTAGAAGGTTTCGCCGCTTTTTTCTTATCAGGCGATAACTCTGAAGCTTGTGGACTACGCGCTGCTGTACCAGGACGTGCTGTGCCTTCACGCGGAGTAGCGCTACGCTCGCTTGCGGGTCGTGGCGATCCATTTTTTTGAGGTACGCTGACCGCAGCAACTTCAGGCTCTGCATCTGCTGGTTTAGGAGCAGCCACCCGCACGGTTTTGCGGCTTGAATTCATCATTTCGCGAATGGCACGCGCTTCTTCTTCTGCGGCCTGGCGACGCTGTAGGCTCAATTTTTCACGCTCTGCATCGCCTGGAGTAGGCTGGGCAGGTTTAGCCGGTTGTGCGATATTTTTACGAAGAAATGCTTTTGCTATATTTTGCGCAGCCGAAGGCTTATCTATAACTTGTTTTTTTACAGGGGCAGCAGCAGCCTCGATTTTTTCAGACACAGGTTCTGTAATCGATTTGGATGGAATATTCGCGGCATCGACAGCAGGGCTCTCTGGGCTTTTAACAGCACTGGAAGCATCCTTTTTAGGGTCGGCAACCACCGCCGCAGAGCTAGATTCAGAAGCACTTTTTGAAAGGTCAGCAGCATCAGCAGAAGAGGCCAAAACTTCTGGTAGCGACACTTCAGGTGCTGGTGAAACGGGGTTTGCTGGTGCAGCAGTCTCACTGAGTGGCGCAACAGGCACTGATATGGTTTCAATAGGTGGCACAGAGCTAGTAGAGGGCGTGCTCGCTGGAACACTGCTTTGTATGTCAGGGCAAGGCGATGGAAGTTCTAACGAGGCAGTGGGAGCCGCATCCACAGGCGTAGGTGCAGCAGGTATAGGCGCCGTGGCTTTTGCCTCACTTGCTGCTGCAACAGCAGTAGATTCTGCGCGCACAGGCTGAACCACGACCGGATCAGGCTTCACGAATGTACGTTTTTTACGCACCTCCACCTGGATCGTACGCGCTTTACCCGTCGCATCGGCTTGTCGAATCTCAGAGGTTTTTCGGCGAGTTAGCGTAATCTTGCCT
The DNA here is from genome assembly GCA_031963045.1 of Mycoavidus cysteinexigens. Classification (GTDB taxonomy): domain Bacteria; phylum Pseudomonadota; class Gammaproteobacteria; order Burkholderiales; family Burkholderiaceae; genus JASSUD01. The sequence goes on from JASSUK010000015.1 coordinate 191,054, forward strand.
TTTTCATCCCCTTCTCCTCCTTGGACGCGATGTAAATACGCCATAAGACGCGCTTTGTCACTCTCTGACAAATGCTCTTCAATATGTTGCTTTTCAACCCCGGCTGCTTGAAGTTGCTTGAGCAACGTGGTCGCTGACACTTTGAGTTCAGTGGCAAATTCAGTTACGTTGTTACTCGCCATTCACACCTCTTAGGAGCTCTCCACTGCAGATGTGGGCCATAAGACCCAACATTACTGCTGATGTGAAAAAACGTCCTTTTAAAACAAGAAAAAATTCTTGTAGTTATTCAATAAGTTTGCAATGCGAACCTGCCTAAATTTAGTACAGGCTCTTAGTGTATGTCCTCAATTGTCCAAAAGGGTTCATATTTGGGGGAGCAGGAGCACAGGGACCGGAACTGTACTTTTTGTACAGTGAGGATCCCGAGCACCGCACGACCCCGAAGATGGGCCCTTTTGGGCAATTGAGGGCATGCACTACGCAAACCAGTGTTCTCGCGCTTTTATAATGAGTGATTTGGCGAGCGCTTCATCCACCGATACTTTTTCCATCAGCTCATCGACTGATAATTCGGCCAGTGCATCTCGCGTCCGAATATCATGGTCTGCAAGCTGCGCCATCAGTTCAGGGGTCATGCCTTCAAGATTTTTTAAATCTAGAGCAAGGCCTTCCACTTTTTCTTCCTGCGTAATAGCTTGGCTCAGCAATGCATTGCGAGCACGCTCCCTAAGCTCATGCACCGTACCCTCATCAAAAGCACTAATTTCTAGCATTTCACTTAAAGGGACATACGCAATTTCTTCCAGCCCTGTAAAGCCTTCATCAATAAGTGCATCTGCTGCTTCTGCATCGACATCGAGCTGGTCCATAAAAGTCTGACGTACCTGCGCGCGCTGCTGCTCTTCTTTATCAGCAGATTCGCCCGAGGTCAGAATGTCAATTTGCCAACCGGTTAGCTCACTGGCTAAGCGTACATTTTGCCCATTACGACCAATCGCTACAGCCAACTCGCTACCATCGACAACCACTTCCATCGAATGCTTTTCTTCATCGACCACAATTGACTGCACGCAAGCAGGAGCTAATGCATTAATCACAAATTGCGCAGGATCTTCCGACCAGATAATGATGTCGATATTTTCACCACCTACCTCTGAACGCACCGCTTGGATGCGCGAACCACGCATACCTACACAGGTTCCAACAGGATCAATACGTTCATCATGCGCGACTACAGCAACCTTAGCTCGCAACCCAGGATCTCGGGCAGCAGCCTTGATTTCTAATAACCCTTGCTCTATTTCAGGTACTTCAAGCTCAAAAAGCCGTACTAAAAACTCTGGAGCCGTACGAGATAATTCGATCTGTGGCCCACGTGCAGTGCGATCTACTTTTACAATAAAAGCACGCACCCGATCGCCACTTCGCAAGCTCTCGCGTGGAATCATGTTTTCACGGCGCAATATACCTTCAACGCGACCGGTTTCAACAATAACATTGCCTTTATCCTGACGCTTGACCGTGCCAGTCATCAGTAGATCGCCTCGATCCAAGAAGTCGCTCAGAATTTGCTCACGCTCGGCGTCACGTATTCTTTGTAAGATAACTTGCTTTGCAGCTTGCGCGCCAATACGGCCAAATTCGATTGAAGTTACTTCTTCTTCAAGCGAATCACCAACCTCTACATTCTCATCTTGTTCTAGCGCTTCAAAGAGCAAAATTTCTTTATCAGGTTCTTGCAAGCCAGCTTCATCAGGCACAACTAACCAACGACGAAACGTCTCATGCTCCCCCGTTTCTCGATCAATCGATACGCGAATATCTGCATCTTCACTGTAGAGCTTTTTAGTCGCTAATGCGAGAGCAGCTTCTAGAGCAGAAAATACCACGTCTTCATGAACATTTTTTTCGCGAGCGAGCGCGTCAACCAACATCTTCACTTCGCGACTCATCGTTTAGAGCTCCTAAAATCAACCTGCGGCACTAAGTGCGCCCGCTCTATTTCACCTACACTGAAATGTAGTACAGCGGGGCCCTCAAGACCAATATAGTCCAAAGCTAGCGTTTCTGTGGCTTCTTCTTTAGGCGCTTGCAAAATACCGCGATATTGCTTACGCCCATCCATCATTTTTTTGAGTACCACTACCGCTTCGCATCCTGCAAAGCGAATAAAGTCATGGTGTTTTTTTAACGGTCGATCCAAGCCTGGAGAAGACACTTCAAGTCGGTCGTAATTAATATGCTCCACTTCCAACACATAGTGAAGTTGACGACTGACTTTTTCGCAATCTTCCAGCGTAATGCGCAGGCTCTGGCTATCTGACGGGCTCACTAGCTCTTCCGAGGACTCCGACGGAACAAAAGCCGTATCGATGAATACCCGAAGCTGCCCTTTACCTGAGCGCTCAAAATCGACCAGTTCATACCCCAAACTCTCGACTGTGGTTTGAATACATTCCAACAGTTGCACAGCGCCTCTTCTTTGAAAATCAATGCTCATACAGCAAAAGGCTGGAGCATGAGGTTTAGCCAAGCCCTACCGTTGTTATAGAACACAGCAATGGTAGAGCTTTTGCTCATATTCATTTGACAAAAAAAAATGGGCTTCATGCCCATCCCGTAACTACGCCAATCTAGGGCATGCCCTACTCTGCAATAGCCTTCGGGAACCCTCCGCGCAAAGCTTTTACAGCCAAATGCCCAGAAAGGCAGACAACACCCCGACTCAAGAAAGCGCAATTCTATACAGTTTTAAGAGTACTAGCAATAAAGAGCGCAGCCAGGAACCTGGCTGGCTCATTAAAACTAGCGTTTAACACTTGGTATAGGAATGGAAGATCCTATCTATGCCAAGTATGACGGCCCTTTTTTTATTTAACAGAATGCGTACGGCGGCGCACATTCCCTGCACCCTCTTGCTCGCTAGGCCTTGAATCAAAAGGGTCTACTCGGCTGGAAGATGTCGATGAGTGGGTACTAGCGCGTCGAGAAAACGGATGGGAACCGGCTCCTGATCTACGCTCCTGTGCGCCATGGGCCGTAAACTCACGAGAACGGGTAGGTACTTTTGCCGCACCAACACGTGCTTCCCCTGCAAAGGGCCCACGTGCTGGCGATCTATTTTCAGACCATGGTGTTGAACGCTCAGGGCGTGCGGACGCAGGGCGACGAGATCTTGAGTCGGCGAAAGTATTGCGCTCTTGAAAAGAGGATTCACGTGGATATGCAGCCCGCGCACCCCGCGCTGGCGCATCTCGGAATTCAGCGGGGCGTCCATCAGCAGATAAACGGCGCGCATACGGAGCATAGCCGGTCACATCTTGTGCGCCATACCCTAAGGTGGTTTGCATCGGATCGGGTTGACGACGCTTTGGAGTGGTAGAACGTACAGGCGCTACAGCGTGTGCCCTGGCGGGAGTCTCAAACTCAGAAAATCCAGAGGAAGGAAAGGCACATGAAGCATGCAAAGGTTGCCCATCCTGACGTTTACTAGATAAAGCAGAGCTGCCTCGCTTGTACCTTGAATTTCGATCTGCGTGCTGCTCTGAGGCGCTACCTTTACGCACAGGTGTAGGTGTCGACGTACCCAGCCCCGCACGCTCTAAAAGCGCTGTAACATCATTGGGCTCTAACTCTTCCCAACGACCTCGCTTGAGGTGTCGAGGCAAATGGGTAGAGCCGTGACGCGTACGAATCAAACGACTAACTTGCAAGCCAACCGCCTCAAAAAGGCGCCGCACTTCACGATTGCGCCCTTCTTCTAATGTAACGTGATACCAACGGTTTACGCCTTCTCCCCCGCCATTTACAACGGTTAAGCATCGTGCTGGACCATCTTCTAATACCACCCCAGTAAGAAGTTGTTGACGCGCAGCTTCGCTTAAAGTGCCGATGACGCGCACAGCATATTCACGCTCCACGCCATAGCGAGGATGCATTAAGCGATTTGCTAAGTCCCCAGAGGTGGTTAGCAAAAGTAGACCTTCTGTATTGAAATCTAAGCGCCCTATAGCAAGCCATTTAGCTGTTTTTAAGGAAGGTAAGCTATCAAAAACACTGGGACGGCCCTCTGGATCATCATGGCTTACAATTTCGCCAACAGGCTTATGATAGAGCAGCACACGTGCGGGACGCTTGTTAAGTGAGCGCCGCATTAAGCGGCCATTGATAGATATTTTATCTGTATCGCCAATGCGCTGTCCGATATGAGCAGGTTCCCCATTCACAGAAACACGCCCAGCAATAAGCAACTCTTCCATTTCACGGCGCGAGCCCAGGCCAGCTTCTGCTAATACTTTATGCAGTTTAGGACGCTCTTCATCCTCTACAAAAGAAGGGGCAGATACACCCTTAAATGCATTATTTTTATGTGAGGTAGCGAATTGGGGAGCGCGTGCTGCAAAATGCTCTCTACCTCCTTGATGGGCAGAAGGATCATTTCCGAAAATAGCAGGACGCTGCGCAGATTGCGAGCGATCAAAAGGCCTTGAGTCAGCGGATCTTATAGGCCTTTTATTTGCTGTTGGGAATCGAGCAGTTGCAGCATCAAACCCAGCAGAACCTGCTGTATCTTGTGTTTTACGCGCAGCATGGGAAGAAGGCCGCTCTACATTCGCCCTGCTTTCCATCATTTTTTCACGCTCCATACGTCGGCGCGCAATGAGACTACGCGGCCCCCGCCGCAAGCCATAATGCTCACGTTCGGCAGAAGGCGATGGTTGAACTACGTTTTCAGCCTGAAAAGGCTGGGAGGAGATCCCCTCAGAAAATTGCTGGTGCTCTTTGCGAGCGCCTCGGTCTTCACTCGCTTGGAGTTCGAGATCGTGTGGTTGCGTGGATTTCAAAGCAGCCTCAGTTAAGTAGGTATAACGCTATGTATTAAGCAAGAAGCTCGCGCAAATATGGGCAAGTACATAGATGAGAATTCGCTTCAAGATGCACAAACGCATAACCCAAGAAAAATAGGATAGGCGCAGCGCATTATTTAGGCGGATAAATATAGACGTCTAGGGCCATTACATTTTTAAGAAGAGGGCCTCAGAAGGATATTTGATTTTTGGTAAAACTCTACAAAAGTATTTCGATACAAAGAACAATATAAAAACAAGCCGTCAAGGTTGAGAGCGCACTGCACTATCCAATAGCCTAATTATGCGTTTTGCTTGCAAAGAGTGATCCACAACGCCTGCAGAAGTCAGTACAGCAATTTGTGTGCGCTCATCTTCTATAGCCCGGACATTCAGCGCATAAGGGCGTGCCTTTTTTTCTTTGCGCCCATGAAACAGCTGGCTCCAGAAGCCCTGACGCGCAATGCTTTGGTCATGTGGATCTACATATCGCACGTAATATAGACCCTTTGTGCGATCTAGATCTTCCACAGTAAAGTTCAGCCGCTCTAATGCCATGCCTATTTCAAACCAAGCGCGATCAAAAGACTGATTTAAAATAAATAGGCTAGGGCCTTGCTCTGTGGCAGATGCAGCTTTCACTGCCTTTTTAGAATGCCCTATTTTTTGCGAAGCGTCATCGCTTTTAACACCCCTCAACGCACCATCTTCAGATACTAAAATCCCCGTTTCTACGGTTTTTTCTGCGACCGCCTGTGCAGGTAGAGACTCTTGCTCACGCAATGCTTTCATTAAGCGCTGCAAATATAGCGATTGCGCAAATGGATCAGATGGAGCAGGCTTCCACTGACTAATCTCTTTGGTTGGCCCTGTGCGCACTTCTTGCAAAGCAGTTTGACTTACAAAAATTAAAGTGGAGGAAGCACCTAAAGCATTGCGCTCAGTGGGCTCTGTATATTTAACGCTAGGCGTGCTGGCATCTGCTTGAAGGCGGGTACGATATTTATTTTTTTGACGTGTTACGTAAGCAGTATTAAAAATTTTAGATACATTACTACGGATAAATCCTGTATTTACGGATGCAGGCATATTACGCCATTGCGTCTCGATAACCTCGCTCTCAGGGCGCGGCATATTACCAAGAGCATCACTCTGTTTAGCATTTTCAAGCTCAAAGCCTTGTTCTAACCAAAATTTTTGAATGCGTGGTAGCAATTCTTCTGGGCTTTGTCCTTTTACTACCAGCCAATACTGCGCACCTTTTCGCTTCAAATAAATTGCAGAGTTAGGCTGTGCATTTTGGTCATTTTTAGGCGTGGTTAGAGCAGGCCCAGAGGATACATGCGCTTTACGCTGATAGGCAGACCAGGTTATTGAGCGTTGGTCCGAAGACGGTGCTACGACCGTATTACCCGTATCATTTGACGAAACAGGGCCTGCCATATCTGGAGGTATCCATAGCGCAGCACTAGTTTGTGATTCCTGACTACGGTAATCAATCGCGGCAGGATCCACGGAAGACACACAACCTGCTAATAGCAGCACCGCACAGCAGCATGCCAATACATCAGGAATCGATGAAAAACGGCTCAGTGGCATAAATAAATTTTCAGTAAAGTAAGAACTCTATACTATATTACAAAAAGATTTTAGACAGCTAACCTATCCCATTGCCCAAGTAATATTTTTTCTAGCCAAAACACACCAATCAGTGTTTTAACATCTTTGATTCTACCGCTCTTTACCCATTCAAGTAACTGAGTAAACTCTACGCTTTCGGTCTCGAGGCATTCGCCTTCGTCTAGCTCAGAGGCGCCCCGCGTCAATTCTTCTGCAAGATAAAGGTCAATCGATTCGGTGGAGTAAGAAATAGACGGATGAATACGCGCCAAATAATACCAGCGCGCCGCGGTATAACCGGTCTCTTCACGTAATTCGCGTTTTGCACAAGCTAAAGAAGACTCATTCGGATCTAGTTTTCCCGCGGGAAATTCCAACACTTTTTCTTGCACTGCATAGCGATATTGCCGCTCAAGTAGTACATGACAAGATAACGCTTCTTGCACTACATTATGCTTGGAGGCAGACGGAATAACAGGCGCTTTTTGACCTACTTCCCCACTCTCTTTGATATTGCCGACCAATTCGTGACGTTGCCCCGCGCCAAATAGCGGGATAACCATTGCGGCACCAGGATGCTCTAAATACTCACGGGTAGCGCGCACTCCATTTTGTAAACGCACGCTATCGCGCTTCATCTTCAAAAATGAGCCGGTATACACGACTTCAGTTGACATGCACTCTTCATCTGGAGTGTTTACCACAGAAGCTACGCGATCTTCATCACTATGTGGCACATTCAATGCAGCAACCATTAAAACACATTCCACTTAAAAGAATGGTAGGTTGGGGTGAGGGACGAACCCCAACATGCGTACCGCTGGCTTTGGATCAGTTTGTAAGCAGGTCATCAAGGGTGCCGTGGTCTGCATGTTGGGGTTCGTCCCTCACCCCAACCCTGCCGTGCATATACAGTTATTTAGGGTGTTTCAGCAAATAGCACCATACAAAACCAGGAAAAGCCAATACGCCAAAAACACATACGGTTACTACATAAAATTCCCAGCTCTGATGCATTATTTGGCCAGCATGGGCTTCTAATGCATACCCTACACTTCCCGCTAAAAAATAAGCAATGAGCCATTCAAATCCACGCATATAGAAAGGTTTTTTACCTTCTACAGCCATCTTGCGAGGCAAACGAAAAAGCGCAAAAAGACGTGCATTCAAAAAAGGCAGGTTAGCTACTATCCCAGCAAAAAAGAGGGTTAAACCTGTTGGCAAAGACATCAGGGAAATCGCTTTATATAAAAATATCAGGCTTTTTTAGGGCGTGCCCTCAAATTTTGACACGCTCTTAGAGCTCTTAGCCTAAAGTAAGCTGTACCACATGGGTACACCAGTCAAGTAATGCACTGGGGAAAATACCTAAAAAGAAGATGGCTGCGCCATTAAGCACTAGCAAATAGCGCATGCTGGGCGCAACAATAAAAGGCTCAGTGCTGGGAGGAGCATCAAAATACATAAGCTTCACCATGCGCAAGTAATAAAAAGCACCCCACAAAGAAGCCATCACAGAAAACACGGCGAGGCCAACCCATCCTTCATGTATAGCTTGCACCAGCACACTGAGCTTTGCGTAAAAGCCTGCGGTAGGTGGAATACCGGCTAGAGAAAACATCATTACTAGCATCACACCAGCAAGCAGAGGGTTACGCTGGCTTAAGCCTTTTATACCTTCTAAATCTTCTACAGCTTGATAAGTGGCTAAATTTGAGGAGGAAGCGCTCTCTGCGCGCTCGACCAGACAGAGCATTACACCAAACGTGCCCAGCGTCGATATTAAATACACCACGCTATAAAAAAATGTAGCGCTATAGGCCTCATAGCCATTACCTGCTGCTTGCCCACCTGCGAGCAAACCAAACGCAATAAACCCTGCATGCGAAATGGCAGAATACGCAAGCAAACGTTTGATATTAGTTTGCACAATACCTGCAGCATTACCAATCAATAAAGACAGCACGATCGGTATCGCTAACATCAATGACCACTCGCTGGCTAATGGCGCAAGCCCGATCACTAAAAGCCGTATACCCCAAGCTAGCGCTGCTAATTTTGGAATGCCACCAATTAGCAATGTTATTGGCGTAGGAGCACCCTGGTAAACATCGGGCACCCACATATGGAAAGGAGCCACTCCTAATTTGAATGCTACACCTACTACGATAAAAATCAGACCACACAACAGCACAGAAAGCATGGGCAATTCTGTGAAAGCAGAGGCATCAAAACTCCCACTACTAGCAATCAAAGAAGGAAGTTGCGCTTTAAGATGGGAGGCTATATCGATAAGATCCAAGGATCCTGTTGCGCCATACACCATTGACAGCCCAAATAGCAAAAACCCTGAAGCCAATGCACCGAGCACGTAGTACTTCAATGCGGCCTCACTAGGCAAGGCCATGGAGCCAAAAAATGAAGAGGTTTTTGTCTTTTCTGGAGTGTGGTCCGGGCGCAGCGCGACCATCGCGTACAGCGACAGTGACATCAGTTCTAGGCCCAAATACAGCATTAGAAAATGGTTGCCTGAAACCATTACAAGCTGGCCAATCAAGGAAAACAAGGCCAGCAAAAAGAAAGACCCTCGAAATAGGCCGCATGCCTGTAGGTAATTTCGAGCGTATATCAAAGATACTGCGAACCCTGCGCTTAAGAGCGCTTTTACGGCGCAAGCGAAGGGGTCGATCACCATCATATGATCAAAAATATAGTGCTTACCGACTCCACTTGCGAGGAGGCTTGCATACCCCGCTGCTGCAATAAGCGATGCCCATACAGCAATGGAATAGGTTATATGACGCCCCTTTGCACTCTTCTCACTCCACCCCATATCGTTAATCCAAGCAACGATGGTCGCAAGCAAAAGAAAAGCATCAGGCCACAATATGGACAAAGTCGACATAAGCAAAAAGAAGAAGAAACGGGAAATACTATAAAAAGGCCGCTTAGCGTATCAAAAGACCTGAGAATCTGCTGAAAAATTTCCAAAAACATTCAATATTTTTGGAACAGACGCTATAAGCGGAACTTACTTTTATGCACGAATGCCTAAACACGATCCCAAAGATAAAGCCATTTTGGGGCAATGGAGGACACGCCCTACGAGGGGCCTAATTTCGATTGCTGGGTTTGAAGGATTAACTTTCCTGCAGCTACATGCATGACCTGCGTGATGGGCTTAGGGTATAGGCCAAATGCCAGAACCAATATTGCCAATGCAGCTAGCATGCCGCGTTCACGGCAATTCAAATCAGTCAGTTTAGCCACATTCTCATTAGCCACTGGGCCAAAGTACACCCGCTTAACCATCCACAGCGTATAAGCAGCACCCAAAACTAAGGTTAGTGCAGCTAATAAACCTATCCAAAAGTTGAAATGTACTGCAGCCAGAATGACCATAAATTCGCCAACAAACCCAGAAGTTCCGGGTAAGCCCGCATTAGCCATCGCAAAAAATACTGAAAAAGCAGCAAACTTAGGCATCACATTAATAACGCCGCCGTAATCTGCAATTTGCCGGCTATGCATGCGGTCATAGAGCACGCCTATGCATAAAAACATCGCCCCAGAGACTAAACCATGCGAAATCATTTGCACGATTGCGCCTTCCAAGGCCAAAGGCGTGAAAAGAAAAAAGCCTAAGGTCACCATACCCATATGGGCGATTGAAGAGTAAGCCACCAGTTTTTTCATATCTTGCTGGGCAATGGCAACCAGACCGATATAAATAACTGCAATGAGAGAAAGCACCACGATAACCGGTGCTAAAAAGTGGCTTGCATCTGGGGTGATGGGCAAAGAGAAACGCAAAAATCCGTATGCACCTAGCTTTAACATAATAGCAGCCAGCACTACAGAGCCGCCTGTAGGCGCTTCAACGTGCGCATCGGGCAGCCAAGTATGCACAGGCCACATAGGCACTTTGACTGCAAATGCCATAAAAAAAGCAATAAACAGCAGGATCTGTATATTTAAAGGAATCGGTAAAGGCTGCCATGCAGCCAACGCAAAGCTGCCTGAATGCGCATAGAGATAAAGCAGTGCTACGAGCATCAACAAAGAGCCCATCAGCGTATAGAGAAAAAATTTGAACGCTGCATAAACCCGAGAAGGTCCACCCCAAATGCCGATAATCAAATACATCGGAATCAGTGTAGCTTCAAAAAATACATAAAACAGTAAACCGTCTTGGGCGCAGAAAACACCGACCATCAAGCCAGATAAAATAAGAAAAGCGCCTAGGTAAGCAGCCACATGCTTAGTAATCACTTCCCAAGCTGCCACCACTACTATCACAGTCGTCAGTGCAGTTAACACTACCAGCCAAAGCGAAATACCATCTATACCTAGCGAATAGAAAATATTAAAACGCCCAATCCATGCGACATGCTCCACAAATTGCATATCGGTTGCATGTATATCGAAATGGGTCCATAACGGCAAAGTCACGGCAAAGCTGAGCACAGCGCCAGTTAGGGCTATCCAGCGCAATACGGCATCACTTATTTTCCAGTTTTGGCTAGAACGGAGTGTGTTAGACGCAAAGCTAGCAGGGAGTATGCCCAACCCAAGAACCAGTACGCCAAAGGCTATCGGCATCCAGATTGCTAGACTCAATAGGGGGTAAGCATGCATAGGGATTAAATTCAAAGATGGTAAATGTGAAATCAACTAGCTAGCCATAAAAAGAGACTCAACAAGCCTAAGACTCCGAGAATCATGACCAAAGCATAGTGATACAGATAACCTGATTGGAATACCCGTGCGGCACGGCCAAAGCACTGGATAACGCGGGCACTGCTGTTAACTATGCCATCAATAACGGCTTGGTCAAATTCTTTCCACAGCCCTGTTGCAAAAGCTACTGTACCGCGCACAAAAACAAACTCATTGAGTTGGTTCATATAGTACTGGCGATCTAACAGGGTATAGATCCATGAGAAATGCTGACGTAACCAGGCTGTAATGCCCGGTTGCTTTAGGTATAAAAACCAGGCTGTCACCACGCCAGCAGCGGCTAAAAAGACCGGCAACCCACTAAACGCATGTTTAGCCATTGGCCACCACCCGTGAAATGCCTGGCCTAGCTCGTGCATAACAGGATGGTTTGCCCCCATATACAGTACACGATCAAAAATAACGCCGTGCGCAAAAAAATCACCGTAGAGCAAGGGTCCAATAATAGCGGCACCCAATACCAAAGACGGAATAGCCAGAAGCACTAAAGGACCTGTAATCACCCAAGGCGATTCGTGAGGTTCCCCTCCATGCGCGTGATCATGTCCATCCTGTGCTACTGGGTGATGGGTCGTATCGTGTTTGAAGCGTGGTTTGCCATGAAAGACTAAAAATACCATTCGGAAAGAATAGAGTGCTGTCACAAAAACGCTAGCTAGTAATGCAAACGCAGCGAACCCTGCACCAGGCAAATGCGACTCCAGCACAGCTTCAATAATGGAGTCTTTTGAATAAAAGCCAGAGAATAAAGGGGTACCGATCAAAGACAATGAGCCAATTAACGAGACCATCCAAGTAACTGGCATGTATTTACTCAGCCCGCCCATTTTTCGCATATCTTGCTCATGATGCATGCCAATAATGACCGAGCCTGCAGCTAGAAAGAGCAGCGCTTTAAAGAAAGCATGCGTGACCAGATGAAACAATGCCGCAGAATACGCAGAGGCACCCAACGCTACAGTCATATAACCAAGCTGAGACAGTGTTGAATACGCAATGACGCGCTTAATATCATTTTGAACTATCCCAAGCAAACCCATAAATAGCGCGGTAATGCCACCGATCACTAGCATAAAGGACAGCGCAGTTTCAGAAAGCTCAAACAAGGGAGACATGCGAGACACCATAAAAATGCCTGCTGTCACCATCGTTGCTGCGTGAATTAATGCGGAGATTGGTGTGGGGCCTTCCATAGAGTCAGGCAGCCATACGTGCAAAGGAAATTGAGCAGATTTGCCCATTGCACCAACAAATAAGCACAAGCAAGCAACGGTCAAAAAGCTGACGCTGGTTCCTGGGAAGGTCAGAGGGATCAATAGATCGCGCTGCGCAAAAATGTCTTCATAACGCAATGAGCCTGCCTGCATTCCGAGCAAAGCAATGCCTAAAATAAACCCAAAATCACCGACTCGGTTTACCAAAAATGCTTTTAGATTGGCATAGACCGCTGTAGGACGGGTATACCAAAAACCAATCAGTAAATACGACACCAAACCCACTGCTTCCCAGCCAAAGAAAAGCTGCAAGAAGTTATTGCTCATTACCAGCATGAGCATCGCAAAAGTAAACAGCGAGATATACGCAAAGAAACGGGCATAGCCTGGGTCATCCCGCATATAACCAATGGTATAGATATGCACCATGAGGGACACCGAGGTCACCACACACATCATCAATGCACTCAGTGAATCGATCAAAAAACCCACTTCAAAGTGTAATAGAGGAGCCGATGGCTGCGATTGTCCTGCAGAGTTCAACGCAGGTAATTGGACCTGCATCCACTCGTATATGGTGCCGTGGTAACTTGCCCCATGCATTACCTGGAATAAAACCCAGGCAGACAAACCAAATGATAAAGCCACCCCTAGAATAGTCACACTGTGCGCACCACGACGCCCAGCTATATTGCCTCCAAAACCAGCAATAAGTGCCCCTACTAAAGGAGCTAGAGCAATAGTCAGTAGCAAAGCGGGGTTAAGGGTAATAGCCATACAAGCAAGGGGGCATTAAAAAGAAGGAGATGAACAAAGGAGGACGCTCTAATAATGTAGTGCGCCCTACCCTTTTAGCTGATCTAGGTTTTTCAAATCAGCCGTATCACGTGCTCGAAATAACGTGATCAAAATAGCCAATCCAATTGCGGCCTCAGCAGCTGCAACCGTGAGTACAAAAAAGACAAAAACCTGACCGTGCAAATCTCCCAAAAAATGAGAGAACGCAACAAAATTGGTATTCACCGCGAGGAGCATTAATTCGATAGACATCAGGATGGCAATCATATTTCGCCGGTTTAAAAAAATCCCGACCATCCCGATGACGAACAAAATAGCCCCCACAATGAGAGGATAGGCAAGAGTGGGCATAGTGAAAATCCTGCTTTTTAGTAACTATCTGCACGCATATTTTTTACTAAACGCACACGATCTTTTGGTTGAGCTTCTAGCTGTTTCGAAACATCTATACGCTTGCGATCTTTACCATGACGTAATGTCAGCGCAACAGCAGCAATGATGGCCACTAAAAGTACTAACCCTGCGATTTCAAAAGCAAAAATATAGTGCGTATAAATCAGCAGCCCTATCTGATGGGCATTGGAATGTAAAAGATCTGCCTTCGCTTCTGGAGCTGCCTCTGTACCACTAAAGCTGCGCCATAAAATCAGCGCCAATTCAAAAGCCATCACTCCACCGACTCCAAGAGCCAAGGGCATAAATCGCTGAAAATCACGCCGTAAAGTGCTGGTTTCAATATCCAGCATCATCACGACGAATAAAAATAGAACCATCACTGCGCCGACATAGACTAGCACCAGCAAAATTGCCAAGAATTCTGCTTTTAACAACATCCAAAGCGCTGCGGCATTAAAAAAGGCTAGGATCAAAAAAAGCGCCGATTGTACAGAATCAGGCGCAGTAATTACACGTAAGCCTGAAAGTAATAATAAACAGGCAAACATATAAAACAGCAAAGAGGTCATTCCCATTTTTTTGCGCTTTTCTAAAAAATAGTCTGTTTGGAACCTATTTTAAAAGGTTCTTAGAGCGCATGCAGCGGCTCTTACAGTCTGGTTATCGATACCTTGCATCGGCTTCGCGTGCTGCTGCAATTTGAGATTCATATTGATCCCCAACTGCTAGCAACATATCTTTTGTAAAGTACAAGTCGCCTCGCTTTTCACCATGGTATTCGAGTAATTGCGTTTCTACGATCGAATCTACAGGACAACTCTCTTCGCATAAACCGCAAAAAATACATTTTGTTAAATCAATGTCATACCGAGTGGTGCGGCGGGTATTGTCAGCACGCAGCTCAGACTCAATGGTAATCGCCATTGCAGGGCACACTGCTTCGCATAATTTACATGCGATACAACGTTCCTCGCCATTTGGGTAACGGCGCAGGGCATGCAAGCCACGAAAACGGGGCGATAGGGGCGTCTTTTCTTCAGGAAACTGTACGGTTACTTTGCGGGAGAAGAGATATTTGCCCGTTAAAGCCATTCCTTTAAAGAGCTCAATCAGGAAAAAACTTTTTAGAAAATTGCTGATACGGCGCAACATACTTTTGATCCGATATAAAACGGCAATGCATTAAAACAAGATTGAGGACACGCCCTAAGGTTCAGATGTTGGAGCACGTTCCAACCGCACTAGCTCCAGATAGACCATGGAGACATCACCCAAAAACCGATAAATATGAGCCACACCACGCAAAGCGGAATAAATATTTTCCATCCCAAACGCATGATTTGATCATACCGATACCTGGGGAAAGTGGCACGCACCCAGATAAACACCGAAAGTAAAAAGAAAACTTTTATAGCAAGCCAGAAAAAACCCGGCACAAAAGAGAGAAAACCAAATGGTGCGTCCCACCCACCCAGAAATAAGGTAGCAGTGAGGGCCGAAATAACGATCATATTGATGTATTCGGCCAAGAAAAATAGCGCAAACGCCATGCCCGAATAATCGACCATATGGCCCGCTACAATTTCAGACTCCCCTTCCACCACATCAAAAGGATGGCGATTGGTCTCTGCAATACCTGAAATAAAATACACTCCACACATCGGCAAAAGCGGCAGCCAATTCCAGGATAAGAAATTCAAGCCCAACCCAGAAAATATCCCGCGCTGCTGACTATGCACAATGTCTGACAGATTTAAGCTACCCGAAATCATCAATACGACAACAAGGGCAAATCCCATCGCAATTTCATAGGAAACCATTTGCCCTGCCGCACGCATGGCGCCTAGCAATGCATATTTTGAATTGGATGCCCAACCAGCCAGAATCACACCATACACGCCGACAGAAGAAATCGCCATCACATAGAGTAAACCGGCATTGATATCACCCAGCACCATCTCAGCTTGCAATGGGATCACAGCCCATACTGCAAAAGCAGGTGCCACAGTCATAATAGGCGCTACTGCATATAACCAAGGAGTCGCTTTTGCGGGTTTAATCACTTCTTTCAGTAGCAGCTTCAACACATCGGCAATCGGCTGCAGCAAACCTCGAGGGCCCACTCGGTTTGGCCCCAGGCGGACATGCATCCAGCCAATGAGCTTGCGCTCCCAAAGAATCAAATACGCCACGCTCAGCAAAAGCCCTAGCACCATCACTAGAATGCATGCACCTGTCCATACGACAGGCCATGCGGCACCTAGAAGATGCTCGCCAGCAGCATGAATAGCCTTGAACCCGCTCATTGAGTATGACTTTCCTAAAGTTGAAAACCTATTATGCATTGGATATCTGGGGTTATCCCCAGACTATCTCAACGCAATGATTATTATTTAATGCTATTGCTCTACTTTTTCTACGCGTATCTCACCAAAAAAATCTCCTAGGCAAGCTGAAGCTGGGGTTGCGCTAGATAGACGTATCACGGTGTCAGGCAACGTGGCATCACACACTGCAGATACGGTAGTGGAATACTCCCCTTGATACACGCGGATTTTATCACCGGATATCAAATCTAACTTCTTAAACAACGCGGCAGGCAATCGCGCGTTATGCGCTTGTTTAGCGGCCTGCGTACGATGTAAAGAAGGCGCTCTTCGCACTAAAGGATCAGCATGGTAAATAGGCACATCAGCGAAGCGCTCTAAGGAAGGAGCGGAAGCAGGTGTAGCAGCCCAAAAAGTGCTTCCTTCCCCAACTGCACCCTTAGAAACCTTAGGAGCCTCTGTGATATTGGAGGACGATAAAAATGAGAATGCGCTCGAGAGCGGTTTATTTTCAAGACTCTGTACGCTTGCTGCATGAGCTGCATTGGATAAAAGCGCTGAAAAATCAGAATTCTCACAACCCATAGCCTTAAGCGCCGCTGCATGCACCTCTTCTACGCTGTCATAGGTAAAACCGGGTAGATCCAATAAGTTAGCAAGTGCTCTCAATACCTTCCAGCCTGGACGTGCTTCGCCCAGCGGCCTAACTACCCCATTAAATCTTTGAAGGATCCCTTGCGCATTAACAAAAGAACCTCCGGTTTCTGTAAATGGGGTAATGGGCAATAATGCATCCGCATAATCATTATCGCTTTCTATGGATGATGAAAAGGCAGAAAGGCTCACTACCACCTCTGCTTCATTTAATGTAGCAAGCGCCTGCGCAGGATGTGCAACATCGTATTGGGGCTCTACATTAAAGAGCAACCAAGCAGGATGGGGCGTTTGAAATAATGGCGTATGGGCACTATCCGTGCCTGTCTGCTGTGCTTTATCAGCCTGAGTATTAAGCATCACACGCAATGCATGCGCACCTACGGTATTAGCTGCCTCAGGAAGAAACCCAAGCGTTGCACCACATTGCTGTGCAATCCATTGCGCAGCAGCGTGAATCAAATGAAAATCTGGGTGCGAAACCGCCGCATTGCCTAGCCAAATCACATGACGAGCAGTATGGATAGATTCATCAGAAGCATCTGAGTCACCCGCTGTGACCAAGAGTGCTTGGGCTAAGGCATGGGAAGCAGGCGAAGAGGCCAATTGTGAGAAAGCAGCGGGTACGGCTACTTTTTTCAATTCTGCCACTGCACAAGCTAGGCTACCTAACTCTTTTAACCAAGCCGAAGGCGCTGCAACTATGCGGTGCGCGGTAGTAATACGCGCATCTTCATCCACCGCATTGAGGAAATACACCTGCGCTCCACTTTTCGCAGCTTGCCGCAGACGAGCAGCCAATAACGGATGGTCATGGTGCAACAAAGAGCCAATAACCAGCGCTGCGCGTACGTTATCTACTTCTGCAATGGGCATACCTAACCAAGGCACGCCTGGCAAATCAGTTAACTGAGCAGATTGTCTTAAACAAAAATCAATATGGGGCGTACCTATATGGTCTGCTATACGCTTTAGAAGATAGAGCTCCTCGAGCGTACTGTGCGGACTGGCCGCAATAGCCAATGCCTTAGGACCTTTTTGTTCAATGGTGGTTTTTAAAGCTTGAACCGTATACTGCAACGCAGTAGGCCAATCAAAAGTTTGCCAATGGCTAGCATCTTCAGCATCCTCCAACGCTCGGGCAGCAGGTGCTTTTTTTAATAAAGGTTGTGTTAGGCGCTCTTCGCTATTGAGTGCCTCGTAGGAAAAACGGTCTTTATCCGATAACCAGCACGCATTGAGTGCTTCATTTTCCTTAGGCAATACCCGCATTACTTTTTGTTGAGCAGTTTGTATTAGCAAATTAGAGCCTAGGCTATCGTGCGGGCTGATCGAGTTATACCGACCTAATTCCCAGTTACGCGCTCTGTACCGAAATGGCTTAGAAGTCAGCGCACCAACCGGACATAAATCGATCATATTGCCCGAAAGCTCTGAATCCACAGATTGGCTGACAAAAGTGGCAATCTCAGCATGCTCACCACGACCCACCATGCCCAATTCCATAACCCCTGCAATTTCCTGCCCAAAGCGCACGCAGCGTGTGCAGTGAATGCATCGAGTCATCTCTTGCATAGAGATAAGCGGACCTGCTTGTTTTTGGAAAACTACGCGTTTTTCTTCGGTATAGCGTGAATTGGAGGCGCCATAACCCACCGCTAGATCCTGTAGCTGGCATTCCCCTGCTTGATCACATATGGGGCAATCCAAAGGATGGTTGATTAGCAAAAACTCCATGACCGAGCGCTGCGCATTCACTGCTTTTGTGGATTGCGTATGCACCACCATCCCGGCAGCTACAGGCGTTGCGCAAGCTGGCATGGCTTTAGGCATCTTTTCCACTTCAACCAGGCACATCCGGCAGTTTGCAGCAATGGACAATTTCTTGTGATAGCAAAAATGCGGCACATAGCAGCCCACCTTCTTGGCAGCTTGGATCACCATGCTACCTTCAGGGACTTCGACCTTATTGCCGTCTATTTCAAGCTCAATCATCAGGAAAACCTAATTGAAAAAATATTGTATGTTTGGGGTGTCACCCCAATCTATGATTGGATTAGGGCATGTCCTACGACCATGCTGCAGTAACTGGCACGGAGCAACATTTATGCTCAATATGATGCACAAATTCATCCCGATAATGCCGGAGCATGCCTTGAACAGGCATTGCTGCAGCATCGCCTAATGCGCAAATAGTACGGCCCATGATATTTCCAGCGACTGAATCAAGTAGATCCAAATCTTCAGGGCGACCTTGACCTTCTTCAATGCGCTTCACAATACGATACAGCCACCCCGTGCCTTCTCGGCAGGGCGTGCACTGACCACACGATTCTTCGTAGTAAAAATACGATAAACGCAGTAAAGAGCGGACCATGCAGCGGGATTCATCCATCACAATGACCGCACCTGAACCCAACATCGACCCTGCTTTAGCAATAGAGTCGTAGTCCATATCCGTATCGAGCATGACACTACCAGGCACGACAGGCGCGGAAGAACCACCAGGAATAACGGCCTTGAGCTTCGCACCATTACGCATTCCACCTGCTAATTCCAGCAATTTTGAAAAAGGAGTGCCTAATGGAATTTCATAATTACCTGGCAGATTTACATCTCCAGATATAGAGAAAATTTTGGTGCCACCATTATTAGGTTTGCCTAAAGCAGCATACTGCTCAGGACCTACTGATAGCAAAAAAGGAACGGCTGCAAATGTCTCGGTATTATTAATGGTGGTGGGCCGACCAAATAAGCCATAGCTTGCAGGAAAAGGAGGCTTAAACCGAGGCTGCCCTTTCTTTCCTTCAATCGACTCCAGCAACGCGGTTTCTTCACCACAGATATAAGCGCCGTATCCATGGTGTGCATACAATTCAAAAGAAAAGGAAGAGCCACAAATAGCTGCGCCTATGAATCCGGCTGCTCGTGCTTCTTCAAGGGCTTCTTCGAAGCGCTCATATTCTTGCCAAATTTCGCCGTGGATATAGTTATAGCCTACTGTGACGCCGGTAGCATAGGCAGCAATAGCCATGCCTTCAATTAAAGCATGCGGGTTATAACGTAAAATATCGCGGTCTTTAAAGGTTCCTGGCTCGCCTTCATCGGAGTTGCACACCAAATATTTCTGGCCTGAAAACTGGCGTGGCATAAAACTCCACTTCAACCCCGTTGGAAAACCTGCCCCACCGCGTCCGCGCAATCCCGATGTTTTTACAGCCTGAATAATCTCATCTGCAGGGATATTGTTTAATACGATACGCTTTAGTTGCTCATAGCCCCCACGCGCTACATACTCTTTCAAACGCCAATTCTTTCCGTCGAGCTGATTCAAAATCAGCGGCTGGATATGACGTCCATGCAAGCAAGTCATGAGGCTACTCCTTGCTGAGTGTGCTTTTGCAAGGCTTCTTTTGAAGAAGCTTCAACGCGTAAATCTTCCAATAGTTGATCGATTTTTTCCCGGCTCATCCAGCTACACATTTGCGTATTATTGACCAACAATACGGGCGCATCCCCGCAAGCCCCCATACATTCACCTTCTTTGAGGGTGAATAGGCCATCGGAAGTCGTCTCGTTAAAACCAATACCTAATTTTTTCTGAACATAGCCAGCTGCTGCATCTCCACCGGAGAGAGCACAAGGCAAATTCGTACAAATGGTAATTTTGTATCGACCTACTGGCGCAGTCTGATACATCGTATAAAAAGTCGCCACTTCCCGCACAGCAATAGCAGGCATATGCAGGTACGTTGCCACCCATTGCATTGCTTCTGGCGACAACCAACCTAATTCCTGCTGCACCAAAGCAAGCGCTGCCATTACGGCAGACGAACGACGCTCAGGCGGATATTTCGCCACCGCATCATCCAATTTCTTCAAAGCCTGTGCAGAAAGCATGTCGCAAATAAAAAAAGAAGTTTTAAGCTACTTTCTTCCCCCTTCCATGTACTTCAAACTGAAAAAGGAGAGAAAGCCCAATTAAATCAACGGTCTATTTCACCGAAAACAATATCTTGCGTTCCAATAATGGTCACTGCATCTGCAATCATATGACCTGTAGCCATCTCATTGAGTGCAGATAAATGCGCAAATCCAGGTGCACGAATTTTTAAGCGATACGGCTTATTCGCTCCGTCCGACACCAAATAAATACCGAACTCCCCTTTGGGATGCTCAATGGCCGCATACGCCTCCCCTTCGGGAACATGCATACCTTCAGTAAAGAGCTTGAAATGATGGATAAGCTCTTCCATATTGGTTTTCATATCTACCCGTTTGGGCGGCGCTATTTTATGATCTTTGATAATGACAGGACCAGGATTAGCGCGCAGCCATGTAATGCACTGCTGAATAATTCGATTGGATTGCCGCATTTCTGCAATACGCACCAAATAGCGGTCGTAACAGTCGCCATGCACACCCACAGGAATATCGAAATCAAGCTGGTCATATACTGCATAGGGTTGCTTTTTACGAAGATCCCATTCAATCCCGGATCCTCGAAGCATGGGGCCTGTCATTCCAAGCTGCAAAGCGCGCTCAGGAGTAACCACACCGATTCCAACCAAACGCTGTTTCCAAATTCGATTATCGGTCAATAATGACTCGTATTCATCGACACAGCCTGGAAAACGCTTGGTGAAATCTTCAATGAAATCCAGCACAGACCCTTGGCGAGCCGCATTCATCTCATCTAGCGCAGACTGGCTACGGGAGCCTGCCTGTGAAGCCTTATATTGCGGCATCGTGTCGGGTAAATCACGATAGACGCCACCTGGACGGTAATAGGCAGCATGCATACGGGCGCCAGAGACAGCCTCATACACATCCATCAAATCTTCACGCTCGCGAAAAGCGTAAAGAAAAACTGCCATCGCACCAACATCCAATGCATGCGAGCCTAGCCACATTAAATGATTAAGAATGCGGGTAATTTCGTCAAACATGACGCGGATGTATTTCGCCCGTATAGGGATATCCACGCCTAATAAGCGCTCAATCGCCATGACATAAGCGTGCTCATTGGCCATCATCGACACGTAATCGAGTCGGTCCATATAGGGGACTGACTGCAAATAGGTTTTCGTTTCGACCAGTTTTTCCGTCGCTCTGTGCAGCAAGCCGATATGAGGATCCGCACGCTGTATCACTTCACCATCCAGCTCTAATACCAAGCGCAATACACCATGCGCGGCAGGGTGCTGGGGACCAAAATTAAGCGTGTAGTTACGAAGCTCTGCCACTTTTAAAAGCCTTTTATTTGCTTGTTTGCTACCAAAATGCCTGCTCCATACCGATCTTCACGAATCACGCGCGGAGTTTGCTCACGCGGCTCAATAGTGACAGGTTGGTACACCACACGCTTTTGATCGGCGTCATAGCGCATTTCCACATATCCTGAAACGGGAAAATCTTTCCTAAAAGGATGCCCAACAAATCCATAATCCGTGAGAATGCGGCGCAGATCAGGATGACCGTCAAAAACCAGGCCAAACAAATCGAAAGCTTCACGCTCATACCAATTTGCACTATTCCAGATATCTACGACAGAAGGCAGCACAGGGAGTTTTGCTGCAGGAGCAAAAACTTTTAAGCGCACACGGTGATTGTGCGTGACGGATAGAAGCTGAAGGACTACCGCAAAACGGCCCTCCTCAGAATCCGTCTCCGCCAATCCAAGCGCGACAGGGCCTGCCTGCCCGTACGTCAAATAGTCAATACCGCACAAATCGATTAACTGCTCGAAATGCAAATCTCGATCATCTCGCAAGCACCTGGCTACGCTTAGATAGTGCTCTGCAAGCACTACCAGGTTTATTTCTCCAAACGCTACATACATTGCCTGTAGACGAGAGCCCAGCGCAGCTGTTAAGCGAGTTTGCAATGTTTGAAGCGTAGACATCATGGCTAACAGAAAAAGGCAATAATGAGAGTGATGGACCGCGTTTTTGGATATGAACCCTTTTGAAAAATACTAAACAGGTTCTTAGGCGAATCTCTATAAAAATTTAACGTGCAATCGTGTTGGTACGTTTAATTTTGGCTTGCAATTGAATGATCCCATACATCAGTGCTTCAGCCGTTGGCGGGCACCCAGGCACATATATATCTACAGGGACAATACGGTCACATCCACGCACCACGGAGTAAGAATAATGGTAATACCCTCCACCATTTGCGCACGACCCCATCGAAATAACCCACCGCGGCTCCGCCATTTGGTCATACACCTGACGCAGCGCGCCCGCCATTTTATTGCACAGCGTACCAGCAACAATCATCACATCAGCTTGACGAGGGCTAGGGCGAAACACCACACCAAAACGATCGAGATCATACCGTGCAGCACCCGCATGCATCATCTCAACGGCGCAGCATGCAAGTCCAAATGTCATAGGCCACAGTGAACCCGTTCGAGTCCAGTTGATCAGCTTATCTGCTGTGGTGGTAATAAAACCTTCCTTAAACACACCTTCGATACTCATTATTTTTCCTGCGTATGGGCGCTCCTCGGAATGGCGCGTTTAGCGTAGATTCCGAGCAGCAATCGGTTTGGGTAGACCTCTTTCGGAGCCCTGTAGCGACGTCATTCTGACGAAGACAGTACACTAGTACGGCAAGGAGGAATGGCGCCGCTACAGGACTCCGAAAGGGGTCTAATGGTAAGGGGATATTCTCACTCCCAATCCAGCCCGCCCCGTCTCCAAATGTAAACAAACCCTAATAAAAATTCGACTAAAAACAACATCATTGCACTAAAACCAGGCCATCCAATATCTTTTAAGGCCACGCCCCATGGAAACAGAAAAGCGGTTTCCAGATCAAAAATGATAAATAAGATAGCTACCAGGTAATAGCGCACATCAAACTTCATTCGTGCATCTTCAAATGCATCAAAACCACATTCGTAAGGCGCATTTTTTGCGCTATTAGGCTTGTTAGGTCCTAGGATTTTGCCAAGAAGCATCAAACCTAGGGCTACTCCAATGCCTATTAGCAAAAACAGCAATACAGGGAAATAGGCAGCAAGGTTCACAGTCACTCTCTAGCGCCTGCCGTGCAGGATATTAGGTTATTAAACATACGCTGGTGCAGCAATTTTGGCCCAGACAATTAAGATCTATACATTATACTCAAAATCAATCTGTATTTAGCATCCAACACCCAAAATCATAGCAAGAGGATGCAAACAAGAAAAAAAATTCGAGCCTCACATTCAGATTCTTATATTCGCTAAAACTAGACAACTCCCCTCTTTTGACGGTAAAGTCCGCTCAATTTTTTTAAAGTTGGGATATGTCTTCTTGTTCATCTACCGGAAAACAGCTGAGAATCCTTGTTTTGCATGGCCCTAACCTGAATTTACTCGGGACTCGCGAACCACAGGTGTACGGATCTATGACGCTTGATGCTATTAACGAGAAGCTCAAAACCCGTGCAGAAGATGCTGGCGCATTAGTCTGTTTTTTTCAAAGCAATAGCGAGGGAGCATTAATTGACCGCGTACATGTAGCGCGAGAAGAAAATATGGATGTGATCATTGTGAACCCAGCGGGCTTCACACACACCAGTGTTGCGCTGCGTGATGCGTTTGCAGCGGTGGATATCCCGTTTATTGAAGTCCATTTATCCAATATTCATCGCCGCGAACCTTTTCGGCACACTTCGTTTTTTTCAGACTTAGCCCACGGAGTAATTTGTGGTCTAGGGTGGCAAGCTTACCTGCTCGCATTGGACTTTGCGCTAGATTACTATGGCGCAGCACATAAGATTTGACACTAATTTAACTGATGTTACGCAGGTATTCAAAAAGACTGTGGTGCGCATGTTGGGGTTCGTACCTCACCACCAACCTACCGTCCTTTGCTTTTTTGTGGTCAGTGGATTTTGAATACCTGCCTAACGTAACTTAAGTAACTTAATAAGATTGAATACAGCTCAATAGAGCTTATAGGATGTATGAATGGATCTGCGCAAACTTAAAACATTATTGGATCTCGTATCTGAATCCAATATTTCAGAACTCGAAATGACCGAAGGGGACAGTAAGGTCAGGATTGTTAAAAATGCACCGCCCGTTTACATGCAGGCGCCCGCACCCGCCACCCACGCTGTGGTGGCACCGTCTCCTTCTTCTGATACCGTACCAATACCGTCCGCAACCACTACGGCCGGCCACCAAGTCACCTCTCCCATGGTCGGCACGTTCTACCGCTCTTCTTCCCCTACTGCTAATCCGTTTGTGCAAATTGGCGATACCGTTAAAGTAGGGCAGACCTTATGCCTTATTGAAGCCATGAAACTGCTCAATGAAATTGAGTCTGATAAAGATGGTGTGGTAAAAGAAGTATGCGTCGAGAATGGTCAAGCTGTAGAGTTCGGGCAGCCGCTATTTGTAATCGGCTAATATTTGCACTTATGCATGCGCCAAATTATTTTCCTTCTAGGCCTGTAACTTTCCTATATGGTGCATTTTCTGTCAGGGGCTACTTTTTAAGCCCTTTTGCAGGTCTACTGATTTTCTCTTTTGCTCCTTCTTTAGCGTATGTTTGAAAAAATTCTGATCGCCAACCGTGGCGAGATCGCATTGCGTATTCAACGAGCATGTCGAGAGCTCGGCATCAAAACGGTGATGATTTATTCCCAGGCCGATAAAGAAGCAAAATACGTACGTTTAGCAGACGAAGCCGTCTGTATTGGACCTGCTGCGTCTGCATTATCGTATCTCAATATGCCTGCCATCATCAGCGCAGCAGAAGTTACGGACGCCCAGGCCATCCACCCGGGCTATGGATTTTTGTCAGAAAACGCCGATTTTGCTGAGCGTGTTGAACAATCTGGCTTCACCTTTATCGGACCACGGGCCGAAACCATTCGACTCATGGGCGATAAGGTATCGGCTAAACAGGCGATGATTAGAGCAGGAGTGCCTTGTGTGCCCGGCTCTGAAGGGGAGTTACCAGAAGATCCAAAAGAAATTATCCAAATTGCCAGAAAAATTACCTATCCGGTCATTATTAAAGCAGCAGGCGGCGGCGGTGGACGCGGTATGCGCATTGTGCATACCGAAGCTGCACTGCTAAACGCGGTGAGCTTGACTCGCCAAGAAGCGGGCAGCGCATTTGGTAACCCCAGTGTGTATATGGAGAAATTTCTCGAGAATCCTCGGCACATTGAAATTCAAATTCTCGCAGACCAGCATAAAGGCGCAATCTGGCTCGGCGAGCGCGACTGCTCCATGCAGCGCCGCCATCAGAAAGTTATTGAAGAAGCACCTGCACCTCATATTCCTCGCCATCTCATTGAAAAAATTGGAAAGCGCTGCGCAGATGCCTGTAAAAAAATGGGCTATCTCGGAGCAGGTACTTTCGAATTTTTGTATGAAAACAATGAGTTCTACTTTATCGAGATGAATACTCGCGTACAGGTAGAGCACCCAGTAACAGAAATGATTACCGGTATTGATATCGTGCAGCAGCAAATTTTAGTTGCTGCAGGCTACAAACTTCCGAAACAAAAAGAAGTGACCTTCAACGGTCATTCCATTGAATGCCGGATTAATGCCGAACACGCAACCAAATTTACTCCGTCACCCGGCCTAATCACCTTGCTACATGCACCAGGTGGGCCAGGCATTCGCGTAGATTCGCATGCGTACTCTGGCTATTTTGTTCCTGCCAATTACGATTCAATGATCGGCAAACTTATCGCTTATGGTGCAACGCGTGAACAAGCCATCAAGCGTATGCGTATCGCGCTCTCTGAAATGGTTATTGAAGGGATTCAAACCAATATTGCGCTACATCGTGACCTTATGCTCGATGCCAATTTTGTGGAAGGTGGCACCAGCATTCATTATTTAGAAAACAAGCTTGCTCAAGCATCCTAAGTAGGGCGTATCCTCAATTGTCCCAAAGGGTTCATATTTGGGGGAGCAGGAGCGCAGGGACCGGAACTGTACTTAAGTACAGTGAGGATCCCGAGCACCGCACGACCTCAAAGATGAGCCCTTTGGGGCAATTGAGGACATGCCCTAGCTTATTCACTGATTTTACGCAGGTATTCAAAAAGCCAGTGGTATGCATGTTGGGGAACGTTGCCCACCACCAACCTACCGTTCTTTGCTTTTCTTTGGGTATTTCCAATTATGTCTTGTTTCGAGCTCGTTACTGAAGTGGATGAAGTCTATATGCAGGCGCTCTCAGAGGCCCTGTTAGAGCTTGGCGCGCTCTCCATTTCGAGTGAAGATGCAAATGCTAATACAGCAGATGAGCTCCCCCTGTTCGGAGAGCCTGGGCATATGCCTGAAAGCGCTTGGCCTCATGCCCGCTTGAGTATTTTATTTGATGACACTACACAACCCTCTGAACTGTTCACCGCAGCGGCCCTAACTGCTGGCCTTACAACGGTACCTCAGCATGAAGTACGCACATTAGCCGCTACGGATTGGGTAGATCATGCGCAAGCACAATTTACGCCCATTGCCATTGGCCAACGTATCTGGGTAGTCCCTTCTTGGTCTCTACACCAAGATATTCCCCATCCCAATCCCTTAATCTTAAAACTAGATCCAGGCCTCGCTTTTGGTACAGGAAGCCACCCTACTACACGCCTTTGCATGGCTTGGATTGAAGAAAACGTGAAGCCAGCAGATACCGTGCTCGACTATGGCTGCGGATCAGGAATTTTGGCTATTCTGGCAAAACAGTGTGGTGCACGCACGGCTGTTGGGATTGATATCGATCCCCAAGCGCTCGAAACAGCAAAGCACAATAGCCAGAAAAACCAGGCCAGCGTTCAGTATGGGTTACCTGAAGCGCTCCCAGAACTCTCCACTGAGGGGGGCTATGACATCGTGGTAGCCAATATTTTGCTCAACCCTTTGATCAGCCTCGCCCCTATGCTATGCGCTCAGCTCAAAATGGGCGGAAAAATGGTGTTATCAGGCATTCTTCCTGAGCAAGTACCCACCCTGATTGAAGCATACCGGCCATGGATATCCCTTGCAGTCTGGCACACAGAAGATGAATGGACCTGTGTCGCGGGTACCCGGTAGGTTGGTGGTGTGCATGTTGGGGTTCCGTATTTATCAAAATTCGTCACCCCAACCTACCGTACTTTTAAATTTTCACTTTGGCTACTACTGTGCTTGATGCTCTCTATCCTTGGCTACGTAAGCCGCTCTTTTTCTTAGATCCTGAGCGTGCGCATGACCTGACCCTTACGGCATTGCGATTAACAGAGCGCACAGGTTTAAATACCTGCCTATTTAAGCCCAGTTCTTCCTCCGCACATAACCACACTCAAGTAGCCTCCCCTATCCGTGTTATGGGATTAGACTTTGCCAACCCCGTCGGCCTCGCTGCTGGCCTAGATAAAAACGGGGAATGCATAGATGGCTTAGCCGCTATGGGATTTGGATTCCTTGAAATAGGCACGGTTACCCCCCAACCACAACCCGGCAACCCTCGCCCTCGCCTCTTTCGCCTGCCTCGTGCAGAGGCTTTGATTAATCGAATGGGATTTAACAATGAAGGCGTAGCTGCGTTGCTCAGCAATGTACAAGCTAGCCGCTTCAAAGGGGTGTTGGGCATTAATATCGGCAAAAATGCGCACACTCCTTTAGAGCAAGCCGCACAAGATTATCTCTACGGTCTAGAGCAGGTCTATGCCCAAGCGAGCTATATAACGATCAATATATCGTCGCCCAATACCTCGGGCTTACGCTCCCTGCAACAGGAAAACACGCTAGATGCCTTGCTGCATGCCTTGACTGAAAAACGCGCACGTCTGGCTGATCAGCACGGGAAATACACCCCACTCGTACTAAAAATTTCCCCTGATTTAAGCGCTGCTGAGATTAAAACCCTCTGCGCCACCTTACTGCGCTATCGCATCGATGGCGTTATTGCCAGCAATACCACCCTCGATCGCGCAAACGTAGCAGGGCTGCCGCATGCAGAGGAAACCGGAGGGTTATCCGGGCGCCCTGTTTTTGAAAAGTCCACACAAACCATTCGGCAATGCTATGCCGAGCTAGGCGACGCTATACCCATTATCGGAGTAGGCGGAATTTTCTCAGCGGCAGACGCACGCGCTAAAATAGAGGCCGGTGCCAAGCTCGTGCAGATATACACAGGCCTTATTTATCAAGGCCCCACGTTAGTAAAAGAGTGTGTCAACGCCCTTGCTCCCGCCTAGATTGGGGAGAGGGCACAAACCCCAACCTGCAGTCCGCCAGAGATCCTATTTCACAACCTATACAGAGACACTTAAAATGGCCCCTTCTGATTCTTCTGAAGAACACATCGTACACTGCGTCAAACTTGATAAAGAAGCTCCAGGGATGGACTTCCCTCCCCTTCCAGGCGCATTAGGCCAGCGCATTTATGACCATGTATCCAAGGAAGCTTGGCAAGGCTGGCTTAAGCACCAAACCATGTTGGTTAACGAATACCGGCTGAGTTTGGCTGATTCACGCGCAAGGCAATATCTGCTCAAGCAAACCGAGCAATATTTCTTTGGAACAGGCGCTGATACCGCATCAGGATATGTGCCTCCAAGTCTTTAGGAAAAGCAATTCCAATGGCAATCGATCAAATTCATCAGGAAGTCGATGCACGCGGTTTACGCTGCCCATTGCCGATCCTTCGAGCCAAAAAAGCACTCTCCACCATGCAAAGCGGGCAAGTCCTCAAAGTTATTGCTACAGACCCCAGCGCACCGAGTGATTTTGCCGCTTTCGCGCAACACACAGGCAATACTTTGCTCCAAATCCAGTCGCAAGACGGGGAACATATTTTATTTATGCAACGCCGCTAGGAAGCTGTAAGCAATGCCACCCTCCTCCATGCAATTATCTCCTTCTCATACCACACCAACTGCAGCCAACGGCGTACGTACCGCTCATTCGGGTCACACTCCGATGATCGCGCAATATTTGCAAATTAAGGCAGAGCACCCCACCACCCTGCTGTTCTACCGAATGGGTGACTTTTATGAGCTGTTTTTTGAAGATGCTGAAAAAGCCGCTCGTCTTCTAGATTTAACGCTTACTCAGCGAGGTAGCTCGGCAGGAGAGCCCATTAAAATGGCGGGCGTGCCGCACCATGCAATCGAGCCCTATCTGGCCAAACTGGTCAAACTGGGAGAATCTGCCGCCCTTTGTGAGCAAATAGGAGAACCGGGTCAGTCAAAAGGCCCGATGGAGCGTCAAGTAGCACGCATTGTCACACCGGGCACCCTCACCGATACTGCGCTGCTTGCTGAGCGTGAAGATAGCTATGTGTTAGCTATATCTCCTATTCATAATGTAGCTGCCCCTGTTGGTAAACCCTCTCAATCTTCTTTGCGCATCGGGCTGGCATGGCTCAATCTAGCAAGCGGTGCCCTGCGTCTGAGCGAAATTTTACCTAATGATGTTGCTTGTGTATTAGAGCGCATTCGGCCTGCTGAAACCTTAATTGCACAGCGCAGTGAGGAAGAAAGAGAGAAATCGCTATCTAGCGATATGCTGGGTGATAGTGCAGGTGCCATCACCCGTGTACCTGCCTGGCATTTTGATGCAGAAGCTGGGTATACACGTTTATGCGAACAGCTTGGTGTAGCGCATCTGGAAGGTTTTGATCCCACATTCAGCGCAGGTGCACCCAAACAAGGCAGTCGCGCTCAGAAGTCTATGGCGCTATCTGCCGCATGTGGTGCAGCAGGAGCCCTGCTGCAATATGTCTGCACTACCCAACAACAGCAACTACGCCATGTTCGTAGCATGCAAGTGGAGCACGAATCTGCATATATTCGATTGGACCCGGCTACACGCCGCAACTTAGAACTCAGTGAAACGCTACGAGGAGCGCCAGCACCAACGCTGCTCTCTCTACTCGATCATTGCTCTAATTCCATGGGCAGCCGCCTGCTGCGCCATTGGCTCCACCATATTCCGCGCGACGCGCACATTGCACGCGATCGCCATCTTGCTCTAGATGCTTTTTTAAGACCGACTTTAGCCAGTGACACGTCGCATTCCAAAAATGCACTCCCTGCACTGCGCCAAATCTTCAAACACCTAGCAGATATAGAGCGCATTACAGGTCGACTGGGGTTGCTACGCGCTAGACCGCGCGATCTGTCTGCATTACGCGATGTACTCACGCATCTACCTGATATCCAAGCCCTACTCGCGCCGCACACAGAACACTCCACGCTACTTGCCCATTCGGCCCACGCACTCGATGCCCCCAAAGCTTGCGTTTCGCTGTTAATTTCAGCCATCGCCCCTGAACCCGCCATATGGTTGCGTGACGGTGGGGTGATCGCAAAAGGGTATAACGAGCAACTCGACACACTGCGAGCACTATCTGAGAATTGTGGCCAATTTCTAGTAGATCTAGAAACGCGGGAGCGCGCACAAACTGGCATTGCTAATTTGCGCGTTGAATACAATAAAGTGCACGGGTTTTATATCGAAGTCACACGAGGCCAAACCGATAAAGTACCGGCACACTATCGGCGCCGGCAAACCTTAAAAAACGCCGAGCGTTACATCACGCCTGAGCTCAAAACCTTTGAAGATCAAGCACTCTCCGCTCAAGACCGGGCACTGGCTCTTGAAAAGGAAATATATGAGCAAGTCCTGCAGGCATTACTCCCCTTTTTGATGGATTTTCAAAGAATCGCGTCTGCACTAGCCCAAATCGACGTACTCGCAACCCTAGCCGCACGCGCGCAAGCACATGACTGGGTAGCCCCTGAATTAACAGAAGAAGAAGGCTTAGACATTGAAGCAGGCCGCCACCCTGTTGTAGAAGCGCAAATACATGGCTTCATTCCCAATAACTGCAACCTCTCAAAACAACAGCGCCTATTACTCATTACGGGCCCCAATATGGGAGGCAAATCCACCTTCATGCGCCAAACAGCCTTACTTACGCTGATGGCGTACCTAGGCTCCTACGTCCCTGCCAAGAAAATGCGCGTGGGGCCCATCGATCAAATTTTTACTCGTATTGGCGCGGCCGATGATCTAGCAGGCGGGCGCTCTACATTTATGGTCGAAATGACTGAAGCAGCTGCAATTCTCAATAACGCAACCCCACGCAGCTTGGTTTTGATGGATGAAATTGGGCGAGGCACCTCTACCTTTGACGGCTTAGCACTTGCCTGGGCCATCGCGAGGCATCTACTTCAACACAACCGCTGCTATACGCTATTTGCAACCCACTACTTCGAGCTCACTCAACTCCCCAATACTTTTTTAGAAGCACGCAATCTCCATCTGTCCGCTATCGAGCACGAACACAGCATTATCTTCTTACACGAAGTAAAGCCTGGCCCTGCAAACCAAAGCTACGGCCTACAAGTTGCTGCATTAGGAGGCGTACCTCCGCGCGTTATTGAAGACGCTCGGATACACCTAGCTGCACTTGAAAAACATGCACTCAAAGAACATCCCAAACAACAAAAATTTGATTTCTTTGATACATCTAATAACGCACCTTCTCCCCCAACAGCACCTATACATCCTACCCCTGCTGCTGCACCGACCCCGCCTCACCCTCTACTGCAAAAACTACGCACACTAGACCCCAACACACTCTCTGCACGCCAAGCTTTGGATCTAGTATTTGATCTGCATACGCAGGCATCAGAAGAGAATGCATAATCTTTTATCCCGTCCCCCTCTCCTACCACGCATAGAAAGACCAGCAGTTAGGCGCCTTTCTTCCGTGGCTAAAGCCATCATTTTTGGTAGGTTTGGGTTAAGCGCGAACCCCCATATGCGTACCACGGACTTTTAATCTTTGTCTTTAAGAGTTTGTAAGCTTGTCATCAAGGACGCAGTGGCCTGCATGTTGGGGTTCGTGCCTCACCACCAACCTACCAAGATGCATATATAAAAGGGTTCTATCAAACTCCACGAACCATAAGAGCACGGTAGGTTGGTGGTGAGGCACGAACCCCAACATGCATACCATTGGCTTCTTTAATACCGGCACAAAACCAACTAAATAAGCTAAAAATATTATACGCACTTTACAATTTAACTTATTTAGTTTAAATTATGATGCATACTTTAAAGTTCATATGAAATAAAAAAGGACAAAACATGGCGGCCGCCGCTCTCTACACTTTGGCGCCTTTTGAAAAACTTCAAGACGCAGGATTCACCCAACCACAAGCACACGCTATTTTGAATGCTGCGCTTGAAACGCATAACACGGCTGAGCTAGCGACCAAAGATGACCTTGAAAAACTTGAAATACGTCTGGATAGCAAGATCGATAACGTTCGGTTAGCAACCAAGGGTGATCTTGAAAAACTTGAAATACGTCTGGATAGCAAAATTGATAAGGTTCGCACTGATCTGGAGCATACAATCAAAGAGGTCTGTACTGGTCTAAGCCATAGAATCGATAATTTGCATAAGGATTTTTGCCATCTCGCTTCAACTCTTGGTTCAAGATTAACCATTCGTTTAGGCGCTATCGTGGTGAGTACTGCAACCTTCCTTCCTTATCTCACTAAATTTCTGCACCTACCACTCCCTTAAGCGCTCTCAAAAATATCAATAATGAAAATAAGTTGGTCTAAGGAAAAAACATGGCAGCAGCTGCACTCTACACAATGGCGCCTTTTGAAAAGCTTCAAAATGCAGGATTTACTCAACCACAAGCGTGCGCTATTTTAAATGCTGCGCTTGAAACACATAACACAGCGGAGCTAGCTACCAAGGATGATCTTGAAAAACTTGAAATACGTCTAGATAGCAGGATTGATAAGGTTCGCACTGATTTGGAGCATCTAAGCTCAAGATTAACCATTCGTTTAGGCGCTATCGTGGTGAGTACTGCAACACTCCTTCCTTATCTCACTAAATTTCTGCACCTACCACTCCCTTAAGCGCTCTCAAAAATATCAATACAAACGTGCGCTATTTTGAATGCTGCTATCGAAACATAACATGGCTAAGTTAGCGACCAAACACGACCTTGAAAAACTTGGAATGCGTCTGGATCGTAGAATTGATAAGATCTGCTGTGAGATTAGTGACTTGCGTAAGGATGTGGGTCATCTAGGCTCAAAGTTAACCATTCGTTTAGGCGCTATCGTGGTAGGTAGCGTAACACTTTTGCCTTATCTGACTAAATTTCTGCACCTGCCACCCCTCTAAGTGAACTTGAAGATAAGGTAGCCGGTAGGTTGGTGGTGAGGCACGAACCCCAACATGATGACCACTGTCCTTTTAAAACCTGTATATGCAGGATTACAAGTCGGTGGTATGCATGTTGGGGTTAGTCGTGCCTCACCACCAACCTACCGCTATATCCTTTGCTCAAAGGGTATACATTAATATAAAAATATTTTTCGCATAATAAAAAGTGATAAATCCTAAATAATTTATATCTCTTTCTGCTCTACATTTTCTATACGATGACTTTTTCAATAAAAAGGCACTTATACACACAAAAATATACTAACTTGTGTAGATAAGGCTTGGATATTTTAGAAAAAATCATCATCCTAATAGAGAAGAAAACTGTATGAGCACTGTTACCACTCCTTTACTCGCCCCCACATCGAGGCAATATACTTATAACGCCCCTGAATCTATAACCGAACAAACTTCTGCTCAAAAGCAAATAATTAGTCCGTTTGATGTGGCGCTATTTACTTACGTTTCACTTTCAACCGCTACCTTATTCCTTCTGCTCAGTGGTCGCAATACGGCTGGCATTTCAACGCTTGTAGCGTCTGCCGCAGCGGCGGTTGCTTGTACTATTCTTGGAGCAAAAGAAGATAATAAAAATACACCCCGGCCTATACAACACACAGAACATCACTCAGCCGAAAAAATAAATAATAACTCCGAGTGCATAAAATCAGAAATAATTAAAATTTGTTAATCGATAAAAAACATATTTTTCAATAGCACGCAATATATTCTATTACAAAATATATAAAAAAATGGCTGCGTATACAGGCAGCCATTTTTTTATTTGCGTAATGCATTAGAAATATCAGTCATTCCAATAAAATAAGCTTCTTATACTATTTTTTTAAGATGAAGCTTCTCTGTTTCCTCTCCCACACTCTGCGTTGCTTGATTTTTATTTTCGTGCCTCCCACTCATAGCCATAGTTGCCACGGCACCAAATGTGCCAATTACCGGAGCTGCTATGAAAACGCTGGGTAGCATACCTAGAACAACCAACATCCCAGCTAATTGACCTGTTAAGACGAGCGTAGTTGCCAAACGGCTAGCTCTATCTTCTCTATTTGGTCGTATAGCTTGGTTTTCTCTATTCGAAGGGGTCTCTGTAACCTCTATAGATTTAAATGACGGATTGGATTCGAAATTGGATATTGGTTTTGGGCATTGATTAGAAGAGCCTATCGGGTTTGTCGGAAACATTGTATCCCCCATCTCGCTAGTAAATAATTTTTTGCCGTACAGTTTTGCATTCAGAGCTGCTATGTATACTTTCTATTTTTTGTATAGCAGTCCGTGTTTCACCTGATCATGCAGATGTATATCAGCCATACTCAAAGCAAGTTGGAGCATGTGTTCTGTACTAAGACTTTTTAATAAAAATGCCTGTTTTTGCAGTAGCAAAAACAGGCATTTTTATTCCTTCTCAGCCGATAACTACGGCTTCTCAATATGTAAATTACACCAATTTAGCGCTACTACCCGTAGTTTTTTTTGATGCATCATCACCCTGCCCTGTCGACCCTCCTGCAGGTGGAGGGGGGGCGTTTTTGTTGCCCTCTAGTGCGTTAGACACTTTTGGGGGTTGAGGGATTCTGCCCAGCATGATGTCATTTACCTGTGTCGAGTCAATTGTTTCCCATTCGAGCAAGGCTTTGACCATCGCTTCTACTTTATCTCGATTAGCTTCGAGTAAGCGATGAGCTAATGCGTATTGCTCATCAATGATTCTGCGGATTTCTGCATCGATTTTTTGTTGTGTGGCTTCAGATACATTCTTAGACGATACGCGTCCTAGAATGGAGTCTTGTTCCGTATCCACATAAATCATGGTGCCTAATGACTCTGACATGCCGTAACGCGTGACCATATCTCGAGCCATTTTTGTAGCGCGCTCGAAATCATTGGATGCTCCACTAGACAGAGAATTCAAGAAAATTTCTTCCCCAGCTCGGCCGCCGAACAAAATCGCGATTTCCTCTAGCATTTTGTCGCGGTATAAATTGACGCGATCATATTCAGGCAGCTGCCAGGTTACTCCAAGTGCGCCACCGCGAGGCATAATCGTCACTTTGTGCACAGGGTCCGCATGCGGAAGTAATTTGGCTACGACTGCATGACCTGATTCATGATAGGCCGTGTTACGGCGCTCTTCTTCGCGCATGATGGCTGATTTGCGCTCAGGGCCCATATAAATCTTGTCTTTGGCATCTTCAAAATCTTGCATTTCGACCATACGTTTATTACGTCGAGCTGCAAAAAGAGCGGCTTCATTTACCAAATTGGCTAAATCTGCACCAGAAAAACCCGGTGTTCCACGTGCAAGCACTAAAGCATCCACATCACTTGAAATGGGTACTTTGCGTAAATGCACTCCCAAGATTTGCTCACGCCCACGAATATCCGGCAGATTAACGTATACCTGACGATCAAAACGACCTGGACGAAGTAAGGCACGGTCCAATACATCGGCGCGGTTGGTTGCTGCAATAACAATGACGCCTAGATTCGGTTCGAATCCATCCATTTCCACGAGCATTTGGTTCAACGTTTGCTCGCGCTCGTCATTGCCGCCGCCCATACCCGCACCGCGTTGGCGCCCAACCGCGTCAATTTCATCAATAAATACAATGCAAGGCGCTTGTTTTTTGGCCTGCTCAAACATATCCCGCACGCGTGCAGCACCTACCCCAACAAACATTTCAACAAAGTCAGAGCCGGAAATACTGAAAAAAGGCACTTTCGCTTCACCAGCAATCGCTTTGGCAAGCAATGTTTTTCCTGTTCCTGGAGGCCCGATAAGCATCACGCCTCGAGGAATACGCCCGCCTAATTTCTGGAATTTGTGAGGGTCACCTAAAAAATCAACCAATTCAGAGACTTCTTCTTTGGCTTCATCACACCCTGCAACATCCGCAAAAGTGACTACATGTGCATTTTCATCGGTAAGCCGCGCACGCGATTTACCAAAGGAAAACATACCGCCCTTGCCAGCACCACCTTGCATCTGCCGCATCATATAGAGCCAGAATACGATAATCAGCAGAGTCGGTCCTAAATACGTTAGTAGTGATGCAAAGAAATTGGGCTCTTCATCGGCTTTGCCGCTCACTTGCACACCAGATTTGAGCAAGTCACTCACCATCCAAAGATCACCTGGAGAAATAACTTGATATTTCTCTCCAGTAGCTGGAGTCACGGTGAGTGTGCGGCCCTGTATGACTACCGATTTTAGCTTTCCATTCTTTGCATCGTCCATTACCTGGGAATACGTTGCCGTCTCAAGGGGGCGTGGCTTATCAAATTGCTTAAATACGGTAAACAACACCATAGCAATGACAATCCACACTGCTGCTCTTGAAAACATCGTGCTGTTCAAAGCATGACTCCTTTATAGATCGGACCAATTACGGAGAAAAGGGTAATTCTAATCCAGCCTCAGCAAGGAAAGAGCCTGAAAAAAGTATTTCTCATATAAAAATAAACTAAAGAGCATGAAATGCGCTCTCCAATCTGCTCTCATACCTCTTTTTATCGAATTGCTTTCATCCCTTTGCCCAAGATAAAAATTTCAGCAGAACTATCTCTCGAAGCTTTGGGTTTACGAGGAGCTACTACCTCAAAATGGCGCTTAAAACGCTCAATCATTTGACTATAGCCACTGCCATGAAAGCATTTCATTAATAAGCAGCCTTTGCTTTTCAAAAATTCTTGTGCAAATTCAAGGGCCAATTCACATAGATGCTCCATACCTGCCGTATCTGCTGCGGCAATACCTGATAAGTTGGGGGCCATATCGGAAATTACAAGGTCTACTTGCCGTGTACCCAATATATCTCGAAATTTTTGCAAGATTTCTTCTTCTCGAAAGTCACCCTGTATAAAGGTAACACCCGGCAGTGGCTCCATAGGCAATCGGTCCAGTGCGATGAGCATATCAGGCTGTTTTTGCACTATGCCAGAAGATTTATTACGCAGCGCAGTAATGACATACTGGCTCCAACTCCCAGGCGCCGCACCCAAATCAACAATCACTTGCCCAGGTCGAATCAAATCATCTTGCTCGTCAATTTCCTTGAGCTTATACGCAGCTCTAGTCCGGTACCCATCATGATGTGCCTGCTTCACATAGGGATCGTTTAAGTGCGTATGCAACCAGGAAGTATTAAATTTTTTCTTCGCCATCTGATTCGAGGCGCCTCCCATGAAAAAGTGTTTTAAAAGCATTCTTATTAGAGCTTTAGAACAGGTTCTGAGAGATAATTCGTCCTTTATCGTGAAATGCAGCACATACTCGCACCTTTTTCACGCCCTCTTTTTTCTTGCTAAAAACTATGTCTTCTCACCACGCCGCTCCTACTCCTGGCGAACGCGCCAGCCTTAAAGCTCAAGCGCATGCGCTAAAGCCTGTCGTTATGATCGGGCCAGAGGGGTTAACTGATGCTGTAATCCATGAAATTGACCTGAATCTCAAAGCCCATACGCTTATTAAAATTCGTATGTTTGAGAATATTCGCACACAACGCGAGGAAACATATCAAGCGATATGTGCTCGACTTGGAGCACATCCCATCCAACATATCGGCAAACTTTTCGTCATCTGGAGACCTGATTCAGGCGATAACACGCAAAATGCATCTGCTAAGTCTACGCATCGCAGCGGAGGGGCTCCCCCACGAAAAGCCATCGTTTTCAAGCGCAGACCTAGTTCATTACGACGCACTACCCGCAAAACGCTTCAACTTTTAGGCAATCAACGGGTTACACAAGGTGGTAACGTTAAACGGGCAAAACCTAGACTTTCCAGTATTAAGAAAAAGTTCTAAAGACTCAAACTCGCACGCCCGATTTACAAATAGCACACCTTGGTAATTTCATACTCTCTTGCTCCGCTAGGTGCTTGCACCACAGCTACATCGCCCTCGTGCTTGCCAATTAAAGCACGGGCTATAGGCGAGCTGACAGATACTAGGCCTGCATCGATATCTGCTTCTTCATTGCCAACAATCTGGTAGCGGACACTCTCTCCGGACTCAAGATCATCCAGGTCTACCGTTGCACCAAATACTACGCGACCGTCGGCCTCGATCATGGCGGGGTCGATAATTTGCGCTACGGCTAAACAAGAATCGAGTGCAAGAATCTGGCCTTCAATAAAGGCCTGCTTTTCTTTTGCAGCAGAATACTCGGCATTTTCAGAAAGATCGCCGTGTGCACGTGCTTCTTCAATAGCCTGCACTACAGCCCTACGCTCGACCGTTTTTAGACGTTGCAGTTTAGCTTTTAGCCGCTCTGCGCCCACTTTTGTTAAAGGTGTTGTGCTCATAAGTCATTAAAAAATAAAACAGAAAATCATCGTACGCGCGCTTAAACATTAAGCGCACGACTTATTTAATCTAGATATAACCGAAGCGCAACCTGACTACTTAAACGTCGCTCTTCTTCACATACCCTTCTCTTAACGTTTGCAGCGGGTAAATTTCTAAATTCTTTATGTAATTCAACCCCTCAACTGCTGCATGCGCATTGGGTAAGGTCGTGTAATACGTCAAATTATGCATCTGCGCGCTGATACGAATAGACTTGGAATCCGCAATGGCGGTTCTGGTGTCATCCACCGTGGTAAAAACTAGTGTAATTTCACCGTTTTTAATCATATCAACGATATGCGGGCGCCCTTCTTTCACTTTGTTCACAGTACGCACAGGAACGCCTGCCTCAGCCACTGCAGCCGCCGTACCACGTGTTGCAACTAAGTCATATCCCAGTGCATGCAAGCGCTTTGCAAGTTTTACTGTTGCAGGCTTATCGCTATTTTTTACAGACAGTAACACAGTACCCTCTGCAGGGAGACGCGATCCAGCAGCTAGCTGAGATTTAAATAACGCCTCACCAAAAGTGCGGCCTACCCCCATCACTTCTCCTGTAGAGCGCATTTCTGGGCCTAGTACAGGATCTACTGAAGGGAATTTTGAAAAAGGAAAAACCGCCTCTTTCACACAAAAATACGATAAATCTTGTACCGCATCGCTTTGTATTCCTTGGCTAGCCAGTGTTTGCCCAACCATACAAAGTGCACCAATCTTAGCGAGTGCCAACCCGGTTGCCTTAGAAACAAAAGGCACCGTACGAGAGGCCCGAGGATTCACTTCTAGCACATACACTATATCTTGAATGCTCCCATCAGCCGCTTCTAATTGCTGAATAGCAAACTGCACATTCATCAGTCCTACGACTCCGAGCGCCTTCGCCATGGCTACGGTTTGACGTTTTAGCTCTGCTATCGTGTCAGCTGCTAGCGAATAAGGGGGCAAAGAGCAGGCAGAATCTCCTGAATGCACCCCTGCTTGCTCAATATGCTCCATCACGCCAGCGATAAAGACCTCTTGACCATCGGCAATACAATCCACATCACATTCGATCGCATCATTTAAAAAACGGTCCAGCAGCACAGGAGAATCATTCGAGACTTGCACCGCTTCTCGCATATAGCGCTCGAGATCACGCGATTCATGCACAATCTCCATCGCACGCCCCCCTAATACATAAGAAGGCCGCACTACTAATGGATACCCTACTTCATTTGCCAAAACCAATGCTTCCGCTTCCGTGCGGGCAGTGCGATTGGGTGGCTGGCGTAAACCTAAATCGTGGAGCATTTTTTGAAAACGCTCGCGATCTTCTGCCGCATCAATATTATCTACACTGGTGCCAATAATCGGCGCCCCATTGGCTTGTAGCGCACGCGCCAAATTCAAGGGCGTCTGCCCTCCGTATTGAATCAATACACCTGCAGGTTGCTCTTTATCGACAATTTCCAGTACATCTTCAAGCGTTAAAGGCTCGAAATACAATCGATCAGAGGTATCGTAATCGGTAGATACGGTCTCTGGATTGCAATTGACCATAATGGTTTCATAGCCTTGCTCGCGCAAAGCTAGTGCTGCATGCGCACAACAATAATCAAACTCGATTCCTTGGCCAATACGATTGGGACCACCGCCCAAGATAAGAATTTTTTGACGAGAAGTCGGACGCGCTTCGCACTCGGATTCATAGGTTGAATACAAATACGCTGTTTGCGTTGAAAACTCAGCCGCACAGGTGTCTACGCGTTTATATACCGGACGTACATCCAGTCTAATACGCAATGCACGCACAGCATCCTGCGTAGACTGCGTCAATGTTGCAATGCGTGCATCAGAAAAGCCACTCTGTTTAAGGTAGCGTAGCTCTTCTGTTGAGAGACTAGTTAAGGTACGTGATGCTAACGCACCCTCTTTCAAAATGATCTCTTCAATTTGGGCTAAAAACCAAGGATCAATATGAGATAAATCATAAATTTCATGTAGGGACAGGCCAAGGCGGAACGCGTCACCTACATACAAAATGCGCTCAGGGCCGGCTTCTCGGATCTGCATGGTAACCACTTCACGGTCCGAAGAACGTGGAGTCATCCCATCAATTCCTGTCTCTAAGCCACGTAAAGCTTTTTGAAATGATTCCTGAAAAGTGCGCCCAATCGCCATCACTTCGCCCACAGATTTCATCTGTGTAGTCAAACGCGGATCGGCTTCACGGAATTTTTCAAAAGCAAAACGGGGAATTTTAGTGACAACATAATCAAGCGTAGGCTCGAAAGAGGCAGGGGTTTGCCCTCCTGTAATATCGTTTTTCAGCTCATCTAAGGTATAGCCAACCGCTAATTTTGCTGCAATTTTGGCGATGGGAAAGCCAGTAGCTTTAGAAGCGAGTGCGGATGAACGCGATACCCGCGGGTTCATTTCAATCACCACCATACGCCCGGTATCAGGATGAATGGCAAACTGCACATTCGAGCCTCCCGTATCCACCCCGATTTCTCGCAACACAGCTAGCGAGGCATTGCGCAGTAATTGATATTCTTTATCGGTTAAGGTTTGAGCAGGAGCGACCGTAATAGAATCGCCGGTATGAATGCCCATTGGATCAAGATTTTCAATGGAGCATACGATCATGCAGTTATCCTGCTTATCGCGCACCACTTCCATTTCAAATTCTTTCCAACCCAGTAGCGACTCTTCAATCAAGAGCTCTTTAGTAGGAGAGATTTCCAACCCACGTCGGCAAATTTCTTCAAACTCTTCTTTATTGTAAGCAATACCGCCACCTGATCCGCCCAGCGTAAAAGAAGGTCGAATAATGACAGGGTAGCTACTGCCACTTACGGATTCGCCGACAGAGTGGCCCTGCTGTTTTTTTGCAGCAATACGCTGCAACACTTCCTTTGCCTCTTCTAAAGAATGCGCCGTTCCCGATTCCGCACTGCCAAGGCCAATGCGTGTCATCGCTTCTTTAAATTTTTGCCGGTCTTCTGCTTTTTCAATCGCTTCAGGCGACGCTCCAATAAGCTCTACGCCGTAACGCTCCAGCACACCGTGGTAGTGTAAATCCAGCGCGCAATTCAGGGCAGTTTGCCCGCCCATCGTAGGCAAAATTGCATCGCAGTGCTCTTTTGCCAAAATGCGCTCGACCACTTCACGCGTAATAGGCTCTATATACGTAACGTCAGCCATATCCGGATCAGTCATGATCGTTGCGGGGTTGCTGTTAATTAAAACAACCTCATAGCCTTCCTCTCGGAGCGCTTTGCAAGCCTGGGCGCCGGAGTAGTCAAATTCACAGGCCTGCCCAATAACAATAGGGCCGGCGCCGATAATCAAAATGCGGTGGATGTCAGTGCGCTTTGGCATAGTCGAAGTTATAAAAGAAAAAACGAGGCGCGAAAAAGGCAGAAGTTTAAAAAAACAACTGCAAGCAGCAGATATAAAAAAAATGCAGGTTTAACCTGCTGGTTAACTATGCTTGTTCAAAATCTCAGGCTTTATGCTGTTTCATAAGCTCTGTAAATTGCACAAATAGCGGGTCAAGATCATGCGGACCAGGAGAAGCTTCGGGGTGACCTTGGAAGCAAAAAGCAGGGCGATCCGTTAATTCAAACCCTTGAAGCGTGCCATCAAACAAAGAAAAATGGGTAATACGTGCATTAGGCGGTAAAGAGGCAGAATCTACGATAAAGCCATGATTCTGTGACGTAATCATTACACGGTTGCGCTGTATATCTTTGACAGGATGATTAATACCGTGATGGCCATTTTTCATTTTCAGCGTTTTTGCGCCAAGCGCCAGCGCCATTATTTGATGCCCGAGGCAAATTCCAAATATCGGCAGCTTCGCTTCTAAAAGTTCGCGCACGGCTGTAATCGCATAGTCGCAAGGCTTGGGATCTCCCGGGCCATTCGACAGAAAAATGCCATGAGGCTTATAACTTAACGCTTCTTGGGCACTAGTCTTAGCAGGCAATACAATGACTTCACAGCCGAGCTGCGCCAGCTTCCGTAAAATATTATGTTTAATGCCATAATCAAAAGCGACTACACGGTAGGTAGCTTCTGTAAGCTGGCCATAGCCCGTATGCAAACTCCACTCACTTTGCGTCCACTTATAAGGAGCCGTAGTGGTGACGTCTTGCGCTACATCTTTACCTGCTAGCCCAGAAAAACCTCGTGCAAGCTCCAGCGCCTTTTCTGCAGTCGCGCCTTCTCCGGCTAAAATACATCCATTTTGGGCGCCCTTATCTCGTAAGAGGCAAGTTAATTGACGCGTATCGATTCCACAGATCGCCACCACGCCCTGTTCACATAAATAATCAGGAAGCGTTTTTTGCATCCGAAAATTTGACGCAACTCGTGGTATATCGCGCACAATTAGGCCTGCAGCTTGCGCGCAGTTCGAATCGTTATCTTCGGCATTCACCCCCACACTACCGATATGAGGATAAGTCAGCGTAACAATTTGCTGCGCATAGCTTGGGTCTGTCAAAATTTCCTGATAGCCTGTCATTCCTGTATTAAAAACCACTTCCCCCACAGCTTGCCCCAATGCACCGCAGGCTTGGCCATAGAAAACAGTGCCATCAGCTAAAGCTAAAAGAGCAGGCTGTGAAGTTGGCAAAATAGGCAGCATTACAAAAAGTTCCTCAACACAAAAAATATTTTACGCGCGGCAAACATGACTTTTATTTGCAGCTGGTTAACGCACTGAAACCGAAGCATACTCTATCTAGAGAAAGATGATTCTGAACACTGCGCAATCGTAAAGAAGGGTCCCGTTGGACCCTTTCTTGGACTATATTAGACAAGCCAGCTGATTTAACTTGAAACCATTCTGAAGCTTTGTTTATGATTACCTGGTCATGGACCTGTAGCACTCAAATACACTTTATATTTTCAAACGGAAAACTTCAATATGCAATCCGCTTCAAGCAAACCCTATTTACTTAGAGCACTCTATGAATGGTGCCTGGATTGCGGTTACACGCCTCATATTTTAGTGCATGTAGATGCACATACTCATGTGCCCAAGCAATTTATACAAAAAGGCGAAATTGTTCTCAATATTAGCCCTGACGCCACACACCAACTCAAACTGGGCAATGACTGGATTGAGTTTAATGCACGATTCGGTGGCATCCCTCACAAAATAGAGGTCCCAGTGAGAAATGTGCTGGCGATTTATGCACATGAAAGCGGTGAAGGGATGCGCTTTCCTTTAAGTCAGCTCGAATCCGAAGAGACCACTGACGTACCGCCCATTGCGACCCTACCCTCTGACAGACAATCCACCACGTCTGCAAAGTCGGATGAAAAAAAGGGCAGTCATCTAAAAATTATTAAATAACTGATGTTACGCAGACATTCAAAAAGACGGTGATTTGCATGTTGGGGTTCGTACCTCACCACCAACCTATATTCATGCGTAGGTTGGTGGTGACGAAGGAACCCCAACATGCACGCCATGGCATCCATAATAACCGGCTTACAGGCCATCTAAAAAAAATAAAAGTTAGCGGCCTGCAAGTTGGGGTTCGCGCCTCAACCAACCTACCATACTCTATTGCTGAGTAGGCAATGGATATATTTTCACTTTGGTACGCGCTCTTACCGCTGCAATATACGCATTG
Source organism: Mycoavidus cysteinexigens (assembly GCA_031963045.1). GTDB lineage: Bacteria > Pseudomonadota > Gammaproteobacteria > Burkholderiales > Burkholderiaceae > JASSUD01. The sequence goes on from JASSUK010000015.1 coordinate 235,867, forward strand.
AATTCGCTCTGACCAGTTATCTGAGCTAATTGCTGTTGGGCTGAGTCCATAATAGCTTTTGAAATCACGGGGTCATGTACCGCATTGAGACGATAGATTACATAGCCTGCATGCCCCAAATCTACCCCAATATATTGAGGCAAGCCCATACCTCTTTTTTGCACTTTCTCAGGCTCAAGTGCCGGCGCTGCATCTACCTTCTTTTCCTCAGAAGGGATAGCGGCACTTGCAGCATTGGCTTTAAAAATGGCTGCGAGTGCAGGAGCAGGTAATGCCCCTGTATTGGCACGAGACACCGTTATCGGGGCAGAAAACCCTGAAGGCACTGCATGCGCGCTTGTGGACATTGCCTGTAAGGCAGCAAGCTTTGCTTGACCAGCAGCTCTGGCACGTTCACCAGCCTGGACTGCCATAACTTTGGTCCTAACCTGACGCTCCACCTTATTCAAAGGCTTTTGCGTTCTGGGGGTATAACGTAGCACGCGCGCGGCAATTAGCGTGTTATTTCCCAAGTCCAGCGCAGCGGTGTTGTGTTTGGATTTTAAAACCTCTTCGCTAAATACTGCATTGAGTAAAGCGGTTTGATTCAGTGCATTCTCTGCTGCAAGCCCTAAGTTGGGTGTACGCGCTACGGTTGCAGTTTTACGCGTCAAATGAAATTTCTCTGCAGCCGGCACAAGACTAGTAGATTGCTCATAGAGCAGATCAGAAAATTCAGAGGAGGCTTCCGAGAAGCGCCGCGCTGCTTCTTGTTTTTTCAAAATAGCAGCAATACGCGCTTTCACCTCAGAAAATGCAAGCGTGACGGCCGGTTTGCGATCTATTAACTGGATTAAGTGATACCCAAATTGAGATTGCACCACCTCACTGATTTCACCAGGCTTTAAGCTAAACGCAGCGGCCTCAAATGCGGGATCCATTTGACGACGGCCAAAATAGCCTAAATCCCCGCCTTTAGTAGCAGATCCTGGATCTTGAGAATATTTCTTCGCCAACGTGACAAATTGCTCAGGATGGGCGCGCAACTGGGCTAATAAAGCTTCAAGCCTAGCCCGTACAGCAGGCTCATCTTCCGCCTGATTTTGTGCAGGTATTAATAAAATATGGCGAGCACGCACCCTCTCTTCATTTTTATAGTCTGCAATATGCGCCTGATAGTACTTCTCAAGATCGGCTAAAGAAGGCTCGCTAGGAGTAAAAGCATCAGGACTCAATGTGATGTATTCAATAAGCGCCTGCTCAGGCTGTACAAAGTCTTCGGCATGACTCTCGTAATACGCTTTTAAATCTGCTTGGCTAGGAGGTGTATTTTTAGGATCTTTAGGATCAGCCGGCACAAAATGCATAGCCTGTACTTCGCGTTGCTGCCCTGAAGCTATTAAAAAGGGGGTAACTAAAGCCTGCGGTAAAAATGCGGTTTCTACGATGCTTTGAGTGAGTTGCCCGGCAGCGAGTATCGTGCGCACTCTTTCATCAAGATCCTCAGGGGTCATGCCCTGCGCAGCTAATAATTCACCATAGGCCTTTACATCAATAGACCCATCTGGACCCCGCAACTTTGCAATCGCTGGAACGCTCAATAAAGCTCGACGCACCGTATCATCTGGAACACTCAAATGCTGCTTTTTCGCCTCTTCTGCAATCAAACGCTGCTCTATAAGACTCTCAAGCACTGCATGTTGAAAAGCAGGAGTATTAATAGCTTGAACATCAAAGCCGCCGCCCAACATGCTGCGAATCTGCTGCAAGCGCTCTTGCAACACGATGCTGTATTCCCGATAGGTAATTTTATTGCCATTGATACTAGCCACATCAGGACCTGCACCAGAGGCATGGCGCGCGCCCTGAATACCCACCAAACCCAGACCTGGCAAGATAAAAAGCGCGAGCAATACTTGCATCAAACGTTTATGGCTACGGAAGAAATCAAGCATGAGAAACAAAGATCCAAAAGGGACAAAAAAACGGCGCTCTAAGAGCGCCAAAGGCAATAGAGCCTAAGTCTTTATCGTCGACTACCTCTCTCTACGATTTGCCAAAAAGGCACTTCACAGATTAGAAAAGCGTGTTTAAGGAAATAAAGAAAAATAAGGGAAAAATGCGCTGCGCTTTAAAAGCATAAGCGCTAAAGGAATATAAAAAAAGGGGCGTAAAAGCCATATGACAGGTAAGGATGATTGGGTGGTGGGTGCTGAGAGGCTCGAACTCCCGACCTAAGCCTTGTAAGGGCTCCGCTCTACCAACTGAGCTAAGCACCCCCGATCAATCTACTTACACAGCAACACTGGTGTGCTGTTTTTAGAAGCTGCGAAGTCTACTGTATTTACTTGTATTTTGTCACGCATAAATTGCATTTTTTTACGTATTTCATACTATTTTTTTGCCTGAGCCATGATCCACAGCTCAGGCTGCGCTAGATTCTCTATTCTCCCAAATTCAAAATTGCCAAGAAAGCCTCTTGCGGAATTTCAACGCCACCTACCTGCTTCATGCGTTTTTTCCCTGCTTTTTGCTTTTCTAGCAATTTCTTTTTACGAGTAATATCGCCGCCATAGCATTTTGCCAACACGTTTTTGCGCATAGCTTTGATATTTTCACGGGAAATAATTGTCGCCCCAATCGCTGCTTGAATGGCAACATCGAACATCTGTCGCGGAATCACTTCACGCATTTTGGCAGCGATTTCACGTCCGCGAGATTGGCTTTGAGAGCGATGTACGATCAAAGAAAGGGCATCCACTTTCGTGCTATTGATCAGCATATCGATTTTGACGACATCTGCCGCGGCATATTCTTTAAATTCATAATCCATCGACGCATAGCCTCTGGAGAGCGACTTTAAGCGATCGAAAAAATCGAGCACGATCTCTGCCATCGGAATGTCATACGTCAATTGCAATTGACGGCTGCGATATTGCATATTGATTTGCACGCCCCGTTTTTGCGTACAGAGCGTCATCACTTGGCCTGCATACTCTTGCGGTAAATATACATTCAAGCGGACAAGCGGCTCCCGAATCGTGTCAATTTTTGACGGATCAGGCAATTTGGAGGGGTTTTCAATTTTTAAAACACTACCGTCGCGCTGCACCACCTCATAAATAACGGTGGGCGCCGTGGTAATCAGGTTCATGCCAAATTCACGCTCGAGCCGTTCCTGCACAATATCCATATGCAGCAAGCCCAAAAAGCCGCAACGAAATCCCATACCAAGCGCCTGTGAAGATTCAGGCTCATAGAGCAAGGAGGCATCGTTGAGCTGCAATTTTTCAAGCGATTCACGCAGCGCTTCATATTGATTCGATTCAATGGGATATAACCCTGCAAAAACTTGCGGCTTTACCTCTTTAAAACCTGGAAGCGCGCTACTTGCTGGGTTGCGTACATGCGTAACCGTATCGCCCACTCGCGCAGCTTTAAGCTCTTTGATACCAGCAATAATAAAACCTACCTGCCCGGCACTAAGGATCGGACGGTCGGAAGCTTTAGGCGTGAATTCCCCAATACGCTCAACCAAAAATTGCGCGCCGCTGGCCATAAAGCGAATGGCATCTTTTGGTTTTAAAGTGCCTTGTACTACGCGTGTCAACACTACCACGCCTACATACGGGTCAAACCAAGAGTCTAGAACCAGCGCTGCTAGAGGCGCTTGCGGATCGCCAACCGGAGCCGGAACTTGCGCAATCAAGGCTTCTAATACATCCTCAACCCCTTGGCCCGTTTTAGCGCTGCATCGCACTGCCTCAGTGGCATCAATACCAATTACATCACCAATCTCTGCAATAGCATTTTCGGGATTAGCCGATGGCAAATCGATTTTATTGAGCACAGGCACGACTTCCACACCTAATTCCAGTGCTGTATAGCAATTTGCTACCGTCTGTGCCTCGACCCCTTGGCTCGCATCTACGACCAATAACGCGCCCTCGCAAGCGGATAAAGAACGGCTCACTTCATAGGAAAAATCGACGTGCCCTGGCGTGTCGATCAAATTTAATTTGTAGATTTCGCCATTGCGGGCTTTGTATTGGAGTGAAGCCGTTTGGGCTTTAATCGTAATGCCGCGCTCACGCTCGAGCGCCATGGAATCGAGCACCTGCGATTCCATTTCACGATCGGAGAGCCCACCGCATAGCTGAATAATGCGATCAGCTAGTGTCGATTTACCATGATCGATATGCGCGATGATCGAAAAATTACGGATGTTTTTCATGCAAGCGCTCATATATAAAAATCTGTTTGCAGTCTTCTACTAAATGCCTTGGCATCAAAAAATCAGCGCTAAGAACCTAGAGTATGTCCTCAATTGCCCCAAAGGGCCCATCTTTGAGGACACACTCTACTAAAAAAGGTTCTTAGCGCTATTTAATGGATGGTATTCAACAAAGGCTGCAATTTTTTTGAAATGACTTCTCGCGCCCGGAAAATACGGGAACGCACGGTCCCGACAGGGCATTTCATGATGCGCGCGATTTCTCGGTAACTTAAACCTTCCATTTCGCACAGCATCAGGGCTATACGCCGCTCTTGAGATAAAAAAGCGAATGCATCGCTCAATGCCTGTTCTATTTGCTTATTGATTAATGCTAACTCAGGAGTATTAAAGTCCTGCAACGCATACTCAGATTCTTCTAGCCGTTCAGGATCACCGTCTTCTCTAGACAAATGCGAAAGCCCTAACCGTGTGCTGGCAGCCAAATGATTTTTGGCTGTATTAATAGCAATCCGGTATAGCCACGTATAAAAAGAGGAATCTCCTCTAAAATTTGGCAAAGCCCGGTAAGCTTTAATAAACGCATCTTGCACAATATCGTCTATCTCATCCGAATAGCGCACAAAACGCGATACCAAGCGCATCACTTTACGGCGATATTTGATAACCAGCACGTTAAAAGCCGCTACTTCCCCCTCCTGGAAACGTAGAACTACTCTACGATCAAACTCTTTTTCATTCACTCCCCGCTCCTATCACGCCCCTAGTGGAGCGATCATATTGAGCGGGCTGGAGTCAAAAAAATAAGAGCAGGAAGTTGAAAATATCAAGAGAAGATGCTGAAAATACGGGTTTGTCTAAGATCTATCTAAATACGCTTAAATACCAAAGTACCGTTTGTCCCACCAAACCCAAATGAATTGGAGAGCGCTACTTCCATAGGCATTTCACGGGCCGTATTTGCGCAGTAATCCAGATCACATTCTGGATCAGGGTTGACTAGATTGATCGTAGGCGGTGCTATTTGTTTTTGGATTGCCAATGCAGTAAACACCGCTTCAATCCCGCCTGCTGCACCCAATAGATGCCCAGTCATTGATTTAGTGGAGCTAACGACTGGCATGGAACCCGATTGAAAAACCCGCTTCACAGCCATGGTCTCTGCAATATCCCCCAAAGGCGTCGAAGTACCATGGGCATTGATGTATTGCACTTGATCCGCACTCATGCCTGCATTTTTAAGGGCGCTCACCATACAACGCGCTGCACCCTCTCCATCTTTACTGGGTGCGGTCATGTGAAATGCATCACCGGTGCGTCCATAGCCTGCTAATTCACAATATATCGCTGCGCCACGTGCTTTAGCATGCTCATATTCTTCTAGAACCAATACTCCAGCACCCTCACCGAGCACAAAACCATCACGGTCACGATCAAAAGGCCGGCTAGCTGCTGCAGGATCGTCGTTGCGCACAGACAAAGCGCGCAAAGCGGCAAACCCACCCAGGCCTAACGGCGATACCGCAGCCTCTGATCCGCCTGCGACCATAACATCCGCATCACCGTATTCAATAATACGCATCGCTTCACCGATGGAATGGGTGCCCGTTGTACAGGCCGTCACGATCGCGAGGTTGGGTCCTTTAAGACCAAAATGAATCGATAGATGGCCAGAGATCATATTGGTAATCGAAGCAGGCACAAAAAAAGGCGTGATCCGCTTTGGGCCACGCTGCAGATATTCTGTTTGCGTAGCTTCAATTAATGGCAAACCGCCTATGCCCGAACCAACTATGACTCCAATACGCTCTGCATTTTCTTCTGTGACGGTTAGCCCGCTATCTGCAAAGGCTTGCGCACCTGCTGCAAAACCATAATGGATAAAGGTATCCATATGTCGCGCTTCTTTGGCTGGCAAATAGTCACTGACCTGAAAGTCCTTGACTTCGCCTGCGAAACGGCAAGAAAAAGCACTGGGGTCAAATTTTGTAACTGTGGCAATGCCTGAGCGCCCTGCAATCAGGTTAGCCCACCCTTGGTCCACAGTATTGCCTACAGGCGAAATATGTCCCAAACCGGTTACCACGATACGGCGACGATTCACGGCATTCCCTCTTTATCAAGTTGATTTCAGATTCATAACATGCAAGCACACTGTGCATTCTCATCACAATGTTACTTAAAATTTGGAGCGCATTCTAACGCAGATCCTTAATGATCGGCTATGCGCTAACAAAAAAGCCACAGCACCCACGTCATTTATGTCATGGGTGCTGTGGCTAAGCTTTACTGCATGCGTTAAATTACCCTGCAGCTTTTTCGTGCGCACGAGCGTAATCGATCGCATTTTGCACGGTGGTAATTTTTTCAGCTTCTTCGTCTTGGATTTCAATACCGAATTCATCTTCAAGAGCCATCACTAGTTCGACGGTATCCAAAGAATCTGCACCCAGATCATTCACAAAGGAGGCTTCGTTTTTAATTTCTGCTTCTGGCACACCTAATTGCTCAGCAACAATTGCCTTTACACGCTTTTCAAAATCGCTCATTACTATCTCCACAGTCATTTGAGAACCAATCTAATTTCCAAAAGTGCTTTTTTAAAGGAGAGTTAAGCGCGCAGAGACCGAAAGCGGTACTTTTAAGCAGTACGACTAAGATCTCTCTACGCTGCCCCATCAAAAAGAAAAGGCGCTTTTGGAAATTGCAGACTGGTTCTACTAAAATAAAGTCGCGCATTCTAGCAGAGGTTTATAAAGGGAAAAGAGAAGAAAGAGGGCCTTTTTCCTAAAAACACACGCTATTGAGCGCGACTATTAGAGGTATTAAAGGAATCAACTGGTCTATTCGACTCAGATTTTCCTCAAATACCAGCCTACTACTCTAACCGCCAACCCACATTCCTCCATTCACATGTAAGGTCGTACCTGTGATGTAAGCAGCTTGCGGCGAAGCCAAGAAAGCGACAGCATGTGCAATATCGGCAGGACTCCCTAAGCGGCCAAGCGGGATTTGATCTAACAAGGCGGTGCGCTGCGCTTCTGAAAGGGCTTGAGTCATATCGGTATCAATAAAGCCAGGTGCCACACAGTTTACCGTAATGCCGCGACTCCCTATTTCTTTAGATAATGCACGTGTCATACCGGCCACGCCAGCCTTTGCAGCCGCATAATTCGCCTGCCCAGGGTTACCACTACTCCCAACAATAGAAGTAATGCTAATAATCCGACCAGCGCGTGCGCGCATCATAGGACGCAACGCCGCACGAGATAGACGAAAAACTGCACTCAAATTGGTTTGAATCACCCCATCCCAATCTTCATCTTTCATGCGCATTGCCAGCTGATCGCGGGTGATACCTGCATTATTTACCAAAATAGAAAGCCCACCATATTCCTTGGTCAGGCTTTGCATACACGCTTCAATAGCTTCTGGGTCATCAACATTCAGCACTAGGCCTTTTCCAGAGAACCCTTTTTCTTCTAATGCTTTGCTAATAGAAGCGGCTCCCGATTCACTCGTAGCAGTACCTAAAACGGTTGCCCCAGCATGCGCTAACGTGAGCGCGATTTCTCGGCCAATTCCGCGCGACGCGCCAGTTACTAATGCAATCTGTTTATCTAGAGGACGATCCATAACGCAAAGCCTTAGCAAAAAATATAGAAGAAAAAAATAAATGCCAACAGAAATCAAAAGCAACGATTACAAGTCGGTGGTGTGCATGTTGGGGTTCCTTCGTCGCCACCAACCTACCCTATCGCAAAGATATGAGGTTTAAAGGTACAAGGTTGTAAGCGACGTTCGCTTTTACGAGTGCGCCTTTAGAGCCGCTTCAAGAGCATTGGGGTCGGTCAACGCACAGGCTTCAAGCGAGGGTTCTATGCGCTTTATCAAGCCTGTAAGCACACTACCGGGCCCTGATTCAATCACCCGAGTCATGCCCGCAGCAGCCATCGCCTGCACGCTTTCAATCCAACGAACAGGCCCTGCTGCCTGACGGCTCAATGCCTGCTTGATTGCTTCAGGAGAAGACTCAAAAGCGACGTCAATATTGTTCACTAGAGCAATACTCGGCGCACGCACGGTGACATCTGCTAAATAGGCTGCAAGCTTATCTGCAGCACCTTGTAACAAAGAAGAGTGAAATGGCGCTGAGAGCGGGAGTAGTAAAGCGCGTTTTGCACCTCGGAGCTTTGCTTGCTCGCAAGCACGCTCAACCGCGGCTTTATGACCAGCAATGACAGTCTGAGCAGGAGAATTAAAGTTGACCGCTTCAACCACGCCCACATCGTGCGTATCGGTTATTTCTGCACACAAGGCTTGCACGGCTGCAGTATCCATACCCAAAACCGCTGCAACGCCTCCCACCCCTACAGGCACGGCTTCTTGCATCACCTGTGCGCGAAAACGCACTAAAAGTAATGCATCTTCAAAAGCTATAGACCCCGCTGCTACAAGCGCAGTGTATTCGCCTAGACTATGTCCTGCCACCAAATCTGGGACGCGCCCACCCTGTTCACACCATAACTGGTACATCGCATAAGCGGCTGTCAGCATAATGGGCTGCGTGTTGGTGGTGAGGTTAAGCACCTCTTCCGGCCCCTCAGCCATCATTTTTTTGAGATCTTGACTCAGCACATCGGATGCTTGCTCCACCACATTGCGCACTACAGAGCAGTGTGCAAACGCACTTAACATACCTACTGATTGAGAACCCTGACCAGGGAAAACAAAAGCGAATTTCATCACGCCGTACATCCAATCTATTTAAAAATATCCATAAAACATTACATGCGTATAACTGCTGCGCCCCAAGTCATGCCGCCTCCCACGCCCTCAAGGAGTACGTGGTGTCCTGGCTGAATACGGCCATCTTGTACCGCAGCATCTAACGCTAAAGGAATAGATGCTGCAGAAGTATTGCCTTGCTGATCTACAGTACAAATCATCCGATCAAGCGGCAAGTGCAGCTTGCGGCAAGTGCTTTGCATAATGCGTATATTTGCTTGATGAGGGATGAGCCAATCAATCTCTGAAGAAGCCAAGCCAGCGCGCTCCAATACTTCTATAGCCACTTTCTCCAGCACACTCACGGCGACTTTAAAAACAGCCTGACCTTCCATACGTATGAACGGATGACCGACGATAGCGCCTGCATTCAATGCAGCAGGCACACAGAGAATATCGCCCTGTGAGCCATCTGCATGCAGCGCTGTAGCCATAATACCCGGCTCGTCGGAGGCTTCCAGAATCACAGCCCCCGCTCCATCACCAAAGAGCACGCACGTTGTGCGGTCATTGAAATCTAGCAAACGTGAAAAGGTTTCAGCCCCAACCACTAAGGCTCGACGATGCGCACCACTACGGATTAATCCATCCGCCACGGCCAATGCATAGGAAAAGCCCGCACATACTGCTTGCACATCAAATGCAGCACAGTGATTACGAATGCCTAGTCGACTTTGTAAACGACACGCTGTGCTTGGGAAAATACAATCTGACGTGGAGGTAGCCACAATAATGAGATCTATCGATTGTGCATCGATATTGGCGCGCTCGAGCGCACGCTCTGCAGCAATCAGCGCTAAATCACTGGTCTGCACGCCCTCTTCCACAAAATGGCGTGCAGTGATGCCGGTGCGTGTCACTATCCATTCATCGCTCGTCTCGATGCCCTGACGGCCAAGTTGTTCAACCAACATCGCGTTGGTCACGCGTTTTGGCGGCAAAAAACTGCCCGTAGAGACAATTCGACTATATGCCGAGGGCGTTGTACGACAAACAGGCATACCACTTCCTTTTAAAATCATTGATGTGCGCGGCAAACTAGGATTTGTTCTCTCTAGAGGTATTCCGCGCTTCTATTGCCTGAATCAATCGGTGCTGCACATCATTGCGCAGTGCATCATATCCACGTTTGATTGCCCATTCAAAAGCAAAAGCATCTGCTGAGCCATGGCTTTTAATAACTAGCCCACGTAACCCCAATAAAGCAGCGCCGTTATAACGACGATGATCTACGCGCTTTCTCAAGCGTTTAAGCACAGGCCAGGCGAGCAAGGCCATGAGCTTACTAGACCAGGAGTTGGAAAATTCTTCTTTGATAATGCGCGCTAGCATCCAAGCTAGCCCTTCTGAGGCTTTAAGCGCCACATTACCCACAAAACCATCACACACAACGATATCGGTAGTGCCTTTATAGATATCATTGCCTTCTACATTACCGTAAAAATTAAGCGCACTAGCACGCAACAACTCTGCTGCCCGCTTAATGCGTTGATTCCCTTTTAATTCTTCTTCGCCAATATTTAATAACCCAATACTAGGGCACTCTTTACCTTCGACTGCAGACACTAAAGCATGCCCCATTTCTGCAAATTGCAGCAAATGCTCAGGCTCGCAGTCCACATTACCGCCTAAATCAAGGACCGTGGTATAGCCTTGTTGGCGGGGCATAACTGCTGCAATTGCGGGGCGATCAATCCCAGCTAGCGTTTTAAGCACATAACGGGAAAGCGCCATCAAGGCCCCCGTATTGCCTGCAGAGATGCAAGCTTGCGCGCGGCCTTCTTTGACTAAATTGAGCGCCACACGCATGGATGAATCTTTTTTCTTACGCAAAGCAATTTCTATAGAGTCATCCATCATGATGACTTCAGTTGCTTGATGCACGGATAAGGCCGCTTCATTTTGCGCATTACATTTTACGAGTTGCGCGTCAATGTGCGACTTCATGCCCACCAAGATAAGTCGAGCATCAGGGTGTGTGCGAACGAAATTTACTGCAGCCGGAACTGTGGAAGAAGGACCAATATCTCCTCCACTACAGTCGATCGTGATCGTAACGGTCATATTGAAAAGCAGTGTACGAAAATAACAGTGAGTAATGACAAGTTCTTGAACAAAAACCTGCTTATATAAACGCAAAAAAAGCGGCACAATAGGCCGCTTTTTTTGCAGAATTCTAAAGCGCTCTACAGCAGCTTAGAGCCCTAGAGCTGCGTTCTCAATCAGGTGGTCAAGAATGCACTCTAATAGCATTAATCCTCTTTAGTTTTTAAAACTTTCCGACCGTTGTGATAACCGCTTGGTGTGATGTGGTGACGCAAATGCACTTCACCTGTTGTGGCATCCACAGCAATCGCTGGGCCTTGGAGTGCATCGTGTGAACGACGCATATTACGCCGAGAAGGCGATTTTTTGTTCTGCTGAACAGCCATGTTCAAACTCCTGAAAATAAAAGCTTACCTAAAAACCTAGGTAAAAATTGAAGATTGGTATCTGGATATTAAAAAACGGAACGAAAATCCGTTTAAAAAAATAATTCGGTAGCAAAAGCTACACATTGCAAAATAAGTTCAATAAAAACAGGTTCTTAGAGCGCGCCTTAAGATTTGTCAGGAGATTTAAGATTCATCAGAACTGAAAAGGGGTTTTTGACAGAGGCTGCCTCATCTAATTTTTCCGCCCTTTTAGAGGAAGAAGATGCAGGTGTATCAAAATACTCTTTGCACTGAGGATGCGCATCGGAATGCTTTGCAACAATAGGCAAAGCAAGCAAAATTTCGTCTTCAAGCAAATTCAGCAAATCAAACTGAGTGGATCCAGCAATCACATCGCACTCCTCATCAAGAGGAGCCGCTTCTGCATCGCTTTCGGTTTTCACAATCCGAAAACGGGTATGAATAGGTAAGGTTTGTTCGTAAGGCCCAAGACAGCGCTGACACTCTAGCCATAATACTGCTGTCATATCTAGTGTTAATCCAAGCTCCGGCTTACCATCTGCACCCAAGGAAAAACGACCCTTTACCGAATACTTAATGGGCAAATGCTGCTCCACGGTGCCACAGACGACCTCTTCTGCCACACGCGGCAAACTTGCCACATTCAGTTGACCAGAAAGTTCCTGCTGAGTCTGTGCAAACGCAAAAATGTCCAGCTCAAGGGGAAAAGAAGGACTTTCATTTTCCAAGATTAAAACCACTTTAAAAAATTAATACTGCCGATAGCAAAAAGCGCGCAAGCTTACTGGTTTTGCTTTTTTGAGTCAAACTTAATCATGCGTGACGCAAATTAAACACCATATTCTACAGTGTTTGTAAGGTGGAGGATTTGTATCTTTACAACGAAGCGGTAGGTTGGTGGTGACGAAGGAACCCCAACATGCACACCACCGACTTGTAACCATTGCTTTTGGCCTGTATATACAGGTCTTAAAAGGTCAGCGGTCATCATGTTGGGGTTCCTTCGTCACCACCAACCTACCATGCATCCTAGCTCGTCATAATATAAAGGGCATCACGCTTCATTTTGCTTCTGAAATTTTATTGAGGCTCCCACATTACCTCTACATAAGCGCCTCGTGCAGGCGTTTGATAGCCATAGGCTAGCTGGTAGCTACGGTTAAAGACATTATCAACACGGGTGCGCACAGACCACGTAGGGCTCATTGCATAGCGAGCATGCAGATTCAATATGGCGTACCCATGAAGCGGCATAGTGCCGTCCTCTCGCCTACCACTGATCAACCAATCGCCCCCCATGCGCCAACCCGCAACCGGGACGGTAACCCCCACGTTGGCAAAATGTCGCGCGCGCCGAGGTAAGTCGCGCGATAGCCTTGGCATAGTGGAGGGGGTGTTTTCTTCTACAGGATTTTGGATGGTCCCTGTTACTCGCCATTCCATTCTATGCCAGCGTGCTGTCGCCGCTGCCTCCAAACCCTCTACCTTCGCCCGACCAATATTCTGCGCGCGGTAGATACCCGGCGAGACTTGAACCGATTGAATCAGATCTCGGTAACGGGTTTGAAAAGCAGTGATACGCGAGTCAGTCTCAATCAAGTGCCCACCGAATATAGCGTGACCTGTGTAGTGCACCGTAGCTTCGAGTGAGCGACTCCGTTCAGGTTGCACGTTAGGGTTGCCATAATCAGGGTAGTACAAATCATTAAAAGAAGGAGGGCGAAAAGCGTTTGAAGCACTCAATGAAGTGTGCCACCGAGGCGACCAAGCATAGCGATAACCGGCATATATACTGTTCGCCACCCCCACATCGCTATATCTATCCTGCCTAACATGCAGCTGCACTTGATTTGCGCCATGCTCTAAAACATAACCAGCAAAACCAGAATCGACATGGCGCGTAGGGTGCGTAAAACCTGGAGTGGTATAGGCACTCGCTTCTAAACTCTGCTCCAGATGCTCATATCCCCACAGCCCTTTTTGTGTGGGCGATAGCGCAATTTCATTGCGCCAAGTAAGTTGGTGATTCAGTGTATTAAAACGGCTATCGAACTGACCATTTTTGGTATTGGTATTCCCATCTTCGCTGCGTGCAAAAAGCATATGTGCAGCCCAGCGCTCACTCATAGGGCCTTGTGCAGAGGCGGAAAGAACGCGCAAACGATTATGCGAAAAATGCTGATCGGTGGGCGCACCAAAAGGCTGATCAAAGCTTACTTTACTCTGGATATCGTAAAGCCTGGCACCTGCTTCCCATCCAAAATCAAATTGGTGCTGCAAAGACATATTCAATGCATGATTGGATGCCCCATCTGGGCCAGGATTAATGTCTGGTATGTAAGCCGGATCCATCGCTGAAAAACCGGCTGTTTTTAAATGGGAGGCCCCAATATAAAACTGTGTATCTCCGAATGCACCAAGCTCACCGCTCACACCTAATCGCTGACGCTGCGTGTCATAACGCCCATATTCTGCTGCTACCTGAATTCTAGGCAGAGTAACTGCATCTATGTCTTTGCCTCCGCCCTTCTCCCTTTTTAGTGCTGGCAATTTCTGGCGAGTACGCATCTGCACCACACCACCTACTGCGCCCCCTCCATAGAGTGCAGACACATTCCCATTCACTACATCCACCTGTTCGAGGTGATCGAGCATGGCCAAACTTAATTGCGCGCGCCCAAGGCTGGCAGAGTCAATACGCACCCCATCCAATAAAACCAGGGTCTGCGCAGCGTCTGCACCACGCAGATACATACTACCAGCCGCTCCCACGCCTCCTGCACGCACTATTTGCATGCCCGCAGCAAGTGGTAATAACTCAGCAATATCATTCGCACCCTGCTCATCCATATCCTGAGCATCAAAATGCGTGCCTTGAGCCAAGGCTTGTCTAAATGGCAGTGATAAGCCCTGAGCAGATAAGCGAGGGGCGCTCACTACAATGGTAGAGACCGGTTGTATCTCAAGCTCCTGCGCCCCCACCTCTCGTATTATTAAAGAAATAGTGACTATTGCCCCGACAAGCTGTAGCACCCGGCGGGTCCCATGCCCCATAAAACAAAAAATCAAGTGGTTACCCCATAGGTTATGCGCGCTATGAAAGCGCGCTAGACATTGACATTCAACAAAATTACAAAAAAACAGCAAATAAAAAGTTGATACCGTGTTTTAGGAGTTTTGACGAGCGATATACGCGCTTTAACCCCAACTTCAAAGTTAGAATACACACTCCTTACACAGCGTTGCTTTTCCTTTTGCTTCTTTTTTTCTACCGCGCCTCTTATGCCTCGCTTCATACTCAAAGAATTAAGCACTCTAGAAGCTGGCCTCGGGCAGCTTCTAGAGCGCATACAGCATTATCAACATGCTTTAAGCACTTTGCAGCAAGCATTTACGCAAGCGAATGCTGCGCTCGAACATGCACAAAATGAGCGCAATCGCCTGCACTTAGAATGCGAAGCACTACGCAGTGAACGTCATTTACTAGCTAATCGCATCGAAAATGCTAAGCATGCTTTGCAAACTACGCTAGATGATTTATCCCATACTGGTTGGGTTGAACCAGCGCTTCATCTCCTGCGAGTACCGGATGAAGATCAGGAGCCTACTCGTAACACACTCGTATTTTCAGATTCTGAAGATACGCCAGATGAAGAGCAGGTAGAGGAGCTATCTGAAGAGGCCACATCCCCTTTGTCGGAATCGGATGTCTCAGAGATACCAGATGTCTCTGACGCACATGCCAATCCAAAGGAAATTTCATGAGTACCACACAGGTTAAAGTTGAAATACTAGGCGAAACTTACGAGTTTGTATGTCCTGCTAAAGACGGGCCTCGGCTGCATCAGTGCGCCATTAAAGTTGCTCAAGAGATGAAAAAGGTCAGTGAACGATCTATTCGTGGAGCGGACCGTATTGCAATTATGGCAGCACTCTCCATTTCTTCAGAATTGCTTCAACTACAAGAAAGTGTGCAGCAAGGCGAAGTATTCCCTGCTGAAGAAATCGAGCGTAGAATCCGCAAAGTTAATAAAGAAGTCTATGCAGGACTGGAAAAGCACCCTGCCCCCAGCGAAGCTGCTGTGTTGGTTGGATCTACTGAAGTTTTTGAATAGGCTGTTTTTTATTTTTCAGAATTGGTTTAGGATAGATCATCAAAGGTTTTTATAGGGCGTGTCCTCAATGGCCCTAGCAGTCCTAAACTAGTTTTTACCGTCTTCCCTGCCTGGTTCGCCAAGGTCATATATTCCTTGAACCAATATTTTGCATCAGTTGCGGGAATTTGTAGCACAGACGCGCGCGTCACATAATTTGACGTACCCAAAGTGCTTCTAACTGCGACGCCTTGAGCCTTAGGGTTCAGGATGCCGGCCTAGCGGCTATGGCGGGGATCTATACTGAAGCACCGGAGCTAAACACTCCGGTGCTTTTTTTTATACATCACGCTCTCTAAACCTGCGATGATGCAATTTTTCCATCAAGATATGCTTTGCTATCTAAACGATAAAAGGACCTTCTATGCATCGTCTTCCCCAGTCTAGATTTCGCACCGCCATTACCCCATTTCTCGGCCTACCGCTTGCGTTAGCAGCTGCCTTTACACCCAGCGCTTGGGCTTACGATAGCCCCGTCGGCCAGCCACAAACACGTTTAGATTCTAGTAATCGCCCCGTTGAATCCAAAGAGCCGCGCGCGACCCCCCATGCAATTACACTGAGTGCGCAAGCTAGCCGCGAGGTGATGCAAGACAAAGTGCAGCTCACAGTGTTTTACGAACAACAGGCAAACAATGCCGCTGCGCTCTCAACCATACTCCGCCAAAAAACGGAAGAGGCGTTACGCATTGCTAAAAGTGCACAGGGCGTATCGGTTCAAACACGTAATTTCACGGTCTATCCTAAGACCGACGATAAAGGTCGCATCACGGTTTGGCAGGGACGCACTGAACTGCTTCTCGAGTGTACAAACGCAGAGGATCTAGCTCCGATCGGGCGCGTGGCCGGACAACTCGCTCCTATCATGCAGGTCAGCAATTTACGCTTCTCGCTCTCGCCACAAGCAGAACAATCTCTTAACGCTCAATTAGCCGATGAAGCCATTGCCGCCTTTCGAAGCGAAGCGCAACGCACTGCAAAAGCTTTTGGATATGCACATTACGCGCTGGCCGATATTGCCGTTCATCGTAATAACTTCCAGATTCAAGGATCTACGATGATGGCAACTGCCAGAGGGCTTGCAGTAGAGTCCGCAGACATTCCGATTGCAAGAGGCAAAACCACCCTAAGCGTAGTAGTTTCAGGTGTAATTCACGTAATGAATTAGGGCAAATGTGGATTTTAGAACGGTAGATTGGGGTGAGGTACGAACCCCAACATGCACACCACCACCTTCTAATCATGGCCTTTTGCGAATATAAGCGCCTATTAACACTACCGCACCCACCATAATCATTGGCAACGAAAGCCATTGCCCTCTCGAGAGTCCGCCGACCAAAGGACCTAGAAAACTATCTGGCTCACGAGCAAATTCAATTAGAAAACGCGCTGCGCCATACCCTATTAAAAAAACAGCGGATGCAGCGCCCATTGGCCTCGTCTTGCGCGCAAACCACCACATCACTACACCTAAAACCACTCCTTCCAGCGCTAATTCGTAGAGCTGGGAAGGATGGCGTGGCAAAGCATGCCAAGTTTCAAAAAAAGCACGCAACCCTCCTGTCAAAACTTGCTGAGGATGATTGAGCAGCCAGCTGTAATCTTCATATGCTGCCTGTGGAAAAAGCATTGCCCATGGCGCATCTGGCCTAGTCACGCGCCCCCACAGCTCTCCATTAATAAAATTCCCCAAACGCCCAGCCGCCAAGCCAGGCGGAACCAGCACAGCAATATAATCTGTCACCTGCAACCATGGGCGCTTACGCCACATAGCAAATAAAAAAGTGGCTAACATCACGCCTATTAAGCCACCATGAAAAGCCATACCGCCTTCCCATACCTTAAAAATGGACAATGGGTGAGCCATATAAAAGGCTGGCTGATAAAACAACACATATCCTAAGCGCCCACCTAAAATAATTCCCAATACAATGTAGAGCAACAAATCATCCATATCGTGGGCGGTCCACCCTTGGCTTGTATATTGAGGCAAGCGCGCACGCCAACGACCCAGCACATTCGCTGATAAAAAAGCCACCAAATACATAAGCCCATACCAATGCACAGCCAGGGGGCCAAGTTGTAAGGCAATAGGATTAAATTGAGGATGAATAAGCATCGACTAGTTTTATAATAAAAGATTAAAATCTCAACACACCGCACTTGAAAAGGCGCATACCTAGCAATGACACAAGTTGATTTTCACACGCACATCAGCGAACGGCTCAATTACACCTGCAAATTAGTCCGGCGTGCATTTGCAGCACAAGAGAATCCTCTTATTTCAAGGCTGGTTATTCTTGCAGAAGCACCTTTTTTATCTCAGCTTGACCAGTACCTCTGGACCTTCTCAGCGCTAGATTTCTTACCGCATACTTCGCTCGAAAATCCTCTACAACATAAAACGCCGATACTCTTAGCTACACACTTAGATCTTGTGCCAGAAAATACGCCTATCCTGCTCAACCTTACTATGGCACTCCCTCCGTTTTTTACGGAATTCCAGCGGATCTTAGAGGTAGTTGGCACATCGCCTGATGAACTAAGCGCAGCAAGAGCACGTTATCGCACCTATAAAGAACAAGGATATACACTAAAAAACTATCCTAATTCGTAGGTTGGTGGTGACGAAGGAGCCCCAACATGATGACCATTGCCCTCGTAAAACTTGCATATACATGCCAAAAGCAATGATTAAAGGCCGGTGGTGCGCATGTTGGGGCTCGTACCTCACCACCAACCTACATTGACGCGTAGGTTGGTGGTGACAAAGGAACCCCAACATGCACGCCATGGCGTCCTTGATAACCGGCTTACAGATTATCTAAAAACAAAAAATAAAAGTCCGTGGTATGCATGTTGGGGTTCGTGCCTCACCACCAACCTACCCGCCATTTAAAAACGGTAGATTAGGAGAAGCTCGCACCTCAACGCGTGGAGCCTCTTCTACTTTAAGTCTGAATCAAGCGCTTTTCTCGACTGATGCTCATTATCAATCCTGCTGCAATTCCAAGTGTTACGAGCGCCGTGCCTCCATAGCTAATAAAAGGCAAAGGCACGCCTACCACTGGCAATAAGCCACTCACCATACCAATATTCACTACCGCATAAGTGAAAAAACTCAAGGTTAGAGAGCCAGCCAACAAGCGTGCGAAAAACGTGGCGCCTTGTGAAGCAATATAAAGGCCACGGCCTATTAAGCAGGTATAGAGGAGAATCAGTACACACTCCCCAATGAGCCCAAACTCTTCGGAGAAAACTGCAAAAATAAAGTCCGTATGCTTTTCAGGGATAAATTCAAGATGGGCTTGGGATCCTTTGAGCCACCCTTTTCCTAGTGCGCCTCCAGAACCGATGGCAATAACGGCTTGGATCGTGTGAAATCCTTTTCCAAGAGGATCTGAAGTGGGGTCTAATAAAGTACAAATGCGATGTTTTTGGTAATCATGGAGTAAAGGCCATTGGACGCCAGGCTGGCAAATTCTATGTTCAAATGCCAGCATAGTGCCTATGGCGATAACCATCGCAAGGAAAATGGGCAAAATTAATCTAAAGCTCAGCCCTGCTAAGAAAATAACGAAAAACCCAGAGGCAAAAACCAAGATGGCGGTTCCCAAATCGGGTTGTGTGGCAATTAAACCTACAGGAACGGTCAATAGCAGCATTCCTCCAATATGCCAATACCAGCGCACATCCCCTTCGCGCTGTTGGTAAAACCAAGCCAGCATTAAGGGCATGGCAATTTTCATAATTTCAGAAGGCTGAATAACCATACCCACATTGATCCAGCGCTGTGCACCTTTGCGAGTAAGGCCAAAAAGCGCCACGGCTATTAGCAAGATAACGCCTACGGTATACAGCGGCACGGCTAAACGCATTAAGGTTTGTGGCGGCAAATTGGCTATGACCCACATCAAGATAAAAGTCACAACGATATTGCGCATTTGATCTTGCAAGCGACCTGGCATATCCAAACTGGCGCTGTAAAGCGCAACCATCCCAATGCTCATAAGCAGGAAGACAAACAGCGCAAGCGGTTTATCCAAACCATTTAAAAGACGTTTAATAGTATGGAGCCATAGATGCGATTTGGTTGGCACTGCGGTACTCCATGAAAGGTCTAGTGAGAGGGAGCCTGGGGAACAAAAAATTCGGGCGGTGGCGTAGAGGGAGCTGCCACCGGCACAGGGGGTGCATTAGACTGAAAGCGATCCACTAAATAATAATCTAGCAGTTTGCGCGCAATGGGGGCGGCAGCCTGCGCACCCCATCCACCATTTTCTACAATCAATGCAAGTGCAATTTCAGGTACGGAATCGGCCCCTGTTTTTTTAGTTTGAACAGGCTTCCCATTGATCTTGGTTCCTGGCGGAATGCTTCCAAAAGCAATAACTAGCGCATGGTCACGGCGATTTTCGGCAATAGCATGCGCTCGATATTTCCCGCCTCTTAATGAAAATACCTGCGCTGTACCCGTTTTAGCGCCTACCGGATACATCGCTCCTTTAAAAGCCATTGCTCCTGTACCCGTTTGCACTACCCCCACCATAGCCCGCTTTACAAAATCAATATGCGCTTGGCTGACGTCTAATTTAGCGCTTGCATGCGGAACCGTCAGACGGGTTTCATGCGTCAATGGGTGCTCTATTTTTTTCACTAAATGGGGTTTCATCACCACGCCATTATTTGCAAGCGTGGCCATAGCATGGGCTAATTGCAACATGGTAAAGGAGTTATAGCCTTGACCAATTCCAATGCTGATCGTCTCGCCGTCATACCATCGCTGCGACTCTTGCGTGTGGTACGCTTTTTTCTTCCATTCCGTAGAAGGTAAAACTCCGGTCGCTTCCCCCTTGATGTCAATGCCCGTTATCTGACCAAAACCCCAAGGTTGCATAAAGCTGGCAATGGCATTCACACCCATTTCATGCGCTAGCATGTAGTAATACGTATCGCAGGACACCACAATGGACTGATACAAATCAACACGGCCATGCCCTGTGCGTACATCATCTCGAAAAACATGCTTGGCAACAGTGTAATACCCTGGATCAAAAAAACTCCATTGCGGCGTGCGTTTATGCGAGGTCAGCGCTGCTAATGCCATAAATGGCTTATAAGTAGACCCGGGTGGATACGCGCCACGCAAAGGCCGATTCAGCAGTGGTTTATTAGGAGAGTTATTCAAGTTATCCCAAGCTTGCTGATCAATCCCATCTACAAACAAATTGGGATCAAAGCTTGGTGCAGACACAAAAGCGAGGACATCGCCCGTAGCAGGCTCAATAGCCACTAAAGCACCCCGTTTTCCAGCAAAAGCCTTCTCCGCAATCTGCTGCAAATTGATATCGAGCGCCAGCATCAAATTATTACCGGGCGTAGGCTGCCTGCGCGAGAGGGAGCGCACAGGCCGCCCGCCTGCGGTTACTTCGACTTCTTCGAAACCGGTTGCTCCATGGAGCTCCATTTCGTAGCTCTGCTCGATCCCAATTTTTCCTATGTAATCGGTGCCTTTATAGTTATTGGCCCGTAAACGTGGATCATAGCGATCAGAAGCCATTTCATTTTGTTGGGCAAGCTCTTTGATCTGCTCTTGATCTCGTGTGGAAATGCGGCCGATATACCCTATGACATGCGCAGCACTTTCTCCTAGCGGATATTGTCGAAACATGCGCGCGCGCACCGCAACACCTGGAAAACGAAAATTTTGGCTAGCGAAATGAGCAACTTCTTCGTCAGAAAGACGAATACGAATGGGTAGACTCTCAAAATTTTTAGATTCTTCTAGAAATTTTTTAAATCGGCGCAAATCTGCTGGTTCAATGCGTATGACTTCCCCAATCTGTGCAATGACGTCATCAAGCTTACCCTGGATTTTTGACGGGGTAATTTCCAGCGTATAGGCGAAATAATTGCGAGCGAGCACCACCCCATTACGGTCGGTAATCAATCCTCGGCTAGGTGTAATCGGCGCTACCGAGATCCGATTTTCATTGGCCTGCAACGCATATTGACGATAGTGCCATACCTGCAAATAGACAAAACGGGCAATCAGCAGTGCAAAACAAATAAAAACGAATAGCCCTGCCGTGGTGACCCGAAGCCGGAAATCCCATAGCTGCTTTGCAGTATTTTTAAATTCGGTCACGCAGCTTAATCAAAATTAAAAAATGGAAAAATGGAAAAAAAGCACGGCAGATATAAAAAAGAGGGCACTCCCTCTGATTAGATAGGGCGCGTATCGTCTGGATCCGCCGCTCTTCTCTGAGGGGCTAGAGGGGCTAGTAATATCCAGCTAGTAAACGGCCACAGAAATGCCTCTATACAACCTGGAAAAATATAAATCCACCCAGGGAAAGGTGCGCCCATCAGTAAGCGAATAATAAAAGGCACAATATGGGCCAACATCAAAAGCGGAAACACATGCAGCGCTTGCCCAACAATGCCAAAACACTGAATGCGGCGGTGAATGGCAATGGCGCCATACGATAAAAGCGTGTAAGCCAGCGCATGCTCACCCAATAAATTAGCATGATGCACATCCATCATCAGCCCAAGGCCAAAGGCTATACTCATCCCTACTCGACGCGGCTGATGAATATTCCAAAACAATAAAACCAACACTACCCAATCAGGTAACGCTAGCATACGGCTCCAAGGAAGTAGATTCAAAAAAATCGCTACTACCAGACTCAGTGCAATAAACCATGGGTTCGCAGGCAATAAAATATATTGCGGATCATTTTTTGGATGGATCACGGCTGCACCCCTTGGGTGGTAGTGTTAGGACTAGCTGGCAGCATAAAAGTAGGAGGCGCTTCCTTCAGGCCAGTAGCTGAAACAACCGTATCAGGCTTCTCTACTTTATGAGCAACTTTTGCAGACGCTTTAGTAGAAGATTTTTGAATAGGAGATAGAGAAGTGGGCGTGGCAGAAGGAGAGGGGTTGATATCTGTGTGTGGAGGCGGTGCTAACGGTTTTTTATAGTCCAATATCAATACTTGACGCGGGCCACGCGTTAAGGCTGTAGGCATACAAAATACTTGCGCAAATTCAACACCTGTTTGGCGCAACACTCTCGTAATTTTTCCCGCTGGAATTCCAGCGGGAAACACTCCATCTAGTCCACTGGTGACCAGCTCGTCTCCTGGCT
Organism: Mycoavidus cysteinexigens; assembly: GCA_031963045.1. Taxonomy (GTDB): domain Bacteria; phylum Pseudomonadota; class Gammaproteobacteria; order Burkholderiales; family Burkholderiaceae; genus JASSUD01. Next base: position 258,631 of record JASSUK010000015.1, read on the forward strand.
GAACATCTGCGGTAGCAGGTACAAAACGCAAAACGAGACCCTCGCCGTGCATATTGCCGGATATCAAACCACGTAAGCCCGTGCGTATTAACTGCACAGGCACAGACTGATCGTTATCGGTAATGAGTGTCACTTCAGATTGCAGCGGATAAACACGCGTAATTTGGCCCAGCACCCCTTCATCATCTATTACGGGGGAACCAATCTGTACGCCATCGCGCTCACCATGATCCACAATCACTTTTTGAATAAAGGGATCTCGTGCTTCATAGCGTACTTCGGCGACCACAGCGCCTGCTGCTGCACGTGGCAAAAGATGCAACAAAGCACGCAAATGGACATTTTCTATTTGTAGCTGCTCTGCTTGCAGCGCTTCTAGCGCCAATTTGAGATTACGGGTCTTCAGGATTTCATTTTCGGTTTGCAGGGATCGCGTAGTGGTGAAGAAGCCCGTGAGATTCAAAACCATATCGCGAGGCCAAAGTGCAACCTGCTGCAACGGGTAAATAACAATACCAATTGCTTGATGCAAGGTCTCTGATAAGCGAAAACGGGCATCTGAAACAAGAAGCCCACACGCCAATGCCACACATATGAGCAAGCGTAAAAAGGCCGAGGGACCTTGCCTAAAGAGATGCGGCGGACTGTGTTCCATGGAAGAGCGCCAAAATAAGCACCAAAAATAAAATAAGCAAAGAGCCCTAGCTGCGCAAATATGCGCTCATTAGACCTCTATCGCAGGAATTCCTTTGATGCCAGTACACTAATACTGGCTGGGAGGAATAATGCTTCTACGGGGAAGCGATAGAGGTCTATTTTATTCGTAGGAGAAAAGACTACCCAATTTATCCATGCGCTCTAGTGCCATCCCACATCCTCTCACCACACAGGTCAGAGGATCTTCAGCTATTAAAACAGGCAAGCCTGTTTCTTCTGCTAAAAGACGATCGAGATCATTGAGCAGTGCGCCACCGCCCGTGAGCATTAAGCCACGCTCGGCAATATCAGCACCCAGCTCAGGAGGAATTTGCTCAAGAGCGATTTTGACAGCAGATACAATTTGATTCAATGGGTCAGTCAATGCTTCGAGGATTTCATTTCCGGAGATGGTAAAGCTACGTGGAATACCTTCGGAGAGATTACGCCCCTTCACTTCCATTTCTTTCATTTCGGTCGCGGGGAAAGCATAGCCGATCTCTTTTTTAATCGCTTCAGCAGTTTGCTCACCGATAAGCATGCCATAGTTTCGGCGAATGTAATTGACGATCGCCTCATCAAATTTGTCACCACCTACACGCACAGCACCTTTGTAAACGATACCCCCTAAGGAAATAACGCCCACTTCAGTAGTACCACCACCGATATCTACCACCATCGATCCAGTTGCATCAGAGACCGGCAAGCCTGCACCGATAGCCGCTGCCATCGGCTCTTCAATTAAATAGACTTGGGAAGCACCCGCTCCGTGCGCGGCTTCTTTAATAGCACGGCGCTCGACTTGAGTAGATCCACAAGGCACACAGATAATGATGCGAGGAGAGGGAGAAAAGATATGCGATTCATGTGCCATTTTGATGAACTGCTTGATCATCTGCTCAGTAACGGTAAAGTCAGCAATCACCCCATCTTTCATTGGGCGAATGGCTTCGATGTTACCAGGCACTTTACCTAGCATCTGCTTCGCTTTTTTACCTACTGCCTGAATAGTTTTTTTGCCATTTGGCCCTCCTTCTTGGCGGATCGCCACCACAGAAGGCTCATCCAGAACAATACCCTTGCCACGCCGGTAAATCAGTGTATTCGCGGTACCAAGGTCAATAGCCAAGTCATCAGAAAAAAAGCTGCGCAAAAAGCCGAACATTGTGGGTCCTGTTATGCTCGCGGCTGTTTTCAATTACCCAATATAGGTAAAAAAACAACCAAAAATAAAAGCTTGGCTTGCACACCGTGCATCTGTGTATCTAAGACCAAGCCTAGTGAAAAAGGGGAAATATAAATAAAACTAACAAAAAAACATACAGCGCACCACATTCGCAGCATAAAGCACAGCAAACCAAATTGCCTCATGCACTATTAAAAAATAAAAACGACGGTAGAATCGCTGAATTTAATAAAGAGTGCAATCATACCTTATAATTTTTAAGGTTCTGCTGGGAAAATTGCGTTTTTAGCTTGTTTTCAGAATGCTTGAATCCATTAAAGCAGGTTCAATGGACCTTCTAAACGTCTATTCAGGTGTATTTTTCCGCATGCACCATGCATAACCAAGCCTCTTTTATCTGGTTTTTTTGTCTCTTTTTTCATCAGGAGCGGTTTGAGAACGACCTGAAAAACGCGTTCTCAGAAGCCGCTGCTCTTTGGCCTGTCACATGTCTTTGTCTTTATCTGATATACATCATATTTCTGAGCTCGCACAAATCGAGTTGTCTGAAACGGAAGCACCTGTCATGCTCGAGCATCTGAATCGTTTGTTTGGGCTGATTGAAAAAATACAAATCATCGATACCGATACTATTGCTCCGCTAGCACATCCTCTAGAACTCGTGCAATTAGCGCATAATCAGAGCGCACTCGCTTTGCCTCTTCGCACAGATACGGTCACAGAAAAAGTAGATCGAGATAGCTATCAAGCGCTATCACCTTCTGCTGAAAATGGACTGTACCTCGTCCCTAAAGTATTGGAATAGTCTGATCTACGCGTAGCCAAAAACACTGAGCGCTCTGTTTGTTTTACCTTTGAGCTGCGTTGTCGCATCTCTAGGGCACGCCCTACGTTCTTTTATGAGGGACTGCCGCATAGGCACGTCTTCCAATTATCGAAGGTGCATGTTAGGTTCGGTCGCCAGCCGGACTTACCGCGCCTGCTTTTTCATTTCGTATTTTTTGCTTTTTTCGCCCCATTCTTCCCATGCACTCAAAACAGCTTACCGAACTGCGCGCTGCGCTCGATGCAGGTGTTTTCTCCGCGACTGAATTAGCGCACCATTTCCTGGCGCGCATCCAATCAGCAAGCTCACTCAATGCCTTTTTAGATGTGAATCCCGAGCCGACTCTAAAAGCGGCTGCAAAAGCGGATAAATCTATAGCGCAAGGCACACAAGGCCCTCTCACAGGCATTCCAATCGCACATAAAGATATCTTTGTGACACGCGACTGGCGCACAACCGCCGCCTCTAAGATGCTAGAACATTACCGCAGCCCCTTTGATGCAACGGCTGTTACGCGGTTAGCCGACGCAGGAATGGTGTGCTTAGGCAAAACCAATTTGGATGAGTTTGCCATGGGCTCTTCCAATGAAGATTCTTTTTTTGGCCCGGTTCTCAACCCTTGGGATTGCAAAGCCGTGCCAGGAGGCTCCTCAGGAGGCTCTGCTGCTGCGGTAGCCGCAGGCTTAGCGCCAGCTGCCACGGGCACGGACACGGGAGGCTCTATTCGCCAACCGGCAGCCTTAACAGGCATTACGGGCTTAAAACCTAGCTATGGGCGTATTTCGCGCTACGGCATGATTGCATTTGCCTCCTCGCTCGATCAAGCTGGGCCTATGGCACGTTCTGCTGAAGATTGTGCATTACTGTTAGGCGCGCTTGCAGGACATGATGAACACGATTCCACCACGCTGGCCCTGCCTACCGAAGATTTCACCCGTTATTTGAATTGCACATGGCAAGGCGACACTCGTACTCCAAAACCCTATGCAGCCCTCCCCGATAAACCTCTCGCAGGCCTACGTATCGGCTTGCCTAAGGAATATTTTAGTGACGGACTCCATGCACAGGTTGGTGTAACCGTTCACCATGCCCTGAAAATGTACGAGTCACTAGGTGCTACGCTGATCGATCTCTCTTTACCCAACACAGCTCTTTCTATCCCGGTGTATTACGTCATTGCCCCCGCAGAAGCCTCTTCAAACTTGGCTCGCTTTGACGGAGTACGGTATGGCTATCGCGCAAAAAATTATGGCGATCTGTCCGATATGTACAAAAAAACCAGAGCCGAAGGCTTTGGGCCGGAAGTGAAGCGCCGCCTCCTCACAGGCACCTATGTACTCTCTCAAGGGTATTACGATGCGTACTATGTACAGGCACAAAAAATCCGCCGAATTATTGCCTTAGATTTTGAACATGCGTTTACACAATGTGATGTATTGATGGGGCCGACTGCGCCGAATGTCGCATGGAATCTAGGCGAAAAAGAGCGTGATCCCGTTCATATGTATTTAGCGGATATTTATACGCTCTCAGCTAGCCTTGCAGGCTTGCCAGGCATGAGCATCCCCTGTGGCTTTGGTGAACACGGCAGACCTTTAGGATTACAACTTATTGGCCCGCATTTAAGTGAAGCGCGTTTATTACAAATTGCACATGCCTTCCAACGCCAAACAGACTGGCACACCAAATTGCCTGCCCAATTTGCCTAAGAACCTGTTTAGAGTCTCCCAAAAGGGTTCATATTTGGGGGAGCAGGAGCACAGGGACCGGAACTGTATTTAAGTACAGTGAATACCTTGCACCGCACGGCCCCGAAGATGAGCCCTTTTGGGAGACTCTAAACAGGTTCTAAAAACAGGCTGTACCAGCCAGAATAAAATTATTGCTTACGGAATTGAAATGGATTGGGAAATAGTTATCGGCTTAGAGACGCATGCACAGCTCTCTACAGCTTCAAAAATTTTTTCAGGCGCCTCCACACGCTTCGGTGCAGAGCCTAATACACAGGCTTGCCATATAGATCTGGCACTTCCCGGCGTTTTACCGCTGATGAATCGTCAAGCAGTGAAATATGCGATCCGTTTTGGCCTAGCCGTGGGCGCCACGATTGCACCCCGCAGTATTTTTGCCCGTAAAAATTATTTCTACCCTGATCTGCCAAAAAGCTATCAAATCAGTCAGTATGAACACCCTGTTGTCATAGGGGGCACCATTACCATTCCTGCTATAGCGTCCGCGTCTGGCACTGAGCAATCTGCCCAAGACTCAATGCCGACGACCATCCATCTGACACGAGCGCATCTTGAAGAAGATGCGGGGAAATCTCTGCATAGTAATTTTCCTGGATTAACAGGTATTGATTTGAATCGCGCTGGCACGCCTTTACTGGAGATCGTCACCGAGCCAGATATGCGCAGTGCAGCGCAAGCGGTAGCCTATGCCAAGACGCTACACGCATTAGTCATGTGGCTAGGTATTTGTGATGGAAATATGCAAGAAGGCTCGTTCCGGTGCGATGCAAATATCTCTGTACGCCGCAAAGGACAAGAAAAGCTAGGCACCCGCGTGGAAATCAAAAATCTTAATTCTTTTCGATTTTTAGAAGAGGCCATTGAGTATGAAGCGCAGCGCCAGATCCGTGTGATTGAAGCGGGAGGGCAAGTACAACAAGAAACGCGCCTCTATGACCCCAGCCGCCATGAAACACAGGTCATGCGCAGCAAAGAAGATGCGCATGATTACCGCTACTTCCCCGATCCTGATTTATTGCCCCTGTCCATAGATGCGGCATGGATTGAAGAAGAGCGCAATGCGCTGCCTGAGCTTCCTGATACCGTGCGTGCACGTTTTATACAAGCTTACGGATTATCCGATGCAGATGCTGCACTCCTCACTTCTTCTGCAGGACTCTCAAAATACTACCAAGCCGTCGTTACGCAATTAGGGGCCGAGCACGCTCAAGTTGTTGCACGCTGGGTCATGGGTGAAGTGAGTGCACAACTCAATCGCCATGCGCAAAGCATAGAAACGGGTGCGGTATCGCCCGTACAGCTCGCTAAACTGATCGCTTACCAATTAGAGGGGCGTATTTCAAATAAAACAGCGAAAGAAGTGTTGCAGCAGATGTGGGAAATCGCTTCCTTGCATCTCGAAAACCCCACTCACCCAAGCCACGCCGACGATGCAGCAGGTCAACTGATTACCGAGCAAAACTTGGCGCAAGTTACCTCAGGTGCGGCCTTTGAAGCACAAATAGAAGCAGTGTTAGCAGCCAACCCTAAGCTTATTGAAGAATTTTGTGCCGGCAAAGACAAGGCTTTCAATGCACTGGTGGGCCAACTTATGAAAGCGACTCAAGGTAAAGCAAACCCGCAAGAAGCAAATCGTTTACTTAAAGAGAAACTGACTGCATATAAAGAAAGTAAGGGTTCCAATTAATGCGCATTATCACTGCCAATCTCAACGGCATTCGCTCTGCCAGTCAAAAAGGTTTTTTTACATGGCTGGCTGAGCAACAAGCTGATGTGGTGTGCATTCAAGAGCTCAAAGCTCAGCATGCCAATATGACTGCTGATTTGCTGAGCCCCATGGGCTATAACGGCTATTTTCAATATGCTGAAAAAAAGGGATATAGCGGCGTAGGCATCTATACCAAAACCGTACCTCATACTGTCCAAATAGGCTTTGCGCACGCTGCGTGCAATGATGAATTCAATAAAGAAGGGCGCTACGTCGAAGCCATTTTTGAGCGCCCCGGTAATGAGCGCCCACTCTCCATTGTGTCCGTATATGCCCCTTCAGGCTCTAGCTCCGAAGAACGCCAGCTCGCCAAATTCCGGTTCATGGATGTATTCATGCCCCATCTGGCTGCTTTAAAGCAAAAAGGCGAGGTGATTTTATGCGGCGATATCAATATTGCGCACCAAGAAATTGACCTTAAAAATTGGCGAGGCAATCGCCAGAACTCGGGCTTTCTTCCCGAGGAAAGAGCATGGTTGAGCACTTTATTTGAGGAACAATATGTAGATGTATTCCGACAACTCGACCCTCGCCCAGAGCAATACACATGGTGGAGTCAACGTGGGCAAGCCTATGCTAACAATGTAGGTTGGCGCATCGATTATCAGATCGCCACACCAGACATAGCCGCAAAAGCGACCCAAGCAACCATTTTTAAAGATACGAAATTCAGCGACCACGCACCGCTGATTATTGATTATGACGTAGACCTTTCTGCTCAAGCCCAGCCGACTCAGCTTGAAATGGCCGTGCTCTAAAGCACAAGACGATCTTATTTTGGTTACTTTGAGAGGCTAATTGGCTCTTTGCCGTCTAGGCTCTCTTTTTATTTTTAATGCACTATGACGCCTGCTTCCTCCCCCCCCCATCTTCTGAATGATGTCTTTTTGCGTGCATTGCGCTGCCAACCTACAGAGTACACCCCTGTTTGGTTCATGCGACAAGCGGGCCGGTACTTACCCGAGTACAAAGCATTGCGTGCAAGTGCAGGCAGTTTTTTAGCGTTGATGAAAAACCCTGATACCGCAACAGAAGTCACGCTGCAGCCCTTAGCGCGCTTTCCACTAGATGCTGCGATCTTATTTTCAGATATTCTGACCGTACCCGATGCTATGGGCTTAGGGCTTTCTTTCGCAGCAGGCGAAGGACCCCGTTTTGAAAATGCGGTTCGAGATGAAGCCCAAATCAATGCACTAAAAGTACCGGACATCGAAGCCAGTTTGCCGTATGTAAGTACGACCATCAAACAAATTCGGCGCGAGCTGACCACAGCAGAAGGCCATCAAAAGCTCCCACTCATCGGTTTTGCAGGTAGCCCCTGGACTTTGGCTTGTTATATGGTGGAAGGAGGGAAATCTGCGGATTTTCGCACTATCAAATCCATGCTCTATACGCGGCCTGACTTACTGCATCGCATTCTCGATATCAACGCACGCGCGCTATCTGCTTACCTAATCGCGCAAATCGAGGCGGGGGTCAATGCCGTGATGATTTTTGATACATGGGGCGGCGTATTAGCTGACCAAGCATTTGATACGTTTTCGCTACACTACACCGCACGCATCGTGGCAGACCTACACAGCCGCTACCCTAACCCAGCCACGCGCCCTCCCATCATCGTCTTTACCAAAGGCGGCGGCCAATGGTTAGAACGCATTCTCAGCTGCCAAGCCGATGCAGTGGGTCTGGACTGGACCACTTCTTTGAGCAAAGCCAGAGAGCGTGTAGCAACCTATCATGCGAGTATGAACACAGGCTCGCATACTGCTTTGCAAGGCAATCTGGATCCCATGATACTGTTGTCTAGTACACAGGCTGTGCGGGCTGAAGTGCGCAATGTGCTACAAGCCTACGGCCCCAACCCAGGCCATATTTTTAATCTTGGTCACGGCATACTTCCAATAACCCCCATCGAGCACGTAGAGGCCATGGTCGATGAGGTGCATACTGCCAGCCGTGCAGCACAACGGTGAGTTGTTGATAAGCAGAGCGCAAAGATTAAAAGTCGGTGGCGCGCATGTTGGGGTTCGTGCCTCACCACCAACCTACCGTCCTTTGCCTCTCTTATGGTCAGTAGCGTTTAATAGAACCCTTTGACATAGCCATCTTGGTAGGTTGGTGGTGACGAAGGAACCCCAACACGCGCACCACTATCTTCTTGAATACCTGCGTAGCATCATTGACTAACGAAAAAAAGCAAGTACCTTACCCCCTTCAAAAACACAAAAGCTATCCACATATCTTGTGGATAACCCTGTTGAAAAGTACCTTGTATTCTCCGCAAACACCCTGCACACAAGACGACTCTTAAAATGACTCGATTTTTATCACAAAAACAGCCCCTCAAAAGTACACCTGCTAGGTATGACTGATTTGATCGTTGGAGTTGCACTCAATCATCCGCTGCCCACTTTGTTTGACTATCTATGTCCGGCAGCGCTGCATCCTCAGTTAGGGCAGCTAGTGCGAGTGCCTTTTGGAAAACGTCAGCTGGTTGGATTAATCGCTTCCATATCGCAAAAAAGCACCTTACCCATTGAGCGTTTACGCCCTATTGATGAGTTGTGTTTGGCCTACAAATGCCTGGCTCCTTCCTGGCATGCACTCATTGAGTTTGCCTCCAAGTATTATCAGCGCCCTTTTGGGGCGGTTGCATTGCCTGCGCTGCCTAAGAATATCCGTCTCGTTGCACAGTGGAAAAAGCGCCCTTCTCTAGATATTTCTGAAATACGCGCAAAAGAGTATCCAGCGCCTTCTCATGCGCTGGACTCTTCGCATCAGCCAAGCGCACTTTCTGCAGAATGCGTGAATATATCCCACCCAGACTCCCACCCACCGCCCCTCAATGAGGAACAAGCTGCAGCACTGCATTGCATCGAGCAAGCAAAAGGTTTTTTACCTTTCGTGTTGCACGGCATTACAGGTAGCGGTAAAACCGAGGTGTATTTAAGAGCCTTAGCACAACGCCTTGAGCATGAACCCACAGCCCAGGCGTTAGTACTCGTACCTGAAATCAACTTGACCCCTCAATTTGAGGCGCTTTTTCGAAAAAGGTTTGCGCACTGGCCTGCTTCTAGCATTGTGACTTTGCATAGTAATTTAACTGAAACACAGCGCACTCAGCATTGGTTAGCTGCCCATAACGGCAGTGCTCGCATTGTGCTGGGTACCAGGCTTTCGGTTTTGGCTTCATTTACTCGACTAACCATAATCATCGTCGATGAAGAGCATGATGCAGCCTATAAACAACAAGAAGGGGTGCGGTATTCGGCCCGAGATCTCGCACTCTGGCGAGCTAAGCAGCTCAATATTCCGATTGTTTTAGGCTCGGCCACGCCTTCTTTAGAGACATGGAGACAAATCCAGCGTCACCGCTATACGCACCTAACATTAACAAAACGCGCCGTAACGAATGCCATCCTGCCTACAGTACGATTAATCGATATGGAAGCAGCACAACGACTGGGGCAAAAAAGTGCCTTTGAAGGCATCTCTACCCCTTTGCTAAAGGCTTTGCAGGAAAGACTTACCAAACAAGAACAAAGTTTGCTTTTTTTAAACCGACGGGGTTACGCCCCTGTGCTCAGTTGCGAGGCTTGTGGATGGGTTTCTGGTTGCCCACACTGCGCTAGTGCACGGGTACTCCATAGCGCAGAGCACTGTATGCGCTGCCACCATTGTGGAGAGAAAACCCGTATTCCTAGAGTGTGCCCTGACTGTGGAAATATGGATTTAGCTCCTTTAGGCCGTGGTACACAACGGCTTGAAGAAACGTTGAGCCAAGCCCTACCAGAGGCGCGCATTCTGCGCATCGATGCCGATAGCACTCGCAAAAAAGGCAGTGCCATTGCACTTTTCCAGTCGATAGCAAATCAAGAAGTAGATGTGGTAATTGGCACGCAAATGATCGCAAAAGGTCATGATTTCAAGCGCGTTACCTTAGTAGGCATACTCAATGCAGATGCGGCGCTTTTTTCACATGATTTTCGGGCCAGCGAGCGGCTATTTGCACAGATTATGCAAGCAAGCGGACGTGCAGGACGCACTGGACACGGCGAAGTCCTTATTCAAACGCGCTATCCGAATCACCCATTGTATGATGCACTCATGCGTCATGATTACGCGTGTTTTGCAAACAGCCTTCTCGCAGAACGCTCTGCCGCACAGCTGCCGCCCTTTACCTATCAGGCCATGTTGCGCGCCCAAGCACGTACACTGGAAGGCGCATTGAATTTCTTGTCGCATGCCGCAGAACTACTCGCAGCGCTCCCAGGCGCTGAACGGGTCACCCGCTACGATCCTATTGCCCTTAGCATGAGCAAAGTAATGAACCAGCACCGCGCGCAGCTGCTATTAGAGAGCACTTCACGCTCTGCTCTACAAACTTTGCTTTCTTTGTGGCAACCTTTATTACACTCACTAAAAGGGGTGTTACATTGGTCAATTGAAGTGGATCCTATCGAGTTTTGATAATCTGTAAGCCGGTTATCAAGGGCGCAGTAGCTTGCATGTTGGGGTTCCTTCGTCACCACCAACCTACCGTTCTTTGCCTTTTCTTGTGGTTGATGGAGTTTGGTTAACCCTTTTTACATATGCATCTCGGTAGGTTGGTGGTGACGAAGGAACCCCAACATGATGACCGCAGGCCTTTTGAAACCTGCATATGCAGGATTATATTTTTAAAGTTTTGATTTGCCTTAAAGACGATTTTCTGAAAAGGCACTTTTGCACCTTGCAAATGCGCAAAATAGGCACAGATCGTTCTTGGACTGACCTCATAGGTAGGCATCAATGCTTTATTCCATCACGCTTTTGCCGTTTTAGCAGATAACATAACGGGTCTTTAAAGGCTTTTTTAACATTTACCCTCTGGCGAACTGCCGCTAGTATCCTGGCCATCAGGAAATTTGAGAGGGTGCCGCACTTAGGAGATTCGCTATGCAGCACGTGTTTACACAGAGCAAAACGCAGCGTAAGACGCGCTCAATACACCGTTTAATAGCAGCGACAGCTAGCGCTTTCGCACTGTTATCCGGCGCATTCAGTTCGCATGCAGCAGCACTTACTGCGAGTAATGGGGCAAGCGCGCCAGCCAATACCCGGCAGGTAAAAATCGGGGTTGCTAGCCCGCTAACAGGGCCAGAAGCACACTACGGACGGGATTTTCAGAACGGCATTATTTTGGCCGCCAAGCATTTCAATGCTAGCCATCCAATGATTGCCGGTCACCCCATTCAGATCGATCTCGTTATAGCCGATGACCAAGCCAACCCGCGTGTAGCGAAGATCGTGGCGCAAAAGCTGATCGATGATGGTATCAAAGGCATGCTTGGACACTTTAACTCCGGGACTACCATCCCCGCTTCACGAGATTATGCCCAAGCAGGTATTCCTCAGATATCGATGGCAACTGCAGCGAAATACACGATGCAAGGTTTTAAAACCACTTTCCGCATGATGACCTCCGATGCGCAGCAAGGTCAGGTAGCGGGGAAATATGCAGCTAAAACTTTGGGCTTTAAGCGCATGGTTGTCATAGACGACCGTACTGCATACGGGCAAGGCTTAGCGGATGAGTTTGCAAAAGCGGCCAAAGCAGCAGGGGCCACCATTATTGCGCATGAATTTACTAGCGATCAGGCAACGGATTTCAAAGCTATTTTGACTAAATTCAAAACCAGCCAACCGGATGCCATTTTTTATAGTGGAGCAGATAGGCAGGCAGCATCCATGGCCATACAAATGCGTGCTTTAGGTTTAAAGGCCCATTTCATAGCAGGTGATATGGCAAAAACCCCAGCATTTTTGAAAATTGCAGGGCGTGCTGCAGAAGGAACCATCGTATCGCTAGCAGGGCTACCTCTTGAGAATATGCCAGGTGGCAAAGCATTTATCGACCAATACAAGGCTGCATTTCATGAAGAGGTTCAGGTGTATGCGCCTTATGCTTACGACGGCGCAATGGCCTTATTTCATGCAATGCAAAATGCAAATTCTACGGAGCCAGCACGTTATTTGCCCTTCTTAGCAAAAATCGAGCGCCCAGGCGTGACAACAAAGGAATTTGCTTACGATCAGCACGGCAATTTAAAAGATGCACGCATTACCCTATACAAAGTCGTAAACGGTCAATGGCAAACACTGTCATCGGCTACCAGCGAAAAACTTTGAATAGGTTCTAGGGCATATCCTCAATCGCCCAAAAGGGCCCATCTTTGAGGCGATTGAGGACACGCCCTAAGACTGGTTTAGATTTTGCCTGTCTTACGATGGGCATTTTTTTTAGTGCGCATTAAAGAGCATTTCAATTTAAAAAAGTAAAGGATCACATAAAGATCCCAATAATAAGAGGCCCCTTAAATGGGTCCCAAAAAAGGTTTTAAAACCGCTAAGGCACAGCTGTGTCCATAACAATAGAAGCCAGGGAGACAGGCTCATGGATATTTTCTTTTCACCACTTATGGACCGTTTGCAAGATCGGCCCCATAGCTCGCCACAAACACCCTCCCCGATACAGGGGGGCGAGCGCAATGTTGTTGACCAAAAACGCGGCCATGGTCACGATCATCACCCCAGCCATTTTGCATCGGCTGGGCTCAAAATTACGATTTTAGATGACTACCAAGATGCAGCCCGTAAGCTCAATTGCTTTAGTTGGCTACAAGGGCATGATGTTAAGGTATTTAACAACACCGTCCGAGGTATTGGTCAGCTTTCAAGTCGATTAGCGGAAACTGAAATACTGGTCTTAATAGGAAACCGCACTCATATCACCGCGCAATTGCTCGACCGCTTGCCACAACTGCTAGTAATTAGCCAAATGGGCAAGACAGGAGAACATATTGATATTCCTGCTTGTACTGAGCGCGGCATTATTGTCTTTGAGGGCAGCGATTCGCCGACTGCTACAGCCGAACTTACCTGGGCACTGATCATGGCAGCCCAACGCCGCATTCCTCACTATGTGGCTAGCTTAAAGCAAGGCGCGTGGCAACAATCTGGCTTAAAAAGCACCTCTATGCCTGCTAATTTTGGTTTGGGGCAAGTGCTGCAGGGGCAGACCCTGGGTATTTTAGGCTATGAAGATGTTGGCAAATTAGTCGCAAGCTATGGGCGTGTATTCGGCATGAAGGTCATGGTGTATGGCTCAGAGCGTGATATGCAAACCGCGCAAGCAGTAGGCTTGGATATTGCTAAGAATAAGGCTGAGTTGTTTGCAGAAAGCGATATATTAAGTGTGCATCTTCCGCTAACTGCACACACGCGGGGCGTAATAACGCGCAATGATCTGCTATTGATGAAACCTACGTCTTTGTTTGTAAATACCAGCCACGCGGAGTTGATCAGAGAAAACGCCCTACTCAGCGCGCTAGGACACGGTCGCCCTGGAATGGCAGCCATTGATGTTTACGAACATGAACCCATCTTACAAGGCTATAGCTTATTGCGTATGGAGAATGTGATCTGCACACCGCATATTGGGTATGTCGAGCGCGAAAATTATGAGCTCTACTTTAGTACTGCCTTTCGGCATATTTTGAATTACATCAAAGGGGAAGTAGATCAGGCGCTCAATACGGATGCACTTAAAATTTATCGCCGCCGCCCTCACCATCACAGCGCTGCGCCTTTTTATGCGCCCTCTTTATCAGCCGCAGCCTCGGCACTGTCGTTACATAGTAATGCCAATGGGTCCTCTAATACGCCACCCACCCGATTTGAGCCTTATAGTGAAATGGCAATGTAGCGCACTCAAAAGACCCGTGCACTGGTAATATAAAAAGCGCCTCTAGAATCGACCATTGGCGCTTTTTCGGCACTTTTTAAAGTGCTCTAGCGCCAAGAATAGTGTTGATTTTGCGAAAAATAAGGTGAATCTAAGGGAAGTCAGACCAATTTTCAAAGCCAAACTGCTCGAAATCATTGCGCATTCCCTATATCCTCCGGCTTTTTCATTGATTGTATATTCTGACTTCCTTTTTAATTCTCTTTTTTGCTACCTCTGCCTGCCATGCCTAAAGCCTTAATCATTGCGGAAAAACCTTCTGTTGCCAGCGATATTGCGCGGGCGCTCGGAGGCTTTACCAAAAAAGAGGACTACTTTGAAAACGAAGAGTACGTGATCTCTTCGGCTATTGGCCACTTACTCCAGATCAAAGCACCCGACGAATACGATGTCAAACGTGGGAAATGGAGCTTCGCGCATTTGCCCGTCATTCCGCCACACTTTGATTTAGAACCTATTGCAAAGAGCGAAGCACGCCTTAAAGCGCTCACCAAACTCATCAAACGCAAAGATATTGACCGCTTGATCAATGCCTGCGATGCAGGGCGCGAGGGAGAACTTATCTTTCGCATGATCGTTCAGCACGCTAAATCCAAACTTCCGATCGAGCGACTCTGGCTGCAATCCATGACCAAGCAGGCTATCCGAGAGAGCTTCACGCGCCTGCGCAGCGATGCAGAGGTGCAACCCCTCGCACATGCTGCGCGCTGCCGCTCTGAGGCCGATTGGTTGGTTGGTATCAATGGCACGCGTGCCATGACTGCATTTAATAGCAAGGATGGAGGTTTTTTTCTAACAACAGTCGGGCGCGTACAAACCCCTACTCTGTCTATCGTTGTTGAGCGCGAAGAGAAAATCCGCAAATTTATCCCTCGCGATTATTGGGAAGTCCATGCACAGTTTATGTGTGCAGCTGGGATGTATGAGGGACGCTGGTTCGATCCTAAGTTCAAAAAACAAGAAACGGACCCTGAGCAGCGCGATTCTCGACTCTGGAGCCAGGCCGCTGCAGAATCGATAGTCGTAGCGTGCCGCGAACAGATCGGTACCGCCACAGAAGAGTCAAAGCTCTCCACACAGCTTTCGCCTTTACTGTTTGATCTAACCAGCCTGCAGCGTGAGGCAAATAGCCGATTTGGCTTTTCCGCCAAAAATACCCTGGGCATCGCGCAAGCCTTATATGAAAAGCATAAGGTCCTCACTTACCCCCGTACCGATTCCCGTGCACTGCCTCAAGATTATGTCGAGACGGCAAAAAACACGCTTGAGGCCCTACAGCAAGAAACAAAGTGGGAACCCCTTGCAAAAACAATCCTTAAAGAGGGATGGGCCAAGCCTAACCGCCGTATTTTTGACAATAGTAAGGTCAGCGATCACTTCGCTATCATCCCTACCCTGCAAATGCCTGGTGCACTTTCTGAACCAGAACAAAAGCTCTATGAATTAGTGGTGCGCCGCTTTTTAGCCGTTTTTTTCCCTGCCGCCCATTATCAAATCACCACACGCATCACCCAGGTACTTGGGCATTCTTTTAAAACAGAAGGCAAAGTTTTAACCTCTCCGGGTTGGCTACAAGTATATGGACGCGAGAGCCAAGAAGGCGACCAAGATCAACTCGTGGCGCTGATCCCTGGTGAGCGTATTCAAACTGAAGACATACAATCCAATGGCCTCACCACCAAACCACCTGCACGCTACAACGAAGCAAGTTTACTAGCAGCGATGGAAGGTGCAGGCAAGCGTATTGAAGATGATGAATTACGCGCAGCGATGGCAACAAAAGGCTTAGGAACCCCTGCTACCCGCGCAGCCATCATTGAAGGCCTATTGACTGAAAAATACATAGTACGGGAAGGACGAGAGCTCCAACCTATGGCCAAAGCATTCCAGCTTATGACCCTTTTGCGTGGCTTGCGTGTGAAGGAGCTCACTGCTCCCGAGCTCACAGGAGATTGGGAATTTAAATTAGCCCAAATCGAACAAGGCCAACTTGCGCGCGATGAATTTATGCAAGACATCGCACGCATGACCCAAATCATCGTAAAAAGAGCCAAAGAATATGACTCCGATACGATACCCGGTGACTACACCACGCTGCACACGCCCTGCCCGCATTGCGGCAGCGAAGTCAAAGAAAACTATCGCCGCTTTTCCTGCACGCAGTGTGCGTTTTCCGTGACGAAATCCCCTGCAGGGCGGCAATTTGAAATTCCAGAGATAGAAGAGCTCCTGCAAAACAAGCAACTCGGACCTCTATCGGGATTTCGCAGCAAAATGGGGCGCCCTTTTGCTGCGCAGCTCAAGCTGTCTTTTGATGAAGAGATACAAAATTTCAAACTCGAATTTGATTTCGGCCAAGAGACGCAAGAAGATTCAGGCCCCGCACCGGATTTCAGCAAGCAAGAATCCATAGGCCCCTGTCCAAAATGCAATAGCCGTGTTTTTGAACACGGCATGCACTATGTCTGCGAGCACAGTGTAGGGCCATCTAAAAGCTGCACCTTCCGCTCTGGCATCGTGGTCTTACAGCAAATTATTGATCATGAACAAATGCATAAGCTCCTGAGCGAAGGCCGCACCGATTTACTCACAGGCTTTAAATCTGCCCGTACAGGCCGCAACTTCAAAGCATTTTTAGTTAAAAAAGAAGCGGATCACACTATCGGCTTTGAATTTGAGAAAAAAGAAGCAGCACCCAAAAAAACCACCACGGCTAAAACTACACGAACCAGAAAATCTGCTGTAACCGTGGCGTGAGAACTCCATTCACACACGATATGCAATCGCCTTCATTACAGGAAATACTATGACCCCTACTTCTCGCAGCACCGCCACCATTTCTTTTAGCGATGAGGCTTCTGGCGCAAAAAATTTGCCAGTTCTTACTGGGTCAATAGGTCCTGATGCAATTGATATTCGCAAACTCTATGAGCAAACTGGAAAATTTACCTACGACCCAGGTTTTATGTCGACTGCAGCCTGCAGCTCAGCTATTACCTACATTGATGGCGATAAAGGCCAATTACTACATCGCGGCTATCCTATCGAGCAGCTAGCTAGACACTGTGATTTTTTAGAAGTCTGCCATCTACTACTAAAAGGTGAGTTACCCACCCTTACACAAAAAAATACATTCTCAGACACCGTGAAAATACACACGATGGTTCATGAGCAAATGCACTTCTTTTTCCGTGGATTTCGTCGCGACTCCCACCCAATGGCCGTATTAACAGGCTGTGTAGGCGCGCTTTCCGCCTTCTATCACGACTCCCTGGATATCACCAATCCACGCCATCGCGAAGTATCCGCAATCCGCATGATTGCAAAGCTACCCACACTCGTTGCAATGGCTTTTAAATACAACACAGGCACACCATTTATCTATCCGCATAACGCGCTGAACTACAGTGAAAACTTTATGCGCATGATGTTCTCCACGCCTTGTGAAGACTATAAAGTCAACAAAGTACTCGCCCGTGCACTAGACCGCATTTTGATTTTGCATGCCGATCATGAACAAAATGCCTCTACCTCAACCGTACGTTTAGCAGGCTCGTCAGGAGCCAATCCTTTTGCCTGCATTGCAGCAGGTATTGCCTGCTTATGGGGCCCAGCACATGGAGGCGCCAATGAAGCAGCACTCAATATGCTCGAAGAAATCGGCTCCGCAGACCATATCCCCGAATTCATCAAGCAAGTAAAAGATAAAAATTCCTCCATCAAACTCATGGGTTTTGGGCATCGGGTCTACAAAAACTACGACCCACGCGCAAAACTCATGCGCGAAACCTGTCACGAAGTACTCGAAGAACTGGGCCTACATGACGACCCACTCTTCAAACTAGCAATGACACTGGAAAAAATTGCACTGGAAGACGAATACTTCGTATCACGCAAACTCTATCCAAACGTAGATTTCTATTCAGGCATCGTACTACGCGCCCTGGGAATCCCCTCCTCCATGTTCACCTGCATCTTCGCCATGGCACGCACAGTAGGATGGATTGCACAATGGAGTGAAATGATCGCAGACCCCGAGCAAAAAATCGGCCGCCCCCGCCAACTGTACACAGGCCAAACTCTACGGGATGTAGCACCGATCGAAACCCGTTAAGCGATCGCCTACATTTGCATTCTTGAAGTACAAAAAAACCGCATGCCAATCTGGCTTGCGGTTTTTTTATGTTGCATCTTTATAACTGATGTTACGCACGTTGTAGGGTGGTGAATTGCATATGTAAAAAAGCTTTACAAACCTTCACCCACCGCAAGAAAAGCAAAGAACTGTAGGTTGGTGGTGACGAAGGAACCCCAACACGCACACCACAGTATTCTTGAATACCTGCGTAACATCAGTTTATAAGAGAAAAAAACGCAATAGGCTACCCCCAGCGCAATCAAAGCTAACCAAAATGTACAGTAAGAAAAAATGATGTGATAAGATTATTAATCAGAAAAATAAGAATATTCTCAACCGCCAGATACTTGTGTATGTTTTACAAATTTGTACGCATGCATGGTTCCAAGGTCGGGTGCATTATTTCTATTTTTATTCAAGCGCACATTCGCCTGTTCCCATTTCGCCTCTATCCATTTGAGGTGCTAGAAATAGGCTCTGACTATTGAATGCATGAATGCGTAAGTAGAGGCGAATTGTATAGAAAGTACTATAATTGTACAGAAAGTACTATTTATAACGAGGAAAGTATGCAATTAGAATTATCTTCAATGGCGGTTATGTCGAAAGTGCTTCAGTCTACGTGTGAAGGTCGTGATTTCCATCGGGGACATCTCTCTGAGCCTGT
>JASSUK010000016.1:0-6416 GCA_031963045.1 Mycoavidus cysteinexigens
GTTTAGCAGGTTTAGCAGGTTTAGCAGGTTTAGCAGGTTTAGCAGGTTTAGCAGGTTTAGCAGGTTTAGCAGGTTTACATTTAGCGTCTGAGAGCGAATTTGTAGGCATCTTAAATACCCCCTCTACGGATACCTACATAGATACCTACATAGCATCTGCACACTTGGGTCCGTTTGAGTTGTTTTTGGTTTGAATTGGAGGGAGTAAATTCCCGGAAAATCCTTATTTTACAAGGGTTTTCGGTTGGTTTGAAGTGGGATAGGTTGGGGGAAGTTTTGAATTTCTGGCGGAGGCGGTAGGATTCGAACCCACGATTTAGGGGAATAAGGGGGATGTTAGGGATTAATTTCTTGATTTTATAAGGCTTTACGCCCTTATAGTTCCCTGGTTTCCCCTCATTTGTCCCAAGATTTGTCCCAAACTATGACGTTTGATCACGCTTCACTGACAACCAGCGACTTCTGGTCGTACTGTGCACATGTAGCCCTGGAACGCACGGAGTTTGTCTATTTCTTATTGCTTTTTAATTCTTTTTTTAGGTCAATTCCCCCTCTAGTGAAAGGCATGAAATCATGCAAAAACCAGATAAGAGCACAAAGAGAAATTATGTTACCCCATACATTTTTTGTGAATAAGAGTTTCATAAGTTCATCTATTTCAGAACCGAATAAGCCACTAACATTGCACCAGCAATCCCCATTGTTTAATAGAAAGAGGCTATTAATTATAGGGCTTACAGCATGTCCTTACACACAACTCAAAGTGCCTGATTTTCTCGGGCCCAGCGAAGTCCGCGTACAAAGGTAGCAATCTGCTGCATGCCTTGCCAGATAGTTTTTACGCCGGGCTCTCTACCCCCTTACGACCTAGGAAGCCACCCAGCATCGCAATCAGTCGCACTACTTCATTGAGTGGGGGCACTTTCTTGGGCACATGTTTTTCCATAAGCTGATACGCTGCTTGCCATTCTTCTCGCTCAAAGAGCAACTCCGCATCCAGATCCCGACAGGTACGGCCCAACCGCATCAGGCGGGCAATTTGCCATGCCACCACCATATAAACTGCCAGCGCACGCTCGAGTTTTTCAATGGTTGCCAACTGCAATGCCTCGACGCAGCAGCCATTTTTGAGCACGTGGAAGAACGTCTCGATCTCCCAGCATGCTCGATACCAGCCAATAAGCTCTACCGCTGCGTCAAAATCCGGAACTTCTCGATTGGTCAGCAGTCGCCATTCCACCGGGGTTGTGCCTGCGGGGCAGCCCACTTCACGCGCGATAACACAGCACACTTTCAGTGAATCGTCCTCACTATGGGCGAGGGCAACGCGCTTCATACGGACTTCTTGGCGCACCAACCGGGCTTTTTGCCCACGACGTGATGGCAAGGTAAAACGTATCTCGCCTAGGGGCATCTGGGCATACACTACCTCCCACAGTCGTGCCCCCTCTGGCAGGGCGCAGTTATGCCTTGAGCGCAGTAGAAAGTCCACCGGATTCAAAACCTATTCTTTTAATAATACAGAATTTCGCACTGTTAATAAGAAATTAATTTGACCTTGCTATATTGATTATAGAAATTTAAAAAATAATTTATTTTTATACTTTTTATCATTTCTAATAAATGGATATAATCATGGGTAAAAGCAAGATCTCATCAACCCCTTTTCCTCCACCCAATCTAACTCCAGAACAAAGGGAAAATAGTGCCATTCCTGCGCAAGAACTCCCAATAAACCACCATGCGTTTGGGGCTATTCGAAAACTAGGTCGCAAATCTGGACAGAGTACCCGTAACCCTGGCTCGATAAAATTTATAGAAGAGGATGCGAATGGGCAAAAAATCGCATCAACAAAAATTTTATCTCGTAGCATAGGTTTTACTTCAAAGCATATAAGACTACCCAAGGATATAGATAACGCACGCACTGCAACAGGAGAAAGCGTATTGCGCTCGCATACTGAAGCGGCTCTGATTGCCGCAGTCACCGTAGGTAAATTTGACGTAAAAGGTGAAATAATCGACATTTCAGGGCAAAAGCTAGTTTATTCCACCTCAGCTAACCAACCTTGTGAGAGGGGGGCCGGCCACGAAAACTGTAAACCGCTGTCAGAAGCACCGCCCTTGTCTCCCATGGCTTTTTTTAATCCTTACAAGAATCACAATGACGCACGTCAAGCTGTCAAATTACTCAAAGAGCACGATGATAATAAATTGATTGACTCAGACTGTGCGAGTGAGACCGATAGCGACAGTGACCTTGACCCCAGCAAAAAACGGATTATCGTTATCGATAGCCATAGCATGATAGGTCGAGATTTTAATTTGGACAAGGAAACTCCAATTCGTGCTATAGACCTTAAAGACTTCACACCTAATTTCGATTCTGCACCCCCTACTGAATAGGAATTCAGAGGTGCAAAAAACGATTAGACATCTCGCTATTTAAAGTAGGCGGCATTCCTAACTCTATGAATGCCGCCCACTATTCCCTCTGCTTCAATAACTTTTCATTCGCCTGACTTAAGCCGCTTGCTTCCTGAGTTTGTATATCTCTCACATTGAGTTGTCCGTGCGATGATATATATTCCAGTTCTGCTATATACCCTTCTGCCTCTTTTTTGACCTTCCATTGGCGCAATAAACAATCTTTGCCACATGTCAACAAATAAGAGCCTTCGGGCGCTTTTTTCCAGGCTATGCTATCGCGACGCATTCCTTGAATCACTGTTATACATTTTCCAGAAGCAAGCTCCCATACACGAATGGTATTGTCATAGCTGCCTGTAGCAATTAGCGCTCCGCATGGTGAATACGCCACACTTGAAATTTTATCTGTATGTCCACGTAAGATATGTATCACCGCCCCACTATACACATCCCACAAACAGACTGTCTTATCAAAACTGCCTGAGGCAATCTGTGTTCCGCTTGGCGAATACACCACCCTCAAAACAGCGTCTGTATGTCCTTCCAAGGTAAGTAAAGCCGCGCCATTTTGTACATCCCACAAGCGAATTGTATGGTCGCCGCTGCCCGAGGCGATGTATAACCCATCTGGCGAATATACTATCCCACCAACTCGCTCAGTATGCCCTTTCAAGATACGTATAGTTGCACCGCTTTGTCTGTCCCACAGACGGATAGTATGGTCAATACTGCTCGAAGCAATCTGCAACCCATTCGGTGAATACATCACACTTAAAACATCGGCTGTATGCCCTTCTAAAATAGACACAGTTATACCGCTTTGCGCATCCCATAGACGAATCGTCTTATCAGAACTGGAGGCGATTTGTAACCCGTCTGGCGAGTACACTAGCCTACTACTAATCGGTCCGTTATGCCCCTTTAGGGTATGCACAGCTGCGCCACTTTGTGCATCCCACAGACGAATTGTCTTATCAGCGCTACCTGAGGCGATTTGCGTTCCACTGGGTGAATACACCACGTTGTAAACCTCGGCTGTATGCCCCGTTAAGATACGCGCAATTGCCCCGCGTGCGTCCCACAAACGAACCGTATTATCAAAACTACCCGAGGCAATCTGCTCTCCATCTGGCGCATAACACGCGCTTGTAACAGTTTCTGTGTGTCCTTCTAACCGGTGTGTAGCAGATCTTCTTTGCGTGTCCCATAGACGGACTGTTTCATCATCGCTACCAGAGGCAAGTTGAGCTCCGTTTGGCGAATACACTACGCTAAAAACAGGGTGTTTATGTCCTTCTAAGGTTTGCAAAGCCTTTCCAGTTTGCGCGTTCCATAGACGGACAGTCGAGTCCTCGCTGCCGGATGCAATCTGCACCCCGTTTGACGAATACGCCAGGCTATGGACCTCACCTCTATGTCCTCTTAAGACGTGTACAAGCGCACCGCTTTGCATATCCCAGATACGGATCAGGGTATCCACGCCGCCCGAAACAATCTGCATCCCATTTGGTGAATACGCTATGCTATGGGTTCCACCTTTATGTCCCTCCAAAGTGCGTATAAGTGAGCCGTCTTGCGTGTTCCAAATACGGATTGTTTTGTCCAAGCTACCCGAGGCAATTTGCGTCCCGCTTGGTGAATACGCCAAGCTAAGAACAGAGAGGGTATGTCCTTTTAAAGTGGACACAGCCATGCCGCTCTGCATATTCCATAGGCGTATCGTGTCATCAACACTGCCCGAGGCAATCTGTAACCCATCTGGCGAGTACGTCACGCTCCATACAGGGTAGGTATGCCCCTCTAAAACATATACAACCGCACCGCTTTGCGCATCCCACACACGAACCGTTTCATCATCACTGCCAGAAGCAATCTGTGTTCCGCTTGGTGAATAGGCGATACTCCTAACAGATTCTGTATGCCCTTCTAAGGTGCGTACTTTCCCCCAATTCAAAGTCGTATATACGCTGATATTGCCGTTGCCAAGACCTACAGCAAATGTTTTACCATCCGGGGAATAGGCACATGAAGTCACATTGCTTTCTTCTTGCAAATAGGCCAGTTCGCCAAACTGCACCCCTGACATCTGCGCTCTGCTTAAATTCGCTTGCCGCAGCCATGCCTGATGAAAATTAACATCTCTTAGATCTGCTCCCTGCAATTGCGCTGAGTCAAATACCCCATAACTTAAATCAGCTCCAGGTACGCGTATTGCTTTTAGATCTTTATTATTAAATTGCACACCCGCTTTTACTAAAAATGTGAGCGCATTTGCCGCTCGGGTTTGCACCTCTTCTATCTTGGAGCGTTCTACCCAATTCAAAAGCTTTTGTTTTAGCTCAGGGTTTTGTTTTATTTTTTCTTGTAAAAATGCTGATATTTCTGGTTTATCAATAAGCCACAGCAATTCAAAAAATTCACTCTTTTCTATAACCTGATCGAGTTGCTTCCACTCTGATAGTTTTTTTAGTTGATTGAGTAAAAATTTTTGCATCGTCTCGTCGTAATTTATTACGGCCCTTTGATATTTTTCTCGAATCTTACTTTTAATTAAATAAAGTTTTAAAGCGGGTTCTTCTATCGCACAGCCATTTCGAGTCACCGTTGTCAGAGCTTCGAACCATGCCTGGCGACATGAAAAATCTAGTAGATTTTCTACCTCTTGCTGAATTTCTAAAGGTAGCGAGAAAAATGATGGCTGCGCTGATTCTTGTGCTGCAAAACAGGTTGGAATAGCTTTATTCAAAATTGGAGTTAACATTTACTACTCCCTTAGGGAGATGCTAATTTAATCAAGAATTTTTTGCGGGAAATGAGGGAACCTTGCATTTTGTTATAAGTGGTCACAACATATAAAAAAATACAATGGTTTAATAAAGTTTGAAGGAGATTTTTTAGGATCTAGGGCATGCCCTTACATGGACTAAAATTAACAAAACCTTACAGATAACGATCAGAAGACTAGTGTGTAAGAAAATAGTAAGCATGCAACCACCCCGCATTGGAAATGCTTAGGTATATTGAGTCAATCTTTCTGAATTTAGCAAAGAGAAAATAGTAAACTGTAATCCCCCCTCATTGATAAACGGTATCAGCCTGAATCTTCGTCGCAAGCATGAATTTTTTACTCGCAGCTCCCGTTGGTATCATCTATTTTGGCCTCATATAAAAGCACGTGCCGAAATCACTTCAAAAACCCAATCAGCCTCCAGCCCTATCGGGCCTCCAGATCAGCGCTCGCCGCACGGCTTTTTGCTTCGGTGTTAGCAAAAGCCTCCCTCCCCTTTCTCTGAATTGATAGCCCTTATCCGCGACCATAGCCACCCCGCTCCGCCATGCAAGGGCCGCCACGCTATGCGCGGCTGAAATACTCCCCCGTTCGGTGCGCGCCTACGGCTGTGCTCCGCATGCGGCCTCCTATTTCTCCCTTGCATGGCGGAGCGGGGTGGCTATTTTTGTTCGCAGGACGATCAACTCAGAAAAACGGCAGCAAGGCAATACAAATAGGAACACCTCAATAAAAACAATTTAAGAGGGACTTCCAATCTAGAAACCCGGCTAGCTTTTAAAACCAGAGCGATAAGGCTTTCATTTCAATAGATATAAAGGAGAGGAACTAAAGATAGGAAAAATAAAATATCACAGCAGTTTTTAAAAAAGCAATGCGAAGTAAGTAGTGAAGCAGTAAAAGAAGAGATAGAAACAATAATTTTATTTTTATATACAAATTTATAAACGTAACAAAAAGGAGCACCTATCGTGCAAAACAACACTTTCGTCGGCAATCTTGCTAAAGCAGCAATAGTAACAGGCGGTAGTGAGTGCGCTGTTTGCAAGTTCACCTTGATATCTAATGAATATGCGGGAAAAGATAAAGAATCAGGAGAAAGCCGCGAGCGGCCTGTTTATATTCCATTCACTGCTTTTAAGCAAAAAGGCGAAGCTATTGCTAAATATGCAGTCAAAGGGGATCAATTAATTATTAC
>JASSUK010000047.1:0-6107 GCA_031963045.1 Mycoavidus cysteinexigens
GCTACGGATGATGTCTGGGTGGTTATGCTCGATTAAGGCGTAAAAGATATGTTGGCCATTAGGTGCTATCGGGTGAACTTGCTTATCCAGCAACATCTCCATCAGCTCACGGTTACCACTTTCAGCAGCTAAATACAGCAGGCTTTTCTCATCGGCAGTGGCACGCTCGAGCGCAGCTGGACCCTCCACGCCCTCGACATAGGGCTTATAAAATTGGGGCAAGCCATATCTCACTGCAAATTGAATCAAGTCATAGTCGCTATAGGAAGCAAGTCGATCATTCTTGAATAGTTTACTGTTAGGAGGATAAGGATCCGCTTCGGTTAAGATCTCATGACTACGGTGTTTAATCGCCAGCTTATACAGCTTATCAGCATGCGCTGTTACATAAGCTAAAGTTTCCGCTTTGAAGTTTCTAACCAAATGGTTCCCTTGCGTAACGCGGTTATCCTTAAATACGTAATCCATATAGCAGCTCAGCTCAGCATGGTCTGGGTCGAGCGTCTGAGCTATCCACTGGGGATTGCTCGCGATAATGTGTTCACATAACTGCCATACACCCAGTTTACACATCCATAAGAAATTGTCTCGATCGATCTGATCATGGGTGTTTAGCTTGAATTGGTTCGCTTTTAATAGGGCTTTGGCCACGCGGACTTGCCCGGTTTTTAACGCGTGGGTTAATGCGTTTGCGCCATCAATCAGTTGGTCCGTTTTAGCGCCTATTTCCAGCAAATAATCAATCACCGCTTTCTGACGGTGCTGGATGGCCAGATAAAGCGGCGTATTATCCGCTGAATCGGGTTGTTCTAAAGCGCTATTATGCGGACCCAGCAATTGTTTGACGATGTCCAGATCCCCAAGTGCCACCGCAATATGCAGCGGCGTTTTACCATCACGGTTATACACATGGATATCAACCCGTTTGCTTAAAAGCGATGGCATCAACTCTTGGGCATGCACGAGAACCGCCAGGTGAAGCAGCGTATTGCCATTTTCTAATCGAAAATGAACGTCAATGCCTGGTTCGGATAATAAATACTGGCTGATTTCGTAAGAATGGTTATATAAAGCCGTATAAATAATCGGTATACCATTGATACCCACTTCATTCACATTAAAACCATACGACACCAACAACTTAACCGTTTCCAAACGATGATGGAGTACTGCTAAATATAATGCGCTTTCATCATTCATCGTTAGCTGGCGGAGACTACGATTGGCCCGATAAATGGCCATGATGATCTTATTATGCCCATACATGCTCGCGACATGCAAAGGTGAATTGCCAAATTGGTTCAGTACATCGCTTTTGACGCCGTGTTTTAATAATAACTCAGCGAACGCCAGATTATCATTCATTGCCGCCAGGTGTAAGGCGGTATTCCCATAAGCATCGGTGATATTGAGATTGAGCGTCGGCTCACTGCGTGCTATGAATTCTTTTAATTGCGCTGTCGTCGGATTTTGTGCCGCTAGATGGATCCATTGCTTTTCCATAGCAGTGCTAGCCATATTGGGCTTGATAAGACTTTGTTCTAACGCGCTATTGTCTAATACGCTTGCATGCTGAAGATAAAAAGCTTGATAGTATTGATGGTTGATCCTGACGGCTTTCCATACCTCGCCTGACTCTTTTTTCGACATCCTGGCCGAGTGTGCCTCTAACTGCTGACTTAAGCTGGTTACCAATGCGGTATTCAATAAAATGGCTTGATTCTCAAGCCTAAAACCCGTTCCTCCATGGATTCGTACCGAGGGTTTATCATCTGTCAAGGCCAATGTGGGGGGCTTTTTTACGAGAGCGGGTATCCCCAGCGGAATGGCTTGAGCAATCGCTTTATGACTGGGCTGCGTGTTAATCAATTGACGCATCGTGTCCATTCTGGCAAGCGCTGTTTGTCTCTGAGACTTTTTTAATTCTTGTAGTTGCTGCTCAATCTCTGTCGAAGACAACTGTTCCTTTAATTTTGATACTGCTTCCAATGTACTGTTAGTCAATAGTAAAACCAGCGCGTTCAGATCCGCTTCGCTAAGCTTGAATGCCTCTTGGGGCAGCAGCTCCTGGATGACATGGGCCAAAGCCGTTTGCAATTGGGCCGCAATGTGCTGGACTTTTTGCAGTAAAAATTCCTCGAATAAGGTTACGCTTTTTCCATCCAGTTTGTTGATCACATCCCACAGCGTAACCTGATTCTCCTCAAGTTCCAGCCGGGTCTGGGGGTAGGGGGGGAAAAGTCCTGGACAGGTTTGCTGCGCATCGGCTTTCTGTTTGACAGGCAATAGCTGAGGCACCAGCTCTTGTCTTTTAAGACTGCCAAAGTAGTAAGACAGCGCACAAATAACGTCCAACATCTTAAAATAGTCCTGGCACGGTGGTAATTGCCGTAGCCTGGTTTTGATATCGTTGGCGACACGCTTGCAAAAGAATTGGAGCTTTTTATACTCGTCTGATGCCTTGTATCGTTCCACTTGACCAATCGCAACGCTATGACATTCAATCGTATACAACACATCCATTCCACCGTGAAATAATAAGGTGCTGTCATGCTTTTCGATTTGCTCTTGTTTGGCGATGATCCGAAACGATATCTGGAACCGCTGCTGGATTTTGTCTAAAGTCGTTTTATCGAGCTTGAAGCCGTATTGCTCAATGTGGAATATCTGTAGGAGTTGGATGAGCGGCGTATACTCACTATTGTCTTGAAACGTTTTCTTATATAACGCATCCATCGACTTGATAAATGGTTTTAATTGATCCACGTCCTTCATCCAGGACTTATTACCTGCAAAGTGAAACAGATCTGGTTCACTGAAATAGCCACCATTCAAATAGCCTTTCATGAAGTAATCGATCATACCAATGACTTTACCAACCAGTGTGTTTTGGTAGCCAGGGTGGATTACGGAATAGAGGGTGCCTTCTTTTGTAAAATGCAGGCTATAAAAAGGAAAGGTATTATGAATATAGACGTTTTGCGCAAGCTCGCGGATGATTTGTTGGAGCCACTGGTTGGAGAACGGCGCACTATCGGTCAAAAAAGGAAAAGTGATCCAATAACCATCTGCAGTGAGATCGTAGAGGCTGCTGTTCAGATTCAATAAAATAGCATTGGGATTAGCAACCGCCACGCCGCCAATTTGTTGTTGGTGGCCGGTCTTGAGGAGCGGTTGGTTGGGATTGGTGCTGTTGTAACTGCTGATTAAGCCATTCTGGTTGAGGTTGTGCTGAAATCCAGCCGTAAAGCCACCGCCCGCACCGGATCTGCCGCCGCCTCTTGGGTCGCCGTTTGGCGATTGTTTGGTGATGTCAGGAGGCACCTGTTTACAAGGTTCATACCCTTTGGTTCCTCTTTTATCCTTCCAGTCCGAATCTTTTTTTGTTGGATCAACGAGCGGAAATTTTAAACAGTCCCATTTACCTTGTTCATTTTTTACGGTGTGATAGGTCACTCCGACATGGGCGGGTTCAGTGTTTCCCTCTGCTGTAACATTAATAACAGCTATTACTTCCTTATTGTCATTTTTAACTACACACACATATTGTTCTCGATAATTTTTATGGTCTAGAGCAAGAGCAGAACGAGACTTTTCAAACGTAGCATTGCCACCGATATTTACAACATAATTTGTGCTCGGCACCGTAAATTTACCACTGCGAATGAGTTCAAGGCATTGTTCAAATGATTTGTTTAAAAAGGGATTATTTCTATTGTCCTCCACTAAATAAGCGGTACGGTTTTGCCCTTGACCAGCTGCCTGCATATGCGGCCACAAGTGTACCTTGCTGGTTTCGGTTAAAAAAACCGCTCTAAAGCTATTCGAAGGCCTTTGCATGATCCCCAAAATGGATCCCTGATCCATGGATTGACCCGTTAAACCATTGACAATTTTTGATGGGGACACCATGTGCTGTTGACCATCTGGCGCTATGACGTGCGCCATGAAGCCTGGATAGGTATCTGATGTATATACCCCTACTCTGTATCTATTGCTGCCTATATAGGGTTCAACGATGATGGTTTGCAGCGAATCGGGAGCTTGATTATTTTCACTGACCGCTTTTTGTGGCTGACGGCTCAAAAAGCAAGGATTATAGTTTGGCTGTACGTTCATCAATTTATCCCATCAAATAGCAGAATGTAAGATCGATATTCGTTTCAATACGGTTTTCTACAGAACCAAAATGATGGACATAAATTGCTGCAGAGAGTCCTTCACCGAAGGCAGGGTAAAAATGATCAACTATGTGTACACTTTTTTGGTCCAAGCAATCACAGACCATTTCAAACCCCACTAATTCTTCATTCGTTCTCGGTAAAAAAAATAGCGCGAGCGCTTCTTGCGTTCCATAAATTTCAAAATAATGATCTGGAGAGTATTCAAAAGAGATATCGTACTTAGTAAAGAGGATATATTCCCGTATATCACCATACGTTTCACTCACTCCCGCTGCTTTGAATTGAACTAGTTTTGCCTTTATTTTTTCCAGGTGAAGCGTCCAATCGAATGGAGCTTGGGGAATTTTATATATTTTTAAGCCTTTGGCGTAATTATCGTAATAACGGTTAAAGAGTGCATACTTAGTCTCTTCATCATACAACTCAGAATCACTCAGCCATGAAGTGGCAACTTCTTCGTCAATTCGACTCTTATTTTGCTTGGTTTCAATTTCAAGAATATGCGTATCATCGTCATAGATGAAGTGAGATAAACTTTCTACAAACTCATCGGATAAGTAGCAGTCTTTTTCCATAGAAACGCAATAATTACCAATCTGCATTAAATTATTATCGAAGGCAAATAAAGTAGATTTTTTATTTTTATAATACCCTTCATCTTTATAATATCTACGTGTCGCTTTTATTTTCTGGAGAGCATGATTGATATAATCTGGCGCGATACCAAATCGCATACTATAAGAGTGATCCTCTCCTTTAGGAATACCTACCAATACCTTTATGGGAACGTCTTCACCTTTTTCCAACCCAGCAAAAGTAAAACTACCCAAATCACAACCAACAACCTTGTCAAGCCTGACCAAGTTACGGACTATATGACTGCCCTCTAATTCATAAATGACTTTTTGCAAGATTTCATCTAGAAAATTTGGATCTTCTAATAGTGGATAAATCTGATGATATTCTCTATCCTCGTAATAGTATTCTTTTTCTATATCCATGTAGATTAACTCTTTTCTTTCGCATCCGCCAAATAGTGCACTCAACTGTTTCCAGCTTAAAATATCACCATCTTTTAGTTTATTTATTGCTGCATCAGCACCCTTCAAAGGTTGAATTTCTCTAAAATATTGATAATATTTAATTTTTCCTGATTTATCGGTGACTTTGCAAATCGGACCGCCCAATCCGCGGGTTAAATATTCGAATTTAGATAAAATCTTATATTCATAAGTATCTTCATCTTTATGTTCTTTTATAAAGCCTATTATCATGGCTTTTAATCGTTCTTTTAAATCCGGTATTAATGGGTTGGTTGTCATATTTAACACTTTCTTGCATTCATATACTGGAGATCAATTAATTCGAGATTAATATACATTTAATGTACTGGATTGTCAGCTGAGCGATTGGTATACATGCGCTCATTATATTTTTCGCTGACCGATTGCCAAAGCCGCTATCGCACAAACTATCGATGAAGTTTTCCCGCTATATTTTGCGTTGATAGTCTTACCGTTGTATGGTGTTCAATGATGAACATTTGGATACGCTGCTTCGTAGAAGGCAGCGTAAAAAAGCAGATATTCAGAAGATGACGGAGGTGCATTGCCTAAAAATGTGCCGTGCACAGATCACTATTGGAAGAGGCTGGAAGCAAATAGAAATCTATGATCTCTTCAAGCTCTTGTGCTTCTGCTAGTAGTGCGTCATTTTTTACCAATGCGCTGCGCAGAAGAGCTTCTGCTCTTGTTTCAACCAGCATTCCTTTACTACTCATCGCCTCATTGATCGTGATCCAAGACAACGCACCACCACGTATACTGACTGGGCTCGACAACACACGAGACTCTTTGCTTGCAACAGGAGGTGATGCAGCAGCACAAGCTGCAGACACACGTGCCATATGCAGCTCCTTTTACG
>JASSUK010000048.1:0-6097 GCA_031963045.1 Mycoavidus cysteinexigens
TACTAGCAGAAGCACAAGAGCTTGAAGAGATCACAGATTTCTATTTGCTTCCAGCCTCTGCCAATAATGATCCGTGCTTGGCACCTTTTTAGGCAATGCCGCTCCGTCATCTTCTGAATATCTGCTTTTTTACGCTGCGTTCTGCGAAGCAGCGCATCCAAATGTTCATCATTGAACACCATCAACGGTAAGACTATCAATGCAAAATGCAGCGGGAAAACTTCATCGATAGTTTGTGCGATAGCGGCTTGGACAATTTGCCAGCGAAAAATCTAATGAGCATGTATACCAATCGCTCAGCTGACTTTATCATAGCCAGGTAAGATATCAATTTTAATTAGTGGCAAAACGAATTTTTTATCCTTATTTAATTACTTAATACAAAATGTCAATAGACTCTAATAATTTAGAACAAATCATTAAAGATAAGTGCCGGAAATTTCTTAAGAAAGAATCTGAGGCAGAAAATTTTTGTCCATTGAAATATTTTAATGATGAAATACTCGGTAGAGTAATCCACTGGCTCGTATACGAGAGTGAATTAAATAAAATAATCTGTCACTTTATTGAAATTACAGAGGATACTGGTATTGTTATTGATGAGGAATATAATGACATTATAACCATAAAAGTTTATTTTAACGGTATAGAACCCGAGTTTGGCGCTCTATTACACGTATCCACTATCATTAATCTTCCCCATGCTGAACTTGATTTTAGCCGCCCCTGTCTTCCAAAAAACATACAAGAAATAGAATGCAGAATTGCAGATGAGTATTTATATCAGTTAATGGATAAGTATATTCCGCAAGGCTTGTATAAATATTCCAGCTTATTTCAAGAGGTGAAGCCCACTCTACTCGATATAGACGATGTCAGGGCCACACAATGTAAGGACTTTGAATTCCCAGATCGGCAATGTGCCTTTATAGGTTTTCGTAGAGATAAAGTCAGTGATTTTATTAAGGCTCATATCACTGACTTTATCAATGACCCCTCACAGGATATTTTACAAATCAACGATCCACATTTTTTAGAAGAATCCAAGGACTTCCTCAACCCAGAAACTAATCTAATAGAAATGTGTGAAGGGATCAGATTATATAAATTACCCTCCATAGACTATAGTGAAGAATATGCGCTAATAGAAAAAATATGTGCAAGATGGCAAGTTAGTGGTGAGTGCTATGAAGAGTTTATGACAAGTTGTACCAGCGCTGAATTGTCATCCGATAACTATTTAGAGCTATATGCCACACAAAGTGGTTTTGACGCCATTTTTAAAGAGATATTAAAGGCAGGTGGGCTTTCTGATGTATTTCTTCCCACCGATGCATCGATCGGGGTGGGAGGGATGTTTTACTTAACTTACAGGAAGTTTGGTGCTGAAGAAAATACCTTGGTTCATGAGCTAACGAGTCTCATCATCCGAGAATATGATTCAGAAAAATAATAGCAGGCGCATACTATGATCAATCAGACCATCAACAGTTTTTTTACTTGTCCTCTTGCATATATTCATGCTTCCCATCAACCAGATGAGAACAACGTCACCATAGTGTCGCAATACATAGGAAGCAATGGCTACACGGTGAGTATTGAAGTATCCCTTATTTCTTACAAGATTAAGGCCAAAATCATTTCCCCGAATGACGCCAGTTTTGAGACCATGGTAGAAAACATATGTAATGGCCTGGATAACAAGCCATTAACAGTGGAACAGATCATGGGAATGATTCAAAGCGGCCCACATGCATTTAAAGCCATCTATTTGCCAGAAACCAATAAAGTCTATGTTTGGGCACATATGAAAGCTGCGGGTGAGGGCAACCTTTTTATGAATAACGACGCGCATAATCCCTTTATAGGAACCTGTCTCCGTCTTTTAAGAGAAACGCTTAGGAATGAAAACTTTAAAATTCCAGGCACCAGTAAAACAGTGGCTGAAGTAGGAGGATTTGAATATGGTAAGGATAATAAAACTTTTATTGCTAAAGATAATAGCGTTACCGTTCATTATGATACAGGTATTAGAAATAGGAACCCAAAAAACGGACAGAACCATAAGAATGAGCCCATCCATGTAGGCGTAAAAATTTGGACCAAGGGCGCTACAGAACAGGTCAAGATCAATTATCCTACTAATCCTAGAGATCCTAGATGGAAGAGCGTAGTAAAAGAACAAAATCAAGTACCTATTGATGAGAATCCTACGTACGATCCAGTATTCATCAGGAGAAAACCTGATGGTGGAGGCTCTGGACCAAAGGGTGGTGGAGGGCGTGGCGGCAACGGTGGACGGAATGGCGGTAACCCTAGATCGGATGGCAGTGGTGTAAGAAGCCCCGGCTCCGCCCCCAGAAAATCCGGTGCGGGCGCTGGCTCGATGGCTGCATTGCAGCACAACCTCAACAAGAATGGCTTAATCAGCAGTTACAACAGCACCAATCGCAACCAACCGCTCCTCAAGACCAGCCACCAACAACAAATTGGCGGCGTGGCGGTTGCTAATCCCAATGCTATTTTATTGAATCTGAACAGCAGTCTTTACGACCTCACAGCCGATGGTTATTGGATCACTTTTCCTTTTTTGGCCAAGAGGATACCGTTCTCAAACGAGTGGCTCCAACAAATCATCCGCGAGCTTGCGCAAAACGTCTATATTCATAACACCTTTCCTTTTTATAGCCTGCATTTTACCAAAGAAGGCAGCCTCTATTCCGTGATCCACCCTGGCTACCAAAACACCCTCGTTGGTAAAGTCATTGGCATGATCGATTACTTCATGAAAGGCTATTTGAATGGCGGCTATTTCAATGAACCGGATCTGATTCGCTTTGCGGGTGATAAGTTCTCCTGGATGCAGGACGTAGATCAATTAAAGCCATCGATCCGGCCAATGGAAACGCTCTATAAGAAAACATTTCAAGACGGTAGTGAGTATATGCCGCTCATCCAACTGCTAGAGCAATTCCACATTAAGCAATCCGACTTGAAGCTCGATAAAGCAATTTTAGACAGAATCCAGCAGCGGTTCCAGATATCGTTTCGGATCATCGCCAAACAAGAGCAAATCGAAAAGCACGACAGCACCTTATTATTTCGCGGTGGAATGGATGTGTTGTATACGATTGAATGTCATCGCGACGCGATTGACCAAGTGGAAAAATACCAGGCATCCGACGAGTATAAAACGATCAAAACCTTTTGCGATTATGTCGCCAGCGATATCAAAACCAGGCTAGCGCAATTACTACCGTGCCGGGACTATTTCAAGATGCTGGACGTAATTTGCGCGCTGTCTTACTACTTTAGCAGTCTTAAAAGGCAGGAGATGGCGCCTAAGCTATTACCTGTTAAAGCCGATGCGCAGCAGATTTGTCCAGGGCTCTTTCCCCCGTACCCCAAGACTCAGCTGGAACGAAAGGAGACTTCTGTCACGCTGTGGGATGTGATCCAAGGCCTGGATGTAGAAAGTGCAACCTTATTCGAGGAATTTTTACTGCAAGAAGACCCGCGCATTACGCCCCCATTGCAAACGGCTTTGGCCCATGCCATCCAGAAGCTCCTGCCCAAAGAGACACTCAAGCTTTCCGCAACGAATCTGGACGATCTGATTCTACAAGTGATTAACACTGTATTGAAAAAGGTATCAGAATTAAAGAAAGATTTGTTTTCGGCAGAGGGTGATCAACAACGACAAATATTAGAAGCGCTCCAGGTAATAGCAGAAGAAGATGTCGAAAAGCTTGAGGCAATGCGGTGGTCGCTACGCGAGCAGTACAATGCTGTGCTGGATCAGATCGCGGACGAAGAAAAAGACGATATCGCCCAAAAAAAGAGGGAGATTGAACAACTCATTAATCAGAAATGTCTAGAAAACGAGCATATTTCCATTCCCTATGATCATGTAAGGGTTTTTGAGGGTTGGCGTTATGAATCTGCGGAAGCGCTTAAACTTGCTATGCATCGTAGCCTTGTCAAA
The DNA here is from genome assembly GCA_031963045.1 of Mycoavidus cysteinexigens. GTDB lineage: Bacteria > Pseudomonadota > Gammaproteobacteria > Burkholderiales > Burkholderiaceae > JASSUD01. The sequence continues at coordinate 3,986 of JASSUK010000048.1, forward strand.
AAGGGTAAGCAAGTCTTACAACAGATAACTCTTGAGATTCAAGCACATGGGCGCAACCAACGTAAGCAGGCAGAAGCAGTCTATCAGCAAAAGCTTAAAGAGCTTAATGGAGACATTGCCAAGGCGGACAGTATCTGGGGAGACATCCTAGCAGAGCGTATCGAAACTGACACGATGCGCCAATCGATTCACACGCACCCCAGTCATCAAACGATTGCCCAATCCATCCCGCTGGGGATATCCGCTATCGTGAAGAAGCCCCCCACATTGGACTCGACAGATGATGGCACCCCCTTGGTGCGCATCCATGGAGGAACGGGTTTTAAGCTTGAGGATCAAGCCATCTTATTGAATACCGCGTTGGTAACCAGCTTAAGTCAGCAGTTAGAGGCACACTCGGCCAGGATATCGAGAAAAGCGCCAGGCGAGGAATGGAAAGCCGTCACGATTAACCAGCAATCCTACCAAGCTTTTTATATTCGGCATGCAAGCTTATTAGACCACAGCGCGCTAGAACAAAGTCTTATCAAGCCCAGCACGGCCAGCACCGCTAGGGAGCGGCAATGGATACAGCTAGCGACACAAAATCCGACGACGGCAGCGCAATTAGACGAAGTGACTGAATTCATAGCAGATAATAAGACGCTCAATCTCAATATCACTGATGCTTATGGGAATACCGCCTTACACCTGGCGGCAATGAATGATAATCTAGCGTTCGCTGAGTTATTATTAAAACACGGCGTCAAAAGCGATGCGCTGAACCAATTTGGCAATTCCCCTGTGCATGTCGCGAGCATGTATGGGCATGACAAGATCATCAAAGCCATTCATCAGGCCAATAAAAATAGTCTTCACCAGTTAACGATGAATGATGAGAGCGCGTTACATTTAGCGGTACTCCATCATCGTTTGGAAACGGTTCAGTTGTTGATATCGTATGGTTTCGATGTGAATGAAGTAGGTATCAATGGTGTACCGATTATTTATACGGCTTTATATAACCATTCTTACGAAATAAGCGATTATTTATTATCCAAACCGTACATTGACGTTCATTTTCGATTAGAAAATGGCAATACGCTGCTTCACCTGGCGGTTCTCGTGCATGCCCAAGAACTGATACCAACGCTTTTAAGCAAAAAGGTGGATATCCATGTACAAAATCGTGATGGTAAAACGCCACTGCATATTGCGGTGGAGCTTGGGTATCTGGACATCGTCAAGCAATTGCTGGGTCCGCGTAATAGCGCTTTAGAACAACTCGATTCAGCGGATAATACGCCGCTTTATCTGGCAATCCAGCACCGTCAGGAAGCGGTGTGTGATTATTTGCTGGAAATAGGCGCTAAAACGGACCAACTCATTGATGGCGGAAACGCATTAACCCACGCGTTAAAAACCGGGCAAGTCCGCGTGGCCAAAACTATATTAAAAGCGAACCAATTCAAACTGAACACCCAGGGTCCGATCGATAAAGACAATTTCTTATGGATGTGTAAACTGGGTGTATGGCAGTTATGTGAACCCATTATCGCGCGCAATCCCCAGTGGGCCACTCAGACGCTCGACAAAGACCATGCTGAGCTGAGCTGCTATATTGATTATGTATATAAGCATAACCGCATTACGCAATGGAGCCATGTGCTTGGAAACTTCAAAACGGGCACTGTAGCGTATTTAAAAGCGCATGTTGGTAAGCTGTATAAGCTGGCGATTAAACACCGTAGTCATGCGATATTACAGCCTATGCTTCAAGTAGTGGATCCTTATCCTCCTTATCGTAAACTATTCAAGAATGATGGACTCAAGAACGATAAATTTGCTTCCTATAGTGACTATGACCTGATTCAATTTGCAGTGAGATATGACCTGCCCCAATTTTATGGGCCCTATGTCGCGGGCGTGAGGAATCCAGCTGCGCTTGAGCATGCCACTGCCGACGGGAAAAGCCTGCTGTATTTAGCTGCTGAAAGTGGTAACCGTGAGCTGATTGAGATGTTGCTGGATAAGCAAGCGTTGCTGGACAAGCAGATTCACCCGATAGCACCTAATGGCCAACATATCTTTTACGCCTTAATCGAGCATAACCACCCAGACATCATCCGTAGC
>JASSUK010000017.1:0-5931 GCA_031963045.1 Mycoavidus cysteinexigens
AATAGATTCTTTTAATGATACAAAATTTCGTGCCTACTAATAAGAAATTAATTTTACGTTCCTATATTGATTATAGATATTTAAAAGAGAGATGTATTTTTATATTTTCACTTTTTTAAAAATTGGAGATAATCATGGGTAAAAGCAAGGTCTCACAACACCTTTTACTTCCACACCTGACTCAAGAACAAAGGAAAAATACTAAAACTCCTGCGAAAAAGCTCCCTATAGGCAGCAGTCCGCTTTCGCCTCTTCGAAAAATTAACCGCATATGCGAGGGGAGTGAACGTAATATAGCCTTGGCAAAATTAATAAAAAAAAACGACAATGGGGACACAATCGAATCGATAAAAATTTTAGCACGTAGCATGGGTAGGGGTCCAAAACATATAATTCTAACTGAGGATATAGATAAAGCACGCACTGCAGAGGGACATCTCAAAAAGCGCTCGCATAGTGAACCTATTCTGGCTGCTGCGATTTACGAATCAGGCCAATTTAACGTAGACGGCGAAATACTCGATATTTCAGGACTAGAGCTAGCTTACACCGCCTCAACTAACCAACCTTGTTTTGGCGATCACCAGGAAAATTGCAAAGATCTAGCAGAAACAGTCCTGTCTCCTATGGGTTTCGGCAACGATTACGAGGGTCATAAGAGCGCAGATGGATTTAATGAATTACGCGAGGATCACGACGAAAAAATAAAGGAAGGAAGAGGCTATGCGAGTGATCCTGAGAGCGACACTGAACCCGTTAACAATGAACCCGTTAAAAAACGGATTATTGTCGTCAATAGCCATGGTTTGGCAGGTCGAGATTTTGGTTTGGACAAGAGTCCAATTCCCGCTACAGATTTTACGAAATTTACGCCTTCTTACGATTCTTAGCACCAAACAAGGACTAACTCTATGACTATATAAATGTTGAACTAGATATATAGTGTGAGAGATGGCGTTGAAGCGGTTGGAGTTGAAGCGGTTGGAGTTGAGCGAAGCAGAGCGTGTTGAGGCAGAAAGGGTGTCGAGCAGTCGTTGTGATTTGGAGATACCAGTTATCCCAGTTTCCTGAACAGATTATAGCTTCCCTGACGAGTATCCCCTTTATTTAGAGCTGTCTACTGCTCCTCTCTGTTTTAACAATTTCCCATTCGCCTGGCTTAAACCGCTTACTTCTTCGATTAGCATATCTCTCACATTTAGTTGCCCGTGAAATGATATCCACTCCAATGCCGCTGTATACCCGTCTCCCTTTTTTTTCACCTTCCACTGGCGCAATAAACGATCTTCACCGCTTATCAACAAATAAGAACCTTCAGGCGTTTTTCTCCAGGCTACGCTATCGGTATACCCAGTAAATCCTTGAATCACTTTTATACACTTTCCAGAAGCAACCTCCCACACACGGACTGTCTTGTCACAGCTGCTTGAGGCAATCAGCGCTTCGCTTGGCGAATACATCACATTCAAAACCGCATCTGTATGTCCGTGTAAGGTATGCGTCGCCACCCCGCTACGCACATCCCACAAACGGACTGTCTTATCAGAACTGCTCGAGGCAATCTGCATTCCGCTTGGCGAATACACCACACTTAAAACCATGCCTGTGTGTCCTGCTAAGGTACGCAAAGCCGCACCGCTTTGTGCATCCCACAGGCGGATCGTATTGTCAACACTGCCTGAGGCAATCTGCAATCCGTCTGGCGCATATACTACCTTACCAACCTGCTTAGTATGTCCCATTAAGATGCGTACAGCCGCTCCGCTCTGCGCATCCCACAGACGGATTGTCTTATCAGAACTGCCTGAGGCAATTTGCAACCCGCTTGGAGAATACGCCACACTAAAAACAGTATCTGTATGTCCTGTTAGGGTATGTACAGCCGCACCGCTTTGCGCATCCCACAAATGGACCGTCTTATCAGAACTGCCCGAGGCGATTTGCAACCCGGATGGTGAATATACTAACCTTCCAACCGGCTTGGTATGTCCCTTTAAGGTATGTAAAGCCGCGCCGCTTTGCGCATCCCACAGATGAATTGTCTTATCAGCGCCGCCCGACGCGATTTGCCTTCCATTTGGCGAATACACCACGCTATAGACCTCACGTGTATGCCCTCTTAATATACGTACAGCTGCGCCGCTTTGCGGGTCCCATAGACGGACCGTCTTGTCAAAACTGCCAGAGGCAATCTGCATCCCATTTGGCGAATACACCACACTAGTAACAGATTTTGCATGTCCTTCTAAACGGGGTATAGCAGCGTCTCTTTGCGTGTCCCATAAACGGACTGTCTCATCATCGCTACCAGAGGCAAGTTGTGCTCCATTCTCAGAATACGCTACGCTAAAAACAGGGCATGTGTGTCCTACTAAGGTATGGGCAACCGCGCCGCTTTGCGCATCCCACAGGCGAACTGTTTTATCAGAACTGCCCGAGGCGATTTGCCTTCCACTTGGCGAATACATCACACTATAGACCTCACCTGTATGCCCTTCTAAAGTGTGTATAAGTGCGCCACTTTGTGCATCCCATACACGGACTGTTTTATCCATGCTGCCCGAGGCAATCTGCGTTCCACTTGGCGAATACGCTATGCTATAGACATCGCCTGTATGCCCATCTAAAGTGTGTATAACTGCACCGCTTTGCGGGTCCCATAGACGGACCGTTTTGTCCATGCTGCTCGAGGCGATTTGCGTTCCGTCCGGCGAATACACCAAGCTAAAAACGGTGGAAGTATGTCCGTCTAGGGTGGACAGAGCTGTCCCGCTTTGTACGTCCCATAGACGTATTGTATTGTCAACACTGCCCGAGGCGATCTGTAACCCGTCTGGCGAGTACGCCACACTCCATACAGGATCGGTATGCCCCTCTAAAATGTATACAACCGCACCGCTTTGCACATCCCACACGCGGACCATTTCATCATCACTGCCAGAAGCAATCTGTGTTCCGCTTGGTGAATAGGCGACGCTCCTAACAGGCTCTGCATGCCCTTCTAAAGTATGCACTTTTCCCCAATTCAAAGTCGTATATACGCTGATATTGCCGTTACCAAGACCTACAGCAAATGTTTTGCCATCCGGGGAATAGGCACATGAAGTCACATTGCTTTCTTCTTGCAAATAGGCCAATTCGCCAAACTGCACCCCTGACATCTGCGCTCTGGTTAAATTCGCTTGCCGCAGCCATGTCTGATGAAAATTAACGCCTCTCAGATCTGCTCCCTGCAATTGTGCTGAGTCAAATACCCCATAACTTAAATCGGCTCCAGGCACGCGTACTGCTTTTAAATCTTTATTATTAAATTGCACACCCGCTTTTACTAAAAATGTGAGTGCATTTGCCGCTCGGGTTTGCACCTCTTCTATCTTGGAGCGTTCTACCCAATTCAACAGCTTTTGTTTTAGCTCAGGGTTTTGTTTTATTTTTTCTTGTAAAAATGCTGATATTTCTGGTTTATCAATAAGCCACAGCAGTTCAAAAAATGCACTCTTTTCTATAACCTGATCGAGTTGCCTCCACTCCGATAGTTTTTTTAGTTGATTGAGTACAAATTTTTGCAGCGTCTCGTCGTAATTTATTACGGCCCTTTGATATTTTTCTCGAATTTTTCTTTTAATTAAATAAAGTTTTAAAGCGGGCTCTTCTATCGCACAACCATTTCGAGTCACCGTTGTCAGAGCTTCGAACCATGCCTGGCGACCTGAAAAATCCAGTAGATTTTCTACCTCTTGCTGAATTTCTAAAGGTAGCGAGAAAAACGATGGCTGCGCCGATCCTGGTGCATTAAAACAGGCTGGAATAGCTTTATTCAAAATTGGAGTTAACATTTACTGCTTCCTTACTCCTTGTGATCAATCCTAGTCCAGCAATAGCCCGTCTGAAATCACATGACCGTACAACGACTTTGATGATCTCGCTCATCTTCTGCATGCTGCTGCGCAGCTAACTCGAGCAAGGCCACTTCCACCTGAGCATACAATTGATCAGCCAGCTCAGGCCTCGCTTCCTTGACTGCGCGCGCTTGCGCTAAAGCCGGTGTGAACTTATCGTAAGCAGAGAGGAGGTGCGGTATCTTCTGAGCGTTCGCCAAAACGTCTAACATGATATTGACCTTATTTCACAGATGTGAGGAGGCTTTACATCGATCAAGTGAAATGGAGGCTCACACTAGCAAGGGTAGAATTTGTTTTCTCTAGAATCGACATCTGAGATTAGGGCGATCGCGTTATGGGTTTTCTGCCTAAGGAAGAGCAACTGCTCGCGATTGAAGTTGGTAAAGTAAAAGGCCGCCGAAGATATTCCCATCTTCCGGCACACTTTTAAATCCGATTGAGAAAATGTGGAGTAAGGTGAAATCTTTCCTGCGGGGCGTCAAAGCGCGCGCACAGGAGGCCTTGCGGCAGGCTGTCTCATACGCTTTGGACTCTGTAGGTATCCAAGATGCTCAAGAAGGGTTCCAATCTTGCGGGTATAGCGCATCTCAATAAAGAATTGCTCTAAGCTCAGGAAAATTTTAACTTTGAAAAATTTCTTCCGTTGGATACAGCTTTGTATTCCACATCAGCCGCACTTGGAATCCACCCTTTTTCTTGAAGAAATATCAGCCATGCTCGTGTGCTGACCTTGCGACAATTTTCTGGGACCAGAAAACTGGTCTTCATTATTCTATGGTCTTCAAAGAGAAAAACAGCCGTATCCATAGGATGCGCTAATGCAAAATCATTCATCGCTTCTTGAATAGCAAGCTCTCCTAAGCCAGACTTTTTTAAAGGGTAGGTTTGTAAAGTATGCTGATTGATATATTGATGGCCTACCTTAGTCTCTACTATTTCTAGGTGTTTAGCTTTCACCCAATCCGCTATCAATTGGCTTGAGGGAGTCGTATTTCGCGTGACTTCATGCCACACCATATCCACAATACGCACTTCCCAGCCCGGCTTAAGTAGAAGATCAAGCGAGTCAGCATAGGCAAGAGTAATCAACGGGCCTGCATCAGGCAGTAAAAGAACCTGAGCGCTCATTTCATTAAAGCGTGCAGTTCTTGCACCATTTTATTTGTTTCTTTGTCTGCAAGATGTGGCATCGGCAGATGTGCTTGTGCCATTAAAACGAAAAGATCTTCTTCACTCTCAAAATTGAGTGCACGCAAAGCTGCTTTGCTATCCATACGTCCTAGAGAGAAATCGAATAGCACTTTGTAATTTTGATTGCCAGAAGTTTCTGCTACCTCAAATGTTTCGACTAGATAGCGTAGTTCGCTATTAAATAAGGCACTGATAGAAGTCTCAGCTTTAGCAGCAATAATTTTTGCTCGCTTAAGAAGATCACGGTCCACTGCACTAGTGAAGTTGACGGACACTGCCATAAATTGGTTCCTCCATACATATTTACGATATGCCTCACATATTTATGTATTGTACATATATATGTGAAAAAAGGTGTGGAAATGAGGCTGTTAGCGCTGGAGAGTAAGCGTACGCTCTTCCCATCTTTACGTGGCATCTGAAGGTATAAGACTTGCATGCATGAAGAGCGAGCGAGTAATGCCATTGAGCCTGCTGCATGGCTCAAAGATACGCTGGAAAAACTCCCCACTTGCCCTCATCGACTGATCGATCAGCTTCTGCCTCTACGCCACGATTAAGCATTGCCCGCTCATTTTTCATGCAGGCAAGTCTCTCCGCCTTTAGATGGCCATCTAAAGGCGGAGGGAGCGCACTCTTACGCTATGACGGCACGCATGCTCTTTATAGTAATGACACCAAACGAGTGAAAAGTATGGAGTCCCTAAATGAAGCCTTGCGCGTACTGATGGATTTACACGATTCCATACCCGATGATTACTTTGGCGCATGGCAAAACACAGTAAAAAAATTAGATACGTTGGTATTAGATAAAAATGTGTACCAACTGGTAGAGGAA
>JASSUK010000049.1:0-5764 GCA_031963045.1 Mycoavidus cysteinexigens
GGATGCTGCGCCGTCTTTTGCTGACGCGCCTGATCCAGATAGCTTTGCGCTAGCACCTGCGCTTGGTTGCTTGTCAGAGCTTGAGAAACAGGATTACCAAACATCATCAACACTCCTGCATTGATCGGTTCTAGTTCAGCGCTAGGCCGCTTGACTCCCCCTGGGATTACATGACCGTACAACGACTTTACTGATATCGCGCAGCTTCCGCACGTTGTTGCGCTTCAGCCTCATTCTCAAACGGCCATTTATACTGTTGGTTGTTGCGCACCTCCACTGGCGATCCCAATCGATACCTGTAAACATCAGGACGTACCTGCCAGGGCGGGGAGATACACTGCTTGCCTCACTTGCCCCTTTTTCTCCGTCTCCACCTTGATCACAGGTTTGGCGAAAAATCCTCGGACGTTCCAGCGGCCCTTTGACAGCTTTCCCTGCTCTCCCACTTTGCACTGAGTCAAGCGGGTATTCGCTTCGCCCGTCATTAAGGTAAATACCACCAATTCCTGAAAAGATAGCGTGTCGACGTTCCCTTTTTTCAGGTACTCCATCACGCGCCGCGCTCCATACTCGGCCAGCGTCTGAATATCTCCATGGCTAAGCATAATTTGGCCAGCGAGCACGAATGAGTGACATAGGCATCCGTATGAGCCGAAACCAGCTCCAATTTAAACTCAACCGGTCACGGCGAAGCAGCCAAACACCAGCTTTCTCCTTCTAGCGTCATCACGATAATGGACGCCCGAGGTCCGTTTAGTACTTGAAGACCGAAATCTTTGCCTATCAGGTAATGCACCGTATTGATGACGTGATGCAAATATAGAAATATAGTGTGTTGCAGAACGACCGCAATTTTGAGTGGACTGACGTCGGGTAGCCAGGGCATAGCAATGTCTCGGCTACCCGACGTCAGTCCAAAATGAGCTTTCCCCTTTTCCCAGCGCTTCTCTCCATAGCTGCAATGCATAACTAATTTGCTCTGCAAATCCCTCGTGCAGATTATCAGCGGTGCTTTTGTTGTCTGGCATGTTGTACAGGCTGCGATCAGCGCAAATCTAGGTGGCTAGGACTATTTAGATGAGTGCGTACTCGCCAGATTATTTTTTGCTTTTTTAGGAAATTTTTTAGAAACCGCCTGAAATAGAATCAGTCAAAATGGGCAGGAGAAAAAAATGTTTAGCTTTAGTGCCGGCGTGCTTGCGTCCTCGTCAGCCATATCGTCGCAACATCTATTAGCCCAGGCGCGAGCGCATAAAGCTGTAGAAAATTTGGAAGAAGCCAAGAAATCGTATAGGGGTGCGGTAGAGAAGGCTCAAGCTGAACATGAAAAAAATCCTGGTGATCGGAAAGTAAAAGAAGCGTTCGATGCGATACGTACCGAGTTCTTCACTTTTTTAAGTAAGCTTCCAGAGTCAAGTACAGCAGCTAACCTGGGGGAACCAAGCCATACTTCCCCCTCTTTCCCCCAGCAAAATCCATCACTTCCCATCAATAGAAATGATACAGCTACACCCAGGCCTCGATCGGCGCCAAGGGCGCAGGAAGTGGAAGCGGGTATTGCCGCTTTATCTCCTAGTATCAGGCCTTCCTTTCCTGAAAGACGGCCTTCACCTCGTGAATTAATTTCAGCTCAGACGGGCACGTCTACCTCGATGCCTGCCCAGCAGCTGCCGGTTATCTCGCCTGCTCAGGAAAAAAGTGCGCTAGTGGATTGTCTGTTTGAAAAGGCGCTTTCAACTCTTGCCTCCTTGAAGATACCTCATAAACCCAGCTTGTTTCTCATGTATGCGCACAACAATCCAGCTTACGGTGTAGCCAAGGCTGAGATTGCTACATATTTCATTGATAAGCTATCTACCATCCACGCCAGCCTGTATTCAGATCAAACACCGATGGGGCCAACATATTCAAGCCCTCCAGATGCTCGGAAAGCAGATGGCAAGCTCGAGGATATCCTAACCAGCCAGCTTTGTTTGCTGCCCGGCCAATTGCGAAACGATGTGAAACCGGTCGATAAGGTCGTCGTGTGTTGTTCTGAATTATTAGGGAAATACTTGGCATGGCCACACTATGAAAATTTTCGTCAGGATCTTCAAAAAGCTTATCACCAAGACCTCAAGCAGCAGAGCACCTCAGCCATTCGTGAGGTCGTCAGAAAATATTCCCAAGAAAAACCTTATCAGGCAAGGTTTCATCATGTGCTAACAGAAATCGCTTTTTTGCAAATCCGGGCACAAGAGCGTAAAGATCAGTGCGGGATTATTCCCGTGTTGTTAACCCCTAAGAGTTATGAGGGCTGCCTCGCGGATTTTATTCCAGCAACAGCGGTTCGCATGGAAGATATGCTCCGTTTTGAGGCGCAAGCCCAAGCGGGGCAAGAAGTGTATCCAAATCAAGGTCGGCACTGGGTGTTGTTTAAGCTAATCGAACGGCTGTTAGCAGGCAATGATGAAGCGAAAACATTTCTGGACAAGTTTTGGCAGGGATACAGCAAGCTTATCTTGCGCTTAAAGGATGCGCCCTCAACATTGGACGCGCTGGAGTTTGACGAACTCGTAGAGGACATTTTCAAAGACATACGCACAGCTCTGCACAGCCAGCTTGCCATCACAGTGCAGCAACAACACCAACAGCTTAAACATCAGCAAGAAATAGCACTGCAATCGAAGCAAGAGCCGCTTGCGATCTTAGGCCAAAATATCGAAGCAGAATATTTCACCGCATGGGAAGAACCGGGAGAAATTCAGGACGGGCTGACCATGTATGTCGCTCCGCAGGCAACGACCGTTACCAATAGCAATACTACTTTTTATTTAGATAAAGTGGTCACGGCCTTTTTGAAGCAAAAGGAGAATGCCGCCCAGAAAACTCAGGTGCTGCTGCTGCGGGGTGAAGCGGGTTCAGGCAAGTCGACCTTTAACCGACAGTTGGCGCGTCGCTTATGGCGAGAATATAGTGCAGCGCCCGCTTCCGACGGACGGCCGATCCCCCTGTATATTGCTTTGCCGACCATAGACAAGCCGAACAAAAACCTGATCGGCCAGTATTTATCGGATAAATGTGGTTTCTCGCCAGAGCAGATCGACGCTTTGCGGGAAAGCCAACACTTTATTTTGATCTTAGATGGCTATGACGAAATTCCCGCAGAACAACGGAATTTATATGCGGATGAAAAATTAGACCAATGGCAAGCCAAAATTATCCTGAGTTGTCGGCCGGAGTATTTAACCGAAGGCTATAAAAACTATCTGCAGCCGCGAGGCTGTTCGCGGTTGCTGCTCGAATATCAGATTGCCCCGTTTTCTGAACTATTAATCGATACTTATATTGATCAGTACGTTAAGCATACGCAGGCGAAATGGAGTGCCCAACAATATAAAGACACCTTAGCGCGTATGCCGAATATCAACGCGCTCTTGGGTACGCCCTTTTTGCTCAAAATGGCCTTAAGCGTGTTGCCGACGTTAGACGAGGTTCAGTCTGATCATGTGGGGCTGACCCGAATCCAACTCTATGAGCAGTTTGTACAGACGTGGTTTGAGCGCGCGCTCGCTCGTTTAAAAGCGATTCAGTCTAAATTGACCGATGCGCAGCAAAAAGCCTTTCGCAGTTTAGAAGATGAATTTATCGAGCATAGCCAGGTATTTAATACTGACTTTGCGCTTGCGATGTCTGAGGCTAAAACCACAGTGGCGGAATATTCAGCGATCGCCCGCCGAGGTATGCCCCGGGATACACGATACGAGCCATTTCTCAGCAACAAAGATGAAGAAAAAAATCTACTGCTCTTTAGTGCTTTGCTGATTCGTCAGCATCAGCAGTATCGATTTATTCATAAATCGATACAAGATTATTTAGTGGCGCGAGCCGTATGGGAAGAGCTGGAAAACGCAAGCGGACTCGATGCATCCTATGGTGCTGAGCCGCTGAACGAGATAAAACATGTGCGCGTGTTATGGGATGCACTCCCCCCTACCATTCCAGTTAATCCAGCTGCGTTATTTAACCAATTCAATTTAGTGGAGGAGCTAGCCATCCAGCGCTTTTTAGTCGAGCGTGTTCAACAGCACCGAGCGCTGGTTAAACTGCTGTTGGCGTGGATAAAATCCTCAACGAGCCAAGATAGCGTGAGTACAGCAGCGGCGAATGCGATCACGATCTTGGTTAGAGTAGGCGTGCCGTTTACTAGAGCAAACCTGAAAAACATTCAGATTCCGGGGGCAGATCTGAGTTTTGGGGTATTTGACTCTGCTCAGTTACAGGGGGCGGATTTAAGCAATGCCAATCTTCGCAATAGTTGGCTGCGCGAGGCTAATTTAAGCGGAGCGCAGATGGCAGGGGTGCAGTTTGGCGAATGGCCGTATCTGCAAGAAGAGAGCTCTGTGTGTTCCTGCGCGTATTCCTCGGATGGTAAAACGTGTGCCATTGGGCTTGAAAATAACACGATCAGCGTGTATGCGACTTCGACTTGGGAAAAAATCCACACCTTACAAGGACATACCGGCAGGGTTAATAGTGTGGTGTATTCGCCCAGCGGCGACCAGATCGCCTCGGGCAGTGGTGACAGGACGGTGCGGCTGTGGGATGCGCAAACCGGGGCGCCTGGGCACACCTTACAAGGACATACCGACGGTGTTAATAGTGTGGTGTATTCGCCCAGCGGCGAGCAGATCGCCTCGGGCAGTGTAGACAAGACGGTGCGGCTGTGGAACGTGCAAACCGGGGAACCCGGCCTTATCTTACGAGGCCATACCAACGCTGTTTGGAGCGTGGCGTATTCGCGCAGCGGCCGTCAGATCGCCTCGGGCAGTGCAGACAAGACGGTGCGGCTGTGGGACCTGCAAACCGGGGAATCTGGCCTCACCTTACAAGGACATATCTTCTCGGTTAGTAGCGTGGTGTATTCGCCCAGCGGCGAGCAGATCGCCTCCGGCAGCGAGGACACGACGGTGCGACTGTGGGACGTGCAAACCGGGGAACCCGAGCACATGTTACAAGGACATACAAGCGCTGTTTATAACGCGGTGTATTCGCCGAGCGGCCAGCAGATCGCCTCGGGCAGTGTAGACAGGACGGTGCGGCTGTGGGACGTGCAAACCGGGGAACCCGAGCGCATGTTACAAGGACATACCTCCTCTGTTTTGAGTGTGGTGTATTCGCCCAGCGGCCAGCAGATCGTCTCGGGCAGTGTAGACGGGACGGTGCGACTGTGGGACGTGCAAACCGTGGAACCCGAGCGCATGTTACAAGGACATACCGACGGTGTTAATAGCGTGGTGTATTCGCCCAGCGGCCAGCAGATCGCCTCTGCTAGTCGCGACAAGACAGTGCGGCTGTGGGATGTGCAAACGGGGGAACCCGACCTCACCTTACAAGGACATATCTTCTCGGTTATGAGCGTGGTGTATTCGCCCAGCGGCCAGCAGATCGCCTCCGGCAGTGTAGACAAGACGGTGCGACTGTGGGACGCGCAAACGGGGGCGCCTGGGCACACCTTACAAGGGCATACCGACGGTGTTTCGAGCGTGGTGTATTCACCCAATGGCAAGCAGATCGCCTCGGGCAGTGCAGACAAGACGGTGCGGTTGTGGGACGTGCAAACCGGGGCGCCTGGGCACACCTTACAAGGACATGCCGACGGTGTTTATAGCGTGGTGTATTCGCCCAGCGGCGAGCAGATCGCCTCCGGCAGTTTTGACAATACGGTACGGCTGTGGGACGTGCAAACCGGGGCGCCTGGGCACACCTTACAAGGACATACAAG
>JASSUK010000050.1:0-5634 GCA_031963045.1 Mycoavidus cysteinexigens
GCGCTCGCGGCTGCAGACCGAACATCCCTCTTCTCATCCTTCAACGCAGAGAGTAAGGTCAAGACCGCTTCAGAGGACAGCCCACGCTGGCTACCTAACGCGCGCGCAGCCACAAACCGAACACCCCACTCCTTATCCTTCAACGCACATAGCAAGGCCGACACCACTTCAGAGGATAGCTCACGCTGGTTGCTTAACGCGCTCGCGGCCGCAGACCAAACATCACTATCCTTATCCTTCAACGCAGAGAGTAAGGTCAAGACCGCTTCAGAGGATAGTCCACGCTGGTTACTTAGCGCATTTGCGGCCGCAGACCAAACATCTTTATCCTTATCCTTCAACGCAGAGAGCAAGGCCAAAACCGCTTCAGAGGATAGTCCACGCTGGTTGCTTAACGCGTGCGCGGCCGCAAACCGAACACTCCACTCCTTATCCTTCAACGCAGAGAGCAAGCCCAAGACCGCTTCAAGGGATAGCTCCTTATTTAACGCGCGCACAGCCGCACACCGGATAGCCGCCTTCTTATCCTTCAATGCAGAGAGCAAGGCCAAGACCACTTCAGAGGATAGCTCACGCTGGTTACTTAACGCGCTCGCCGCCACAGACCAGACAACACTATCCTCATCCCTCAACGCAGAGAGTAAGCCCAAGACCGCTTCAGAGGGCAGCCCACGTTGGTTACCTAATACGCGCGCAGCCGTAAACCGGACATAACTATTCTCATCCTTCAACGCAAAAAGTAAAGCCAAAACCGCTTCAGAGGATAACTCACGCTGGTTACTTAACGCGCTCACGGCCACAGGCCAGACAACACGCCACTCCTGATCTTTCAACATAGAAAGCAAGGCCAAGACCGCTTCAGAGGATAGCGAATGCGGTTTACCTAACGCGCTCGCGGCCGCAGACCGAACATCCCTCTTCTCATCCCCCAACGCAGATAGCAAGGCCAAGACCGCTGCAGAGGACAAAGTGGGACGCGCTCCCAATATCTTAATTACTTCACCTTTTTTTGCTTTAGGCTGACTTAAGTGCTGTATTAACAGATGTTCCGGGAAACCTCTTTGACGGCCTAGGTGAATGTAAGCGCCCTTATGTTTCATCTCGAAATTTAGCCACTGCATAAGCTCTCTTTCCAGATTATCGATAGTGGCTAGATTCAATTGAAGACGCGCTTCGTTTAAACATCCCATCATTACTTGCTGATGACGTATCCCGATTAAGTCACGTGGCCCATCCTTGAGCAGCATAAAGAAGCGCTCCAGTGCCGTGCCTTCCAATAATCCAGCCACCATCCACCAAACGATCTCATAGCGGGGATTATATTTATGCATGGCGATAAAGGATTCCAGCTCTTCCAGACTTGGCTGAATACCTAACGGGATGCTTATATTGCCCGTTTGCGCTAGGGTGGATTGTCGAATCGTGTTGGCATGGGCTTGTAAGTGCCGAGCCAGAAATTTTGCCGCAAAAAATTCCTGAAACGTCAAATGCATGAAGTGGTAACTGCGGCGACTTTCCTCTGCATCATCGGTGTGCAGAAACGAGAGTTTTTTGAGATTAACTTCCAACGCAACAGGCAGATCTACACCTTGTGTCTCAAACTGGTCAATCAGCGTACGCAAATCACGATGAGTGAATTCAATTTGATTACGTTGTAGCCCTCTGAAAGCCAAGGCACTCAGAAAATCCAGTTCGACTTTCACCAATTTCTCGATTCGGGACGAGCTTTCAAGCGTACTTACATAACTCGCGGTTAACAGCTCTTCTCCTTTTCGCTTACCCAAAAGAAGCATATCCTTACGCCATAATTTGTTCATCATGGCTTGGTATAAGACGGTAACCGTCATCGCGCCTGACGCTTCTTTCTGCAGGCGCTTGATTTCATCCCAACTGTAGCAAAGTGCATCCAGCTGGATCGGCACATTGATCAATTCATGGATGAAAGCATTGGCCTGAATGAATGGCTTTATCTCTTTGCCCTCTACCGTTGACACAATGCCTGGATTATCGAGATACGCCGTCACGTTCTCTGGGCTAAAGCCCACCGTCTCCAATTCCAAATCCATCGGATCGGCCTGCCCTAAGTCCGCATAAGGCCGAGACGTAATGAGCACCACAGGCTGATTCAGTAGCTGCTTGAGAAATCCAGACATCGGTTCGTGTTCACCCCATTCCTGAGCGATTTCATCCCAACCATCAAGCACAAAGAGCGTTTTATCTTTCGCTGGTCCGTTAATTTCAGCGGCGAGCGTCTTCGCTAAAGTCTTACCTTTTAGGTGACTCTGGAAGTAAGTTTCATGAAACAAGGTGACTAGATCGCAATTTGATTTGCCTTTCAACGTACGCAGCGGAATCCACAGCACGTAATCAAAACGATCCCGCCATTGCCCTTTTTGCGTATATTCGTAGACGATCTTTTTGGATAAGGTCGTTTTACCTACGCCAGCCCGACCTCGAATCAAAATCCGCTTCGGCGTCACTGTCTTGTCTTTTTTTGAGGTCGGCGTCTTGTCCTTATCCAAGGTTATCGTCTTGTCTTTGCTTAATTCTCGAGGCTCGAACAGCTTCTCGAGGGGCACTAATTTCTGTGGATTGGAATGGATGGCTTCGGCACTCGGTAAGCGATGAAAGTGGTTTTGCACTGCCTCTTCCTTAGACTGCTTTGCTTCTTCTCCCTTAGACTCTTTCGCCTTACCCTGCTTAGCACTCTTCCCTTCTCCTTCCTGATGCTGTTTTTCTTCCTCCGCTTTAAGTTTTTCCCCTTCCTCGTGCGCCTTCTCTTTCTCGTTCTCTACAACTGCCAAATTGATATAGCAATGCTCCATCGGCAGAGGTGAGCCAGATAGACGTTGAATCGCTAAACGCTTGGCAGAATACGACGACTCCAAAGCGGATCGAAGTTGCTCAGGTGCTACCAGCGCTTCACCATTGATCTGTTTGATTTCCGCAAGGATGCTTTCATACGCTTTATGAACATTCAGTTCCCGTAGATCAGCGCCGTGGTCTTGTTTCAATGCCTCGAGCGCAGTTACACAGGTTTGATTTAAGAACAAGGAAAAGATCTCCGCCGTCAACATATGCGACTGATCTTCTCTCAACTTCTGCAAACAGGCCCGATAAATCTTTTCTTCTACCAGCGCGATGTAACGCTCTTGCTTCACTAACAGCCGTTTTAAGAGTTTAAAGAAACCGATGTGCAAGCCTTCATCTTGATATATTTGCCGCCCATTCCACAGCTTTGGTGCGCGCCAGATACTGTCTTCGATGCGAATCGTGGTTGAATCAATAATAAATTTTGGCAAGCATTGCTGAGCCGTACTGTTGAGCAGCAGAGGAATAATGCCGTGCTCCATGTTTTTATGCTCAGCGCGGATTTGCAAAAAAGCCAATTCCGTCAACACATGGTGAAATTCCGCTTCATCTAAATTCT
Organism: Mycoavidus cysteinexigens; assembly: GCA_031963045.1. Classification (GTDB taxonomy): domain Bacteria; phylum Pseudomonadota; class Gammaproteobacteria; order Burkholderiales; family Burkholderiaceae; genus JASSUD01. The sequence continues at coordinate 3,431 of JASSUK010000050.1, forward strand.
CATCCACCACCTGGCGTATCGCAGCTTCAATCTGAACAAAGTCATTCGTGCGTTCAGAAGTTTTCTGATAAGCACATTGAATTGCCTCACAAAAACCATGATAGTACGGTGAGGTCATATAGTTGCCCAACAGTTCTGAACCGCACAGCACCACATGATCTACCGTGCCCGAGTGATTGGGTAATAAGCAGAGTTGACTGGATAAGATATCGTTGGCTTTGGCTTTGTCTTCCAAAGCTGATGAAAACGGTAAAGCCTGGTGACCACCAGCTGAGCGATCAGAATATAAATTAGAGCGTAGGTTGGATAACCATTGAATCACCCGTTGCGAAGCTTCTGCATCGGCTTTGCCCAATTGATGATTGTTATGTGCATAGACTAAAAAAAGGCTGGGTGAACTTTGACACAAGTCCAAATCCTGAAACTGTTTCAGGATGGTTTCAAAGACCTGCGCCGCCCACTGATGTTTTTCCTGCTGGCAGGCTTGCGGCACCTTAGGCGATAAAGAAACTCTTGAAGGAAAAAATTCAGTGGGCTGAGTCAAAGCGACGGGTTGATCCGCAAAAGAGGTCGAATCAGCAGTCAATGCTGTTGGTATGACTTCATGACCCCATGCCTGTGCTTTTTCGTAACTCTTCTGCGCTTTGTCCAGCTTCCCCAAACGCTTCAATACTTCTGCACGCTCAACATAAACCTCAGCGATACGCTGCCGTAAGGACTCATCTTCTAGCGTTTGAGGCGTATGCGCTTGACTAAAAGCGCTTTTGAGCTCCGATAAAGGCAGGACCTGTTGACGTGCATTTTCGGCATGTTTAAAAGTCACTTTGGCTTGGTCATACGAGGCCAAGGCCATTTTGAACTGCTGCGTCGTTTTATAGAAGCGAGCCTCTTCCAAATGGTTTTGTGCACGCATCTGCAGCTGTTTACTGATCAAATCTTGGGGAATAGAGCTGGTTAACATATTGTTATTTTTAGACTTAATTGTTTGATTTTTTGGATGAATAATGATGGCGCTAGCGATCTTATCAAGTAGAAACATAAGAACACGAGAGGGTCAATGACTGAATTTATATTTTTAATAGATGAGTTTTTTACAGCTCCGCGCTTTTAGGCTTCGAGATCTGCCATTGAACATCCAGGGATTATCCAGATAGTTGAGCTGGCTATAAGCTGTACATTCCGAGGCCTTTGTGCGTAGACAATTATCCATTCAGTTCGATAGCATGCTGCATTTGCTCGGCATGGAGGCTAGGCAACCCCTTTGTGCGTCGCTTTGCTGAGCAATTCAAAGAAAAATTGCGATATGACATTGTGCAGCAACTACGCCTGGCGAATGGAGAACCCATGCCAATGAGACTAGACTAAAAAGTTGAAATGTTTGCTTTAAGTAGCGTCAAAAAGCGTACGAGCGTAGCTAGATAATTGCTTTTGAAAGATGCGCTTGGCTTCATCTGGACAGATCAACATCCGTGCCTCTTCGGTTATTTCAGCTCCATCCTCCTGTGCTTCTGCGAGAGTGTTTTTATATTTTGAATGGAAGCGTGCAAAGAAGGGTCAAGGGGTAGAATTTGGCCATGGTTCATCATGTCTTGAGCCTGCTCTAGCTCCATAGAGAAGGTATGTCGAAATCGGTCTAAGTTTTCTATTTCTTCTGGAGTTAGCGCGCTCATAGGGTGCTCCTTGTTAAAAGATTTTTTTTATTCAAGGAGCAAATCGTATGCGTTCTTGCTTGGGCTGCACAATATGCAATATGCCTGATGGCATACAGCTTTTACAGTAGAGGAATCGAGAGGTAGATGAAATAGATCCTAAATCTTATGAACATATGAAGTACCCATAAAAAAAGCCCTCTTATTTTTTTAAAAGGGCTTTTTTATGGGTCGGGTTAACCTGAATGTAGATTTACTGTTCGGCATAGCGAATTACTTTTATGCTCTTTTAATTAGAGCATCCAGCAACTTTGTCTTTTCTTCTTCAGATTTTGCTAACCGTTGCTCGAGTTCAGCAATTCTTTCTCTTGCTGCTCTTAAATCAGAATCAGGGCTAGCTGACTCGGAACGAGAAGCTAATAACCGGTCAAGCTTCTCATTAGCCTGGAGCCCTAGTTGAGCTGAAGCTGTGGAAGCTAGTGCTGCATTCTTTGAGTTTTCAGCAGCTCGACTAATTTGTGCAGAATCCATTTTCTTTTTAAAATCCTTGTGGGC
>JASSUK010000051.1:0-5333 GCA_031963045.1 Mycoavidus cysteinexigens
AGAAGTAATCGAGTTATAGAGTCAAGCCGCACGGGTGATTAGTACGGGTTAGCTTCACGCATTACTGCGCTTTCACACCCCGCCTATTAACGTCCTAGTCTTGAACGGCCCTTTAGGTTCCTTAAAGGAACAGGGAAAGCTCATCTTGAGGCAAGTTTCCCGCTTAGATGCTTTCAGCGGTTATCTGTTCCGAACTTAGCTACCCGGCGATGCCACTGGCGTGACAACCGGTACACCAGAGGTTCGTCCACTCCGGTCCTCTCGTACTAGGAGCAGGCTCTCTCAACTTTCCAACGCCCACGGCAGATAGGGACCAAACTGTCTCACGACGTTTTAAACCCAGCTCACGTACCTCTTTAAATGGCGAACAGCCATACCCTTGGGACCGGCTACAGCCCCAGGATGAGATGAGCCGACATCGAGGTGCCAAACACCGCCGTCGATAGGAACTCTTGGGCGGTATCAGCCTGTTATCCCCAGAGTACCTTTTATCCGTTGCGCGATGGCCCTTCCATACAGAACCACCGGATCACTATGACCTGCTTTCGCATCTGTTCGACTTGTCGGTCTCACAGTTAAGCACGCTTATGCCATTGCACTATCAGTACGATTTCCGACCGTACTTAGCGTACCTTTGCACTCCTCCGTTACGCTTTGGGAGGAGACCGCCCCAGTCAAACTGCCTACCATGCACTGTCCCCGACCCGGATTACGGGCCTAGGTTAGAATTGCAAACGTATCAGGGTGGTATTTCAAGGTTGGCTCGGCTACTCCTAGCGGAGTAGTTTCATCGCCTCCCACCTATCCTACACAGATACGTTCACTATTCCATGCAAAGCTACAGTTAAGGTTCATGGGGTCTTTCCGTCTAGCCGCGGGTAGATCGCATCATCACGACCATTTCAACTTCACTGAGTCTCGGGAGGAGACAGCGTGGCCATCGTTACGCCATTCGTGCAGGTCGGAACTTACCCGACAAGGAATTTCGCTACCTTAGGACCGTTATAGTTACGGCCGCCGTTTACCGGGACTTCAATCGGGAGCTTGCACCCCTTCATTTAATCTTCCGGCACCGGGCAGGCGTCACACCCTATACGTCCACTTACGTGTTTGCAGAGTGCTGTGTTTTTAGTAAACAGTCGCAGCCACCTGGTTATTGCAACCCCTTCACCCTTTGGCCGCAAGGCCATCAAGTGTATGGGGCGTACCTTATCCCGAAGTTACGGTACTAATTTGCCGAGTTCCTTCTCCCGAGTTCTCTCACGCGCCTTAGAATACTCATCTCGTCCACCTGTGTTGGATTGCGGTACGGTCTTGTTAGACTGAAGCTTAGAGGCTTTTCTTGGAACCACTTCCGATAACTTAGTACACACGAAGTGTACGACGTCTCACACCCTTGAATTCTGTACCCGGATTTGCCTAAGTACCTTCTCCAATGCAAGAACCAGAACTACCAATCTCTGGATTACCTTCCGCGATCCGTCCCCCCATCGCATCTAACAATGGTGCAGGAATATTAACCTGCTTCCCATCAGCTACGCTTTTCAGCCTTGCCTTAGGGGCCGACTCACCCTGCGTCGACGAACGTTGCGCAGGAAACCTTGGACTTTCGGCGAGGGGGATTCTCACCCCCTTTATCGTTACTCATGTCAGCATTCGCACTTCCGATACCTCCAGCACACTTCTCAATGCACCTTCACAGGCTTACGGAACGCTCTCCTACCATCCAAACTTGCGTTTGAATCCGTAGCTTCGGTGACTGGCTTAGCCCCGTTACATCTTCCGCGCAGGACGACTCGATCAGTGAGCTATTACGCTTTCTTTAAAGGATGGCTGCTTCTAAGCCAACCTCCTGACTGTTTTTGCCTTCCCACTTCGTTTCCCACTTAGCCAATCTTAGGGACCTTAGCTGACGGTCTGGGTTGTTTCCCTCTTGACACCGGACGTTAGCACCCGATGTCTGTCTCCCGTGATTACATGCTTCGGTATTCGCAGTTTGCTATGGCGGGATAATCCGCGATGGACCCCCCAACCATGACAGAGCTCTACCCCCGAAGGTGATTCACGAGGCACTACCTCAATAGTTTTCGGAGAGAACCAGCTATTTCTGGATTTGATTAGCCTTTCACCCCTATCCACAGCTCATCCCCTTATTTTGCAACATAAGTGGGTTCGGGCCTCCAGTGCGTGTTACCGCACCTTCACCCTGGCCATGGATAGATCATCCAGTTTCGGGTCTACGCCCAGCAACTATCGCCCTATTCGGACTCGCTTTCGCTACGCCTCCCCTATCCGGTTAAGCTTGCTACTGAACGTAAGTCGCTGACCCATTATACAAAAGGTACGCAGTCACCCCTTACGAGGCTCCTACTGTTTGTATGCATGCGGTTTCAGGGTCTATTTCACTCCCCTTCCGGGGTTCTTTTCGCCTTTCCCTCACGGTACTGGTTCACTATCGGTCGATCACGAGTATTTAGCCTTGGAGGATGGTCCCCCCATCTTCAGACAGGATTTCTCGTGTCCCGCCCTACTTGTTGCGTGCTTAGTTCATTCTATCGGATTTCACATACGGGGCTATCACCCTGTGTCGCTGGCCTTTCCATACCATTTTGTTGTCGGATAGAGTAATACACGCTGGCTGGTCCCATTTCGCTCGCCACTACTTTGGGAATCTCGGTTGATTTCTTTTCCTGCAGCTACTTAGATGTTTCAGTTCGCTGCGTTCGCTTCTCATGACCTATGTATTCAGTCATGGATGACCCAGATGGGCCGGGTTTCCCCATTCGGATATCTACGGATCAAAGCTTATTGCCAGCTCCCCGTAGCTTTTCGCAGGCTATCGCGTCCTTCTTCGCCTGTGATCGCCAAGGCATCCACCACATGCACTTACTTGCTTGACTCTATAACTAGAGTACCTCTCTCGAACCGATTCAAAATACTGAACCGATTCATTGGAGTGGTATGCAGGGTAATGCATCCACTCCAGCATAGGAACTAGACGTTTCCTATGCTACCTCTTCGGATGCACACGCTATTCACCTACTGCTGTGATTCGCGTATACATCTCGGCTTTACCAAATTGTTAAGGAACGATACTACTCAAATACGTATTGCATACTACGTACTGCAAATTCATAACCTATTGTTCAGATCGACTGCTCAAAATACGTCAAACTGGTGGAGGCAGACGGGATCGAACCGACGACCCCCTGCTTGCAAAGCAGGTGCTCTCCCAGCTGAGCTATGCCCCCGTATTTCTTACAGCACTTGACTGGTGGGTCTGGCAAGATTTGAACTTGCGACCCCACGCTTATCAAGCGTGTGCTCTAACCAACTGAGCTACAGACCCAAACAAAATCCCGGACCGTATCCGGGACTGTGTGATAGTTGATAAGGGTGGGCACGAGGGACGTATTCAAGAAAGGAGGTGATCCAGCCGCACCTTCCGATACGGCTACCTTGTTACGACTTCACCCCAGTCATGAATCTTACCGTGGTGACCGCCCTCTTTGCAGTTAGGCTAACCACTTCTGGTAAAATCCACTCCCATGGTGTGACGGGCGGTGTGTACAAGACCCGAGAACGTATTCACCGCGGCATGCTGATCCACGATTACTAGCGATTCCAGCTTCATGCAGTCGAGTTGCAGACTGCAATCCGGACTACGATTAGTTTTGTCGGATTAGCTCCCCCTCGCGGGTTGGCAACCGTGTGTGCTAACCATTGTATGACGTGTGAAGCCCTACCCATAAGGGCCATGAGGACTTGACGTCATCCCCACCTTCCTTCGGTTTGTCACCGACAGTCTCCTTAGAGTGCCCTTGCGTAGCAACTAAGGACAGGGGTTGCGCTCGTTGCGGGACTTAACCCAACATCTCACGACACGAGCTGACGACAGCCATGCAGCACCTGTGTTACCGCTCTCTTTCGAGCACTTCAGACTTTCATCCAAATTCGGTACATGTCAAGGGTAGGTAAGGTTTTTCGCGTTGCATCGAATTAATCCACATCATCCACCGCTTGTGCGGGTCCCCGTCAATTCCTTTGAGTTTTAATCTTGCGACCGTACTCCCCAGGCGGTCAACTTCTCGCGTAAGCTACGTTACTAAGGATCAATTTCCCCAACAACTAGTTGACATCGTTTAGGGCGTGGACTACCAGGGTATCTAATCCTGTTTGCTCCCCACGCTTTCGTGCATGAGCGTCAGTATTGGCCCAGGAGGCTGCCTTCGCCATCGATATTCCTCCACATCTCTACGCATTTCACTGCTACACGTGGAATTCTGCCTCCCTCTGCCATACTCTAGCTTATCAGTCACGCATGCAGTTCCCAGGTTAAGCCCGGGGCTTTCACATTCGTCTTGATAAACCGCCTGCGCACCCTTTACGCCCAGTCATTCCGATTAACGCTTGCACCCTACGTATTACCGCGGCTGCTGGCACGTAGTTAGCCGGTGCTTATTCTTCTGGTACCGTCATCTGTCAAGGGTATTAGCCCTAACCATTTCTTCCCAGATAAAAGTGCTTTACAACCCGAAGGCCTTCTTCACACACGCGGCATTGCTGGATCAGGGTTGCCCCCATTGTCCAAAATTCCCCACTGCTGCCTCCCGTAGGAGTCTGGGCCGTGTCTCAGTCCCAGTGTGGCTGGTCGTCCTCTCAGACCAGCTACAGATCGTCGCCTTGGTAGGCCTTTACCCCACCAACTAGCTAATCTGCCATCGGCCGCCCTGGTAGCGCGAGGCCCGAAGGTCCCCCGCTTTGTTCCGTAGAAATTATGCGGTATTACTCCGGCTTTCGCCGGGCTATCCCCCACTACCAGATACGTTCCGATGTATTACTCACCCGTTCGCCACTCGCCACCAAAGAGCAAGCTCTTCGTGCTGCCGTTCGACTTGCATGTGTCAAGCATGCCGCTAGCGTTCAATCTGAGCCAGGATCAAACTCTTAAGTTTAATTCCTGTTTTGCTTTCCATTGCTGAAAAGCAGGTCGCACTCGATTAAGAGTGCGATGTGTTTCTTCGCGCCAGTTACAAGTTACCCTGTAATCGGCACGTCATCACCTCGCACCCACTCTTATCAACTATCAATTTTTAAAGAACATGTACTGCGTGTTGCGCTGCGTTTTTTGTTACTGCGCTGCGTCAACAGAAAAGCGATTATGGGGCAATTACCGGAGCCTGTCAAGCGATTTTTCTAGGTTTTCTTTTCAACGCTCAGAGTTCTCTCCGAACGCCTACAACCCCGCTCTATAAGCTCCCCAGCCGCACTTCCTCTCCGTTTCGCAGAAGAAAAAGCACAATCGAGGGGGCGAACTATACGCCTTCCTTTTT
>JASSUK010000018.1:0-4919 GCA_031963045.1 Mycoavidus cysteinexigens
TAAATTAGCATCTGCCTAAGGAAGTAGTAAATGTTAACTCCAATTTTGAATAAAGCTATTCCAGCCTGTTTTAATGCACAAGGATCGGCGCAGCCATCATTTCTCTCGCTACCTTTAGAAATTCAGCAAGAGATAGAAGGTCTTCTAGATTCTTCAGGTCGCCAGGCATTTTTTGGAGCTCTTACAACAGTGACTCGTGGTGGCGAGGCGGTAGAAGAGCCAGCTGTGAAACTTCGTTTAATCAAAAGCCGGATCAAAGAAGAGCATCAAAGGGCCTTGGTGAATACGGATGGGGAGTTATATACATTTGCTTTCAATCAATTAGAAAAGTTATCTGCCTTAGGAAAACTCGATGAGGTGGTAGAAAAGAATGAATTTTGTAAGTTGCTGCTGCTTATTGATAAATCAGAAATATGGGAATTTTTACAAGAAGAAATAAAAAAAAATCCTGAACTAGAACGAAAATTATGGAATTGGGTAGAGCGTTCTAGGCGAGAGGAGGTGCAAATCAAAGCAGCAAATGCAATCACAATCTTGCTAAGAGCTGGCGTGCAATTTAATAATAAAAACTTAGAAGCAGTACGCATACCTGGAGCCGATTTAAGTGATGGGGCATTTGACTCAGCGCAATTGCAGGGAGCAGATCTGAGAGACGTCCATTTTGATCGGGCATGGCTGCGGCAAGCGAATTTAAGCAGAGCGCAGATGTCAGGGGTGCAGTTTGGCGAATTGGCCTATTTGCAAGAAGAAAGCAATGTGACTTCATGTGCCTATTCCCCGGATGGTAAAACATTTGCTGTAGGTCTTGGCTACGGCAATATCAGCGTATATACGACTTTGAATTGGGAAAAAGTACGCACCCTAGAAGGGCATACAGAATCTGTTAGGAGTATCGCTTATTCACCAAGCGGAACACAGATTGCTTCTGGCAGTGATGATGAAACGGTCCGCGTGTGGGATGCGCAAAGCGGTGCGGTTGTATACATTTTAGAAGGGCACACCGATCCTATATTGAGTGTGACGTACTCGCCAGATGGGTTACAGATTGCCTCGGGCAGTGTTGATGACACAATACGTCTATGGAATACGCAAAACGGCATGGCTGTGTCCACTTTAAAAGGACATACCCTCTCTGTTCTTAGCTTGGCGTATTCACCAAGCGGGACGCAAATTGCCTCGGGTAGCTTGGATAAAACAATCCGTATTTGGAACACGCAAGACGGCTCACTTATACGCACTTTGGAGGGACATAAAGGAGGAAACAATAGCATAGCGTATTCACCAAATGGGATGCAGATTGTTTCGGGCGGCGTGGATACCATGATCCGTATCTGGGATGTGCAAAGTGGTGCGCTTGTACACGTCTTAAGAGGACATAGAGGTGAGGTCCATAGCCTGGCGTATTCGTCAAACGGGGTGCAGATTGCATCCGGCAGCGAGGACTCGACGGTCCGTCTATGGAACGCGCAAACTGGAACGGCTTTGCAAACCTTAGAAGGGCATACACACTCTGTTTTTAGCGTAGTGTATTCTCCGAGCGGAGCCCAACTTGCCTCTGGCGGCCATGATAAAAAAGTCCGCCTATGGGACACGCAAAGAAGATCTGCTACACACCGGTTAGAAGGACACTCAGAACCTATTACAAGTGCGTGTTATGCGCCAGATGGAGAGCAGATTGCCTCGGGCAGTTTTGATAATACGGTTCGTTTGTGGGACGCACGCGGGGCAATTACACATATCTTAACGGGGCATACAGCCGAAGTTTACAACGTGGTGTATTCGCCAAGTGGAACGCAAATCGCCTCGGGCGGCGCTGATAATACAATTCGTCTGTGGGATGCACAAAGTGGCGCAGCTGTGCATACCCTAAAGGGGCATAACGGACCGATTAGTAGTAGGCTCGTATATTCGCCAGATGGATTACAAATCGCCTCCAGTTCTGATAAGACGATTCGTCTATGGGATACGCAAAGCGGTATGACCGTTTCCATTTTAGAAGGGCATACAGACGATGTTATACACGTGACGTATTCCCCGAGTGGGTTGCAGATTGCTTCGAGCAGTATTGACCATACTATCCGTCTGTGGGACAGACAAAGCGGTGCAACTATACGTATCTTGAAAGGGCATACTGGGGGCGTTGGTAGGATAGTATATTCACCAGATGGGTTACACATCGCCTCGGGCAGCGCTGACCATACAATTTGTTTGTGGGATGTACAAAATGGCGCGACTATACATATCTTAGAAGGGCACACTGGCGCTGTTTCGAGAGTGGCCTATTCACCAAGTGGTATGCAGCTCGCTTCAGGCGGTTCTGATAAGACAGTTTGTTTGTGGGATGTGTACAGTGGGGAGATGGTACATATCTTACGCGGACATACAGACACCATTTCAAGTGTGGCGTATTCGCCATGCGAAGCGCTCCTTGCTACAGGCAGCTATGACCATACCATCCATGTGTGGGAGCTTGCTTCTGGAAAGTGTATAAAAGTAATTCAAGGAATGCGTGACGGTAACATAGCCTGGAAAAAAACGCCTGAAAGCTCTTATTTGTTGACATGCGGCGAAGATCGTTTATTGCGCCAGTGGAAGGTAAAAAAAGAGGGGGAAGAGTGTATAGCAGAACTGGAATGTATCTCATCGCACGGACAACTCAATGTGAGAGATATGCAAATCCAGGAAGTAAGTGGCTTAATCCAGGCAAATGAGAAGCTGTTAAAACAAAGAGGAGCAGTAGACAGTGGTAAATTGTAGTAATCACGATCTAATCGTACATTTTCCCCGCTTAGCTTTCCTAAGGTCTGGACCCTTCCTTATTAATAACCCTTTCTAAATCAAACAAACAATCGATAATAGTGTCAAAAGAAGGTGGGCTTCCTATGAACATGCCTGCAGTAATCATAAGTTGAAAATCTTGACGTAATGCAGGCAGGGCCGTTTCGTTCGGCAGTAAGCGCAATTGACCAAGAAGACAAGCATCATAGTTGGCATAGCTAGTGTTATAAAAAACCTTTTTATGTTTGATTACATCAACCAGCAAGCTACGATCTGCCAATGCGTTCTGCTCGATTGTAAGATCGGCCAACATAGCTAAGTCGTACCAATGACGTGACAGGCGTTCGCTATTAGATCGAAATTCACCACGCTGACATTCCACATGCATCAGCGTGGCTTTTTCCCAAAACGTGCGCATAGGCGATAAAACCCTTACCTGAGCACGAGGACAATCGAGCGCAGCAATGTGCTTTGCAATATCTGGCTGTACTTCATGCTCTTCATTGGGTTCAGTAATATTCCGCCCGCCAAACTCGATCAGCACACTATTACCAATGTAGCTACCAGGAGCCTCAAACACGCTTGGGTAGTACACACGCAGTTGCTCGCCATCATCGCTGACCGTGACTTTATAGATATCTGGGTTGAATTCTGCGGCGAACTTCTTATGAAAATACGGCACTATGACGTGATGGACATGCTCTCGTACAAAAAGTTTGAGTTCTTCGCTAAATTTCTTCAGTCTGGTTTTTGATACATCCTTAGCAAATGGATCAAAAACACCGTCTAAGCCGCGATAGTCGAGTGTTATATCCACGTCTTCAGAGAACCGTGCAATCGCACCGAAAACTTTAGACAATGAAGTACCACCTTTGAAAGCCATCGGCAGCCTATCAGGCATAGTAAACAGAGCCTGCAAAACCCAACATACATACGTCTTTTTCAAGAATATTAGGCGCACGAGATAATTGTGCAGCAAGGCCTCGTAAAATTTGAGATTGCTCGGTAGAAGAAAGGTGCAGAAAAGATTCAGGCATGTAGACCTATTACGCTTCTTCCATATTGAGACATAACATTACTCATCCATGCAGGCATAACGCTAGCCGCAGATTTGAGTATCTCGAATTCTTCGCTTGAGAGCTTACGTTGAATTTTTTCGATCAGAGACAGAGTGACTTCTTTTTTGCCAAGATACCACATCGCAGCAAGGGCTAATCCTGCTGGTCGACCTGCCAAAGCCAACTTGCGCTGACAAACATGCTGCAAACGAATTTCCAGCATACCCATCTGAATCCGCCTGGATGGACCAGATGTAGAAAATACTGTTTGAATTGGAGCTTGGGTAGTTAGCTCCAATTTGCGCGCAGCTTCTGCACCATGAACTTGAACAACAGCTCCCGTAGTTTTAGCAATCGTTTCTGCTACTTTCATCGGCTCTGGCATCACTTTACCTACAAAGCGGTTCGCTTCAGGGCGTGTATAGACACCTCGAGTTACTCGCTCAATGATTCCCGCCTTGACCAGCCTGGAAAGATTTTGATCAACAGAGGCACGTGTACCGCATTCCAAGAGAATGTTCGGGGTAAAAGGCTCTCCACGCGGTATTTCCTCGATGCGCTGGCGAATAAATTGAACGGTTTTGATAGTTGTATTCATGTATGAAAATATACATGTATTTCTGACAAATTGAAAGAACGATCACATTTCTAGCAACCGAAAGCGTGTAGCACCTCCATTTAGACGCTGAAGCTAGATGATGAGGCGGCAGCGGCTCTGTGATGCAGCAGTAATGTAAGAGGAGGCGATGATAGTCGTGATTCACGAGCGTTTTAAACATCAAAATAAACCAACTCACTATAAATTTCGCCAAAGCCAAAATTGGGCAAAAAGCGTAGTTACATAGGAATAACAACCATCTAGACTGAACTTGAATCTAAGACATTCAGTCTAAAGATAAGGTGAATCATGTTTTCTCCTGCGATCCATTCATGCTCAAGCTATTTTGCTTCACAACCTATCCAATCAAGCTCATCAGAAAATGAAGAAATAAATGCTATAGAGCAAAATGAATTACATAATTCTCAAGCAGCACCACGCCTACCGCCTGAATTGATAGAAGAAATTTTTAATTTTCTAGTAAC
>JASSUK010000019.1:0-71397 GCA_031963045.1 Mycoavidus cysteinexigens
GGAGTTGCCTGGTTAGCATTTTCGAAAGCGACTCTTGCATTGTTATACAAGTTTAAGGCCGCCTCGAAATGCTGCTCCATCCTTTCCAAGCGGGCCTGATCCAGATGGTTTTGCGCTGCTAGCACCTGCGCTTGAACATTTGCCTGGTTTCTGAAAATAGTACCAAACATCATCAATACTCCTTATATGGAAGGTCCCCAGGGTTACATGACCGTACAAGGACTTTGCTGATGTCGTGCCTTAGCTTCATTCTTAAATTGCCACTGATAGGGGTGGGTATGCGCCCCACCGGCGATCCGAAGCGATAGCCGTAAACGTCAGGACGCGCCTGCCAGCAGGGGAGATATACTTCTTTCTCCATCTCTATCTTGATGCCAAGTTTGGCGAAAAATCCTTGGATATTCTCAAGTAGTTCTTTGGCAAGGGACCCTGCCTTCCCGCTTTGAGTTTATCCAAGGGTTCACTCTATTGCTTCACGCCTTCATAAAAATGGCTCTTCCTCGGGTAATGGTGCAATACCTGCTTCCGCCCAGGCTGCTCTTAGTGCTTTAATAATCACTGCACTTTGTTCGGAAGCGAGCTCGATTGGTTGCCCGGGGCCTGTTGCCGTATAAAAATGAAGTTGATGGTCTTGGATATAAAGTGGGGCAATGAGTTGACCATTCCTTGGAAACAAAACGTTGGTATAGAGAGTTTGAATCAGATCCAGGTCTAAGCTTGGAAGCAATGGGTAAAGTGCGTCAACATGTGAAACTAAGGCGCGGGTTGCCGCAGACCTGACGGACTCATTTTGATCCTTTAATGTGGTGAACAAGGCTGAGATAGCGCCAGCCGACAGCGTGTTCTGGCGACCTAAGGCCTCGGCTGCCGTACTCCTGACAGACCATTCTTCATCCTTTAAGGAGGAGCTTAAGGCTGAGATAGCATCAGCCAACAGCATGTTCTGGCTGCCTAAGGCATTGGTTGCCGCAGACCTGACAGACTCGTCTTGATCCTTTAATGCGGTGAGCAAGGCTGAGATAGGGTCAGCCGACAACGTGTTCTGGCGGCCTAAGGCACTGGCTGCTGTATACCTGACAAACTCGTTTTCATCCTTTAAGGAGTGGCTTAAGGCTGAGATAGCGTCAGCCGATAGCATGTTCTGGCGGCCTAAGGCATTGGCTGCCGCAGACCTGACAGGCTCGTGTTCATCCTTTAATGCGGTGAGCAGGGCTGAGATAGTGTCAGCCGACAGCATGTTCTGGCTGCCTAAGGCACTGGCTGCCGCATACCTGATAGACTCGTTTTTATCCTTTAATGTGGTGAGCAAGGCTGAGATAGCGTCAGCCGACAGCGTCTGGGTACCTAAGGCCTCGGTTGCCGCAGACCTGACAGACTGGTCTTCATCCTTTAATGCGGTGAGCAAGGCTGAGATAGCGTCATCCGACAGCGTGTTCTGGCGGCCTAAGGCATGGGCTGCCGCAGACCTGACCAACTCATCTTGATCCTTTAATGTGGTGAGCAAGGCTGAGATAGCGTCATCCGACAATGTGTTCTGGCGGCCTAAGGCCTCGGCTGCCGCACCCCTAACAGACGTTTTTTCATCCTTTAATGCAGTGAGCAAGGCTGAGATAGCGTTAGCCGACAGTGTATTCTGGCCGCCTAAGGTACGGGCTGCCGTAGACCTGAGCAACTCATCTTGATCCTTTAATGTGGTGAGCAAGGTTGAGATAGCGTCATCCGACAGCGTGTTCTGGCGGCCTAAGGCCTCGGTTACCGCAGACCTGACAGACTCGTTTTGATCCTTTAATGTGGTGAGCAAGGCTGAGATAGCATCAGCCGACAGCGTGTTCTGGCTGCCTAAGGCATAGGCTGCCACACACCTGACAGACATGCTTTGATCCTTTAATGCAGTGAGTAAGGCTGCGATAGCGCCAGCCGACAGCGTGTTCTGACCGCCTAAGGCACGGGCTGCTGCAAACCTGACCAACTCATCTTGATCCTTTAATGTGGTAAGCAAAGCTGAGATAGCGTCATCTGACAGGGTTTTCTGGCTGTCTAAGGCCTCGGTTGCCGCAGACCTGACAAACTGGTCTTGATCCTTTAATGCGGTGAGCAAGGCTGAGATAGCGTCATCCGACAGCGTGTTCTGGTGGCCTAAGGCACGGGCTGCCGTAGACCTGACAAACTGGTCTTCATCCTTTAAGGAGGAGCTTAAGGCTGAGATAGCGCCAGCCGACAGCATGTTCTGGCTGCCTAAGGCATCGGCTGCCGTACCCCTGACAGACCATTTTTCGTCTTTTAATGCGGTGAGCAAGGCTGAGATAGCATCATCCGACAGCATCTTCTGGCGGCCTAAGGCCTCGGCTGCCACAGACCTGACAGACTCATTTTCATCCTTTAAGGAGAGCCTCAAGGCTGAGATAGCGTCATCCGACAGCGTGTTCTGGTGGCCTAAGGCATCGGCTACCGCAGTCCTGACAGACATGCTTTCATCCTTTAATTTTAAGGAGGAGAGCAATGCTAAGATAGCGTCAGCCGACAGGGTTTTCTGGCTGCCTAAGGCATAGGCTGCCCTAGACCTGACAAACGTGTCTTCATCCTTTAAGGAGGGGCTCAAGGCTGAGATAGCGTCAGCCGACAGGGTTTTCTGGCTGCCTAAGGCACGGGCTGCCGTAGACCTGACAGACTCGAGTTCATCCTTTAAGGAGGAGATCAAGGCCAGGATAGCGCCAGCCGACAACGTATTCTGGCAGCCTAAGGCATAGGCTGCCGCAGACCTGACAGACTCGTGTTCATCCTTTAAGGAGGAGATCAAGGCGGAGATAGTGTCATCTGACAGCGTGTTCTGGTGGCCTAAGGCATAGGCTGCCGCAGACCTGACAGACTCGTCCTCATCCTTTAAGGAGGAGCTCAAGGCGGAGATAGCGTCAGTCGACAAGGTTGAACGAGTTACTAAGATTTGAATGATTGCCTGCTTTTTGCTTTCAGGGTTAGTGAGCTCTGCAAGCAACAAATGCTCTGGGAAAGTACTCTGATGACCCAATGCATTTTGTCCATATTCGCCCAATTTCATTTCAAAGTGAAACCACTGCATCAACTCTGTTTCCAGCCTATCTACTGTGGTTTTTTGTAATTGCGCGCGCGCTTCACTTAAGCACCCCATCATCACCTGCTGATGACGAACGCCGATCAGGTCACGTGGTGACTGCTCTAATAAAGTAAAAAATTGCTCCAGGGCAGCGTCCTTGAGCAAGCCTGCCGCCATCCGCCACACGATTTCATAACGGGGGTTATATTTATGTTCTGCTATAAACGTTTTTAGTTCATCTTGGCTCAGCATTAACCCTAAACCGGTATTAGCTTCTGTTAGCCTAGAATTTCCATTAGTGTTTGCATAAACCTCCAGATGCCGCACCAAGAATTTAGCTACAAAATATTCCTGGAAAGTTAAATGCGGAAAATAATAGTGGCGCTCGGCTTCGGGCCGCTCCGTATCGGCCGTGCGCAAAAAGGAGATTTGCTTTAGATCATCGCTTAAAGCAAGGGGCAGAAGGTCCTTACGGTCTTTGCTGCGTTGTTGGTTAAGCGTCTTTGCCACTCCCTTCAGATACGCATCATCAAATTCAATGCGGTTATCCTGGAGCCCCTGGAATGCGAGATAGCATAGGTATTCACTTTCTTCAGGGACCAGTTGTTCTTCGAGCTTATCAAGTGATAATTTCTGAATGAGCCCAGGACGTAGCTGTTTTCCTCTCTCGGTTATCTGAGCCACAGGCGGCAGACTACTCGCAGAAAGCAACACTGCGGAGGGAATGGATGCAGGATGCATCTCCTCATAGCCCCAAGCTTGCGCTTTTTTGTAACTCGCCTGCGCTTTGTCTGGGTTTCCTAATTTCTCCAAGAGTTCCGCACGCTCAAAATAGACCTCCGCGATACGCTGGCGCAATGCCTCTTCTTCGGGGGTCTGAGGCGTACGTGCTTGGATTAAAGCGTTTTTCGCCTCTATTAAAGAAGGCAAAAGTTGGCGCGCATTCGCAGCATATTTAAAATTTACTTTTGCCCGGCCATATAAGACTAAGGCCATCTCGAGATGCTGTTCCGTCTTGTGCAAACGGGCCTGATCCAGATAGTTTTGCGCTAGCACCTGCGCTTGGTTGTTTGTCAGGGCTTGGGAAACAGAATTACTAAACATCATCAATACTCCTCTGTTGATCGGTTTTACTCCGATACTCGGCTGCTTAAACCTCTGAGTTACATGACTGTGCAAGGGCTTTGCTGATGTCGCCCCGGCTCCCCCGCTTCGCGCTGCGTCAAGCTGGTATTCGCTTTACCTGTCATCAGGGTGAGCACCACCCGTTCCTGAGAAGACAGTGTGTCGACTCTCCCTGTTTTCAGATACTCCATCATGCGGAGTGCACCATATGGAAGAATAAAGTCAGGTGCTACCGTCAGGCAGAGAGTTTGCTGCGGCATGAAACATCATTGAAAAATCAGGTTACTGTAATCAGGTAATACCCAGATTTATTGGGATGATTAGCAGTCGATTTAGTGGAAATAGGTAAAAAAATACAGATAAATTTAATAATGCATAGAGGATGATAGTGAATAGGGTGTTGTATAGATGCATTTTCGAACAGGACGAAGCCCCTCTAAAAACCGATAAAGAAGAGTGGGAAGATCTGGGAGAACAACTCAAGATGTTCTGGATGCAGGAGAGATATATAGGGGGATAGGCAGCGCCTGCGGTACGGAGGCCCTGAAAGAACAGATTCAAAAGGAAGTGGCGATCTTGCTGGAAACGAAGTGGCAGGCTAGAAAATGTATAAAAAAGCCTTCAGAGATGCAAGAAGAGAAACTGCGGTCTACGCCGTAAAGTAGGCTTTTTGGGAAACTATGGCCAGTCAAAATTAAGCCAAGCATCTATATGTGGTGATTAATATGTCTCTAAAGCATAAGAAAGTTTACTTCTATGCTATTTGTCTAGTTGCACATTAATTGCTACCACTCCATGCAAAAAGGCCCGTTGATGAAGGGCCTTTTTGCATGGAGATACACGATAAACAGAGGATGCAGATATATTTTATAATACGCTATACGTAAGTAGAAAAAACCAATTGCAGCGAAAAAGCTTAACAGCCTCAAAATCTTCCAAAAGGTCCGTATTTTGGGGAGCACGCGCCATGACCAGAACTGTAATTTAGTACAGTAGATGGCCGTCCCTGAATAGCTCTAAAAGGCTTATATAAAAAGGGTTTAATGTAAAAAAGAGGGAGTAGACTAGGTTTTCCACAAAAATCTTGAGTAAGCTTTATTTGCTGCGCATTACGCACTCATTTTCATTTCAGATTTTATTTGTTCCCAATTTTTTAAAGATTTTTTAGCTTCGAATCTATCAAGTTTACTAAGCACCAATTCATACCTTTCATGTAATTCATCGCTTGTGTTCCATGTATTACGTACATGGATATATACAAGTAAAGCGCAGAATCTGATAAAAAACAAACCGACGGTCAATGCCAATGGTGCACAGCATACTACGTTCAGCGCAAAATATGCTGATGGAGCGAGCACCACAAAATAATTTATAATGTTTGGTAAGAAAAATGATACTAAGCCTATGTCTATTGGCATCATCAGATAAGAAGTATAATTTTGAAGCAAAGGACATACGTCCATCACCAGTTTTTGCATCTTAATTTTTACAAATAACACCTTTGCTTCTATCTCAAGAAAAAATTTCTCCTTTAATCCCTTTATATCATCAGTTTTTATTTGTTCTGCGGTGAGTATTCTATCTAAATCCGATTCTAAATCTGAAGAAAGAAGGTCATCAATAATACTCTGATATAGCTGTGCATTTTCAATAATACTTGTTTGATCCGCCTGAGCTAACTTTTCATCCCGCGAGACTCTACCTTGATGGTCTATACCATTCATATTATTTTGAGTAGAAGTACTATTCGAACTGGATTGGATCGAAGGAAATCCCATAGGTTTCTCTCTGAAAGAAATATAGCCTAAGTGCCCTCCAGGGCGCTAGCATGAATAACTGCATATTATATCAGAAAGATCCTTAAGAAAACGCCGATTTAATCATGCGTCCTCATTTTGGCTTAAGCATCACAGCAGCTTGTTTTTTCCCAAATAGCGCAGGTAGAGCTTATTTAGCTGGACGAGCGCTAGCAAAATCGGCTTCGGTCAATTCTGGATTATCATTATTTATTAATTTAGGGGGTTAGCTTTTTCATGGCTTTTCACTTCTCTTTGCATAAGCTAATAACATGCAATTTGGATGGGCGTAGCTTGAAGACCAACATGCGGAGGGGCAGTAATGGACTCCTGCTACCAGACTACTGACTTTCTTGGTGCGTGCGTTTGACAATTTCATGAAAGTTTGTAATATTGACCTTGCTGCTAATATTAGTGGCCTGGGTTTGACATCCCGGAAACACAAGTTGCTTGGCACGTTCCTATGGCGGGTCGAGTGGAGGAGCTTTCGAGCTCGCTGGTTCTTGTGTTCCGGTATGTCAACTCTGCTCGGTTCCGCCACCTCTTTTGACATAGAGGAGTCGGACGAAAAAAGCCAAACACAAGGAGCAGTGCCATGTTTTATCCTGACTCATACCCCTCACCCCCAATATTTCGATCCTGTCTGTATTCTCTCGACCTCAAAGCTGATTGGCACTCTGTCATTTCAAGCGCCTCTCAGTATTTCGTTAATCTATTCAAAAAAAACTCTACCGTATTCTTTGCTCTAAAGCCGCCTTTCTGTTCGTGCTTGCATCCAATAGAGTGCTATAGCATTTCGTGCACGCCTCTTTTTGCTATTTCATAGTGAGGAGAACGTGATGAATGGCTCTCTACCATGCTCCAGGCTGGGCAGTGCTGCTGCCACGTCAAGCCTACCGTCTTCTTTTGAACATCCCGTGAGGCCGACAAAACAGTCTGGACCCATTCCCATAATCCAGCTGCTTAATTTATGGCAAAAAGTCAAAGATGACCTAGACAGCGAGGCCTGGCAGGGTCATCAGTCATTGTCTGGAGACCAAAAGTATGCGCTTAGGCTGTTGCTTGCCGAATACTGGAAGGCCTGTGAAGATTTGCTGCCTGCTCCTTCCGTGGTGGTTCGGCAGCTTACTGCCTATGGCGTGACTACTTTTGCCAGAGGTGCGCCATGGAGTGGTGTCCTCGACATATATTGCTCTTGTCTGTCTATTGACGATATGCAGGCGGTTCAAAGCGGCTTGACTCGATTAAACCAGGCGATGGCAGAAATAAAACTATTTTTCAAAAAAGTCGATGCGCAATCTGCAGCTTCAAAATTGACTCTCTATCTCACGATAGTGATGCGATTATGCAGCCTCTTTTTTTCGCTTCTTGCCCAGGTTTTATCGTTTCTACAACTTATGCATATGTTGTATGGATGTGTTTTTGAACAGGATAAAGCACCTCTAAAAACCGATAAGGAAGAGTGGGAAGATCTGGGAGAACAACTCAAGATGTTCTGGATGCAGGAGATATATAGGGGGATAGGTACGGCTTCTAGTCAGGAGGCCCTGAAAGAACAGATTCAAAAGGAAGTGGCGATCCTGCTCGAAACGAAGTGGCAAGCTAGCCCATGTACAAAACAGCCTTCAGAGATGCAAGAAGAGAAACTGCCATCTACTGCTGTAAAGCAGGCTTTTTGGGAAGCTATGGCCAGTCAAAATACGGCAGGCAGCCTGCCGAAAATGGCATAAATAGCTTTGAAAACTACAGTCTGTTACGCCTGATCATTCTCAACTGGCAAAACCCCCATAAATATTGTGAAGTGGCCCAAAACGTTAGATATCTAAGCGCCACTTCACAATATTTATGGGGGTTTTGCCATAGAGGAAGAGGGTAACCGTAGTTCCAGAGGAAAGCTTCTGTAATCACTTTCTAAATACAGTGTTCATAGGACTGCAATATACGGTCTGCCCGCCTATATTTTCTACTTAAATAAGATCATTCTTTCAGGATTGGATAAGTCTAATATCTAGATGCAAAGGTAGCTTCCTTATGCTTATATCGCTCAGTCCTACTATTTTTGATGCAGGTCAGCTATTCAGGGGCCGTGGTGAAGGCGCAAAAAGTACGGTTCAAGATCAAAAAAAATTTATTAGTAAGTGCGCTCCGCTCAGCAAACTAATTCATAATCACACTTCACCGGATGGGGTTGCGCGCCTCTCGCGTTGGTATAAGGGTAAGTTGCTTCCTGAAGAGGACACAGAAAGCTGGAATTCTTACTTATTTAAGGTAGGATCGCTAGTAGGTTATGGATTGGGTCTTTTTCAGGACCTAGATGCACTTTCTGAAAAAGCTAATGCATTACATACTGCTTTTAATGCGTTAGCGCCCGAAGAGCAAGAGTACGAACAGCCCCGTATTCAGGAAAAATTGCAAGCTATTTATGCAGAACAGCAAACCATTTATGCTTTGCTAGATAGAGCCCCAGAAGAGAACCGAGAAGATTCGCCAGTTTTAAAAAAAATGCAAGAAATGGGCATGGATCTTGTATCAACGGGTTTGATGCAACACATGCAAGTCGTGAATCAAGAACTATTACACATAGAGCAAGAAGAAGAGCCTCATATTACTTCGCTAGCGAAGTATGTGGTTTCAGTGCCTAGAACAGAGACAGTGATTGGCAGCATTGCAGCCCTTGTGGGGGCGCTCGGAGTGATTCTGCAAATACCCACTATTGTATGTGTCCTGTCTGCTTTTCTTGCTATTTCAATGATTATAATCCGATGTGTTAAATCTATAATTTCAGATAAGCATCATGCTAAAAAACATGACATGCTTATACTTCAAGAGGTAATGAGCCAATATATGGAAACGGTAAACAATGCCATTAGGGCTATTTTTCAAATTAAACAAGACACTACGGATATTAAGGGTACCCTTGGACGCTTAGAGGAAAAAATCAATAACGCTCCACCCCCCATTACCTATAATGTAATTCAGGTTGTCGACCCAAAATACCTTCTCCCACCTGAACAGCAGCTGCTTTTAGCGCAGGGTTCCGCAACGCGACCAGCCATTACGCTTTCTAGGGAAGGACAAGAATCAGCGAAAACGCTTGTCAATTACCAGCCAAGAGCACATAAAACCTCATTCGGTTCAGTAACTTCAAATTCCTCGAGTGCCTCTGCATCACCAATTATTGGGAGGTTCCCTAGTCCTGAAATAGAAGAGGAAGATAGCTCCTTTACTCAACACAATGCTTCATCCTCTAAAGGTAAAGGAAGGGCTGAACCTATTATTTTTGAAGAACCTAATATTGATGAACTCCTTTCATCCGATTCAGAATCAGATTCTGATGAAGTGCTAACAGCAGAAGAAAAAACGCAACTCAAAAAAGCAAGGGCGCAAAGAAAAGCAGAAAAAAACGCGAAGATTAGAGCTTTTGCTCTGCAATTTGAAGAACAACAAAAAAAGATAAATAAGCAAGCCGCTATTCTTAATGCGCTTGGCGTTAATGTTAACTAACGTTTATATAGTGGAGCGCGAAATTCTATAGCGCTCCATCTCATCCGTATATTTCTACTATACCAACAATGCCTCTATTGCGTACATAGCTCTTAACCTTTCGACATTGCTCGGGTCTTCTGCCACGGCCAGTATAATTTCTAACTTTGCCATAAGCATTGTATTTGGAGGTGAGAACACCTGGTTTTGATTTGCTACACGTTCTTTAAGCGCATTCAGTGCAGCTCTTGCTGGTATCGCAGCAGTCGTGGCTTGTTGTGATGTCAGAAGCTCTGAGCTCATTCCTTCTGTAAACTCCTCTATACCTAAACCTGATAAATAGCCTGTAAGAATATCCTGCAGCGCTACTAATACTTTTGTATCTCTCACAAACTCTTCTCGACTATCTACTCTTTCTTGCGCAAGCATTACCCAAAAATAGGGCACTATCGTAAGAAAAATCGTACCTGACAGAATAAGCAGGCTTATCGCAGGGGCTGTGAGAGACCAGAACGAGACGCTGGCAATGCAACCTGCAATCATACCCACACCCAAGAACGACTTTACAAATACATTATTCCCTCGTGCGCATAGGAGCGTCCATGCAGATAAAGGTTGGATAGAGTCCAAAAAACTATGCTGTGGAACTGGCGGTGTTTCAGAAAGTAAAGGAAGCTGCTCTGCTGCTTCTGCGTCAGCAGTAATAGGATTTATAGTATCGGTCCTAGCTACCGCGCCATATGACAATGGAAGAAGAGGATACGTTCCAACAGGGTTCATTGATATATTTCCTATGCTAGTAAGCCATTTTTTTCAAATAGAAAAAATGAAGGAGGTGCATAACGCACCTCTTATACATATCAAGCAGTGTTTAATAAATCGCATAAACTACCGAAATAGCATTGGGAAATAGGCAATCTTTCGTGTATTAAACTTATATTTATTAGCTATCTAAAGCGTGGTCAAGAAAATTTTTGAAGGTTCGTTATTCTATTTTTATACTTTTGGACCATATAGGAGAAGCTATTATTTATTCGCCGTAACCGCACAAGCATCTATATGTGGCGATATTCTTGTGCTAGTCGATCTGGATTTTGTAATAAAAATTTTACTTCTTCCCACACAGCTATTTCTATAGCGTGGCGTAGAGGCAGCAGCTGATCAATAAGCAAGTGGGGAGCTTTTTAGCGTATCTTTGATCCATGCAGCAGGCTCAATGCCACCTCGCTTAGCGGTAGCGAGGTTAATTTAGCCGCGTCAATGTGTGGCTAGTGTATCGCTTACGGAGAGATTGTGAATGTGCGCTAATAGCGTATTTATGCCATCAAGCGCATATCAATAAGGGGTGCCGTACTTCCTGTTGGCTTTCGACTGGCTCTGCTGTATTAGATCCGCCATCGCCTTGAGTAGACGCTGACTCTGATTCTGGATTGAGCGTGTATTTAAAGCAGAACATAAAGCCGCCTCCAATCGCAAGTGCCGCTGCGGTTATGTAGTTGAGGGCTATTGCCAATTCTCGGATAGGAAGCCCTATGACACAGTTCAAAAGTGGGCTGAGAGAACAGCTAGCGAAGAAAGAAGCCACTGCGCAATCCATAAAATATGTTGTTCTGTCCGCAAAAAATGAAGTCTTTTCCTCCCGATCTTTTTGTGTTTCTGTTGTGGACGGATTAAGAGCATTTTGTATTGATTTTTTCTCTTGCGTCAACGACTCTTTTTGCTTAAGTAAATAAAAAGAATAAAGAGATATACCATTTGAAATTACAAATGCGCCTACACATAGGATGCTGCAAGCTATCTGTAGCCCTAAGAGAGGAAATCCAACTATCGGTATACATCCCACTAATGGAGTGACGGCAAACTTCGTCAATAGATAAACCAAGATGCTACTGTCTAAAATAGTATCCCGCATCTTTTTGTAGCCATCTATGCTTTTTTGAAGCTTTTGAATTTCTGCTTCTAGCTCTTCAATGCGAGAAGAATTAGCAGCATTATCGCTAGCCTCAAGATGACTGTATAAGGTAGTAGCAATAGTCGGGAATAGTCGCGCTTGTTTCGCTTCGCTGATGCGTTGTGAATTAGCATCATTACTGCTGCCTTCCCGAGGATTATGTGGGGTAAAAGTAGCAGGTTGGGTAGCTAAAGTTGAAAATAGGGGCATGGCATGGGCCTTAAGCTATCTTTTCTGCTGCTTTCGCAGCAATGGGGGCGATATATCTCGCCCTAGGAAAGAATGGTGTTTTAGTAGTTTATTAAATGAGAAAGGAACTTTTGCATCGGTGAGATGCGGGTAAGCTTTTGCACATTGAATGATTGCGAATCAAACAATGTTTTTCCCGAAGCAATTCATTTCCATTGGGGTTAACATTTTTAACGGATCGAGCCAGATAGCTGCTTGAAAGAGTAATGTGCTAACGATAGCCACGAGCAATGGAAGAGGGATGCAAGCCACGGGCGTCCCAGAAGCAACTAAGAGACAGCATACAACCAGCGAAGGGCCACCTACAATGAAGCCGAGTACAGCGGGAACATACTCTCTAACGAAGGATTTTATTACATCAAGTAATCTCTCCTCCATTACCTCAAATAATCTCTCTCCTCCAGCCTCATTGGGCAGAGTGGCCCATTCATCTTCTATTAGATCCGTGATGAATGGTGCAGGCTTATTAACAAATCCTAAAGGGCGAGTAGAGTTGCTTGCAGTATGAAAGACAGAGGCTATATTTTCTGGCTGAGATGTTACTTTGGTGGAGTCAGCTGTAACCTTGCTATGGGTAGAGGGCAAGAGGTAGAGCGGTAAAAAATCGGCAGGCATTAAGTGGTTGCGTTCTACCATTGCCGCAGTTTGCATGTTATTCCTCAAAATAAGAATCTTCTTATACTATTTATTGCTATCTTCCATAGGTTGTTATGAATTAGTTCCGAGAATCTAGTTCCACGTTTTTAAATTAATCCAAATTGGCTATGTTGAAAAAAGATAGGCGTGCAGTATTTTTTTCTGAAAAAAATTTTAGAAAAATATTATAACCTTTGGCAACTCTACGTGCTTGAATACCTAGTCAGACGCTACGGGGATTCGATCTCGAGATAAAAAATATAATGAAATCAATTTGATAATACCCGCAACACCTGCGCATCTTTTTGAATGGATTCAGAGGCAGAGATCATTTGTTTGCATTGATGAGCGAGGAGTTTGATTTCGTGTGCGAGGTCTGTGGAGGATTCGGCTGAGTTTTCTGTGACTTGGTCGTATTCGGCTTGTAAGGCCAGGTTATCGAGCTCTCGTAGCATATGAAGGGTGTGCTGAGCTTGCGCTTCAGTGGGCGTTGTATTTGAGCTGGGTGGATTATGGGGTAGGGTGAGTGCTGGGTTGCTCGGTATAGGTAGTGTGGTTGATAGAGCCGTTTCTGCGAGGTTATCGGTTGAGGTAGAGGAGGCAGGTATTTCTACATGGTGCTCTGCGCGCGCAAGATGGTCATCAATAGTGGTCAGTGCATTATGTAGGGCTTGGGGCTGAGTGGTTTGCGCTAGCGTAATAAGCGGTGCCACCGCGGTGAGTTGGCCTGCGAGTACATGGCTTTGAATCAGTAAATCATTGAGTTCAACTGCACATTTTTGCTGTGCTTTAGGTTCTAGCATCATGCGCGAGAAAGCCGTGCCCAGATTGGCAAATGCGATATGCATATTTTTACGAGCTAGCCGGCAGTCGACATCGCGCTCGGCAAATAAAGTAGCCTGTGCTCTTTGTGCTGCGTAATCGGATCCTTCTGTTAGCGTTGGATCTAGCTTTGTATGGAGTGTGGTGATGGCTTTGAAGTAGTGACGCATGGAGCCAATTACTTCTCGAATTAAGGGGCCCATAACGCGGTATTCCCAGTAAGGGAATAGGTGGCTGATGGTAATAGCGATAGCACAGCCAATAGCAGTGTCGAGCGCACGCTCACCAATTAAACGAAAGCTTTCTGGTGCAAGCAGGTTATACAAAATTAAAACGTAAGAAGAGGTAAACACTACGCTGGTCGGGTAGTGAAAGAGCGAGAAACTATAGCTCAGTACCAAGCAGGTAAACATGAGCGTCATCAAAATGATGGGCGATTTCACAAAAAATACTAAAACCAGGCTTGCTGCACATCCTATAAAGGTGCCTACTAAACGTTGTGCATTGTATTGTTTGGTGAGAGAGAAACCGGGTTTCAAAATAACGATGCTGGTTAGACAAATCCAATAGCTATTGGTTAGGGGCAAAAATTTACCTAGCCATAATCCAAGCGCTACCGCGGTGCTCATGCGCAATGCATGGCGAAAGGTAGGGGAGGCCAATTTAAGATTAGAAAAAAGCTGCCCTATCGATACATCGCGGTATTTGAGAAAGCGCTGTAGGGCTTGATTGATAATCAATTCAGCAGGCGCACCTGCTAAGGCAGATTGCTCGCCTGGTTGGGTATGCGCGCGCATTTTTTTTATGAGTCGCGATACGCTTTTGCAGCGCTCGCAAGCTGCTACTAGTGCGGCATAGGCTTCAGGATGTTGAACGGGAAATTGCTTGCGGCGAAGTACGTCAATCTCATAGTCCAGGGCGCGTAATTCTGCTTTGACGCGGCTGCGACGCTCAAGAGGGCGATTTTGAAGTGCAGCAAGTCCTACTTCTTCGAGATCTTGGGCGCTTTTTTCTAGGAAGTCGTGGAAAAAAACCAAAATGTCAGAGGCGCCAAATGTGGCGCGCATCAATGCATATTCTGCATGGGCAGCCACAATCATATTGTGTAAATCGACAATATGAATAAATAAATTAAAGAGCAGAGTGCGGCGCACATCTAGTTTTTTGGAGCGTAATTCCGGCAGGTTGCGCAACACAATATCGCGTGCTGCATCTTGTAAATTGACAGCAGCAACCTGTTTGGTGATGAGCAGCGCATAGCAATCTTCTAGATCGGTATCTAAACGATAAAAACGTGCTCTGGCTCGTAAATACTGTGCAGTCGCTAAAACGCTTTCAGCAATTGCTTGTTGTTCTAGGCGTGCGTTTTGCCAGCGACTGACGAGCGTGCTCCAGTAGGTATACCAAAGCCCCCCTACTAGTACCCAACATGCGTTTAGCAGTGCTTCTTCCGATGTGAAGTGTTTATTGAGGGTGACCGCCATCACAAATAAAGCACCGAAGCTGATTTGCGGCCATCTAAATCCATAGGCTACCAGCATCGAAAATAAGAAGGTCAATGGCACAATGGTAAGCCACATGGGCGCAGACCACCCTGTGGCTAAGCCCGTAATGAGGGCAGATACAAAGCTAATAAGCGAGCACATCAACATATCGTTGTGCTTGTGTTTTAGCGGTCCTGGCATATCGACTGCGCAGGCTGCAAGTGCGCCAGTTGAGAGGGTGAACCCTAGCCCTGGATTATGAAAGACCAGCAGCAGCACTACAGGTGGCAGGGAAAGCCCAGCTGCAATACGCAGGCCGCCATAAAAATATTGGCTGTATAAAAAACGCTGGATATGGGTGGCGTAGCGCATGTGCAGTCGTAAGTTTAGATTCAGTTTAATCTGACAGATTAAACATCTATGAGGAAGGCATACATAATATAAAAGAACGTATATTCCAGGGAATATATTTGCATAGGGAATGTATGTCTTTACAAATTTTTTCTAGTGTCCATCCGTCTTTCACGTGCCGGCTGCACGCTGCAATACCCGTTAAAAAGCAAGTACTTACTCTTTTTTCACGAAAAGAGGCATCCGACGCTGATTTTTGCCCCAGGCAACAGAGGGAGTCTCTTCGTAAATCTGCACAGATAGATAGGTCCGAAGTAGATGCACTACCTAGCGTAGGTGCTCAGCTATCGCACGTTCAACAGTCGGGTGTAGAACTATGCGCAATATTGCCGCCAGAGCTGTGGGCTTTGATTTTTGATCATCTTCCGCTCCAAGATATGTATCGCGCTAGAGGAGTGAGCCGGCCGGCTCACGACATTATAAATAGCCTTTTGCCGGTTGCTCCTCGATCGCATTTATTTAAAGATCAGGCGGATATAAACTGTTTTTTGGCCACTTATGATGCCAAAGATAGCGGCCGGGCTATACGTGCTTTATATTATTTGGTTCACTCTAAACAAGCTCAATGTGGATACATTCCGGATATAAAAAAAATATTAGCCTTGCCGGATAAAAATAGAGAATTGAATGTATTAATCGAAGCGTGTTCTTTTGAAGAAAAACAAATAGAGACATTAAAAAATACTGCATGGAGTGTGGCTCAGCTACATTATATAAAGTCTTCAAATTTTATTCTGGAGCGTGTGCGGGGTGCGGAGTTAAATCTCGATCATTTTTTAAAAATCCCTGACGAATATTTAAAGTTCAAAGTATTTGACATACTGTGGATTGGCCAGAGGCAAGTAATGGTCGATATGGTGGCCAGTGGCTTTTTTCTAAATATGCGTGATAGCTTTGGCCTTGCTCCCATACATCACTGTGCCATTGAAGGAAATACTCGGCTGCTTAAGGAATTGCTGGGCTATGCTCCTAATGTGCATATCACTGATTATCAAGGGCGTACAGCCTTGCATTATGCTGCCAAGAAAAAAAATGCAGATATGGTTGCGTGCTTGCTAGAGCATGGCGCTAGTGCGCAGAGTATAGATGCCGCAGAATGCACTCCTTTGCTTTATGCAATAAAAAATCATTGTAAAGAAAATGCCCGTATTCTCATTCCAAAAATGGCGCAATGTGATGATATAGACTTAATAGGTATGAGCGCACTGCATTATGCGGTGAGGTACCATGATCTGGATATATGCCTCGCATTGCTCGAGAAAAACGCCAGTGTAAAAATACCTAATGCGCAGGGCCATACTGCTTTGCACTATGCCGTTATACGGAAATTTTCAGCATCTTTTAAATTGCTTGTAGAAGCTGGCGCCGATGTGCATCAGGTGGGGAATAATAAATATACGGCCTATGTGAATCAAAAAGACGCTAGAGGATTGACTGCTTTGCACCATGCTGCTGAGCGCGGAAGTATAGAAGCGGTTCTTTTTCTGATAGAACATGGTGGTAATTTGCATGCACGAGATCATTATGGGCGCACTCCTTTGCACTGTGCTGCAATGAAAGGGCATGTACAGCTTATCTCTTTACTAAGTTCTGTCGATTTATGTGATCTAGCTTGTCATGCTGGGAAGACGGCACTGCACTACGCAGCCTTATCAGGTAACAGTCATACTGTACGTATGCTGCTTCGGATAGGCGTGTCGCTT
This sequence comes from Mycoavidus cysteinexigens, assembly GCA_031963045.1. GTDB lineage: Bacteria > Pseudomonadota > Gammaproteobacteria > Burkholderiales > Burkholderiaceae > JASSUD01. The sequence continues at coordinate 16,731 of JASSUK010000019.1, forward strand.
CCTTTACGTGACAAAAAAGGCAGGAATGCTTTTGAGTATGCGCTTAGAACTTTGCATTTCAAATCTGCACAGGTTTTACTGGCTGCTTATATGCAAAGCTTGGCAAAGCGCTCTTTTTTTCATACTTTGCGCTCTATTAGATAAAGCGTATTTTGATAAGTTCCTAACCTTTTATCTTTAACCCTCATGTCTTTGCGATAGGGGTGGTTGGCGGTGAGGCACGAGCCCCAACATGATGACCACAGTCCTTTTGAAGCCGGCATGTACATGCCAAAAGTGATGATTACGAGTCAGTGGTGTGCATGTTGGGGTTCGTGCCTCACCACCAACCTACTCGGAGGAATAGGCTTTTGCGCGGGCTATCAATGTTTGTGTGGATGAGTCTAAAGAGGCTGTGGTTTTGGCTTTTTGGTTGGACTGGGCTGTAGTTGCTTTTAATTGGGCTTCAATATTCATGCCCAGTGTTTTGCCAAGCTCAACGCCAAATTGATCGAAGGGATTAATATCCCAAATCGTCGCTTGTACAAAAACTTTATGTTCATACAGCGCAATTAATGCACCGAGCGTATGCGGATTTAGCGCATCGAGAAGGAGGGTATTGGAAGGGTGGTTGCCGGGAAAGATTCTATGGGGGTCGGATGCTTTTTGGCTGGAGCCCCATATCTCATAGAGATCTTCTTGGCTCTGACCTCTCATTAGCGCGGCGCTTTGCGCAAAGCAATTTGCTAATAATTTGGTATGGTGTTCTGCCAAATTATGGCCTGGGGTCAATAGGGCAATAAAATCAGTGGGGATAAGGGTGGTTCCTTGATGCACCATTTGAAAAAAAGCATGTTGGCCATTGGTACCAGCCGCACCCCAAATCACCGCAGAAGTATCATAATCTACGAATTTTTGAGGGGCTTCACCTGCTTCTTTAGACGAATCCATGCTCTTTTTTATAGCGCTTGAAGTGCTAAAGGAGGGAGATGCATCATGCGCTCTATTTCCCACGCATGCTGATTTCCCAAGACTTTCCATTTCTAGCTGTTGTAAGTAAGATGGAAAATCCGCTAGCGCTTGCGCATAAGGTGCGATCAGATGCGTTTGGGCTCCAAAAAAATTGCGATACCAGATGCTCAGTAACGCTAAAAGTACAGGCAAATTACGCTCAAGTGGAGTGTGTAAAAAGTGCGCATCCATCTGCCGAGCACCTGCTAAGAGTGCTTCAAAATGTGTGGGCCCTAAGAAAATAAGAATGGCTAAGCCCACAGCAGACCACAGTGAATAACGGCCTCCTACTTCCTCAGGCATTTCAAAAAAATTTTCTTTCAAAATCCCGAAATCCAGTGCAGCTTGGCGGTTTGCCGAGATCCCAATCCAGTGCCGTTGCAACGCACGCTCCAGAGCTTGTTGGTGCTCTGATGGAGTGCTGCGTTGAAAATGGGGATGCGCAGCGAGCTTGCCTTCTAGCCAGTGTCGAAAAGAGCGCGCATTCATAAGCGTTTCTTGCGTCTGAAAGGTTTTTGATACCACTAGAGCAAGTGTCGTCTCAGGGTCAATTTTATCTAGGACGCGTTGCAAATCTACGCCATCCATATTGGAGACAAAATGAAGTGTGAGAGAGGGTAGGCCAAATTGTTGTAATGCATCGCAGACCATTTTAGGCCCTAAATGCGATCCGCCAATACCCAGTTGAACAATATGTTGAATTGGTTTTCCAGTAGCTCCTACCCATTTTCCTTCACGGATTTGTTGCGCACAGCGCTTCATGGCGTCGTAAGTATGGGCTATAGAGGCTGTGGGTGCAGGATCCGTGCGAAGCGCAGTGTGCAATGCAGCTAAGCCTTCTGTAGCATTGACGATGCCTCCTTGAAATAGTGCAGCACGCTGTGTTTCTACCCCTGTTTGCCGTGCCAACTCGCACAGTAATTCCAGGGTATGGTTTGTTATGCGGTTTTTAGACGCATCGAGCGTAATGCCTGCACCTTCAAACGTAAACCGCTCTGCCCGAGTAGGCGCGACATCACGCGATGCGTTAAACCAATCACGCAAGTGTTCATGGCGAATGGCTTGATAATGGGCTTCAAGCGCATGCCAAACGGGTAGAGAAGTCAGAGGCATAACTGCACGCATAATCATGCGTCTTAAAAGGGTATATGGATTATTGGTATCGTAATCAATGGACCGAGATTTTAGCAGTGCTTCCCCTGCTTTAGGCTGTGTTTTCTATTGAATGGATAGGTTGGATAGGTGTACTGGAATGTTTTTTTATAAAAAACGGTAGGTTGGTGGTGAGGTACGAACCCCAACATGCGAACCAATACCTCCTTGAAGACCTGCTTATAAACTGTTTGAAAGCAGAAATTAAGAGTCGATGGCGCGCATGTTGGGGTTCGTACCTCACCACCAACCTACCGTTCTTTGTTTTTTCTATGCTTGGTGAAGGTTTGAGGGTGTTTTTTCCAGCTCCAACTCGGCTTTTTCCTCCGCTTCCTCTTCCACTTCCACCTTTTCTATTTTGGGCTTGGCATAAAACCTCGATGGTGCAATCGCTTCCAATGCTTCATCTTCTAGCCCTGTGGGCTGTTGGCTGATCATATCTGCAATGATTTTGGCGCAACCACAAGCCAGCCCCCATCCGCTTGGCCCATGAGCCAAATTTACAAAGAGGCGAGGAATTTCTAGTGCACCGACAACAGGGCGGCCATCTTCGGAGAGAAGTTGGTTATCGTCCCAAGAATGGGAGGTTGAGTGCTTGATAACGCCTGGCATCCAATCGTAGGCTGTCTGCTCGATTTTCTCTAATGCTTGATCACGAATTTTATAGGCATTCGCCTCACTTTGACGTGGGTTGTCAATCATCGGTGCGCCTGCAACCCGGATACGGCTGTTCATGCGCACAAGCGTGGTGTGTTGTATGGAATCGACCACTGCGAGCATGGGAGCAGATTCTTCATTGGCAATATGTGCGGTCATTGCATGAAAACGCACAGCCTGCAATGGCATTTTAGGTAGTCTTAGTTTGCTTAATATTGGTAGGCTATGCACACCGCCAGCGATTACTACTGCATCTGCTTGCAGCGTTTGACTAGCCTGTGTGTGGGGTTTATCGGCTGAGGAAGCAGTGGCATTTGGTAAATGCGTGTCGCGCGCTAAGCTGCTAGGAACTAAATCGACATAGGCATGGGTCTCGTCTGCACGCACATTGAGGGCTTCATGTCCTAGTAGCAATTCCACGCCGGCTTCGTCGAGCAGTTTTTTTAAGCGTTTGGTAAAAAGAGGGCAATTTCCACTACGCTCCTTTTGCAAAATGACGCCTCCTGCAAAAGGCTCGGTGCTTAGCGTAGGCTCTTCTTTATTACAGGCTGCATTGTCTAATAAACGATGGGGATACTGGTGTTGAGCCAATAGCAAGAGCCCACTGCGAATACACTGAAGGTCATATTGTGTTTTAAAAACATGGAGTACGCCTGTGCGTTGCTCATAATCAAAACGATGTAGTTCTTCGATTTGCAGTAGGGCTTCACGCGATAAATCGATTAGCGATTTAAGCACGGTATATTGCTCGGCAAAATGATCCATTCTTTGTTGCGCATCATGTTTTTTGAAATGCCGCGCGAAGGGACGATGGCGTGCAAGCCAGCCCTGGCGTAAACCGGGCAGATCGAGCTGCTCAGTCAAACCTCGGACGTCGGCAAGATTAAATCCTGCGTTCAGTGGGCTGGGTAGCAATAGACCGTTTTGGCCAAAAGTGGCTTCTTGTGCGACGGTGGTATGCCGGTCTATTAAATGCACAGCATGTCCATGCGTGTGCAGCCAGTAGGCCGTCGTAACCCCTGCAATACCTCCGCCAATCACAATAACTTTCATAAAAAATAAACCTGTTGACCTTAGGGTATGCCCTAGATAAGACACACACTGGAACCTATTTAGAATGCACCTTTTTGACGCATTCCAAGCAAGCTTCTATTGGGAATTACACAGCGTGCATTGTTGGGTTTTAAATAGCAGGCAGGAATTGGAGGAGTCTAAAAAAGGATCTAGAGGGGATCTTTAAGGATTAAGATTGCTGAAATTTTTATCAAAAAATAGGAGAAATACGTAGAGCAATAGTGGAAGCGATGCACCGGTGCGTATAATTCACACTTGTTCATTTTGCAGGCTTCTCTCTTCTCGTTTTTTTGCTTTCGCTACCTTTTTTAGCTTGTTTTTTAGGTGCTATATGCCTCATTGCTCATACCTACTTGGCGCTCCTGCGCACTCTGCTTTTCGTCTGGCGCGACACCAGCAACATCTCAACGCAGTGGATGCTGCGGTGTGCGGGGTGCACGCACGCTATGTGTACTTTATACAAGCCACACAGGCCTTAAATGCACAAGAGCAGGTTCGGTTGCAGATTTTGTTGGATGCACAGCCTCAGTCTAATGAGGCGCAAGATAGTGAACCAAACCTTGATACAAATTTGGTAGGAGGCCAAGAAGCGTTGTCTCATTTTGACGCGCTTGATCTTCTGGATGTACCAGAGGCTGTACTACAGTCTGATGTAATCACGCAAAGGCAATGGATAGTGATTCCTCGTATTGGAACCATTTCCCCTTGGGCGAGTAAGGCGGTTGAAATTGTGCGTGATTGCGGCTTGTCTTTGGTAGAGCGCATTGAGCGCGGCATCGTATACACGGTATTTTTGCGTACACCAGATGCCTTAGCGCATGGAGCAGGTGTGGCTTCTCCGCTTGCACGTGCATTGCACGATCGAATGACCGAAACGGTAGTCGAGACTTACGAAGAGGCCTTTGCGCTTTTCAAACCGCTTCCAGGGCAGGCATTGCTACGTGTGCCTTTTTTAAAAGAAGGCAAAAAAGCGCTTGAAACCGCCAATATTCAGTGGGGTTTAGCGCTCTCTGATAGTGAAATAGCGTATTTATGCGAAGCGTTTACTCAGCTAGGCAGAGACCCCAGTGACACGGAATTAATGATGTTCGCGCAGGCAAATAGCGAGCATTGCCGACATAAAATTTTTAATGCGCGCTGGACAATAGATGGCGAGCCACAATCTGATTCTCTTTTTGCGTTGATTAAACGCACGTATGCAGAGCATCCGCAGAAGACGGAGGTAGCTTACTCGGATAATGCAGCAGTCATAACCGGTGCTCCGGTTGAGCGATGGAATTCAGCGCCTCAAAGTGGGCTCTATCAGGCAAATACAGAGCTCACGCATAGCGTAATCAAAGTGGAAACGCACAATCATCCGACTGCTATTGCGCCTTTTCCTGGTGCTGCAACAGGAGCGGGTGGAGAGATTCGCGATGAAGGAGCAACGGGGCGAGGCGCTCGGCCTAAAGCGGGCTTAAGTGGGTTTTCTGTATCGAATTTGCATTTGCCAGATATGCAAGCGCACTGGGAGGAAGGGCGCAGTAGGGGTGCAGAAGAGGAAGATACAGATGGTGGATTAGAGCAACCTCCTCATTTAGCTTCTGCCCTCGATATCATGATTGCAGGGCCGTTAGGCGCTGCTGCATTTAATAATGAATTTGGCCGCCCTAATTTAGGCGGTTATTTCCGAGTGTACGAGCAGACCGTAGAAGGGCGCCGCCGAGGCTATGCCAAGCCCATTATGATTGCAGGGGGGTTAGGCAATATTGCAGATCGTGATACGCATAAATCGACATTTGGTGCGGGTACGCTTTTAATTCAAATTGGCGGTCCTGGTTTGCGTATTGGTTTGGGCGGAGGAGCGGCTAGTTCTTTAGCATCAGGCACCAATAGCAGCGAGCTAGATTTTGATTCGGTGCAACGTGGTAATCCTGAAATGCAGCGTCGCGCCCAAGAAGTGATTAACGCTTGCTGTGCCTTAGCGCAGGTTGAAGGGGGGCATAACCCTATTCTGAGCGTGCACGATGTGGGTGCCGGCGGCTTATCCAATGCATTTCCTGAGCTAGTAGAGGGTGCGGAACAAGGCGCTCGGTTTATTTTGCAGCGTATCCAGCTTGAAGAAAGCGGCATGTCGGTGCGTGAAATTTGGAGTAATGAAGCGCAAGAGCGCTATGTGTTGGCGATTGCTGCATCCGATTTGCCTGTATTTGAAGCTATTTGTGCCCGTGAGCGCTGCCCTTGTGCAGTGATTGGAGAGGCCACCGAAGAGCGGCAATTACAGCTTATTGATGAACAAGATAGCGCCTCGCAAGCAGCACATCCTATTGATATGCCCATGGATGTTTTATTGGGAAATCTGCCGCGTTTGCAGCGCAACGTCACACGCGCTGCACCGCATAAAGAAGGTGCTACGCCAGAAAATATTCCTTACTTACCATCAGGTATCGATATAGATAATTTCTCTCTCGATGCCTTAATCTCTGATGTGTTGAAACACCCCACTGTCGCAAGTAAAGCCTTTTTGTTAACGATAGGCGATCGCACGGTAGGAGGGCTTTCTGTACGAGATCCGTTTGTTGGCCCTTGGCAGGTTCCTGTAGCCGATTGCGCCATTACTGCGATGGATTACAGCGGCTACCGAGGTGAAGCGATGGCTATGGCCGAGCGCGCACCGCTAGCTGTGATAGATGCAGCCGCTTCCGCACGTATTGCGCTAGGAGAAGTGCTCACTAACTTAGCTTCAGCGCCCATTGCCACACTCAGCGACATCAAACTCTCTGCAAATTGGATGGCTGCTTGTGGTGAAGATAAAGAAGACATAGCGCTGTATGACGCAGTAAAAGCGCTCAGTGATCTATGTGTGGAATTAGGCCTTTGTATTCCTGTAGGTAAAGACTCTCTCTCCATGCGTACCGCATGGCGTGCAGAGCAAACCACACATTCAACCTCTACCGCAGAGCATGAAATTACCTCCCCTCTGTCGGTTGTGCTCTCTGGTTTTGCACATATTGTGGATGTGCGGGACCATCTGACTCCTCAATTGCAGCGCCCAACTCAAACACCTTCCGCTGAAAAAATACCAGGTGTTGCCAGCGAAGCACCATGCATAGCAACCGATTTAATTTTGATCGATCTAGGTCGAGGCCAGAACCGCTTAGGCGCGAGCATCTTGGCACAAGTTACCCAACAAACGGGTAATGTGGTGCCCAATATAGATGGCGAGCGTGGAATAGCGGATTTAAAAGGCTTCTTTAATGCTATTCAAGCCTTGCGCGCGCAGGGCTTATTGCTGGCTTACCATGACCGCTCAGATGGTGGGCTGTTAGCGACTGTATGTGAAATGGCTTTTGCAGGCCATATGGGCGTATCGCTCAATATGGATGTGTTAACGCTAGATGCCACCCATGAGCCAGATTACGGCGATGCCAAGAACTGGGCAAAGCAAGTGGCAGGGCAGCGTGCACAGCGCACCATCCAAGCCTTGTTTTCAGAAGAACTGGGCGCCGTGGTGCAAACCCGAGTGGAAGATCGCGCTGCCGTATTTGCTGTGCTGCGTGCGCATGGACTAGGGGCCTGCAGCCACGTAGTGGGCACACCCAATCCGCGCGATGTCATTGAAATATATAGAGATACCCAAAAAATATTTAGCGCTCCACGTACTGAATTACAACGCATATGGAGTGAAGTAAGCTGGCGCATAGCGCGCTTGCGCGATGCGCCAGAATGTGCAGATAGCGAGTACCACGCTCAGATAGAGGCCAATGACCCTGGGCTAGCGGCACATGTAAGCTTTGACGTAAATGACCCTGTATTCGCTGTACCCGCTATTGCTACAGGTGCTCGTCCTCGGGTGGCCATTTTGCGTGAGCAAGGGGTGAATTCTTATTCTGAGATGGCCTATGCATTCCACCGCGCAGGTTTTGATGCCTACGATGTGACGATGAGCGATTTACTAGCAGGCCGTAAAACACTCGGTGAATTTGCTGGCTTGGTGGCTTGCGGAGGATTTTCCTACGGGGATGTATTAGGAGCAGGGGAAGGCTGGGCTAAAACCATACGTTTTAACGCCGGTCTATCCGACGCGTTTTCAGCCTTTTTTGCTCGGAGCGATACCTTTGCATTAGGCGTATGTAATGGCTGTCAAATGCTGAGTGTGCTAGCAGGGGATTTACATGAACCTGGTAATAAAAATCCCAACGCTGGATCGGCCCGTTGGCCTGGTTTGATTCCAGGAGCGCAAAACTGGCCCGCCTTCACACGCAATCTGAGCGAGCAGTTTGAAGCTCGGCTTTCCTTAGTTGAAATACAAGCATCGCCTTCTCTCTTTTTTAATGGAATGGAGGGCTCACGCTTGCCCGTTGTGGTATCGCATGGCGAAGGGTATGCCAATTTCTCTGCACGGGGTGATTGGGCCGCTTTGCATCAGCATCAGCAAGTGGTGCTGCAATATGTAGATCATCATGGTGTGCCTACCGAGCGTTACCCTTTTAATCCTAACGGTTCTATACAAGGGCTAACGGGAGTGACTACTCCTGATGGGCGCTTTACAGCACTGATGCCCCATCCAGAGCGTGTTTTCCGAACCGTACAAATGAGTTGGCATCCACCAGAATGGGGTGAGGCAAGCCCTTGGTTTAGGATCTTCCAAAATGCTCGGCGTGCGGTGGGATAGTGCTGGGATATTTAAAATAGACTTGACTGCAGTACGAAACAGGATGCAGAAATAATTCTGGGGGGTTATAGAGTAAACCGCATCGTTATATTAGACCCGATGCATGAAAAGCCTGCTTATTATCAGGTTAAAAGAGTGCGTAGTTCATACAGATAGGCCTTTTCTTTCGCAAAGATTGTAGTGCGAAAGAAAAGGCCTATCTCTCGATATACGTACTTTTTAAATGATCTGAGCAGCCAGTCAACACTGGGCTTGTGAAAAAACTTTTCTAAAAATGTGTTTGCCTATTCACCCCCGCCGCTAGTATGTGTTTTGCATAAAAGCATATGCTCGTTAGAGGAATTATTTTGTCTATTTTTTCACTTCCTTCGCCTATACGGCAATGCTTTCAATATATCAATCAATATACGGGCATCCCCTTCTTTCGTGCTGCTCATAATAATCAATCAAAATTAATCACTGAGCTCCCTGAAGAAATACTTATACATATTGCAAAAAATTTACTGCCAGTCGGTACTTCAGATAATAATTGGGTGGAAAATGTAAAAAATTTTCAATATGCCTGCAAACTATTTTTTCGAATTGGTTTTGTGGTAAGGGATCCATTTTTTTTGCCATTCTTTAATTTCGAAAATGCGTTTTCTGATCCGCCCGCTTTAAAAATGAATGCGTGGTTTGAAGTAACAAAAAAAGTGCGGTATGAAAAGCTATGGGCGCAGTTAGATGCTTTAATCATGACGCCGACTGTTAAACCTTTTGATGTATATAAAGTATTGGGTTTTCTAAAAAATGGTCATAAAAATGCACAATCTTTGCCTATGCTAATAGAGCTTGGGGCTTTGGAAAAAGAGGAATTACAAGGCCTGAGCCCCATTAAAATCAAGTATCTCTCTCAGCTCCCGGCATTTTTTGCTATATTAAAAGAAAAGCCAGATTTCACTTATTTTAAAAAAATACCCGATTATTTTTTGGAAAGAAATAATTATGAGATGATCTATAAGGCGTTTAAGGAAGATAGGGAGGCGTTTGATAATATGGCTAAAAGTAAAATATGCTTTAATTATATCGACCCTTGTTTTTATGACCCTCCTTTTATACAAGCTGTATCTCATCCTACGATTAGGAATAAAACTTTAATGCCGGCGCTCTATCCATATATAGATGTGCATGCATGTAATGTAAGAGGGGAAAATGCAGTGCATACTGCAGCAAAATATGGAAATGTAGATGCATTGATATTTTTGCATGCGCAGGGGGTGGATTGTCAGAAAAAAAACCATGATGGATGGAGCCCCATTTTCCTATCTGTTTTTAATAAGCATTACTTATTTACCCAAAAACTCATTGAATATGGTCAGTCTGCAAAGGTGCGGGATAAAAATGAAAATACTATCTTAATGGCGGCTGCGCATGAGCTAGATATAATCAGTTTAAATCTGTTTGCTGTTTCTCTCATTGCATCTGGTATGCCTATACGCGCTGTCAACAAGGAAAGGAAAAATATCCTTCATATTTTATTTGAAAGCGAAGAATTCAAAGATTTTTCTCGCTTGATGACCCTCATATATGAGGATTGTATAAGCGATATAAAATACCATTTTCGCATGCATGGGCATTACAGAGAGAATGCTATATTATCAGGTATAACTGATTTTATTAATAAATTAGGTTCTCAGTTTGATGTGTTGGCACGGATGAAAGATAAATATAATATAAGCCCACTCGAGTTTTTGGAGAAAAATTTTAATGGGAAAGTAGTGAAATTTTTTAAGAAATGTGCTGGGGTTGCATAAAAGGTTGCACGCAGGTACCCCATGTTCTATCGCATGCTATTACTAGCCGAGGCGCTGCTTCAATAATACTTTTTTTTGTAAGGGCAGCGCCTCGCTCCAAGAAAATACCTCATCCATCACACAACATAGCTTCTGGATGTAAGATTTTTTATTATTCTTCTACATTAAATTTAATATATTCAATAAACTAAAAGACATATATGCAGAATAAAAAATAGAATGAAAGTAAAGGCAAAACAGATATAAAAATAGTCCGTAACCAAGCCAATTTGCCTGATAGAGGGTAAGTGTTAATGCCTCTAAAAAGTTATGGACATTTGTTATAAATATATAACCATCAAATAGGAGCACTCATACACTAGCTGCCCCAAAAAATAAAACGAGGGCGCTTATTGACTGCCTGGTTAAGATTATATGGCGGAATTTAAGATTTGGGCCATTTTGTCGTCTGCCGCTAATTCTATTGGAGTATTTCCATCCTTATTTTTCATTCGTAAAGAGGGTTGTGCGCCAGATTTAAGTAAAGCTTTTGCTAATCCGTGCTCTCCTAATCGCACAGCTTCATGTAGTGGGGTTTCACAAGAATTTTGCCAGTGGCTATTAATAAAGACTTTGCTTAATACCATATCCCTAATTATTTCTTTTTTCTTACACAGAAAAGCTTTCTTCACTCCATCGGTGCCAGTATATCTCTCTGGTATACGCGACAAGGCTTCTAGAGCTTCTGAATCGAGCGACTTAGATTGTTGAAGTTGTACAGAAATACTCCCATCAGTAAGCAAACGAGCTTCGTGATGGGGCTGTAGATTCACGTTTTCAAGTTGCTGGGCTTCTAATATGTTCTGCTCGACCAAATCATTTAGGCGTCTGTTATGTGGCGGTTTTTTATATAACGCTATAACCTTAAATATATCAATGTCTTGAATAGTTCCTTGAAGCACGCCTGAGCGAAGCTCGCTTAACCAATAAGGGTACCTTTCACGAATATCATATTTATTTTTTAAAAAACCATATGCACTAAGGAAGTTGTCGAATTTTGGCTTCCAATAATTGTCATTATAAAACGGTAGGTATTGATAAACAGCCTTACACGTTCTTATGAGAGAAAAAATATCGCGAGGCCATAGCATCAAAAAAAACTTGGGCAATAATTCAGTGGGTAATTCCTTCAAAAATAAACTCTGCTGTTGGTAATGTACTTTCTCTTTAAATTCATTTGGCGTTGGCAGAGTATTATCTGATAAAACCGAAGTAGCTGACGGAAGATGAGGATATATTCTCATAGTGATAATCCTAATTTATTAAGCAAGCATATTCGAAATATTGGATATTTGACAGCATTTTCTTGTCATATATTTATTTAGTAATAAATCTTACAAGCATACATAATTATCTAAAAAAGCTATCTTTTTTAAAATCTTTGCTTGAGGTATATTAAATACTGCTTCAAATGCTTATTTTAAATCTGCTTGGCTTTGCGAAATTTCTTTAGGAAAAGTGATGCGATTTTTTAAGAAATGTGCTGGTGTTGCATAAAATGTTACACGCAGATACCCCCTGTTTGATGTGCTGCAGGGGGTATTTTTTTAAGGAATATGTTTTAATACGTTGTTTTTTTGGCTGCGAATTATAATTGTATATGGAAAGTATTATCTGGTCTGGCTGAATGAAATGAAAGTGGTGCTAAAGTAATAGTATTAAATGTAATCTATTCCGAATTTTTCTTGGGCTGCATAATTATTGGTGATATTGTTAGAGGTAGATGTATCCGGATATTTATGAACTATTGTGCGGTCCGTAAAATCTAAATTTAGATTAGAGCGGTTTGCTGGATGTTCCATTATTTCTGTTTTTACAATAATCAATTGTATGGGTTTTTGTATAATTTGTGGATCTATTGTAACTATATTATTTGTGGTGCCAGTGTTAGGTGGAATATCTTTTTTGTGGCCATGGATTAAATTGTTAAAGCTATATTTTGAAAATACATTCCTCATTTTTTGCTTAGGATAATTTGTATCGGTAGTGCAATTATGCTTTATGGTTGAATTGGCTTCTTGAAATCGACTGGGTGTAGTAGATAAGCGATCTTTATAGAAGGTAGAAGCTATTGTTGTTATTCTATTTATAGATATGCGCATATTTTTCCCTTAAAAAATTATTAAAATAAACAACCGGGTATCATGCCATATTAAATTTAGATCAAAAATTATTTTTAATAAAAATATGCGAAATAGTGTATGTTTTAGAGAAATCTCACTGCGAAATTAGAATTTTATTCGTTTTGCCTTGCTTTTTTTCTGAGAAATTTTAGATCGGCTCTGGGTATTTCCTATATTACTTTTAAGCACGCTTTACCTTTTCTAGTGATAGTTGAGTAAAGTGTTTTTAATTGACATGCCGTGGAAGTGTAATGATGTATGTACGCATCTGCAAATAGGAGAGAGAAATGCCTATTACGTCTAATATGCAACCTAGATTATCAACGTGTAGTAATGCGTCCACCCTTGTTCCTGCACCAGCATCCTCGGTAGGTCAACGGCAATCGTTGAGCCCTAGTATACTTAGTGGAAGAACTTTAAGGCCTAATTTAAGCGAGCATGGAAACGCGCTTTCTAATGCCAAGACTGCGGCAGGAGTAGCTGGATGTTTTAGTGGGGTAGGACTTATATCGCTTGGCCTGTTCTATGCTCCGGGAACGGTCACAGGCGTTGCAATTTTGTCAACAGCGCTTTTTGGCGCTAGTGCGGTAGCGGCAGGCATAGGGGTTAAATATTACCGTCAGCATCAAGCCAGCGCATCTCCCGATGCAGCAGAGCGTGGGGAGGCACCCATTCCTATGCAAACATTGGGTGTGGCTAGTACTTGAGCAACGTTCGCCAACATGATGACCGCTGGCCTTTTAAAATCTGCATATACAGATCAAAAATTGACGTTAAAAGTCAGTAGTACGACGTTGGGGAATGTTGCTTACCATCAACCTACCGGCCATTTTTTTAATGGGCTTTGAAAATTGACGCAAACCATTGAAAATAGCGCTTTTCCTTTTTCTACCTTTCTTCCTTCTTTTTGCTTTTAGCAGCCCCCTCTCATGAATGTTACGGATATCCGCCAGAAATTTTTAGGCTTTTTTGCACGTCACCAGCACCTCGTTTTGCCTTCTTCTAGCCTAGTGCCTGCGGATGATCCCACGCTGCTGTTTACCAATGCAGGCATGGTGCCTTTTAAAGATATTTTTCTGGGAGCACCTCTTAAAGGGCCTTTGGCTGATTCACGGCGCGCGACTACTGCGCAGCGTTGTGTGCGGGCAGGAGGGAAACATAATGATCTGGAAAATGTAGGCTATACCGCACGGCATCACACCTTTTTTGAAATGCTAGGTAATTTTTCGTTTGGAGATTATTTCAAGCGCGATGCGATTCGCTACGCCTGGGAATTTTTAACCAAAGAGCTCGCTCTGCCTACCGAGCGCCTTTGGGTGACGGTCTATCAAGAAGACGATGAAGCCTATGATCTATGGGCTTCTGACATCGGTGTATCCAAAGAGCGCATTGTGCGTATCGGCGATAAAGAAGGTGAGCGTTATGTCAGCGATAATTTCTGGCAAATGGCCAATGTGGGCCCCTGTGGCCCCTGCACCGAAATTTTTTATGACCATGGCCCGGACGTAGCAGGTGGGCCGCCTGGATCCGAAGAGGCCGATGGAGATCGTTTTATCGAGATCTGGAATGTCGTGTTTATGCAGTTTAGTCGCGATGAAAAAGGGCAACTCTCTGCATTACCACGACCCAGTGTAGATACCGGCATGGGTTTGGAGCGCATTGCCGCAGTCTTGCAAGGCGTGCATAGTAATTATGAAATCGATCTCTTTAAATCCTTAATAGAAGCCGCAGCCCGCCAGCTCGGTTTGCCTAAAAACCCTGCAGGACTCACGCTTAATTCTCTACAAGTTATTGCGGATCATCTTCGCGCTTGCTCGTTTTTAATAACCGATGGGATCGTGCCCAGCAACGAAGGGCGAGGCTATGTGCTGCGCCGGATTTTGCGGCGTGCAGTACGCCATGGCTATAAATTGGGTCAAACCACTCCCTTTCTCTCTTTTTTAGTAGATGCATTAGTAGAGCAAATGGGATTGGCCTATCCTGAATTAGTTGCTGCGCAGGCACGCGTAAAAAGCGTACTGCATCAAGAAGAAGAGCGCTTTTTTAGTACCTTAAGCCAAGGTATAACTTTATTGAATTCTGCTCTAGAAGCATTACCCAGTACCGCCCCTGTCTTATCCGGGGAGGTCGCTTTTAAGCTGCATGATACGTATGGCTTTCCTCTAGATCTGACCGCTGATATTTGCCGTGAACAAAAAGTCGCAGTCGATGAGGAAGGCTTTGCCCGCGCAATGGCCGCCCAGCGTGAAAAAGCACGCGCAGCCAGCCATTTTTCTGTGTCTTCGGTCCAGGGCGCAGCCCAAGGGTATGACGGTATCCCCACTATTTTTGAGGGCTATGCCACGCTCGAATATAGCGATGCGCGCATAGTGGCTTTATATGCTCAAGGAGAGCAAGTTGAGCGTTTGGAATGTGGGCAGGTTGGGAGCGTTATCTTAGACCACACTCCGTTTTATGCTGAGTCAGGGGGGCAGGTAGGCGATGTAGGGAGCTTGCAAGCAAAAGAGGGTAGTTTTGTAGTCAAGCAAACCCACTCTATTACTCCACAAGCTACTGCGCATGAAGGCGTAGTAGAAAAAGGCGTACTTACTGTGGGTATGCCTATACATGCCCACGTAGAAGAAAAAAAGCGTTTAGCAACCGCACGTCATCACTCTGCAACCCATCTACTGCACTTTGCACTACGTGAGATATTGGGAACCCATGTACAACAAAAAGGCTCTCTGGTAGATCCGCACAAATTGCGCTTTGACTTTACGCACACCGCTCCTTTAACTGAGGCCGAGACGCAGCAAGTAGAAGCTTTGGTCAATAGCGAAATCTTAAAAAATACCCCTATACAGACCAGGGTCATGTCACAAGACATGGCGCTCAAAGAAGGCGCTATCGCGCTATTTGGCGAACGCTATGATGCAGTGGGCAGTGATGCAGTGCGCGTGCTCGATATTGGCCGCTCCAGAGAACTATGTGGCGGAACCCATGCGCAGCGTACAGGGGATATCGGTCTATTTAAAATCACCAATCAAAGTGGTGTAGCGGCAGGGGTGCGCCGTATCGAAGCGGTAGCAGGCGAGCTGGCGCAAGAGCGAGTGTGTCAACAAGAAGCCACACTGTCCACTATCGCATTAGCCCTTAAAGTGCAGCCTGATGCAGTAGCAGAGCGCCTGGTTCAATTGCAAGCTCAACACAAAGCACTAGAAAATCAAATCAGCCAACTCAAAACAAAATGGGCTTTGTTGCAAGGCGACGCGCTAGCCGCACAGGCTATAGAAATAGTGACAGACCCCGATTCTGCAAATACGCCATTACGCCTGCTTGTAGCCAATGTAGTGGATGCCGACCCTGCTACCTTGCAAGCATTACTCGACCACCTGAAAGATAAACTGCACCACGCAGTAATCGTACTCGCAAGCATACCTGCACCCAACACCATTACCCTACTCGCAGGCGCTACTTCTGAAGCCAGCACCCGTTTTTCAGCAGGGGAGCTGATAAGCTTTTTAGCTGCACAACTAGGAGGAAAGGGAGGAGGCCGGCGCGATCGTGCGCAAGGAGGAGGTACGCAGGTTGATAAATTGGAAGGGGCGTTAAGTAGTGTGAAAGATTGGATTAACCAAAAGAGCTCTGATGCACGGTAGGTTGGGGTGACGAAGGAACCCCAACATTGAACTGCCCCCCAAAAGTTGGATGGTAAAAATACGAAAATTAAGAGGATTGAGCACGGTATTGGACTGGACTCAGTCCTCTTAATTTAAGCTTAATGCGTTCGTGATTGTAGTAATAAATATACTTCTTCAATCCTGCTTGCAATTCGTCGATATTACGGAATGTATTCAAATAAAAAAAATCAGATTTCAGCGTTCCAAAAAAACTTTCCATAGCTGAATTATCTAAGCAATTCCCTTTACGGGGCATGCTTTGTGTAATCCATTTTTTAGTAAGCATGCTTTGGTAAGCAGGCATTCTATAGTGCCAGCCTTGATCGGAGTGCATGATCAGCTTGTCGTTTTTGCCAAGATGTACACACGCCTTCTGAAGCATATTACTCACCATCTGAAATACGGGGCGTGTAGCCATCTCATAGGCAATGATCTCTGCATTATATAAATCCATAACCGGTGAGAGATACAACTTTTGGCCCGAGACGTTGAATTCGGTCACATCCGTTACGCTTTTTAAAAGTCGAGAATGACGCGCAAAGTCTAACAATAGGCTTTACTGGTCGGGCCTCTCGATTAGCGTACATCCATCAGTACGGCAAGCCTGATCAAGTGGCGCCAGGTGGGCCGCGTTATCGTTATCCAGTGCGGGCGCTGCTCGGCTTGACAGAAGAAGACAAAACCATGATTAGAGATAAATTATTGGCACACTTCCACTGCTGAGCCAAATATAGCTAGAGCAAAACCGGCCTCTACCCGTCTTGCTCCCCCCACTTCCCCTGCGAAAACTCTATGGATTACCTGATTTGCGCTGATTCTCTTTTTTTATACGCTGATCGTCTCGGTGGTGTTTGGGTTCAGCTTGAGAAATGAGTTTTCGACTCATGCGCTGGCCCGAAGCTAAAACGAAAAAGGTGAAGGATGTATAACACGATAAGCGGCTTAACCCGGGGCGAGAGAATCACTTCAATTTCTGCCCCCAATTATCACGAAGCGGCGCTTGTTTATCAAAGGCGAGGTAATCTGAAGGGAGCGCAAGCAAGTTATAAGCAGGCGCTAGAGCTGGCAAATCAAGCGTACCGTATCAACTCAACTAAAGCCGATGTAAGCCGGACCCTTGCTCTCATTCATCTCGATTATGGTGGCCTGCTGGAAAGATTGTGTCGTTACGATGAGGCAGAAGAGATCTATCAGCAAGCACAAAAATACGGACAAAAAGCCTGTGAATTAGAGCCAAATCATGATGAAAGTAAAGCTTTGCTTAATGAAGTTGAATTTAAGTACAACCAATTTCACCACTCACAGAATAAAAATACAGAAACTGATCTAGCTCACAAAGCGACCCCGGCTTCCTCTATTCAGGAAAAAAGCAAACAGGTGAATCATCTGTTTGAGAAGGCGCTCTCGACGCTAAGTTCTCTAGAGCTTACCGATCCACCGAGTCTGTTTCTGGTGTATGCGCACGACAACCCCACTTACGGACGCGCTGAGGCTGATAGGGCTAAATATTTAATCAATAAGTTGTCTCAAATCCGGGTCAACCTTTATTCCGATCAAACCCCGATGGGGCAGCCGTATTTAAGTGTTTCGGAAAGTCCAAAAGAAGATGGCAAGCTCGACGATATTCTGACTAGTCAACTCTGTTTGCTGCCGGCTAAATTAAGAGGCGATGTAGAACCCGTTGATAAGGTGGTGGTGTGTTGCTCTGAGGTATTAGGCAGCTATTTGGAATGGGAACATTATGGCTATTTTTATCGGGAGCTTCACACAGCCTATCGCCAAGACTGTGCCTCATTCACTCCCTCAGCTATCCGTAAGGTCGTCGACAAATTTTCACAGCAAGCAAAATACAAAGCTGGATTTCACCATGTGCTCACCGAAATGGCTTTTTTGCAAATTCGCAAAGAACAGCTCAAAGATCGGCACGGCATTATCTCGGTTCCTTTAACACCCGAAAGCCACGCATCTTGCCTGGCGCACTTTATTCCAGAGACCTCAGTTCGGATAGGCGATATTCCTCGATTGGAAGCGCAATCCCAAGCGGGACAAGAAGCGTATGTGAATCAAAGTCGGCACATCGTGCTCTTTAAATTGATCGAGCGGCTTTTATTTCATGACCCTCGGGCCAAACCATTTCTAGACCAGTTTTGGGAAGGCTACAGTAGTTGTGTCAACCAATTAAATGGGCAACCTGCCGCGCTGGATTGGCAGGAATTTGCCGAGTTAGTGGATGATATCTTCGGCAAAATACAGCATGACATCTTCGTCCAAATATTGAATAGCCTGACCCGAGCGCAACAAGCCAAGCAGTTGCAAGCATTCCAACAGGAGCACAAGCCGCTTGCAGACTTAGGGAAGGACGTTGAGCGATTTAAACAACACTATCAAGATTATTTAGAAAGCTCAGGCGAGATTCAAGATGCGCTCGCAATGTATGTGCTGCTGCGCGGCTTAGCTGACCCAACAGCGAGTGAATCGTTTGATTTAGCCACGCATATTGAAAACTTTTTAGCGTCCGAAGAAAAAACCATCCTATTGTTATTAGGGGCAGCGGGAAGCGGTAAATCAACCTTTAATCGATACATCGCTAAAGAGAAATTAAAAGCGCATCAGCGGATCGAAAAGGGACAAGGCGCGGCCCCGCTCGTCTTCTTTATTGAGTTAAGACGACGGGAAAAACCGAATCAAAATGTGATTCAAGCGTATTTACAGGAAGAAGGATTTACCGAACAACAAATTCAATTATTACAAACGCATCAACGCTGTTTATTTATTTTTGATGGTTATGACGAAATTCAAGAGAGCGAACGCAATCGCCATTTTTACGATCAAAATAAGCTCTGGCAATGGCAACACGCGAAATTTATTGTCACGAGCCGCCCCGAATATTTAGAGAAGGGATATGCTCAATACTTTCATCCAGAAGGCTATCCTCAACGTTTGCAAGAAACCTGGATTGCGCCGTTTTCTCATGAAGATAGAGCAACGTATATCCAAAAATATGTGCAACGCAATCAAGCTAATCTTTCTCAAACAGGTTGGGATGTCGCACGATATCAAGCTGCGCTGAGTGGCCTCTCGACGCTGCAAGCAGAACTGAATCGTCCAGTGGTGCTGCGGATCATGTTAGCGGTATTACCGACACTTAAGTTTAAATCTGAGACGGCTGATTTAACACTAAGCGAAGTGTATGAAGCTTATTTTGAACAGTGGTGGGCGCGTTGGCAAAAACGTATCGCGGAGATTCGATTAACGTCGGAAGAAGCCCAGGCTAAAGACGAGCTGGCAAGGCAAGAAGGATTTGTTCTGCGCGGTTTTGCCTATAGCCAACAATGCGCACTCGCGCTGACAAAAGCCAAGCGAGCCATCGCTGAAAATAATCTGCTGTTTAAGGAAGAGGCGCCAGCAGTTCACGCGCTATTTTTTGATGATAGCGCACGAGCACGATTACTGCGCTTTAATGCGCCGCTATCGCGTAATGCAAGGGGGGGTTACCAATTTCCGCATAAGTCGATGCAAGAGTATTGGGTGGCACGGGCGATCAAAACAGCAGGAGACTATACCGCTGAAAATGAATTTACCTATCTTCCGCCCGCTCCAGAAGGGGTGCTCAATACGCTAAGCCTTGTCAATGAACTCGACATTCTGAATTTTTTAGTTGAAGAAGTAAAACAAAAAGAAGCTTTTAAAACCCATCTATTAGATTGGATTAAGGCATCGAAAGGGAATGCAGAATTCGCTGAAGGTGCGGCAAATGCTATCACGGTATTAGTGAGAGCGGGGATGCAGTTTAATGGCGCGGATTTAACAGGCATCCGGATTCCTGGCGCGAATCTTAGTTATGGCGTATTCGATTCGGCTCAATGGCTTGGCGCAGATCTGCGCAAAGTGAACCTGACCGGTGCCTGGCTACGGAACGCAGATTTAAGCGGTGCGCGCATGGAAGAGGTGCAGTTTGGAGAGTTGCCAGGGTTGCGACTTGAAAATGCGGTTAATGCTTGCTGCTATTCATCGGATGGTCGATTGTTGATCGTGGCGCATGGTAACGCCGTGGCCCTGTACGATACGCACACGCTCGAAGAAAAAGCGTGTTTGATTGGGCATGAAAACCAGGTGAATAGCGTCGTGATGTCGGCCGATGGTCGATATGTGGCCTCCAGCAGTGATGACAAAACGGTACGGGTGTGGGATTGGCAAACGCCCGAGGCTGCGCTCCACGTCCTCAGCGGGCATGAAGATGCGGTGAGTAGCGTCGTGATATCGGCCGATGGTCGGTATGTGGTCTCAGGCAGTGCGGACGAGACCGTGCGGGTGTGGGATTGGCAAACGCCCGAGGCTGCGCCATGCGTACTCAGCGGGCATGATGATGAGGTGAGTAGCGTCGTGATGTCGGCCGATGGTAGGTATGTGGTTTCCGGGAGTAGGGACTGCACGGTGCGTGTGTGGGATTGGCAAACGCCCGAGGCTGCGCCCTGCGTACTCAAGGGGCATGAAAACCAAGTGACTAGCGTCGTGCTGTCGGCTGATGGTCGGTATGTGGTCTCAGGCAGTGCGGACGAGACCGTGCGGGTGTGGGATTGGCAAACCCCCGAGGCTGCGCCCTGCGTCCTCAGCGGGCATGATGATGAGGTGAGTAGTGTCGTGATATCGGCCGATAGTCGGTATGTGGTCTCAGGCAGTTGGGACAATACGGTGCGGGTGTGGAATTGGCAAACGCCTGAGGCTGCACCCCGTGTCCTCAGCGGGCATGAGTCTTCGGTGGCTAGCGTCGTGATATCGGCCGATGGTCGGTATGTGGTTTCCGGGAGTTGGGACAAGACTGTGCGTGTGTGGGATTGGCAAACGCCCGAGGCTGCGCCCCGCGTCCTCAGCGGGCATGAAAGTTGGGTGAGTAGTGTCGTGATATCGGCCGATGGTCTGTATGTGATCTCCGGCAGTAATGACTGTACGGTGCGTGTGTGGGATTGGCAAACGCCCGAGGCTGCGCCCTGCGTCCTCAAGGGGCATGAAGGTTGGGTGAATAGCGTCGTGATGTCGGCCGGTGGTCGGCATGTGGTCTCCGGCAGTAATGACTGTACGGTGCGTGTGTGGGATTGGCAAACGCCCGAGGCTGCGCCCTGCGTCCTCAAGGGGCATGAAGGTTGGGTGAATAGCGTCGTGATGTCGGCCGGTGGTCAGTATGTGGTCTCCGGGAGTGCGGACGAGACGGTGCGGGTGTGGGATTTGCAAATGCCCGAGGCTGCGCCCCGTATCCTCAGTGGGCATCAGTCTTTGGTGGCTAGCGTCATGATATCGGCCGATAGTCGGTATGTGGTCTCCGGGAGTGCGGACGAGACGGTGCGGGTGTGGGATTTGCAAATGCCCGAGGCTGCGCCATGCGTCCTCAGGGGGCATAAAGATTCGGTAAACAGCATCGTGATGTCGGCCGATGCTCGGTATGTGATCTCCGGCAGTAATGACAGAACGGTGCGTGTGTGGGATTGGCAAACGCCCGAGGCTGCGCCCCGCGTACTCAGCGGGCATGAAAGTCGGGTGAATAGCGTCGTGATGTCGGCCGATGGTAGGTATGTGGTCTCCGGGAGTTCGGACAAGACGGTGCGGGTGTGGAATATCGCTTCGGGTAAATGTCTGACGACGATTCAAGGGTTTAATGGAAGCGTTACCAGTGTTGCCTGGCAAAACATAGATGGCCTCGATTATCTGATCACAGGCAGTGGCGACAAAATGGTTTGCTGGTGGCAATTGATACCGGCGGATGATCAATGGCAGGTCAGGTTACGGTGGACCTCGGGACAAGACGCATTGACCTTGGTTGGGGCAAAGATAGAGGGTGTTGAAGGATTAAGTCCAATGAATAGCCGTCTGCTAGAGCAACGCGGTGCGACAGGAGAGCCACGCAAGACTGTAGAGGAAGAATCGCTGCCATTGCCGACAGAAGGAGGACAAGCATCGGTGTTAACACTAGCTGCCCAGGCTGATAACCGATTTAGATCGACTTATCTCAATTTTGCATGAGGCTGGATGAATTTGGCATCGTTCAGACCGAATAGGTGTTTCGTGTTTACTGACACCTATCTACACCAACACGCATATCCACCGGTTCGACCGCCAACCACACTTGAGAAGGCATCAGCATCATGTCAACTCGCGCAACGGCTGGCTAACCACTGCGGGCAAACTATCGTCGGTAAACTCAGTTGCCAGCGACTCGCCCCGCGCAACACGAAGCCTGGTGACGCTTCTTCTGCCTGAACTGTCACCGGCACCCAATTTAAATTGGGCAACTCAGCAGGTTGAGCACGATTTTTACGCACGCGCATTATCCAAGCGTTGAACGTGTCTCGCTTCAGACCGTGGGCCGCACAATATTCAACACGGCTTTGGCCGCTCCCCTCCCAACTCGACACATGGCCTAACCACTGCGCACGCCTTTGTTCTCGTTATGCTTTGTTCATCATGTTCCCTTTAAATTCAGGAAGATTGACTCACTATCAATAAGTTCTTCAAGGTGGAGGGGCTGAACGCTTACTTTGCAAGCAACTCGGTTACTGAGCAAGTGGTGTCCGGCGTATAGGTGGCGTGATTCTGATTCAGGCTTTTATAGGGAGCTGTAGGAACCAGTCGTTTTGATGCGAAGGGGGAAATACAAGAGAGTGCATTCTCAAGTATGAGAGTACCGAAGCAAAGCACTGGGACGGAGCAACTCGTAGTAGTGAAGAAGTCGCTGTAATGGTGATGGAGCGAAGGGGTTGCCTTAGGTTTGCATTATAAAATATCAATCAAACCGGAGAATTTTATTTGCTGCTGACAGTAGGGGATGCGTTTAATAGGGGCAGCCCTCTAAGAAACACACTACGATTACTATCTCTCCATTCGTCGATTTTCAAATGCAATATAAATTGTATTTTTGTTTTTATTTTTTATTTCAGTAAAATCAGGTTTGCTATCAAATAAACCGCAATACATTAAATGTACCTCCCTTATTGATGAGAAACTCGCTATTTTTTTAAAATCATTGGCTTGAAATCCTGATAGATTGTTATTGGAGAAATATATATATTCAATTTTTGTATCTTTTAATTTGTTAAAAATATATTTCGTCGCAGTTGCATCAATATTGTTGTTATTTAACGATAGGGTTTTCAAATTTTTTGGAAGATTCTCGACTAGATATTTTGCTCCTTCATTTCCAAGTCCAGCAGAGTCTATTGATAAAAAATTAATGTCCAATTTTTTCAAATGTTTGGCAAATATCTTTACGGTTTCTTTATTAATTATTACCCCATTAAAGTGAAGCCTGTGCACTTTTTTATTTAATAATGCCTGCATTAATGGGTCAATATCTTCAATGTTAAGCGTATTTTTATCAAAGCTCAAAGATGAAATATCAACTAGTTTCTGATTTTTGTTCAATATTTTTGCAATCGTCTCAACATATCTTTTTTTAGGAAGGTTATCTTCATAACCTATGTATAAATTTAGTGACTTGATATTGCTTCTTTTTAATAAGGAGTCAAATATTGCATTCCGACCTGCATGTTTTATGTAAAGCAAACTCAATTCAATGTGTCTGACTTTTTCGATAACCCTTTTAAAACCATACACCATTTGATTTTGATGCAAACTATCATCTTTTCTCATTGCATTAAGTTTGTTTTTGCACCACTTTGTTTGCCGCGCTTTGTTTGTATATTTTATGTAACTACTCCCGTGTAGTTCTTTAAATCCATTTATAAATTCTTTGTCTCTATTCCATGCAGAAAAAATTTTCTTGTCTTTAAGTATTTTTTTTACCCTATCTAGAAATAATTTATTTATTCTCATGCAGGAAAATAATTGCTGTGTAGACTCTATTGGAATATAGGGTTTTGCAATATGTTCTAATATTGTATCTATCAATTCGATAGGCAACTTATTAAAAGTACTTTTAGATGGAGGCTTAATCTCATCTTCATTGTTTTTTATTGGCGATGCTCCAACTCTACTTCCAATATTCCATATATTCATCATTTTATTTGTAAAAAATAATTAAAAGTTAATAATGAGAATGCGAGCAATTTTCAAAGTGGTAGCATGGATGATTAAATAAGGTTTTTACAGGATTGCGAATTTTCTTGAAATTCTTATTTCACTGTTTATGTTTACGGCAATAACAGTGAACTTGGGCGATGAATACATCACAGAGCATCTATTAATTCAATACCACATAGCATTGATATTTCTGTAGTTTCAAATGCCCGACCCGGTGCAGCAAGAGCTTCTACTTTTGGCAATATTCAGATGGAATTCAAGAGCCAGCGCTTACAGAAGAGGAAGTCATATGAAGAAGCAGGGTGACAGAGAAAAAGAAGAAGAGTAAGTGGAATGCCGCTCAGAAGAAGACCGACTAGTACTCGCAAGCGTACCTGCACGCAACAAAATTACCCTACTCGCAGGCGCTAACTCTGCAGCCAGCACCCATTTTTCAGCAGGGGAGCTGATAAGCTTTTTAGAGGCACGACTAGGAGGAAAGGGAGGAGGCCGGCGCGATCACGCAGGTTGATAAATTGGAAGGGGCGTTAAGTAGCGTGAAAGATTGGATTGATCAAAAGAAGCCTTGATGCATGGTAGGTTGGGGTGAGGCACGAACCCCAACATGCATACCGCTGGCTCTTTAATCACAACCGTTTGCAATATATAAGCAGGTCTTAAAAAGCTCGTGGTCAGCAGGTTGGGGTTCGTGCCTCACCCCAACCTACCATTCATCATTGAGAATAACTATGTCAAATTTGAATAGAGCTGTTAGTCGGCTGAAAACGCTCAATATCCATATTTTTTCGGTAAGCCCACAAGCCTATGCCGAATTTCTTGCTAGATTAGATAGGGCACCTAACCCCAGTGAACATCTGCGCAAGACGATGCAACCCTTGGCTCCATGGGGCTACAAGACTACAAAATCCCCCGTGTCCGATCTGCCTCAAACTGTTTTCTAAATTGAGCAAAACTACCATTCTCAATAGCCTCGCGCATTTCACGCATAAGCTGTAAGTAATAGTGCAGGTTATGTATCGTATTTAAGCGAGAACCCAGCATTTCGCCTATGCGTTGTAGGTGGTGTAGGTATCCTCTGGAAAAGTGGGAGCAGGTATAGCAGGCGCAACTCTCATCTAAGGGGCGCAGGTCGTCTTTGTAGCGCGCATTGCGAATTTTTACGTCGCCAAAACGCGTAAATAGCCAGCCGTTTCGAGCATTGCGAGTGGGCATGACGCAATCGAATATATCGATGCCATGGCTTACCCCTTCGACTAAATCTTCAGGGGTACCCACTCCCATTAAATAATGGGGGGCCTGTGCAGGTAGTTTGGGTGCGATGGTTTGCAATATGCGCCGCATATCTTCTTTAGGCTCACCGACGGATAAACCTCCAAGGGCATATCCATGAAAGCCTATATCTACTAGCTCTGCCAAAGAGTTTTCTCGCAAATCTTCATATACTCCCCCTTGCACAATCCCGAAGAGGGCATTGGGGTTGCCTTGTTCATTAAAGGCATTGAGTGATCGGCGTGCCCAGCGCAAAGACATCTGCATAGAGGTTTCGGTATCTTTTTTGCTAGTGGGGATGCCATTAGTTTGATAGGGCGTGCACTCATCTAATTGCATCACGATGTCTGAATTCAAAACAGTTTGAATTTCCATCGAGATTTCTGGTGAGAGGAAGAGTTTGCTGCCATTTAGCGGAGAGGCGAAGGTCACGCCTTCTTCTGCAATTTTGCGTAAATCTCCAAGACTAAAGACTTGAAAGCCTCCTGAGTCGGTCAAAATCGGCTTATTCCATCCATTAAACGCGTGCAGTCCTCCAAATTTTTTGATGATATCTAGGCCAGGGCGCAGCCACAGATGGAAGGTATTACCTAAAATAATCGACGCTCCCATATCCTCTAATTCGTGGACCGAAGTAGCTTTGACTGCTCCACAGGTGCCAACAGGCATAAACATAGGCGTTTCAATAACACCGTGACGCAAGGTAATACGACCGCGTCGTGCATGGCCGTCTGTATTTAAAAGATCAAAGGTGAGCATAAAAGTAAGCAGTAAAAAAACAGGGTAAACCTCGGGGTTTATTCGTTGGCCTACAAAGTAGGAGGAGTGCAGCTTAAAAGCATGGCGTCCCCATAACTAAAAAAGCGATAACGCTTAGCAATGGCGTGCTGATAACTTGCCCGTATGGTTTGTGTGCCAGCAAAAGCACTGACCAGCATGAGTAGCGTGGATTTAGGCAAATGAAAATTGGTAATAAGACGATCCACTACGCGAAAGCGGTAGCCTGGTGTGATGAATATGTGTGTTTCTGCTAGACCTGTTGGAAGCGTAGAGAGTCGTTCGTCAGCATTAGCATCAGACCCGAAATCTATAGTTGCCGCTGCAGCTTCTAGGGCTCGAAGCGTGGTAGTCCCTACTGCAATAATGCGCCCGCCTGCTGCACGGGTACGGGCTAGCATGGCAGGTAAGGATGCGGGGATTTCATAGCGTTCGCTATGCATCTTGTGCAAAGATAGATTTTCCTCCCGTACAGGCTCAAAAGTACCATACCCTACATGCAACGTGAGGCTAGCTCGTTGGATACCGCGTGCATCTAAGTGTGCCAACAATGCTTCATCAAAATGTAAGCCTGCTGTAGGGGCAGCAATGGCTCCAGGTTCTGTAGCATAGAGCGTTTGATAACGGGTTTCATCATATGCATCTGCAGCATGGGTAATATAAGGCGGTAGCGGAAGCCGCCCATAGCGTTCGAGAAGCGTAAAGCAAGAATCCGGGAAGTGCAGGGTATAAAATCGTTCTGCGCGCTCGCCCACCACCACATCAAAGGCATCGGCTATGCGTATAGTGCTGCCAGGCGCAGGTGCATGACTGGCTCGAATTTGTGCCAGTGCACTAGAAGGGGACACTACGCGTTCAACCAAAATCTCCACTTTACCGCCACTGGCTTTATGTCCGAGTAGGCGGGCTTTGAGAACTTTGGTATTGTTAAAAACTAGTAAATCGCCAGGTGCTATGCAGTCGGGCAGCTCGGTGAAGGCACGATCAAACAAATGTAAGCTATTTGAGGTGTTGTCTACTTCGAGCAAACGGCTTGCGCTGCGCTGGGGTAGGGCGGTTTGCGCAATAAGCTCAGGAGGTAAATCAAAATCGAAGTCAGAAAGGGCAAGCATACTGTGCACAAAAAAATAAAGAGAGAATGCGTAAAACCCGGTATTTTACGTGCAAGCGCATAGTGCGTAAGGATTCAATCAAAAAACAGGGCATAAAATCACTTTTTAACCACATTCCTTTTCATGCCATCTGCTACAAAAACGCCAAAACGTCCCTCTGCCATTGCCCAAAAACTAGCAAAACTGGGTTTGGTGCAAGATATGGACTTTGCACTACATTTTCCATTGCGCTATGAAGATGAAACGCGCTTGGTATCCATACAAGCATTGTTTCCCGGCAGTAATGCACAAGTTGAAGGGGAGGTGGTGGATCAAATAGTGCAGTATCGAGGACGTCGCCAGTTGCTAGTGCAAATAAAAGATGCGCAAGGGGATGGACTCACACTGCGCTTTTTGCATTTTTATGGCAGCCAGCTCACCCAGTTATCTCCAGGTGCACAGCTACGTGTTCGAGGACAAGTTCGACGTGGCTTACAGGGCATGGAAATGGTGCATCCATCATATCGATTGATCCGCACAGAAAACAAAGAAGACGAAGAAGTACCGGCGCTCCCAACGACGCTCACTCCTATCTATCCTGCTACCTCGGGAGTTAGTCAAACCTATTTACGTAAAGCGATTAAAAGCGCTTTAACGCGTGTTGTGTTGCCTGAGCTATGGACTGAACAAGAAGCCCAACAGTGGGATATGCAATTTGTAACGGCCCTACACCTACCTTCTTTGGCTCAGTCTGTAGAATTTTTGCATAACCCTCCACCTGGCGTGCAAGAAACCGCTTTGCTTGAGCATACCCACCCCGCTTGGATGCGGGTAAAGTTTGAAGAATTACTCGCACAACAATTAAGCCTCCAGCAAGCCCATGCAAAGCGTCGAGCCTGTAGTGCACCTGCTATGCCTGCATGCAAAACATCTGCAGAAGGTCAGCCTTTTTTAGTTACCAGCTTGTTGCAATCTCTACCTTTCACGCTCACCGCTGCACAACAGCGCGTGCAGCGTGAAATTGAAGAAGATCTCAGCACCCCCCACCCCATGCAACGCCTCTTACAAGGAGATGTAGGAAGCGGTAAAACTATTGTTGCAGCGCTGGCTGCAGCACAGGCTATTCAAGCCGGGTATCAAGTTGCATTTATGGCGCCAACCGATATTCTTGCGGAGCAACATTATCAAAAATTATCCACGTGGTTTACTCCGTTGGGCGTGCAAGTTGCGCGCTTAAGTGGCTCTATGAAACCTAAGGATAAGCGCAATGCATTAGAAGCCATCGCTTTTGGACAAGCGCAGCTGGTAATAGGTACGCACGCGATTATTCAAAATACCGTCGAATTTGCCTGCCTTGGGTTAGCTATCGTAGATGAACAACATCGCTTTGGAGTGGACCAACGTCTAGCGCTGCAAGCCAAAGCACAGCGGATGCATACGCCCGACGGAACTCCTATTGAAAAAATACTGCATGCGCACCAACTTATGATGAGCGCAACGCCTATTCCTCGCACATTAGCCATGAGTTATTACGCGGATCTGGATCTGTCGATAATCGATGAACTTCCGCCCAATCGCAGCCCTGTGCGCACGAAATTGGTTACACAAACACGACGTGAAGAAATCGTAGAAAGAATACGCGCAGCAGTACTTGCAGGGCGTCAAATTTACTGGGTCTGCCCGCTTATTGAAGAGAGTGAAGTACTAGAGTTGCAAGCGGCGATGGACACTTTCACTCTGCTCTCAGAGGCGCTTCCTGATTTAACGGTGGGTCTGGTGCATGGACGGCTTCACCCTAGTGAAAAAACCCAGGTCATGGAGGGCTTTGTATCAGGCAAAACCCATGTTTTAGTAGCAACCACGGTGATTGAGGTGGGAGTAGATGTGCCCAATGCCTCACTCATGGTGATAGAGCATGCTGAGCGCTTTGGGCTTTCTCAACTCCATCAGCTGCGTGGACGGGTAGGGCGAGGAGAAGCAGCTTCGGTCTGTGTACTGCTTTATGCGGAGCCCCTTTCCTGGACGGCTCGTGCGCGTTTACGCACTATGCATGAAACTCAGGATGGTTTTGTGATTGCGCAACGCGATTTAGAGTTACGTGGCCCTGGCGAACTTTTAGGCGCACGCCAGTCTGGCGCTATGTTATTGCGCTTTGCCGATTTGCAAAAAGACGAAGATTTGGTTAGCGCAGCTAGCCGCGCTGCAACTCAGCTATTGCGTCATGCCCCTGATGTTGTGAGGCGTCATTTAGAACGCTGGTTGGGCTCTAGAGAAGCGTATTTGACAACCTAGGGCTTGCCCTCTATGGTTTCAACCAAGTCGTATATATTGTGTAGGTTGGTGGTGACGAAGGAACCCCAACATGCGCGCCACTGGCTTGTAATTATCAATTTTTGGCCTGCATATGCAGGTTTTAAAAAGGCAGTGGTCTGCATGTTGGGGTTCCTTCGTCACCACCAACCTACCGTTTTTCATATTTGTAGCATGTTTGGATAAATTCTTATTTTCGCGTTATATTGCCCCTTCGCTTTGAGCGCCTATGTGCTATGTTTTATAAGGAGACGATGATGAGTTTACAAAAAGACAGCAGCCTTAGTATCAATATTGGGATTGACAGTGCGGCATTAGAGCGTATTGCAGAAGAGCTCAGCCATGTTTTGGCTAACACCTATACTTTGTATTTGAAAACGCACAATTTCCATTGGAATGTGACGGGGCCTTTGTTCAATACCTTGCATTTAATGTTCGAAGCGCAGTACACCGAGTTAGCCCAAGCGGCAGATACCTTGGCTGAGCGTATTCGTGCATTAGGTTTTTTTGCGCCGGGGAGCTATACCGCCTTTTCGAAACTCTCTTCTATTCCTGAAGCCACTAGCGTGCCTGATGCCCAGGACATGATCCGCCAACTCATAGAAGGCCATGAAGCGGTAGCCCGTGCAGCGCGCAATGCATTTTCTATTGCAGATGATGTACAAGATGAATCCACTGCAGACCTTCTAACGCAACGCCTGCAAGTCCACGAAAAAACCGCTTGGATGCTGCGCGCTTCTCTTAATAAATGAGTAAAAAAATTATACCTAGCAGGTGTCGCATACACGCGACCCTATATCGGATAGGGTCGCGTGTATGCGATTACATACAATTAGTGCGCCTAGATAAGCCAGTAGGCATCTGGCTGTTGCTCTGGCCTACATTGAATGCATTGTGGATTGCAGCAGAAGGTATGCCGCCTTGGAAAGTGCTGTTTATTTTTATAAGTGGCACGATACTGATGCGCTGTGCAGGATGTGCGATCAATGATTATGCTGATCGTGATTTTGATCGGCATGTAGCGCGCACACGCAACCGACCGCTCACTGCTGGGCGTATTACGTCTTATGAGGCTGTGGGAGTAGCCGTAGCCCTGACACTGCTTGCAGCTTGGCTGATTATTCCTTGTACCTTGTTTACTCAAATACTTGCGGTGGGCGCGGTCTTACTTGCTGCAAGTTATCCATTTAGTAAGCGGTATATTGCGCTTCCTCAGGCCTATTTGGGCCTAGCCTTTGGTTTTGGGATACCGATGGCCTTTGCCGAAGTGCAGGGGGGGCTGCCTTGGACGGTTGGCATTATGATGGTTGCAAATATAGCGTGGACCTTGGCGTATGACACTGAATATGCAATGGCCGATCGCAAAGATGATCTAGCACTCGGCATTAAAACCTCCGCACTGACTTTCGGACGCTATGACGTTATCGCAGTGATGGTGTGCTATGGGCTCTTTTTAGGCCTCTATAGCGTGCTTGGCTGGGTTTTGCATTACACACTGCCTTTTTGGTTGGGATTAGCTGCTGCTACGGTTTGTGCGCTCTATCATTTCACACTTATACGCACTCGAGAGCCTGCCCAATGCTTTGCCGCATTTAGGTATAACGTATGGGTAGGTGCATGCGTTTTCGCAGGCATTGCGGCACATTATGCATAGAACGGTAGGTTGGTGGTGAGGTACGAACCCCAACATGCAGGCCAATATCCTTTTAAAACCTGTATACAAATCGCTAAAAGCGATGATTATAAGTCGGTGGTGTGCACGTTGGGGTTCCTTCGTCACCACCAACCTACCGGCTAATAAGCAGTGGGGTCTAGTTGGCGCATATGTGTTTCTATCCAACTCTCTGTTTCTTGGTTTGCTTGCTCGGGTGTTAGGTTTGCGGTGGAAATAGGGGTGCCGATTAAAATAGTGACATGGCCTGGATATTTCAAGAAAGAATTGCGAGGCCATACGCGGCCTGCATTATGTGCAATCGGAACAATAGGAACGCCTGCTCCAATAGCAAAGCGGGCACCTCCACTTTTATAGCGTCCTTTTTTGCCTCGTGCGGTGCGGGTTCCTTCTGGAAACATAATGACCCACGATCCTGCTGATAAGCATTTTTTGCCTTGTTTGAGTACGGCATTAAAGGCATGGTGCGTTTTTTTTCGGTTGATATGCACCATATTGAGCATGCCTAATGCCCAGCCAAAAAAAGGTATCCATAAAAGCTCGCGTTTAAAAACAAAGCAAAGTGGCCGAGGCATAAGAGCCAGTAGAGCAAAGGTTTCCCAAGCAGATTGATGCTTAGAGAGTAAAACGGCAGGGCCATCAGGCAGTAAATCCATGCCTTGCACTTCATAGGTAATTCCATTTAGCGCGCGCAATACTCTTAAAGTGATGCGACACCATATTGCAATCATCGCGTAACGGCGTGATACAGGTATGAATGGAAAACTAACTATGCATAAGGTGCCATACAGCACCGTGAAGAAAGCTAGATAAAGCATGAACCCCAGCGAACGTAGCCATAGACTGGTTCGAGAGTAGCTAGCATGCGTAGTAGGGGGTTGATTGAGAGGCAAAGGGGCTGGCGAAGTTTTGGGTGGGGTATGAGAGGAAGTAAAAGACATATGCAATGTATAAAAATGGATGCGCAAAAAACTAGTTAGGCTGCAAAATTATATAAAAAGTGCCAGATAGTATGCTAAGGAAGTAAAAGAAAATAGAAAAGCCCATACGAAGTGTAATCTGCATCGCGTAAGATCTCGTTGTGCGTAAGTTAACCCGTAGGTTGGGGTGACGAAGGAACCCCAACATGCGCGCCACTGTCTTTTAATTTTTGCTTTAGATAGTTTATAAGCAGGTCTTAATGCAGGCAGTGGTCTGCATGTTGGGGTCCCGTATTTATCCAAATTCGTCACCCCAACCTACCAGTATTTAAAGGACTCTGGTTTTTTATGGCCTGCTCCCAAACTCTCCAGCGAGATAATGAAATTCTGCGGCTCACGGATGTGCAGCGCGGTTTTAATAAAGCACAAGATGAGCTTTTAGTACTGGATGGCGTAAATTTAACGCTTAAAAAAGGAGAGATCGTTGCTTTGCTCGGGCGTTCAGGCTCTGGTAAATCTACTTTGCTGCGCATTATTGCAGGCCTGATTAAATCCACAGGCGGAAAAGTAGAATATCTTGGAAAGCCCGTATCTGGCCCTGCGCAGGGCATTGCCATGGTCTTTCAAACCTTTGCGCTTTTCCCCTGGCTAACCGTTTTAGAAAATGTGGAAGCAGGGCTGGAAGCCTTAGGTCTGGGTGCAGCAGAACGTCGTGAACGTGCGCTTGCGGCCATTGACCTTATCGGTATGGATGGTTTTGAAAATGCCTACCCCCGTGAATTATCAGGGGGCATGCGCCAAAGAGTGGGTTTTGCACGCGCTTTAGTGGTGGATCCTACGCTACTTTTAATGGATGAGCCTTTTTCTGCGCTAGATGTGCTCACGGCTGAGACTTTGCGTACCGATTTCCTAGAGCTTTGGAATGAGCACCGCTTGCTGATTCAATCTGTCCTATTGGTTACCCATAACATCGAAGAAGCGGCTTTTATGTGCGACCGCATTCTAGTGTTGTCTTCTAACCCTGGGCGCGTAATGATCGACATTGAAGTGCCTTTTGCGCACCCACGCGATCGCTTAGACCCTGCTTTTCGAGAATTTGTAGATACCATCTACGCCAAAATGACTGCGCGCCCCAAAACAGGGCCAAAACGCAAAGCACTTACATTGGGAAGCTTACTGCCCCAGGTATCTACCAATCTTATGGCTGGTTTTGTCGAAACACTTGAAGCGCCTCCATACAATGGACGCGCAGATCTGCCAGAAATTGCACGTAGCTTGCACTTGGAAGTGGATGATCTCTTCCCTGTTGCAGAGATGCTGCAGCATTTAGATTTTGCCGATATTCGAGAAGGCGATATTCTCCTCACCAATGCAGGTAAAGTCTTTGCCCAAGCGGGAACCCAAGAGCGTAAAAAGCAATTCGCAGCCCATTTATTGCGCAACGTGCCATTGGCTGCGCGTATCCATAAAGTATTGAATACCCGCCAAGGGCAACACGCTCCGCGTGTTAATTTCGAACAAGAACTGTCGGAATTCCTATCAGAGAGTGCGGTAAAAGAAACACTAGATGCCGTGATTAACTGGGGACGGTATGCAGAGATTTTCTCGTATAGCGATCAGGCTGAGATATTTACAGCAGATATGGAGCCATAACGCCGAGGGAAATGGCTTATTAATTAACTGATGTTACGCAGGTATTCAAAAAAACAGTGGTATGCATGTTGGGGTTCCTTCGTCACCACCAACCTACCGTTCTTTGCTTTTCTTGTGGTGGGTAGAGTTTGATAGAACCCTTTTACATGGGCATCTCGGTAGGTTGGTGGTGACGAAGGAACCCCAACATGCGCACCATTTACTTTTAATCTTTGCGCTCGGCTTATCAACAACCCGCCGTTCTATAATATGCGTAACATCAATAATTAAGATGAAGTGTTAGCCTCGCGCTGTAACAGCGCAAGCTTGCGCTCCGCCCCCCAATGGTAGCCAGAAATGTCGCCATCACGGCGCACTACACGATGGCACGGGATGGCGACAGCGATAGGATTAGCTCCACAGGCCTGTGCCACTGCCCGCATAGCTTTAGGTGAACCAATTCGCTTGGCAATGTCTGCATACGAAACGGTAGTGCCTGGCGGTATCTCGCGTAATGCCTGCCACACGCGTTCCTGAAAAGCGGTACCTCGTATATCCAACGGTAGATTGAGGCCCAACGATGGTGCTTCAATAAATCCCACCACTTGCGCCACCAACTGTTCAAAAGCCGCATCTCCTCCTAGCAACTCTGCTTCGCGAAACCGGCCTTGCAGTTCCTGCACTAACGTATTCGGATCATCGCCAAAAAATATAGCGCAGATACCACGTTGGCTTTGCGCAACTAAGATAGCGCCTAGCGAACACTGCCCTACAGCAAAGCGAATCTGCATATTTTTGCCGCCTGCACGGTAATCTCGTGCATGCATCCCCAATAAATCCTCTGAGGTTTCGTAGAAGCGGCTATTAGAATTAAAGCCTGCGCCGTAAATAGCGTGTGTGACAGTGGTATGTGCATGGCTCAGTTCGTCGCGCAGCTTATTTGCGCGGTAGGCGCTGGCATAGGCTTTGGGCGTGAGCCCTGTCTCGCTCTTGAAGATGCGATGAAAGTGAAAAACACTCATGCCAGCCTGTTTGGCTAGCTCATTCAGGCTCGGCGGTATTTCAGCTGTTTCAATCAGTCGGCAGGCGTCGATAACCAGCGCTGCACGCTGTTTTGCTAATTCTGTCTGGTCTGCAGCAATGCGGCGACTAGCGCGGTAACCGGCTGCTTGTGCTGCTTTTGCTGTGTCGAAAAATTCTACATTTTCACGTTTAGGTAAGCGTGCAGAGGAGCTAGGGCGGCAATAGATGCCCGTAGTTTTAACCGCGTACACAAAGTTTTCATCGGCGTTTGCATCCCGGCCTTGCACTGCAGCCCAGCGTTGCTCTTCGGTAACAAAGTTCATTGCGGGTGTCATCGCTTTTTCATATTTAGATTCCAATAGCTTTTTCATGCTTAAGCAACCAGTGTTTGCGGTGCAAACCTCCCGCATAGCCTCTTAATTCGCCATTGCTAGCAATTACGCGATGGCACGGTACGATGATAGAAATGGGGTTGGCACCATTCGCCGCACCAATCGCGATGGCGGCACGTGGGCTTAAACCTAACTCGCTAGCTAGTTTGCCATAGCTAGTGGTTTGACCTACCGGGATGCGACGTAAAGCTTGCCATACACGGCGTTGTAAATCGGTGCCGGCAGTGACGGTAGTAAGCCCATCTAATGCTGCAAAGTCGCCTTCGAAATACCGCATGAGCACGGTGGCAATAGCAGTAGGAGCTTGTATATCAACTAGCTCGTAATTTTTGTAGTGTTTGCGTAATAAGGTATGCATACGCGTTTCGTAGTTGGCAAAGTCCAACGCTCGGACCCGCTCTTGCTCATCGGTCACTAACAAAATGGTATCTAAAGGGGACGCTAGTTTGCTCAGATAGAGTTTCATGATTCCTCACATTTGCGTGTGCACTGGTCAATACATAATTTGAGATTAGTCAGTGTAAAAGAGCCGAGAGCACTTTGAAACTCTACTTCTTGCGGTTGAATTTTTAAGCCTGTGGATTAAGTTAAGGGGGGCGAGGAATGGCGAAAAGTACAGGTTCAAATCCGCGTTTGGCGGATGTATAATCCAGATTGGCCAAAGCTTTAATCCAAATTAGACGGGAACTAAATACGAAATGGTCGTAACTCCCCCTCCGTTTTTCCGCAGATTTGCTAGCGAACGCATCCATACGGCACTTCAAGATACCCCTGTGGTTATGATCAACGGTCCCCGCCAGTGCGGTAAAACAACCTTGGTTCGCCAGTTTGCTGGTACTAGCCATGTATATATCACCCTGGACGATGATACAGCGCTTGCTGCTGCCCGAAATGATCCAACTGGATTGATGCGCTCACTCGATTATGCAATTATCGATGAGATCCAACGCGCGCCTGAACTTTTACGTGCCATTAAAAAGACGGTTGATGAGGATCGTCGACCTGGCCGTTTTTTGCTTACGGGCTCAGCCAATGTATTGACCCTGCCAACTGTGTCAGAAAGCCTAGCTGGGCGCATGGAAATCATTAATCTTTTGCCCTTATCACGTTCTGAGATTAAAAATAAAAAGCCTCTATTTCTAGAACATGCATTCGCTGGAAAACTTATTAAACCGTCGGAAGTACTCATCGATCATGCACTAGTGCAAGCGGTATTAACCGGCGGTTATCCAGAAATGCTAGCACGCCAAGATGCGAAAAGACGCCGAGCCTGGCAGCGCGATTATCTGCATGCCGTCTTGCAGCGTGACGTGAGAGATATCGCTTATATCGAGAAAATAGATCATCTGCCACGTTTGCTTCAGGTGCTTGCTCACCATTCTGGACAATTGATTAATTTCACTCAGATCGGAGGGCAAGTTGGCCTGGATAGTAAAACTGCAAGTAAATATTTAGCCATTTTTGAGCAATTATTTTTGCTCCACCGTATCAAACCTTGGTTTCGTAATGAGATTAAACGGGTAATTAAGTCCCCTAAGCTGCATTTCGTTGACGCGGGCTTACTGGCAAGCTTACTAGGGGTAACTGCCCAACGCATTGCAGAAAACCGTACCTTATTTGGCCCTATCCTCGAAACCTTTATTGCCTCTGAAATTATGAAGCAGTTTACGTGGTCTGATGAGGCATATACGCTTCATCATTATCGCGATAAAGAGCAAAACGAAGTAGATATCGTGGTTGAAAATGAAATAGGCGAGGTGCTTGGTATCGAAATCAAAGCATCTGCATCGATTCGTGCGGATGATTTCAAAGGATTACGCAAGTTAGGTGATATCTGCCAGGAAGGGTTTAAGCTCGGGATTATTTTTTATAATGGAGAAAATATTATTCCATTTGGAGATCGTTTATTTGCCGCACCGATATCGTGCCTGTGGGAATAATCGGTAGGTTGGTGGTGAGGTACGAACCCCAACATGAAGACCACTGCCTTCTAATTATGACTTTTTGCAATATATAGACAGGTTTTAAAGAAGACAGTGGCGCGCATGTTGGGGTTCGTGCCTCACCGCCAACCTACCGGCATTTATTTTTTTTCGTGGGCAGTTATGTCGATGGTGTCTTTGCGTGTGGGAGTAGGCGAAGAAGAGGGGGGGGGACCTTCGCCTTGATTTAGGCCTTCTTTAAAACCTTTGAGAGCACTGCCAAGATCGGTGCCGATATTACGCAGTTTTTTGGTGCCAAATACCAAAGCAATAATAAGTAAGACGATAAGCCAGTGGCCAATGCTAAGCATAGTTATTCCTTGGAAATATCTTTATCAATACCAGAAGAAGGCGTTCCCATAATATGGGCATGCAAATGGAAAATTTCCTGTCCGCCGCCGGGGCCCGTATGAATAGCAGTGCGAAAACCAGTCCTATTAGTTGGCGCATCATCAGGGGTACGAACATACCCGATACCAAGCTGTTTAGCCAGCTTCGGTATTAAAACAAGCAGCGATCCTAATAAAGCAGACTCGTTCTCACCGCAATCGGAAAGAGAGTGGATATGCTTGCGAGGCACCACGAGCGCATGCACAGGTGCTTGGGGGTAAATATCATGAAAAGCGTAAAATTGATCATCTTCATAGATTTTTTTACTCGGTATTTCCCCCGCTACAATCTTGCAAAACAGACAGTTTGATACGGTATTACCCGGCGCTTCCTGCATGAAACTTCTCCTGCGAAAAATGGTAGGCGCCCACCTATGGAAGACGCGACTCACTAAGATAAAGCCATCCCTTAATAATTCTGTACACCGCCCAAATCGCTCCTGCCAGCAGAACAAATGGTCCGATAAGTGCCAAGGACAATAATACGCCTAATACGGTGAAAGCTACGAGGCCCCAGAAGGTACGAATTTGCCAAGTAAAATGCGCAATATAAAGCGGCGCATTAATAATGCTGTGAGAATGATGTGCCGCTCTTTGCGCCATTTTCCGCAGATCTGCGCGCTTAATATAGCTGATAATCAATGCAATAAGCCCAGTCAGGCCGCCTGTTAGCCAGCAAATCGCATACAAGGCGTAGAGAATATGCGTAAGCGTGCGCAGTTGAGC
Source organism: Mycoavidus cysteinexigens (assembly GCA_031963045.1). Lineage (GTDB taxonomy): Bacteria > Pseudomonadota > Gammaproteobacteria > Burkholderiales > Burkholderiaceae > JASSUD01. The sequence continues at coordinate 55,086 of JASSUK010000019.1, forward strand.
GGGCGCATCTGGGGAGAGATTAGGTCTGTCACTATGGTTAGGTGGTAGGACATCTATAGTCATAGTATTTTGCTCCAGCCAGATTAAAAGCATTTAATAATGGTTGTGGGGACGTTTGAACACCACTGACTTACAATCATCGCTTTTGACCTGCATATGCAGGTTTTAGAACGGTAGGTTGGTGGTGAGGCACGAACCTCAACATGCACGCCACCAACTTTTAACCTACATATGCAGGTCTTGAAAGGACAGCGGTCATCATGTTGGGGTTCCTTTGTCACCACCAACCTATCGCTAATTTTAGACTCTATTTGGAGATTTGCAGCCGGACTCTTAGATAGACAAAGCTGCTTTTACTGCTTCTACATGTCCTGGAACTTTAACGCCGCGCCAAACGTGTTGAATCACATAATCGGTATCAACTATAAACGTGCTGCGTTCAATGCCGCGTACGTCCTTGCCAAACATTTTTTTGGGCTTGATCACATCAAATAGCGTGCATAGTTTTTCATCGCTATCGGAGAGCAGAGGAAAAGGAATGCCTAGTTTATAACTAAAGCGTTTATGCGACTCCAGGCTATCGCGCGATACCCCCACAATTTCCACGCCAGCTTTTTGAAAATCTGGGTAGGCCTGTGCGAAAGCCGCACTTTCATCGGTGCAGCCTGGTGTATCGTCTTTGGGGTAGAAATATATAACGAGGTAGCGTTGACCTGGTTTTTTCAGGCAAGCAGACAGAGAAAAATCTCCGAGGGTAGAAGGGACAGTCCAATCACTGAGTGTGTCATTAACCGCTAGGGCCATGGTAGAGAACTCCTAAAGTAATCGAAAAAGAGGTCGGGCTCCTAGATAGGTAAGAAGCCGTTTCAGGTTTTATCGTCCTATATCAGTACGGATAGTTAGCAATTGCTTTGGTAAATTTTGCAGCGCACCTCATCCTGTAGCATACAGCATGGAGTACGCTGCAGGTATTCAAAAAGACTGTGGCGCGCATGTTGGGGTTCCTTCGTCACCACCAACCTACCGTCCTTTGCTTTTTTGTGGTTGGTTGAGTTTGATAGAACCCTTTTACATATGCATCTTGGTAGCTTGGTGGTGACGAAGGAACCCCAACATGCATACCACCTGCTTTTAATTTTTGCACTGTAAGACCATTATATTGGCTGTGCTTGCGCAAGTACTTGTGCACGGAATTTCGGCGGCAGATCGCCTGGAGTTAACAAATCAACGTGGATGCCGAGAAGGGCTTCTAGCTCGATCTGCAAGCCTCCAAGATCAAATAGCGTTGCACCAGGCAGCGCATCCACTAGTAGATCAAGGTCACTGCCATCTAAATCCGTACCGTGAAGTACTGAGCCAAATATACGAGGATTTGATATAGGGAAGCGATTTACCGTTTCGCGTACAGCATTGCATTTTAGATTAAGAATTATAGATGGCCGCATGGACTACGCCTGAGTGTCTGCTAAGAAGCTTGCACAATAAGCTCACCAGATCGCCCTATCACGCTTCCCCATGTAACGGGTGCTTCTAGCAAGGTGTCGAGCGTAAGAGTGGCGTAATAATCCGCCAACGATACCAGCTTATGCCCCTGTGCACGCCAGCCTGCAAGCAAATCTTCAAAAGCCGCATTGAGCTTTTGCCCTTCCAGCTCTGCATGTAATGTAAAAACGTGGTCATGCATGGGCGTATTGCCTGCAGCAGGATCGGTTTTTGCGAGCAATTGCTGAACGACTTGCCGAGTATCCGCACCATCCACTCCCAGCATTTCATCAAAAGTAGGTAAGGTAGTGGGGAGTTGAACATGTGCCAAAGGCTTGCCATTTAAGGTAGGCCGGTAGGGGCCTGTTCCGCGTCCGTCTGAAGAATAGGGGAGGCCCCACGCATCAATCTGCAAAAAAGCCGCTGCGTTCATTTGCCAGCCTGCTGCGCCGTGCGTGGTAGGCGGGGTGCCAAAAATCTCTAAAAAGCGCGCGTAGCTTTGATGCATTTGCGCCATGGTCCATTTGCTATCACGCTCACGCACATGGTCTTGCCAATAGACGTGATCCCACGCATGTACGCCACATTCAAAACCTGCATCGCGCACAGCTTGCATCTGGGCTTTTGCTTTGCGGCCAATATCTGGGCCGGGCCACAGCACGCCATTAAATAGCGTGCGCAATCCGTAGTGCTCGAGCACAGAAGTGCGGGATACTTTTTGCAGAAAACCCGGCCGAAAGATACGGCGCAATGCCCATCCGGTATGGTCGGGCCCTAAGCTGAACAAAAAAGTGGCCCCTGCCTGTGCCTGCTCCAAGCTTTTTTGCAGCGTAGGAACGCCTTTTTGTGTCCCAACCAGCGTATCTACATCAATTTTGAGTGCAATATAAGCCAATTTAGTTCTCTATTAATGCATTCATCTCAGCGATATGGCCGCGGTAGGCTTCAAATATTTTACGTAGTGTGTCGTCTAAACCTAAGGTCGGTTTCCAGCCTAAATCAGCCATCGTATTCTCAATTTTAGGCACACGGTTTTGTACATCTTGATAGCCGTTTCCGTAATATTGCTGCGAGGAGGTTTCGATAAGAGGTGTACTGGAGAGCCGGCTTGCATATTCAGGGAATTCACGCGCTATATCGAGCATTCTGGTAGCCAGCTCTCGAATCGAATAATTATTATTGGGATTGCCAATGTTATAAATTTTCTGACTGGCTATGCCTGCTGGGTTTTCGATGATGCGCATTAATGCATCAATGCCGTCATCGATATCGGTAAAGGCGCGTTTTTGCGCTCCTCCATCTACGAGTTGAATAGATTTTCCGCGTGCAATATCGCCAAGGAATTGCGTGACTACGCGGGAGCTTCCTTCTTTAGGGCTAAAAATAGAATCCAGCCCAGCGCCAATCCAGTTAAAGGGGCGAAAGAGGGTGAAGTTCAGCCCTTCTTGCGCGCCATATCCCCAAATGACTCGATCCATAAGCTGCTTAGAGCAAGCATAAATCCAGCGAGATTTTTGAATGGGACCATACACGAGAGAAGAGGCTTCAGGATCAAATTGCTCATCGGTACACATACCGTAGACTTCAGAGGTCGACGGAAATACCAAATGTTTTTTATATTTCATCGCTGAGCGAACAATAGGTAAATTGGCTTCAAAATCCAATTCAAAAACGCGCAGAGGTTGTTTCACATACGTTGCAGGTGTAGCAATGGCCACTAGTGGCAAAATGACATCGCATTTACGAATATTGTATTCCACCCATTCTTTATTGATGGTGATATCGCCCTCTGAGAAATGCATGCGAGGGTGATTTAACAAATCGCCAAGGCGTTCAGTCTGCATATCCATACCAAAGACTTCCCAGTCTGTGGTTTCTAAAATGCGTTTGGATAGATGATGGCCAATAAAGCCATTCACGCCGAGGATAAGTATTTTTTTCATAAAAATGGGTAGGTAAAAAAATAAAGCAAATAATGGTGCGAGAAGAGCAAAATGGCCTAAATGTGATTTAGGCCTTACTCGCACGAGTTAGTTCTATAAAACGGGCCGGCGTAATGGCTTGGCCTTCATATAAAAGCGTGTGGATCAAAATAACACCGCCATCTGCGCAACATCCGACAAAATGGTTGTCTCGAACCTGCAAACCCACTTGCTTCATATCGCCTGATGCTAGGCCAGCAACAGCTGGCGCACCTAAATGGATGCGTTTTTCCAGTCGTGCGGCAGCGATGATAAAACGGTGCGAACCTATTACGGTAAAAGCGCCTGGGTAGGGAGGGGCGAGCGCGCGTATTAAGTTATATACCATGTGGGCTGGGGCTTGCCAGTCGATGCGCCCGTCTTCTGGCGTGCGTCGACCAAAATAACTCCCTTTTTCTAGGGCATTTGGCAAGCGTTCAGCCCGGTCTGCTAACAGATCTGGTAAGGCTTTCCATAAGGTAATTTCAGCGGCAAGCGTTACTTTTTGCATAACTTGGCTTGCAATATCGTCTGGCAAGATAGGAACCGCTGTTTGCCCAATAATAGCACCTGCATCCGGACGGGCAGTCATCTCGTGCAAGGTGGCTCCTATTTGCGTTTCTCCATGCAAAATAGCCCAATTCACCGGTGCGCAGCCTCGGTAATGCGGTAATAGTGAGCCATGCATATTAAAGGCCCCGCGCCGAGCACTGCCAAGTATTTCAGGACTAAGCATCTGCCGATAATAAAAAGAAAAAATAAAATCCGCAGAGGTAGCTTGTACAGCCTGTAAAAGCGCGGGGCTATTCGCATTAACCGGTTTTTGTACAGGCCATGCTTGCGCGGCGGCTAGGTCGGCTACAGACTCAAACCAGCATGTTTCATTGGGATTGTCTTCATGCGTCACTACCAAAGCAATATCGATACCGAATGCCTGTAATACTTGTAAGCAGCGCACGCCTACATTGTGGTAGGCGAAAACAACAGCGCTGGCGGTCATGGTGTAGTGCTCCAAGGTTTTAAGTAGGGCTGGTTACGTTGAGGCGCTTTCGTCCTCTACACTTACCGATTCATGCTTCTCATCTGCTGCAGACGTTAGCTGCTCAAGAGTGTGCGCTATCAAATAACGGGGGCGGGCACGCACTTCCTGGTAGATGCGGCCAATATATTCTCCCAGTAAACCCATACCAAATAAAATAACGCCAAGCAGAAAAAACGTAATCGCAAAGAGTGTGAAAACGCCATACACCTCAGCGCCAATAAAAAAGCGACGGACTAATAACAGAATAAAAAGGGCAGCAGAGCCAATCGACAGCACTCCTCCTATTACAGAGAGCCATTGCAAGGGCGCCACCGAAAATCCTGTAACCAGATCAAAATTTAAGCGAATAAGGCTGTAGAGCGAATACTTAGATTGCCCCGCAAATCGTTCTTCATGCTCCACTTCAATTTCAGCGGGGTTATGTGCAAAGGTATAGGCAAGTGCAGGAATAAAAGGCGTACTTTCCCCGCAGCGATTGATGGTATCTACGATAGACCGGCTATAGGCACGTAGCATGCAGCCTTGGTCCGTCATCTTGATATGGGTGATTTTTTCACGCAGGCGATTCATCCATATAGAGGCTTTTTTCCTCCATAGGCTGTCTTGCCGCTCACGCCGACAGGTTCCCACATAATCATGGCCTTCGCGCATTTTGGCGAGTAGCTTACCGATTTCTTCTGGGGGGTTTTGTAAATCTGCATCCAGCGTCACCACACATGCTCCACGTGATGCTTTAAAACCCGCCAATATCGCCATATGCTGGCCATAGTTGCCACTGAGCATCAATACACGGGTAACTTCAGGTCGGCGATCAAATTGCTCTGCCAGATGGCGGCCCGTTTTATCTTGGCTACCATCGTTAATAAAAATGACCTCATAAGGCAGTGCTAGCGCATCTAACGCAGGATAGAGGCGTTTAAATAGTGCCTCTATTCCTGATTCTTCGTTATATACCGGGATGACTACAGACAGTTCTAAGCTAGACACAGAAAATACTCCTGATTGGTTGGCCTATCGTACCTCTCTTCTTTAAATTCCTATTTTGGGAGGCCTTGAATGGGTTCTTATTGGTTTTATCGAGTATACAGTGCTGCAATTTCATACACTGCAGCCACCACGCGTTCCACATCTTCTTCTTGCATGGCTGGAAATAATGGCAGTGTCAAAATAGCTGCGCCAATGCGTTCAGCATGGGGATACATGCCCGGCTTAAAGCCGCGTGCTTGGTACAATTTGAACAAATGAATGGGTGGATAATGCACCCCACTTCCAATTTGTCGTGCATGGAGTTGTGCCATATATTCCGAGCGCGTAATACTGAGCATATCGAGCGGCAGCACAATTTGGAACATATGCCAGTTACTGTGCTCCCAATCTGCCGGAGGTAAGCCTATTGCACTCCAAATAGGCAAATCAGTCTGCTGCGCAAAGCGCTCAAAGCATGCAAAATAATGTTTAGCTAATGCTTGGCGCTTGGCCGTAACGGTAGGGAGGCCGGGTAATTGGTGCAAGCCCACGCACGCAGCTACATCCGTTAAATTGGATTTTCCACCTAATACATCGACTTCCATTCCATCAAAACCAGAGCGAGTAACACCTTGCAAGCGATATTTGCGAGCCAGTATCGCTTCTTCTTCTGTATGTAAAACCAGCGCGCCCCCTTCGATGGACGTGAGATTTTTGTTCGCATGGAAGCTAAAAGAAACTAAATCCCCAATCGCTCCTATACGCTGGCCCTTCCACGATGCCCCAAAGCTTTGCGCTGCATCTTCAATAACGCGCAGATTATAGGTTTTAGCTAATGTATAGAGCTGATCTCGATTCACGGGCAAACCCGCAAGATCTACAGGCATAAGCGCTTTAGTGCGCGGTGTAATAGCGCGTTCTACTTCTTGCAAATCGATATTGCGGGTTTGCGGGTCAATATCCACAAAAATAGGTGTGGCACCTACTTGAATAATCGTATTGCTCGTAGCAACCCAAGACAAAGGCGTAGTAATAACCTCATCTCCTGGCCCCACTCCTGCTAAACGCAGCGCAACCTCCATAGTCGCTGTGCCTGAATTAAACGTGCACACAGGCCGACCTCCACAATACTCAGAGAGTGCCGCTTCAAAAAGCTGATTTTGCGGGCCAGTAGTAATCCAACCTGAGCGCAAAACTTCTGCTACCGCAGCAATAGTGGCTTCATCAATATGAGGACGAACAAAAGGCAAGAAGGGAAGAGGGGACATGAGGGCGCAAACCACTGGAAAAAATTATAGGTAGGTTGGTGGTGGGCAACTTTTTAGGTTTTAACTCCGCGCTAATAAATACACGCCAATTAAAATAATGCCAATAGCAACCAGGCGCTGAATGCTTAAGACTTCGCCTAAAAAATACCAAGCTAACACGGCATTAACCACATACCCAAGAGATAATAAAGGATAAGCAATCGTTACTTCTACGCGCGATAAACCCATTATCCACACGATAACGCTCAGACCATAGCAACCTAAACCTACTAGCAAAGGCACCTGTGTAATCAATTTCCATCCGATAGGCAGAATATTCGCACGCGAAAATTCAAAATGCCCCACCGCATTTGCTCCCGCTTTTAAAAGCAATTGCGCGCAAGAATTTAATAGCACACCCAATAATAAGCAAAAAAAGGAGGCAGGAGCCATATGGAGCACAGAAGGAGAAAGTAGGAAGAGATAGATTTGCTTTTTATATCGTGCTGGTGTGCGCGTATTAAAAAACACTCTCTATGCGTATTAACGTGAGCCAGCAGAAGTGAGGCTTTAACGCAGAAATACGTATTTGAAGGAAGGAGAAACGGCTAACAGGCATGCCTGTTAGAAGGAATGCTGCGTAAGAAAAAAATGGTCGGGGCGACATGATTCGAACATGCGACCCTCTGCTCCCAAAGCAGATGCGCTACCAGGCTGCGCTACACCCCGACGAAGGCCGAGATTCTATCTAATACGCAGTAGAAATAGCAAGCAGTTTTTCCACGATACGATAAGATAGTGCATATTATTAGCTACACACACATCAAATTTCCTTCGTTTCTACTCTTATATGACCATTTCCTCCTCTATATTTAAAGCTTATGACATCCGCGGCATAGTGGGCAAAACCATACACCGTGATACGGCCTTCCATATCGGTTACGCGCTAGGCTGCGAGGTGCTTGAGCGCGGCGGGGAGGCCATAGCCGTTGGTCGAGATGGCCGTTTATCTGGGCCTATGCTTGTTGCAGCATTGTCAGAAGGATTGCAAGCAAGCGGCGTAGATGTAGTCGATATCGGTCAAGTTCCTACGCCGATTGGCTATTTCACTTGCTATCACGCTATAAACGGGCGTGTAGTTGATTCCTGCGTGGTAGTCACAGGCAGCCATAATCCGCCCGATTACAACGGCTTCAAAATGGTGGTGCGAGGCCGGGCATTATTTGGTGATCAGATCGCTGCGCTATACAAGCGTGTGCTGACGCAAATTAACTGGACACCCGCACAACGCATAGAAAAAGCGAGCAAACAGGGCTCTTATCAATCATACAATATGGGCCCTACTTACCTTGAACGCATTGTGCGAGACATCCGACTAGAGCGCCCGCTCAAGCTAGTAATAGATTGTGGAAATGGCGTAGCAGGCGCATTTGCTCCTGCACTTTTTAGAGCTTTGGGCTGTGAAGTGCGCACGCTATTTTGCGAGGTAGATGGGCATTTTCCCAATCACCATCCCGACCCTGCTCAACCAGAAAATCTACAAGACGTAATACACGCTTTAGCCACTACGGATGCAGAATTGGGATTAGCCTTTGACGGGGATGGCGACCGGCTAGGCGTGGTGACGAAATCAGGTGCGATTATTTACCCTGATCGACAACTCATGCTGTTTGCACAAGATGTACTAAAGCGTCATCCCGGAGGCACTATCTTGTATGACGTGAAATGCACTCGCCTATTAGCACCTTGGATACGCGAGCATGGCGGACAGCCTTTAATGTGGAAAACGGGGCATTCCTTGATTAAATCTAAAATGCAAGAATGCGGTGCAGCGCTTGCAGGGGAAATGAGCGGCCATATCTTTTTCAAAGACCGCTGGTTTGGATTTGATGACGGCTTATACACGGCTGCACGCCTGTGCGAACTCCTCTCCCGTGTAGCAGACCCTGGTGCTGTTTTAGAAGCATTGCCCAATGCGCACTCCACACCTGAATTGCATTTGCCCTTACCAGATGGTGAAAACAGCAAGTTAATCGAGCAATTGCAACGCACAGCGGTATTTCCGCAAGCGCAGGCATGCATTTTGATGGATGGTTTGCGAGTGGAATATAGCGATGGATTTGGCCTAGCCCGTGCTTCAAATACCACCCCAGTAGTCGTTTTTCGGTTTGAAGCCGATACGACTGCCGCTCTGGCGCGCATTCAAAAAGACTTTAAACGCGTATTAGAAGAACAAGGACATACGACATTACCTTTTTAGGAGGGTTGGTGTGACGCACACCGCCAACTTATAATCATGGCTTTTGGCCTGTATATGCAGGTTTCAAAAGGCCTGAGGTCATCATGTTGGGGTTCGTACCTGCAATGAACGGTAGGTTGGTGGTGAGGTACGAACCCCAACATGCATACCACCGACTTTTAATCATCATTTAAAGCCTGCTTTTAATTACCCTAAGAGCACGCTCACACCTCTCTTCCTAAAAAATCCCTGTGCCATGCTCCGTATTCTAATAATTCGTGTTTCTTCGTTGGGTGATGTGGTGCACAACCTGCCTGTTGTAGCCGATATCTTAAGGCTGCATCCTGATGCACAGATTGACTGGCTAGTAGAAGAAGCCTTTATAAACCTAGTGCGCCAGGTCAAAGGCGTGCGCCATGTGATTCCTTTTGCGCTACGCCGCTGGCGTAAACGCTGGTGGATTCCTTCAATAGCACGCCAAACCTGGCATGAAATCCGCACACTCTATAAAACACTGCATCGTGAACCGTACGACGTAATTATTGACTGCCAAGGCTTAGTCAAAACCGCATTAGCCGGCTGTTTAGCTCGAGGCCCAGTCATAGGTCTAGGCAACCGCTCACAAGACTCCAGCTACGAATGGCCTGCACGTTTTTTTTACCGCCGCAGCATCTGGCTTTCGCCAAAACTACACGTCATTGAGCGTTCACGCCAATTAGTTGCCACTGCGCTAGGCGATCCTATTCCTCAAATAGCGAAAGACATTGATTTTGGCTTGCCCACTCAGGCCCCAGTATCTAACAAAAATCTGACTAGCAAACTGGATCAGATGGGCCTTCCTCCACATCCCTACCTAGTATTTATACACGCCACTTCACGTGCAGATAAAGAATGGCCCTTGGCCACATGGATAGCACTTAGCAATAAAGCCATAGCACAAGGATTAAAAATCATACTTCCCTGGGGAAGTGCCGCAGAGCAAAAAACCAGCGAATCCATCGCAGCAGCAAGTGGGCCCGGCGCCTATGTATTGCCTCAGCGCCTAGATTGGCCTGAAATCATAGAATTACTGCAACAAGCAAAGGCCGTAGTAGGAGTGGATACCGGCCTGGTACACATTGCCTGCGCACTAAAACGCCCCACTATCGAGCTTTACAATTTTGATACAGCGTGGCGAGTAGGGGGGCATGGTGTGCCAAGCACTATTAATATAGGAGGCGCAGCCCATCCCCCTACACTCCAAGAGGTAGAACAAGCGCTACAGACCTTGGGAGTATGGGCAAAGCTCTAAAAAAATAGCCACGCACCTTCCACTACCTTCTCCCTCATATATGCATTTTTAAAAATGCATATATGTCATCCCATCCTTGGTGAAAAAACCAGTTCGTAGTTCTCTACTTTTTTTCTCTGTAAAAACAATAAAAAATCAAATTGAAGCACACTGCATTGGTAAGAGTAGGTGACTTATTAAAAATAAAAATCACTCACCACTCTAAGGGATGCCACCTTTCTATAAACCCATAGCTAGGGGGCATTATTAGAAGGTGCTGTAGGTAAGGGGGAAGTGATGTTAGGCGAAACAAGGTATGCGAATAATCCAGCACCACAGCCTCTCGCTATATCAGTACTAAAACGTGCCACTTCATTGCCATCTTTACAGGGCGGCGGTGATGCATTAAACACATCTAGAAGAAAATCATTAGATGGTAATATTTTTGGTGTTTTAAAACAGTCTGTTACTTCTAGCCTTCCCCGCCAATCTGCAGCTATATCAAATAGAAGCGTGCGCTTAAGCATAAATACTAGCAATACTCCTTCTATAGCTAGTCCCTCTGCGATGAGCCCTTCCACGGTGAGTCCTGGTAGTGTGATGAGAAGCCCTACTTCACCTTATGAAAATAATACAATGAAATGCAAAGCAATTATATATGGTAATGAAAATAAAGAAGAAGCCATAAAAAAATATGATGATTTTTTAGAGGATTTTAGCGTAGCAGAAGATTATTCAATCAAAGAAAAAACGTTTGTTTTTTATTACAAATATGCGCCAGAATATGAAAATTTTTCTTGTGATGAAAGTGCACATTATGTGAATGCATACGCAGGGATACGAGATATAGATTTAAATGACAATGCAGATGTTGAATTCATCATAAAAAAATTTATTGATAACTGTAACCCAGATGAAGTAATAAAAAAAGAATTTAAAAGTGCTTTATATTCCATGGGACAGGCATTGAATTATAAAAATATTAAAGAAGTTATGAGGATTTGTAGGGATAGTTGCAAAAATAATGTATCTCCAAGTATTGAGCTGCAAAAATTTTTGGATTCAATAAAAAAAGAAAATATAGATTTGACTATGGGTGGCAAAGAGAAAATTTCTGGCTTTAAAAAAATTAAAAATGTATTTAAAAAAAGTAATGATACTGAAGAAAATTCTAACTATGAGAGATGTGTAAATTCATTTAGGAAAGATAAAAAAAATGGAGAAGAGGAGTTAAAGAATTTATCTTGTCGGTGGTTGAGTTATAAAGAATTAGAAGTACATACGGTAGGTATATTCTCGATAAAAAGAAAAAAATATATAAATATAAATAAAAAAAGCGGAATCCGTGAGGTTGCAAAAATATTTTCTAATCAATGTAATTTTACTAAAATAGAAAAGGAGGTTTTTTATAAAAAATTAAAATATAGAGTGAATGCTGTGAAGTCAGGGAGTGCATCATTTGAGAGGGAATCATTTATTAAAACATTAGAATCATTCGGAGATACTAGAAAGATAAGTTATTTTAATGGTTTTTTTAAGGGGGGGTAGTTATAAAATTTATTGAGATGTGATGGGTAATGTGAAAATTACGTATGAGATAGAAATATATGGCTGCTTGAGTAAATTATTGGCTTTTAAAGGCGGGGAATTTAAATATTTTATATATAAAAATTCACACTTTCTGATGAGAAAACCAGATTATATCTCTATGTATATAAGCCTATATAGGCATAGTATTACGTATAGTCTCGCATAATTTTAAGTTGAAAAGTGAATTTTATGAATATAAGAACGTTGACCAACTCTTTCTGGAGTCGTCAAAATAGTACATATGGGCAAATAAGAAGTATATTTTACAAAGCAGAGGATGTAAAAACAACGTGTAGTGAAAAAACAAATGAAATTTCAATGAAAGAAGAGGGGGCGCAAATAAATAAAAGGCCGTCTGAATTCAGAAGTAATCATATGTCAAGAAAAAAAACAAGTCTTTTTGGATATAAAGAAAGAGTTTTTTATTTTGATGGAAATATGCAAGAGGTGAACGCAGGAAAAGATATATTTTATACACTATGCAATTTTATTTGCTTGGCGGTAGATGAGGCTGGAAAATATGACATAGAACGTATAAGGTTGCTACATAGTGTTGAATACAATAATGAGGTAGAGAGGAATATTTTTAGAATAAAAAATTATTATAATTTGACCGAGAGAACCAAAGGACAAATATTTAATTCATTAAATATTTTTTTTGAGCTGGCCAGTAGAAACGTAAGTAAAAATGCATTTAATGAAAATAAAAATAAACTGAGTGTGGATGTGATTAGTTTGAAAGAATACTATGCATTTATATTGGGAATAAAGGCGGCTGATAGAGAGGGTGCAATAATGCAGTCATCAGAATATAAAAATATTGAAACTCACCAAGAAAAGGTGCAAAGTACAGTGCCCATAGCATTTGAAGAGACTACGCAAAAAGGGTGGGAATCTTGGTCAAAGAATGTGCAGAGCGCTATTTTTAATAATTATATAAGGTAAAAAAGAAATATTTTTTGCTATAGAGTACTTATATTAAATGAGGGATAATAGGAGCTTCAGCGCATAAAAGCCCTGTTATTTTTCTATAGCAACGCTCTGTGTGCAGCACATTTTTCAGTGATTTTTGTCCATGCTCTTTCGTTTTTTGTATGCCGCTGCTTGGTGGTTGCTCGCTCCCTTTGCCGTATGCCGCTTATTCTGGCGAGCCCGCCGCGAGCCCGCCTATAAGCGTCATATTGCAGAACGTTTTGGCTATGCACCTGCTCATAACGCAGTAGTACCTGGTCATCTGATTTGGATCCATGCAGTCTCCGTAGGAGAAACGCATGCGGCTCAACCATTGATAGATGCGTTACTTGCACATTACCCACAAGCCAAAATTCTAATTACCCATATGTCACCAGGTGGGCGAGCACGTAGCAAAGCCCTGTGGGGCGAACGGGTCCTGCGCTGCTACCTTCCTTACGATATGGGCTGGGCCGTGCAGCGCTTTTTGCAGCACTATCAACCTGTAATCGGCATTATTTTGGAAACAGAAATTTGGCCAACCTTATTACACCGCTGCAAGCAAGCAAAAATTCCTACCGTATTAGTCAATGCGCGCCTATCTGAGCGCTCTTATCAAAAATATCGCCGTGCTATGCAGTGGACATCGATGATAAGAGAAACCTTTGCTAGCTTTACGCTGATACTAGCCCAAACCTTAGCAGATGCTAGCCGATTAACTGCCCTGGGCGCTTCTGCCGTTAGGGCAGTGGGTAATATGAAATTTGATATACACCCTGCGCCTGCTTTATTAGAAAAAGGTCAGGCTTGGCGTCAGGCTATAGGTTTGGAAAGGCCTGTATGGATCGCTGCTAGCACCCGAGAAGGAGAAGAAGCTCTCATACTAGAAGCCTTTCTCCACAGCGGTTATAGCGAAAAAGCATTATTGATTCTCGTTCCTCGCCATGCAGCTCGATTTGAAGAAGTGGCTACACAGCTGGAAAGAGGAGGGTGGCGCTTTAAGCGGCGCAGTGCCTGGGATACGCAAAACACACACGGTATAGATACTCCCAGCCCAGTGTCTCCCATTCATAAAATAGCGCCAGAGATCCAGGTCATACTAGGAGATTCGATGGGAGAATTGGCCGCCTATTATGCCGCGGCAGATATCGCGTTTATTGGAGGGAGCTTATTGCCATTTGGAGGACAAAATCTTATCGAAGCCTGCGCAATCGGCCTTCCCGTACTATTAGGGCCTTATACTTTTAATTTTGAACAAGCTACAAACGATGCAATTACAGCAGGCGCTGCACAACGCATAGCCAATGCACAAGCCCTAGGTGTTGCGCTGCGCACCCTGTGGGAAAACCCATCAACCATCGAAACCATGCGCAAAGCCGCCAAAATTTTTGCCACCACGCACCAAGGTGCCACACAGCGCACCCTAGAAGCAATACAAACCCTTATCCCGAGCCAGGGATAGTCTAAATATCCGTTAAAGCCCCGCTTATTTTCAAAGTTTATTTATAGCTATGATCGATAAGATCTTTAACGGAGAAAAGTCAATGTCTAGTATTACCTCTACCCCTTCCATTAGCAGCACTCCTCCTCCTCTTTCTTTATCAGAACCCTCTCCAGCGCAAGATTTTCGGACGGTAGCATCTAGTATGCAAAATGCGTTGGTAGAGCGTGATAGAACCATAGAGAAATTACTGAAAGAAATAGCCACCCTTAAGCTAGAGGCATCGGAAAATCAACCAAGAGAAGTCAATTATCAGGAAATGGAGGTGCCAGATATAGAGGGGGTAGTGAGCCACATTGAGGCTCAAGATGCAGCACTGAGCGCATTAATACAAGAGCATGAAGTTGCACGCCAAAGGTTATTGCAGCAATCGAGCATGACTGAAAATCTGAGTCAAGTGAATGCAACCTTGGATCAAGAAAATGCCAGCTTGAAGCAAGCGCTTGAAGCTAAAGATCAGCTCATGCTAAGCCAAAGGGTTGAGATTCAGCAAAAAGAGCGAGCGGAACTAGAACGAGAGCAAAAGCGCGAAGCCAGTACACAGGAAATTGAAGAGCTATTAAAAGAAATTGAGGTGGATGAGCGAGCTCGTGAAGCAAAAATTCAAAAGATTGTAGAAAATGGGCAAAAGCGCGCGGAGGAGATTAAAGCGCTTATGCAAAAAACTAAAGCAAATAAGCAAGAGTCGGAAGCCAATAAAAAAAAGCGTGAAACGTTAATGCAAGAGCTTAAAGCGCTCCCACATGGTTTTAACGATAGCCAACAATCTGAAGCGTTAATACGGAAGTTCGACACATGGGATCAAGAGTTTGAAACGCTACTACAAGAGCTTGAAGCAACTAAGCAAGCGCATGAAGTCAATGAGCAAAAAAGTGAAGCAGATAGGCAAGAGATTGAATTGCTAATAAAAAAGAATGAAGCGACAATACAAAGGCTTAAATATAATAAGCAGAAAAAAGAAGTTACTTTGAATTTTCTTAAAAGTTTCAGTAATAGTGCAGCGCTGTCTGAAACTGAAATTCAGTTATTAATTTATATATTAAAAAATGAAAGTGGGCATTATGCGTCAGAGGTTAGACTTATGGCTGTCAGTATATTATTTCAACAATCTAGCTTATCCGAGCAAATTCGTCCATTTTTAGAAGCAGTGCTTCAAGATAAAGAAGAAAGGGTTAAAGCTGCAGTTGCTGTAGTTTTAGGCAGGTATTTCCCAGTATCTGACGCCATCCTTCAAATTTTACTGGAAGTGATAGCGAATAAAAATGGGATATATAGAGCAGCGTATAGAGTGAACGCTGTCGCTGCATTGAAGAGACAATCTACCTTATCCGAGCAAGTTCGCCCATTTTTGGAAGCGGCGCTTCAAGATACAGATGAGCAGGTTAAAGCTGCAGTTGCTGTAGCTTTAACCCACCATTTCCCGGCATCTGACACCACTATCCAAATCTTACTGGAGGTGATAGCGAATAAAAGTGGGTATTATGAGGCGGAATTTAGAATTAACGCGGCCACGGCATTACTAGAACAATCTACCTTACCGGAGCAAGTCCGCCCATTTTTGGAAGCAGTACTTCAAGATAAAGATGAGCAGGCTAAAGCTGCAGTTGCTGTAGTTTTAGGCTGGCATTTCCCGGCATCTGACAGCACCCTCCAAATCTTACTGGAAGTGATAGCGAATAAAAATGGGATATATGAGATGGCGGATAGAGTTCACGCTGCCACTGCATTAAAGAGACAACCCATCTTATCGGAGCAAGTTCGCCCATTTTTGGAAGCGGTGCTTCAAGATACAGATGAGCATGTTAAAGCTGCAGTTGCTGTAGCTTTAAGCTGGCATTTCCCGGCATCTGACACCGCCCTCCAAATTTTACTGGAGATAATAGCGAATAAAAATGGGATATATGAGATGGCGGATAGAATTAACGCTGTCGCTGCATTGAAGAGACAACCTGCCTTATCCGAGCAAGTTCGCTCATTTTTGGAGGTGGTGCTTCAAGATACAGATGAGCAGGTTAAAGCTGCAGTTGCTGTCGCTTTAACCTGGCATTTCCCGGCATCTGACA
>JASSUK010000020.1:0-4299 GCA_031963045.1 Mycoavidus cysteinexigens
AGAGTTAATGCTGCCACTGCATTAAAGAGACAACCCATCTTATCGGAGCAAGTTCGCCCATTTTTGGAAGCGGTGCTGCAAGATAAAGAAGAAAGAGTTAGAGCTGCAGTTGCTATAGCTTTAGGCTGGCATTTCTCGGTGCCTGATACTACCCTCCAAATCTTACTGGAGGTGATAGCGAATAAAAATGGGATATATAGAGCAGTGCATAGAGTTAACGCTGCCACTGCATTGAAGAGACAACCTACTTTATCGGAGCAAGTTTGCCCATTTTTGGAAGCGGTGCTGCAAGATAAAGAAAAAAGAGTTAGAGCTGCAGTTGCTGTAGCTTTGGGCTGGCATTTCCCTGCATCTGACAGCACCCTCCAAATCTTACTGGAGGTAATAGCGAATAAAAATCGGCAATATGGGGTTGAGGAGAGAGCTAACGCTGCTTTTGCCTTGGGTGAGCAATCTATACTATCAGAGCAAGCCCGCTTAGTTTTAGAGGCGGCTCTTCAAGATAAAGAGGAGAAGGTTAAAGCTAAAACTGCTATCGCATTAGGCCGTCATGGCAAGTTGCCTAACACGGGTATGCCAATCTTACTGGATATACTAGCGGATAAAGACGACCGGTATGAGGTGAAGGATAGAGATAGCGCTGCCTTTATATTAGGTGAGCAACTCAAACTATTAGAGAGCGTTCGCTCAGCCTTAGAGGCTGCGTTATAAAATAAAAGTTGACCATACCCGACCCCCAAAAGTCAGATTTGATGTCTAACTGTTTGGGGGTACCTCATTCCCCTGTGAGCTATTCACCTAGGTATCTACATCCCATTTTAGGCAACAACACCCACTCCCCCTCTACAAACCCTTCCAATGGCTGAAAATTAATCTTATAGGCCATTTTTTCACTTTCGCTAATCCAATAACCTAAATAGATATAAGGCAACTGCAAACGCTTCGCTTGAGCTATATGCCACAAAATACTATACGTTCCAAATGAAGCATGTTCTATATCTGGATCATAAAAAGTATAGACGCAAGACAAGCCATCCTCAACGATATCCATCAGCGTAACCATCCTAAGCGCACCCACTTCCTCTGTAGAGCTGGGCTCTCGAAATTCAATAAGCCGAGAACTAACAGGGCTGCGTAATAAGAAAGCCCGATAGCGCTCTCGAGCAGTTTCCTCTTCTTGTGTGGGTGTATGAGAAGAAGGGGGATGCTCTACCTCAGTTGCTTCGCTGTCTGCATCTACTCCTCCATGCCTAGCTAACTGATAGCGTTGATAGAGGTGATAGTGCTCAGGGTTATCCTCAAAAGGAGCAATGCTTGCAACAAGAGAGTTGTGTGCACGTTGCACGCGCTTTTGCGCGCGATTAGGTAAAAAAGTATCTGCTTGTATACGCACGGAAATACATGCGCTACAGGCTATACAGCAAGGCCTATACACAAACTGCCCTGTGCGCCTAAACCCCGCCTTTACCAATTCTCCATACACATCGGCATTGATAACCTCTGGCTTCATGACCTGTGAGCGCGCGCTTTGGCCATACAGGTAATTGCACACATACGGTGGAGTAATATAAAACAGCGGCTTCACAGGCGAAGTATCAGGCATGGAAGGGAGCGCTTTAAAGAGGTGAACGATAAAAAGAGTGGAGGTAGGTGCGCATTTAGATAAAACGCTGCAGCACATTTTTTTCAAAATGCCAGGCAATAGGCGGCTGATCTACTACATGATCAACTTGTGCTAAAAAATCAGCACGCGGTATCTCTACCGCTCCTAGTGAGGCTAAATGCGCCGTATTTTGCTGGCAATCTACTAAATGCACTCCTTGCTGCTGCAAATGACTCATAAGCGCAGCCAATGCAATTTTGGAAGCATCGGTGCGCCATGCAAACATAGATTCTCCAAAAAAGGCCTTCCCTATGCTGACCCCATATAGGCCGCCTACTAGTTGCCCCGCGTACCAAGTTTCCACACTGTGCGCATAGTTTAAAGCGTGTAATCCGCAATAGGCCGTCTGAATGGCTGGGGTAATCCAGGTAGCGTTATCTGCTTCGCTTATTTCACTGTTTACTTTTTGCTGTGCTTTTTGGAGACCCTCATTTTTGAAGTCTTTAGGTATGCGTTGTTGGCGCGGTGTATATGCGCAAGCTTTTATCACTTGCGTAAATTCCGTATCCACCCGAATTTCCCATTCAGGGTCTTGTAGCACCTGCCGCAACGTTTTACGTAAAGAAGCCGATACCTTAAAGCAGGCTGTATAGAGCACCATACGCGGGTCAGGGCTCCACCATAGCACGGGTTGTTCTGCGCTATACCAAGGGAAAATCCCTTTCCTATATGCCTGTAAAAGCTGCCCAACGCTTATGTCTGCGCTAGCTGCTAATAACCCAGGCGCCTGACTATTTGGCCCCCATGCTTTTTCAGCGGCAGGGAAGGGAGATTCAGGTTCTAACCAAGGGAGCATAGCTATCACTCTTCATTGTGAAACCTCAAAAATACTCAAAAATATATATTGCTTTATGCACTTAGAAGTCATGATATATAAGCTTGGGCAGCTTTTTCCTAAAAAAAAACCTGGTTTTTATAGAGGAAAATTCTTACCCTTGGCACAGACTTATGCTTAAATAGAATAAAAATATAAGGTGTATTACGTACGTTGACTGCAATCCATGCTCTAGTGGGTCAGCTGATTGCATTTTCTTAAGGTTTTTTTATGAGTGGTCTCAGTTCTGTATCCCCTGCATCTTCAAGCAACTCGCGTATCGCTTCCTCGGCACCTTCGCCTGCTAAGTCAACCGCTGTAACACAATCCTGTCGAGGTGGACTGGATGTTTACATCGAGGATTTGGAGAAAAATTATCCAGAAGGGAATTTAGAAAAGCTACTGCACCAATTGCTGGTAGCAGGTACCGTGCAACAGGCAGAGACCACCTCTGCAAACAATGGCCCTGATGGATTGGCAAATAAATTAGCAAATATTGCCATTGCCTATGATCAAGTGAAGGGGGGCGATTCCAACTTGAGAGCAGTGCCGGAA
Organism: Mycoavidus cysteinexigens; assembly: GCA_031963045.1. GTDB lineage: Bacteria > Pseudomonadota > Gammaproteobacteria > Burkholderiales > Burkholderiaceae > JASSUD01. The sequence continues at coordinate 3,033 of JASSUK010000020.1, forward strand.
AAAATTGCACTACTCTATGGAAAATCAAGTGGAAATTTTGAGCCTATTCTTACTCGCCTGCGTGACAATATGGCAGCAAATTTTTCGCAAGACGTATCCGATGGTTCGTTCTCTATAACCGATAGCATAGCGGATCAAATACGTGACCTAACCAATAAAATAAAAGATATAGAGGTAGAAGAATCTGAATTTGATGTTGCAGTAATGCAACAGTATTTCAATGAGTTTATGCCGATTTTTCAAAAAACGATGATCATACTCATCGTTGCAACGGTATATACCCATAGTACTATGGCTTTACTTCCATTGATTTTTGAGGCAACAGAAAACGCGTTTCCTGATACTAAAAATAAGGTACAAGAAGAAACATCAGGTGAAGAAAATCCCCAGATAAGCATACTCTCTAAAGGTATTGCCACTTTATATAAAGAGCTGGAGGAATTTTTAGAAACACTGAAAGAAAGGGATGAAGCTTGGCGTAAAGCACGATCTGCTCAAAAAAGCGATGCGTTACTTGAACCTGTGCAAAAGGCAAGGAGCGCAGTAGCTGCTGCTCAGACACAACAGGCAAAAGCGTCTACACGATTTAACGCAACCCCTCAACCACAACCCAACACTCCACAGGTAGAAGAAAACGCAGATCCAGGCGAACTGAGTACTAGCAGCGAAACCTTTTCCACCGCCTCTTCAAGCCCGATATTGACTGCACAAAGCGAGGCATCGCTGATTACAAAAGAAATAAGCTTGGCAGAAGAGGCGATGCATCACACGCCAAAAAATGATAGCGAAGTTGGAGAAGAAACCCCGTTAGTAGTACACATTGCTCCTCAAGGAGTCTTGGGTTCTGATCGTATGGAAAATGATGAAGGGAAAGCAGTTTCTAGTATTCATGTAGCAAAAGGGGCAGCTTCTCAACAAGATACACAAAGTGAAGAGCGCTCTATTCCTATTGCTGAAGACCAGCAACAGCCTGCCGTTGAGCTCAATGAACAAGAAGAAGCAGAAGAACAAAATCAAACAATTTCACCTTCTAGCCCAAATACCTCTGAGCCAAATTCTCCAAAACCAGCATCAAATATCGAAAATGAAAAAGCAAAAGAGGCATCTTCCCAACAAGATGCGGACAGCGAAGGGCCTTCCATTTCTGTTGTTGAAGATCAGCAACAGCCTGTCGTTGAGCACGTGGTGCAAGCCGAAGTAGCCGAAGTAGCCGAAGTAGCCGAAGTAGCCGAAGTAGCCGAAGTAGCCGAAGTAGCCGAAGTAGCCG
>JASSUK010000052.1:0-4145 GCA_031963045.1 Mycoavidus cysteinexigens
GATGCGATACATAACGAGTTCTTCACTTTCTTAAGGGGACTTCAAGAGCAGAATGCAGCCACTAACCTTGAAGAACCGAACCATACTTCCCCCTCTTTCCCCCAGCAAAATCCATCACTTCCCATCAATAGAAATGATACAGACACACACAGGCCTCGATCTGCGCAAAGGGCGCAGGAAGCCGAGGCGTGTATTGCCGCTTTATCTCATGAATTAGTTTTAGTTCAGACGCCCACGTCTACCTCGGCACCTACCCGACAGCTGCAAGTTACCTCGCCTGCTCAGGAAAAAAGTGCGCAAGTGGATCGTCTGTTTGAAAAGGCGCTCTCGACGCTTGCATCGTTGAAGATACCTAATAAACCCAGCTTGTTTCTCATGTATGCGCGCAACAATCCAGCTTACGGTGTAGCCAAGGCTGAGATTGCTACATATTTTATTGATAAGCTATCTACGATCCGAGTCAATCTGTATTCAGATCAAACGCCGATGGGGTCAACATATTCAAGCCCTCCAGATGATCAGAAAGCAGATGGCAAGCTCGAGGATATCCTAACCAGCCAGCTTTGTTTGCTGCCTGGCCAATTGCGAAACGATGTGAAACCGGTCGACAAGGTCGTGGTGTGTTGTTCTGACTTATTAGGAAAATACTTGGCATGGCCGCACTATGAAGATTTTCGTCAGGATCTTCAAAAAGCTTATCACCAAGACCTCAAGCAACGGAGCACCTCAGCCATTCGTGAGGTCGTCAGAAAATATTCCCAAGAAAAACCTTATCAGGCAGGGTTTCATCATGTGCTAACAGAAATCGCTTTTTTGCAAATCCGGGCACAAGAGCGTAAAGATCAGTGCGGGATTATTCCCGTGTCGTTAACTCCTGAGAGTTATGAGGGCTGCCTCGCGCATTTTATTCCAGCAACAGCAGTTCGCATGGAAGATATGCTCCGTTTTGAGGCGCAAGCCCAAGCGGGGCAAGAAGTGTATCCAAATCAAGGTCGGCACTGGGTACTGTTTAAGCTGATCGAGCGGCTGTTAGTGGGCAGCGATGAGGCCAAAACGTTTTTGAACAAGTTTTGGCAGGGATACAGCGAGTGTATTTCCCGGTTAAAAAGTGAGTCCTCGACGACGCTTGGCTGGCGTGAGTTTGACGAACTCGTAGAGGACATCTTCAAAGACATACGCACAGACCTGCACAGCCAGCTTGCCATTACCGTGCAGCAACAACGCCAACAGCTTCAACATCAGCAAGAAATAGCACTGCAATCGAAGCAAGAGCCGCTTGCGATCTTAGGCAAAAATATCGAAGCAGAATATTTCACCGCGTGGGAAGAGCCGGGAGAAATTCAGGACGGGCTGGCCATGTATGTCGCTCCGCAGGCGACGACCGTTACCGATACCAATACCACTTTTGATTTAGATGAAGCAGTCACGGCCTTTTTGACGGCACAGGAGAATGCCGGCCAGAAAACTCAGGTGCTGCTGCTGCGAGGTGAAGCGGGTTCAGGCAAGTCGACCTTTGACCGACAGTTAGCGCGTCGCTTATGGCGAGGATATAGTGCCACGCCGGCTTCGGATGAGCGGCCTATCCCGCTGTATATCGCTTTGCCGACCATAGACAGGCCGAACAAAAACCTGATTGGCCAATATTTATCCGATACATGCCGTTTCTCGCCAGAACAGATCGAGGCTTTGCGGAAAAACCAACGCTTTATTTTAATCTTAGATGGCTATGACGAAATTCCTGCCGAACAACGGAATTTATATGCAGATGAAAAATTAGACCAATGGCAAGCCAAAATCATCCTGAGTTGTCGGCCGGAGTATTTAGTCGAAGGCTATAAAAACTATCTGCAGCCGCGAGGCTGTTTGCGGTTGCTGCTCGAATATCAGCTTGCCCCGTTCTCGGAACAATTGATCGAAACCTATATTGATCAGTATGTCGAGCATATGCATGTTGAGTGGAGTGCCCAACAATATAAAGACACCTTAGCGCGTATGCCGAATATCAACGCGCTCTTGGGTACGCCATTTTTGCTCAAAATGGCTTTAAGCGTGTTACCCACGTTAGACAAGGTTCAATCCGATCAAGTGGGGCTGACCCGAATCCAGCTCTATGAGCAGTTTGTGCGGACGTGGGTTGAGCGTTCTCTCGCTCGTTTAAAAGCGATTCAGTCTAAATTGACCGATGCGCAGCAAAAAGCCTTTTGCCGTTTAGAAGACGAATTTATCGGGCATAGCCAGGTATTTAATACCGACTTGGCGCTGGCTATGTCTGAGGCTAAAACCACGGTGGCGGAATATTCAGCGATCGCCCGCCGAGGGATGCCCCGGGATACAAGGTATGAGCCATTTCTCAGCAACAAAGATGAAGAAAAAAATCTACTGCGTTTTAGCGCTTTGCTGATTCGTCAGCACCAGCAATACCGCTTTATTCATAAATCGATTCAGGATTATTTAGTGGCGCGAGCCGTGTGGGAAGAGCTGGAAAACGCAAGCGAACTCGATGCCTCCCATGGTGCTGAGCCGCTGAACGAGATAAAGCATGTGCGCGTGTTATGGGAAGAACTTGCCCCTCCCATTCAAGTCGATCCAGCCGCGTTATTGAACAGATTCAATGTAGTGGAGGAGCTAGCCGTTCAGCGCTTTTTAGTCGAACGTGTCCAACAGAATCGAGCGCTGGTGAAGCTCCTGTTGATGTGGATCAAAGCCTCAGCGAACCAAGATGCCGTTAGTAGAGCGGCGGCGAATTCGATCACGATCTTGGTGAGATTGGGCGTGCAGTTTAGTGGAATGGATTTACAAAGAATCCGGATTCCAGGCTCAGATCTGAGTTTTGGGGTATTCGATTCGGCTCAATTGCTGGGCGCAGATCTGCGCAACGTGAACCTGACCGGTGCCTGGCTACGGAACGCAGATTTAAGCGGCGCGCGCATGGAAGGGGTGCAGTTTGGAGAGTTGCCATGGCTGCTGCTTGAAGACTCGGTTAAAGCCTGCTGCTATTCATCGGATGGTCGATTGTTGATCGTAGCGCATGGCAACACCGTGACACTGCACGATACGCACACGTTTGAAGAAAAGGGACGTTTGATTGGGCATAAGGGTCAAGTGAATAGTGTCGTGACGTCGGCCGATGGTCGGTATGTGGTCTCCGGGAGTGATGACAAGACGGTGCGGGTGTGGGATTGGCACACGCCCGAGGCTACGCCAAGCATCCTCAGCGGGCATCAAAATTCTGTGGAGAGCGTCGCAGTGTCGGCCGATGGTCGATATGTGGTCTCTGGGGGGGGTATGGACAAGACGGTGCGGGTGTGGGATTGGCAAACGTCGGAGGCTGCGCCCCACGTCCTCAGCGGGAATGAGATTTGGGTGAGTAGCGTCGCAGTGTCGGCCGATGGACGGTATGTGGTCTCTGGGAGTTGGGACAAGATGGTGCTGGTGTGGGATGGGCAAACGCCCGAAGCTGCGCCTCGCGTCCTCAGCGGGCATGGTGGTCAGGTGACTAGCGTCGTGATATCGGCCGATGGTCGGTATGTGGTCTCCGGGAGTGATGACAAGACGGTGCGGGTGTGGGATTGGCAAACGCCCGAGGCTGCGCCCTGCGTTCTCAGGGGGCATGAAGCTTCGATAACTAGCGTCGAGATGTCAGCCGATGGTCGGTATGTGGTCTCTGGTAGTTTTGACAAGACGGTACGGGTGTGGGACTGGCAAACGCCCGAGGCTGCGCCCCGCGTCCTCAGCGGGTATCAAAATTCGGTGGAGAGCGTTGTGATGTCGGCCGATGGTCGATATGTGGTCTCCGGGAGTGATGACAAGACGGTGCGTGTGTGGGATTGGCAAACGCCCGAGGCTGCGCCCAGCGTCTTCAGCGGGCATGAAGACCAACTGACTAGCCTCGTGATGTCTGCCGATGGTCGGTATGTGGTCTCAGGGAGTTTGGACAAGACGGTACGGGTGTGGGACTGGCAAACGCCCGAGGCTGTGCCCCGCATCCTCAGCGGGCATGAAGGTTGGGTGAAGAGCGTCGTGATGTCGGCCGATGGTCGGTATGTGGTCTCCGGGAGTTGGGACTGCACGGTGCGGGTGTGGGATTGGCAAACGCTCGAGGCTACGCCCCGCATCCTAAGGGGGCATCAAAATTCGGTGGAGAG
>JASSUK010000021.1:0-4082 GCA_031963045.1 Mycoavidus cysteinexigens
GGGGCAGGATTTTTCATTTATAGACACGAAAGAATGCTTACAGCGCGGGCTCGTCTTCCCCTTATTTATGGAGATCAGCCCAAAATAAAATAGTAGAAACAGAATTGGAGAGAGCACTACACACCCTGCGGCATCCAGTGAGTGGATAGGCAGCGCTGCGCCATAAGGCGATATTTGCAAAGCTTGATAAAGAGTCTCTTACTGAAGAGCTAGATTACGTACTTCAAATTCAATCTTAAGTACGTTTTTTAGCGTCTTTAAAATTGCACAAAGGCTTTTCATCGTTGGATTCCCTGATGGAGAAAGCATCCGATAAAGGCTCCTGCTCGGTTTTTTTATGTCTTGTGCAAGCTGCTCAAAGCCAATGGTGGCATTCACTAAATCGCGCAGCACCAGTTTTGCTGTGTCTGCTTCACCATTTAAAAATAAGGTTGCTGCCTCACCAAAAAGCGCTTTGGCGAAATCTGGGTCTCGCTGGACGCGTGCTATAACCGTTTCTTTAAAATCTCGTGTAAGTGCCATCATTTCCTCTTTTGCATTTTTTGAACAGCTCTGGCCCCCTCTGTTTTTCGACGCTTGTACGCTTCCCATAAGTGGACGGCGCTATCAATATCTGCCTGTTGCCGATGTTTGGTTCCACCACCAAGTAAAACAATGATTTTCAAACTTGTCAGTAACAAATCTATTTGTCACTGGCGTACATCTGCTTTACAGATTCTGTTTCATGGAATATCATGTGAACATGATCCATTCGTTCACTTGTCTCAACACCGAGGCGCTTTTCCGTAGCCAAGTCGTGCCAAAGTTCAAGAACATTGAACGTGTGGCACGGCGAAAACTCTTGCAACTACATGCTGCTACTGAATTGGCAAGTTTGAGAGTTCCCCCTGGGAATCAGCTTGAGGCATTAAAGGGTGACCGCCGAGGGCAATACAGTATCCGCATTAACGACCAGTGGCGAATCTGTTTTGTATGGCATGACGATGGTGTATACCAAGTTGAAATTGTAGACTACCACTAGGAGTAAATATGGCTGAACTACTTGACGAAATCCACCCTGGCGAAATCTTGCTGGAAGATTTTATGAAGCCGATGGACATATCTGCCCGTCAGCTTTCGGCAGATATTGATGTTTCACCTAGTCGGATCAGTGAGCTGGTGCATAGAAAGCGGCCCATTACTGCTGACACGGCTTTGCGGCTTGGCTTATTTTTCGATATGGAGCCAAGATTTTGGATGAATCTGCAAATGGAATATGACATACGTGTCGCGGCGCGTACCGTGCGCGAAAAAATCGCATCACGGATTCGTGTTTTTCATCGTCATGCCGCTGCGTGATGGTTGGCTACAGTGCAAAAATACAGGCCAAGCTGCATTGATTTGACCCACTGCGCAAAACACTTTTTTAGTACTACCAGCATTTAAATTTCATCTTAACCTTGCCTTAGCGCAAGGTTTTTTTATGCCCCTCCTCCCTCACTTACTGAATTTCCCACAAATTAAAATCTTTGCAAAACCCCTCGCTACAATCTGAGGGACTAAAAAAAACGTTACAAAGGTTGCTGAACTGAAAAAATAGCTACTTTCCTTTATAACTCAATGAGTTAAAGGAATTTATAAAGGGTTACAAAAAGTTAACAAATCAGTAACGTGTGACTTTTATGAGAGCTAATAATGCCTAAAGCAGTATTTAATATTGCACTGCAAATAGAGCTTTTTGTTACGCCAATGTAATCTTCCTGTAACTGTTTTGGAGTTACAAATTTTTTCCTTATATATCAATATGTTATGCGCTATTTTTAGCTTTAAAATCAATGTAACTCGTTTCCAAGCCTCATAACTAGAATAAAGATTTATGTATAGATTCAATCTGCTGGTCCATTTTTATATGTAATGGGATAACCTCTATTCCGCCGCATCACTCTGCATCAAAATGCACTATTTTTTAATGCTTTCTATACGTTATCCCCCTTTGTAATACGGGCTTCCCAGCGCTATCGCCATGCATCGAAAATTGCGCATTACAAAAAGAGCGCGGGCGTGGGGGACCGCGTTGTGCGAGGGTAAGTAGATCAAAAACTTCAGGGATATATTTATTTGGTTCCCTTTGAAAGACAAGGAGCAAAAGCGCTATTAAAGACGGTGTATCCAAGCCGTAAGGCGACTAAGCTGTACCAAGAAAAACTGTTAGGAGATGCAAAATAATGAGCAAGAAAGAAAAGGACGTATTGGATGTAAAACTCACTGCAGAAGAGCAAGAGATAGAAGAGGCACTTACAGATCTGTCACTTACAGCCAATTTTAATGAGGAAATGGCTTTTGCTAGAGCGGCGGCATCAAATTACCTGCGCAAAGATGCGAAAATTAATATCAGATTATCTCAATACGATATAGACGGTTTAAGACGTATCGCGGCGAAAGAGGGGCTGATGTATCAGAGTCTGATTTCTAGTGTTTTACACAAATATGTGTCTAGCTACTTAGGAGCATGAATATATGTGTAAAACAGCGTGCAGACAGGTTTAAATTGGAATACCTCTGGAGCGCTCTATACCATGTCAGAAACCCAAGTCGAACCGGAGTCTACGGAACTGCATAGGGTCGCCGTAGAGGGCGTAGGGGAAGCGGGAGGCGTAGCGTTTAGCCCTGATAATGCAGCATCGTGCATCTGATGAAGACGTGCTTGTTCCGCTTGCCCTTCTGTAACGGTGCGGTCTAAGCATGAATGATAGACGTAGAGTCCAAGGGGCATCATAAGCGTTATAGCTATGCCTAATAAGACCGGCATCCAAAGCGTCGGGAAGCACAAGCCGCCACAAGTAGGCAATGCGACTAGAGTGGCACTCACTGCGAAAGCCCACTCTTTTATCGTATCGATCGTACTTTGATGGTTCTGTAATGCCTCCAACAGAAGCTCTACTTCCGTAATGCGTTGAGTAAATGCTTCTGGTGTAATGTCCTCCTGCTCTAAAGGTAGAGGTGCCATAGAGCGGCACAGGATGGGCCATGCGGAATAATTCCCTATCAGCATACGATATCTCCTTGGTAATGGTTTAACGGGGCTTTAGTCTATGGGGCTAGTATCGCTATCGTGCAAACCCGTTTTAAATCGAAACACCTCCTCCCCGATAATGGCATTCACGCCTTTTAAATCCTCTTGCAGCGGTCGTATTTCATGCTCAAAGAAAACCGTCGCCGCATCTTTAACATTGCCAAAACCCCCCGTGTTATGCGGCACGATGGCGAGTAGATGAGGTGGTACACGGTGCGCAACGAGAATGTCGTCCCGCGTGATGTTTTTGATATTAAAAAACTCATCGCGTGCGTGGACTTCTGAGACAGGAATGAGCTGGATACCGTCTTTTTTGCCATTGGGCGCATACATAAACAGGTTTCTAAAGTTGCCTGGGCCTTTGCTGTCTTTGAGGGCTTGGCGTAGCGCGTCGATGTCGGCTTCTTGATGGGCGGGATCAGTCATATACAAAATAAAACCGGCGTGACTACCGTTTTCATAATATTTTCGCCGAAAGAGTGTGGCAGATTCATTGAGCCAAGCAGAATGTAGTGCCCCGAGATAATCGGGTAAGCCGTAGATCTCTTGATGAATATCGGGTTCATAGACATGGACGATGTGATCGGCAGGAAATTGATGGGCTTCGATTCCATGCACAAAATACCAACTCTGCAGATCACGACCTCGTCGCATATATTTGGCGAGGATCGGCTCTAGCCTTTGTAGTTGTCCAAGTCGGTTGATTTGCTTTTCTAAATACGCATTGCCAAAGATTAAAAAATCCTGTGCAAAACGCCGAAACGCACAGCGAGACAGCAACGGATGCGCAATAAAGGACGATACCAATTGATTGCGTTTAAAGCGCAAGGCGGAGCCGTGATGCGGTCCTACTGCATACGTTTTAGCAATACCCTCCCAACTGATCGGCGGTTCAAACCAGCGATCTTGTTCTGCACAGTGGAAATAGCTAAGCCAGTCTGTACTTTGTAATACGGGGGCCGGATCGCCAAAGGTAAAGATATCCATCAATAAAACTCCAAAAAGCCATGTCCCTGTGCGCGATCTCCTT
>JASSUK010000053.1:0-4007 GCA_031963045.1 Mycoavidus cysteinexigens
TTATCCTGTAGCGCGGCGATCAAGGTCGAGATAGCATCGTCAGGCAGCGTTTCCTGTTTGCCTAATACCTGGGCAGCTGCAGGCCTGACAGAACTGTCTTCATCCTGTAACGCGGTGATCAAGGCCTGAATAGCAGCACCAGGCAGCGTTTCCTGTTTGCCTAATACCTGGGCAGCCTCAGACCTGACAGAACTGTCTTCATCCTGTAGCGTGTCGATCAAGGCCCCAATGGCGGTGTCAGGCAGCGTTTTCTGTTCGCCTAATATCCCAGCGGCCGCAGACCTGATAGACGCGTTTTTATCCTGTAGCACTGTGATCAAGGCCGAGATAGCGTCGTCAGACAGCATTTTCTGTCGGGCCAATGCCAATACCAATACCTGGACAGCCTCAGATCTGGCAGAACTATCTTCATCCTGTAGCGCGTTGATCAAGGCCTGAACGGCGGCTTCTTCAGACAGCGTTTTCTGTTTGCCTAATACCCCGGCAACCGCGTTCCTGACAGCTCTTTCTTTATACTGTAACTCCTGTAGCGTGTCGATCAAGGCCCCAATGGCGGTGTCAGGCAGCGTTTTCTGTTCGTCTAGCCCTGCAACCGCTTTCCTGACATCTCTTTCTTTATTCTGTAACGTGACGATCAAGGCCTGCATGGCGTCGTCAGGCAGCCTTTTCTGTTTGCCTAATACCTGAGCAGCAGCAGACATGACAGAACTGTCTTCATCCTGTAACGCGTCGATCAAGGCTGAGATAGTGTCGTCAGGCAGCATTTTTTGTGCGCCTAATGCATAGGCAGCAGCAGACATGACAGAACTGTCTTCATCCTGTAACGCGTCGATCAAGGCTGAGATAGTGTCGTCAGGCAGCATTTTTTGTGCGCCTAATGCATAGGCAGCCTCAGATCTGGCAGAACTGTCTTCATCCTGTAACGCGTCGATCAAGGCTGAGATAGCATCGTCAGATAAAGCTGGCCGTTTTCCTAAGGTTCTAATAATATCCTTCTGACTGCCTTCAAGCTTAGCAAGGCATTTGAGCAACAAATGCTCCGGGAAAGCCATCTGACGACCTAATTCGCTCAAGCCACCTCTAAATTTCATCTCAAAGCGTAACCATTGCATCAACTCTGTTTCCAGCCAACCAATCCTGGTTTTATTTAATTGCGTGCGCGCCTCGTTCAGGCATCCCATCATCACCTGCTGATGACGAATTCCGATCAGATCACGCGGCTCTTCTTCTAATAGAGCAAAGAAATACTCTAGCTCTACGCCCTTGAGCAACCCCGCCACCATCCACCACACCACCTCATACCGTGGATGGTATTTATGCTGCGCGATAAAGGTGTGTAATTGCTCTTGATTAAGCACTAACCCGGATATTCCTTTGGCTTCGGAATACGCTTGCAGGTGATGCACTAAAAATTTAGCAGCAAAGAATTCTTGAAAGGTTAAATGCAGAAAATGATAATAACGCTCTGATTCGGGATGCTCCGCGTCGGCCGTATGTAAAAAGGAAGCCTTTTTCAGATCCGCAGTAAATCTAAACGGCAACGTTATCCTTAGCAGGCTCTCCTCGAGCTCTTCTTGACGCTGATCCAACTCCCCCACGCTAAACTCAATTTTCCCGTCTTCTTTTAACCCTTTAAACGCTAAATAGCCTAAATAATAGATCTCAGCGGCCATCAGCTTTTCTAACTTTGTCTTGGACGACACTTGGATTACGGAGGGCGCTAGAATCTCTCCTTGGTCTTTTTTCTCTAAGCGTACTCCGTCCTTACGCCATAATTTATCGACCATCGCTTCATAGAGCATCGACATCGTCACCGCTTGATTTTTGGGAAGTCTGTTCCAGCTATAGCACAGCGCATCCAACTGAATAGGAATATTGACTAAGCCTTGAACTATAGGAGTGCGATTGATAAATTGCTGAATCGCAGCTTGGGTCGATGGAGGCGCAAATTTTTCAATATAGGCTTGGACATTCTCTGGACTAAACCCAATGGTTTCTAACTCTAAATCCAATTGTCCAAATGCTCGAGTGTCCACCCCGGCCGGCCGAGAGGTGATGACCACATGCTTTTGATTAAGCAGCTCCTCTAAAAATCCCTTGAGTAGACTGTGATCATCCAACTCGCTTATCACCTCATCTAGACCATCTAAAATAAAAAGCGCCTTGTCTCGATGATCGCAAAAAGCTTTGGCTAATGCTTCCGCCCGGCTTTTCTCATGGCTTCTAAAGTATTGGTTACAGAGCAAGTCTTCAAGGCGTTGCGGAGAAGAAGTCTTAAGTTGTCTTAATGGCACCCACAACACACAGTCAAACTGATCCTGCCAACGTTTATTGTGGAGATACTCATAAACCAGCTTTTTGCATAAAGTGGTCTTGCCAATGCCTGCCCGCCCCTGAATTAAGATCCTCTTGGGAGTGGCCTCTGATCCATTGCGTAATTTTTGCTTCATAAAGAGCTGATCTAACGGAATCAATTTATTGAGATTCGTCGCTTCAAGTCGCTCACCACTGGGTAGGCGTTCGAACGCTTTTGCTTGCTTTTCCAGCTCCTCTTTATCTTTTTCCCGTTGGGCATTACTTTCAACAATGGCGAGGTTGATGTAGCAGTCGTCAAGCGACATTTCCTGACCTGATACCCGCTGAATCGAGAGATTGGACAATTGATAATGCTGATACAGCGCTGTGCGCAGATCGATTAAGGAGACGTTGGGTGGAAGCTGTTTTTGCGCCTGCTGCACAGTGGAAGCAAGCCGCTTGAGCAGTGCTGTATTTATGCCGCTGAAGATGCTACTTAGTAGCTGAGCAAATTCAAGCGCGCTAGGTATTGAAGGTTTACGCTTTAACCGAAAAATAAAATCGCTATACCCCTGCCAAAACTTGTCCAAACATGTCTTAGCCTCATCGCTGCTCACTAACAACCGCTCGATCAGCTTAAACAGTACCCAGTGAAGACTTTGATTTGGATACACTTCTTGGCCCGCTTTGGCTTGCTCGTCAAATCGGAGAATATCTTCCATGCGCACCGTGGTCGCTGGAATAAAATGCGCCAGGCATTGCTCATAGCTATGTGGGGTCAATGACACCGGGATAATGCCGTGCTGATCTTTCAACTGCTCTGCCCGGATTTGCAAAAAAGCCATTTCCGTCAACACATGATGGAACTCCGCCTTATAGGCTTGCTCTTGGGAAAATGCTCTGACCACCGCACGGATCGCCGAAGCGCCCGACTGTTCACCGTCTTTGCGATAGGCTTCTCGGTCTTTGAGATAGGCTTCTTGAATTTGCTGGTAAAACTTTTCATAGTGCGACCATCCCAAGTAGCTTCCTAATAACTCAGAACAACACACCACGACCTTATCGACCGGTTTCACATCGTCTCGCAACGGGTCGGGCAACAAACACAGTTGACTGGTTAAGATATCTTCTAGCTTCCCGTCCTTTTTCAGATCTTCTGGGGAGCTTGAATACGGTTGCGCCATCGGCGCTTGATCGGAATACAGATTGACTCGGATCGTAGATAACTTATCGATTAAATATTTAGAAGTAGAGGCCTTGGCCTGTCCATGCGCGGGATTGTCGTGTGCATACACTAGAAAAAGGCCGGGTTTATTAGGCACCTCCAAAGATCCAAGCGTCAAAAGGGCTTCTTCAAATAGATAATCCACCAGCTCGCTTTTTTCCTGCTCAGGCGAGATAACCGGCAGCTGTCGGGCAGGCATCGAGGTAGACGTGATCGTCTGAGCTGAAATTAATTCACGAGGTGAAGGCCATTTTTCAGAAAAGGAAGGCCTGATACTAGTAGATAAAGCGGCAATACATGCTTCCACTTCCTGCGCCCTTGGCGCCGATCGAGGCCTGGGTGTAGCTGTATCATTTCTATTGATCGGAAGTGATGGATTTTGCTGGGGGAAAGAGGGGGAAGTATGGCTTGGTTCTTCAAGGTTAGTGGCTGCATTCTGCTCTTGAAGTCCCCTTAAGAAAGTGAAGAACTCGTTATGTATCGCATC
>JASSUK010000022.1:0-3873 GCA_031963045.1 Mycoavidus cysteinexigens
AAGCAATCATTTTCCATAATGACCATGGGGAATAAAACATGCTTGGAAGAATCACTGCAAAAATAAATGAATTATGGCAGTCGCCAACTACGACGGTTGAACGTGGTCAAGCCGCTTTACAGCAGGCGGATGGGTATTATCAGGAAGGTCTGCAGCTTGACGGGGCGAATCAAAAACAGGCATTTGAGCAGGCACTGAGTAGCCTCAATATGGCGAAAGATGCCCTGAAGCATGGGATCCGCTGTGGCAGAGAAGATGAAAGCAAGCCTGTGCTTGGCGAGGTGTATCAAAAACAGGCAGAACTCTGTCAGCAACAAGGCTTTGATGTCAGGGTCGTGCGTGAGAGATATGCAAAGGCGCTGGGGTATTTTTCAAATTCAATGCGACAGGCCGCGGTGCAGGGAATTCTGGATCATTTGTCGGGCGCGCCGGCGCCTGGTTTACCTCAAATTAGACGCCCAATTTCCCTACGACCTTCGTCTGTAGAACCATCCACCCTCCTTGACTCCACGGGGATACCGGCGCCTTTTTTTGAGGATCATGTGCCTTCTGCTGCTCCTGGTCAATTGTCTCCCCCCTATGAGCTGGTAGAGCTGGACAAAATTACTGATACGCAGCACCTAGCCTGGTGCCTGCAACAACCCTACGTTGATGGTCCGAAACAGGAACTACAAACACAAGTATCGCGGCTCGTACCCCTGATTCTGAAGAAATTTAAAAAAGAAGATAAAACGCTGTTCTATATGCGAGAAGCCGCTGCGCTGGCAACGATTCCGCAGGAAAAAACATTTGGCCTGTTAATTGACCACACATTGGAGGCGCTCGACCCTAAGCACGCCCTAAATATAGCTGCGGTACAGGGCCTGGTCGTGATCGTGCGGAACTGTCCGACCATCTCCCTCATTAAAAGTAAATGGACCAAGGTGTTTAAGACTTTGTTGGCCATTCTAAATAAAGTGGATAAAGACGATCCTGTACCTGTGCACGAATTGATGCAGGCCATCTCGCAACTATTGGATGTGATGGTGCAAGCGGGCGTAGCCGGCATTAGCCGTGAGAGGCTACAACAGCGGCTCTATAAAATGCTGCGCGATGAAAATTGGCTGAATCCAACGAAAGATATAGCACTGTCCTGGCAAATTCGTTATGCACGTGAAGCCCTGACCTATATTCCCAATGATGAAAGTAAGATGCATGGTGTGTTGCGGTGCTTCTTTGAGGCACGCATGGAAATTTCGGCTCTTGGTAGGATGAGTCTGAGTATGAATCAACAACCTCTGCAGAACGTTGGGAACCTTTATGAGATATGTACTGATCTCGGAAAGATCGTCCGTAGCAGCAGTAAGGCTAAACGCAATAAATTAGAAGAAGCGGTTCAGAATATACGGAATGCAGAGGGAGAAGAGGAGGTTGGATTAGACATCCAAAACAGACAGCGCCGCAATGGATGGTATGTTGAGCTGCAATGTATAGAGCTGCTGATTCAGGCGAATCAGTTAGCGAAGTTCGAGAAACTGGTGCGCAACAGCGTCTACCGCCAGAACGCCGATTTTTTACAGGGAGTATGTCAGTGCCTGGAGCGTCTTGTATACATCCAGGAAGATACGGAGGTCCAGAGGAAGGCCATCCAATTTTTAAAAAGCCTGCAGGATCACACCATGCACTGGATGAAAGAAAAAGGAGTACTGAGTCAAGTAAGGCGAAGTGCAGCCGCAGCTCGTCTACGCGAAGGTGCAGCCAGACAGTTGAATGAGACGCTAGGTACGTCGCTTATGTTTCAGTCGGGGGTAACTCAAGTCAACCAGTATGCGGCAGCTACTTTAGCACGGCTGGACGTATCCGATAATACCTATGTACCACCTGCCTGGGATCAGTTTTGGAAGGAGCGTCCAGATACGGAATTGCTAGAAGCTGCTCGCAGGAAGTTAAACAATCCTATTCCGCTGGAAGATCGACTGCTTGCCAGTATTCAGAAATTGCAGATAACGTATATAACAGGTCAGAAGCAGGATAACGAGATCCGAGATGCGCTGGTGCATTATGTATCGCCAGACGGTGTGCTGATAAACGCCCCGAATTACGATGCAGAAAACCGCTTTAATCTATACAAGAAAGTGCGTGATTTTCTGGAGCTAGACACGAAGAAAGTGTTGCTTTTGCAGGGCGAGGCAGGCTTAGGCAAATCGACCTTTAGCTGGCAGTTCGCTCGTAGGCAGTGGGGGACGTATATCACTAATCCAGAAAATGCCCCCATCCCGGTATTTATTACGCTATCTGACCTGGAAAGTGTCGACCACAATCGGGTCACGGCTTTTTTTGAAAGCCTGGGCTTTTCGAAAGAAGAGATACAGACGTTGAGCGCCACCCGGCGCTTTGTTTTTATTCTGGATGGCTTTGATAACATTGAGGAGCATCAGTGCTCATTCTATACAGATAACCAGCTGGATAACTGGCCAAAAGCCAAAGTGATCATCACCAGCCGCCCGGAATATTTAGGCTCGGGCTATCAGCACAAATTTTATCCGCCTGGCCAGCCCGAAGCCCTTCAGGAATACCGTTTAGCGCCGTTTTCAGAGCCATTGATTGGGCAGTATGTGGATAGCTATAAAGAAGCCCACCCGGAATCTCGGTGGACTGCCGATGAATATAAAAGAAGGCTCAAGCAGCCGGATTTAAGTACGCTGGTTAGTAATCCGTTTCTGCTCAAAATGGCGTTGAGCGTGCTGTCCAAGCCGGGTGATTGGCAGCCATTTACGCGTATTGCGCTCTATGACCGGTTTGTGCAGGACTGGTTTGAGCGCTCACAACAGCGTCTTAGATCGATTGAATTAACCCAAAATTTTGTCAGAAATAGTGTTGACTTCAGCAAACGGTTTGCAACCGCCCTGTACAGGGCGGGGGATGAGGTGACTATCTATGTGGCTGCAGAGCATTCCCCCTGGGAAGAGACTAACATCGCATCGCGGCGGCCAGACTGGCGCGATGAGTTTTTGGGGGATGGCGATGTCATGATGGAATTGATGCGCTTGAATACTTCGCTGATGCGCTCGAATGCTCCGCTGATACGCCAAGGCGATCAGTACAAGTTTATCCATAAATCGATACGTGACTATTTTGTAGCACGCTCGATATGGGAGTCAAAGCCGGAATTGCCATTGTTGGAGAAAACCGCATTACTGAACCAGATGAGCCTGGTGAATGATCCGGCCGTGCTCGACTTTTTAGCCGAGCGTGTGCGGCAGAAGCCAGAATTTAAAGCGCAGTTACTGAATTTTATTGAGCGCTACTCGAAGCGGGAGGACATGCAAACCGCCTCGGCGAATGCGCTGACTATTCTGGTCCGGGCAGGAGTGCCGTTTAGTGCAAAAGATTTTAGTGAAATACGGGCGGCTGGGGCGGATCTAAGTTACGGGATATTTGACCATACCAAGTTCAACGGGGCAGATTTAAGTGGCGTGAACTTGCAAGGGGCATGGTTACGGGGCGCACAATTGCACGGAACGAAGCTAGCTGACGTTAAATTTGGAGAGAAGCCCACTTTAAAGGTGGGGGCTGAGGTTCGTGCTTGCACATATTCACCCGATGGACGTTGGTTGGTCGTCGGCACAGAAAAGGGTGAGATTCAACTGTATGAAGTTGAGAGCTTAAAGTTGTTGAACACGCATGAAGGGGATAGCGCTTCTGTGACGAGTGTGAGTTTTTCGGGAGATGGGGATTGGCTTGCTTCCGGGAGTGATGACGGAAGTGTGAGGTTATGGAGTGTAGCGAGCGGAACGCTTGGCTTATCCAACGAGTATGAAGGGCATGCTCGTGTAACGAGTGTGAGTTTTTCGGGAGACGGGAATTGGCTCGCTGCTGGGAGTGATGACGGAA
>JASSUK010000054.1:0-3821 GCA_031963045.1 Mycoavidus cysteinexigens
GCAGATCTGACCTGCGGATCTTCATCCTGTAGCGCGTGGGTCAAAGCGGAAATAGCGGCCTCTGGCAGCGTTTTCTGCTTACCTAATGCCTGAGCCGCTTCAAATCTGACCTGCGGATTTTCATCCTGTAGCGCGTGGGTCAAAGCGGAAATAACGGCTTCTGGCAGCGTTTTCTGCTTACCTAATGCCAGAGCCGCCTCAGCTTTGACGTCCAGATCTTTATCCTGTATCGCGTTGGTCAAAGCGGAAATAATGGTTTTTGACAGCGTTTTCTGCTCGCGTAATGCCCAGGCCACCGCAGATCTGACGTCCGGATCTTCATCCTGTAGCGCGTGGGTCAAAGCGGAAATAGTGGCCTCTGGCAGCATTTCCTGCTTGCCTAATGCCCAGGCCACTGCAGATCTGACTTTGTGATTTTCAACTTGTAGCGTGTTGATCAAAGCGGAAATAGCGGCTTCTGGAAGCATTTTCTGCTCACCTAATGCTTTAGCCGCCACAGCTTTGACAGCCTGGTTTTCATCCTGTATCGCATTGATCAAAGCAGAAATAGCGGCTTCTGGCAGCGTTTTCTGCTCACCCAATGCATAAACCGCCACAGCTTTGACAGCCTGGTTTTTTTCATCCTGTATCGTGTTGATCAAAGCGGAAATGGCGACTTCTGGCAGCATGTTCTGCTCACTTAATGCCTGGGCCGCCTCAGTTCTGACCCCCTTGTCTTCATCCCGTAATGCACGGATCAAGGTCGAAATTGCAGCCTCTGGCTGAGTTTTCTGGGCCCCTATGATCCAAGCCGCTGTAGATCTAATCTGCTCGCTATCATCATGTAGTGCATTGTTCAAGGCAGAAATAGCAACCTCTGGCAGCGTTTTCTGGGTAATTAATGCAATAGCAGCTGCATCCCTGGTAGGCCTGTTGTCATCCTGTAACGCGTCGATCAAAGCGAGAATCGCGACCTCAGACAAAGTTAAGCGCGCTCCTAAGGTTTCAATAATCCCCTCTTTTTCGTTTGTAGTCTGCTCTAAGCCACTCAGCAACAGATACTCCGGGAAAGCTATCTGGCGACCTAGTTCGCTCAAGCCATATTCGCTTTGTTTCATCTCGAAGCGTAACCATTGCATCAGCTCTGTTTCCAGCCTATCAACCGCGGTTTTTTTTAATTGCGCGCGTGCCTCGTTTAGACACCCCATCATCACCTGTTGATGACGACCACCGATCAGGTCGCGCGGCACTTCTTCTAACGAAGTAAAAAAATGCTCTAGCGCAGCGTCCCTCAGCAACCCTGCCACCATCCACCACACAATTTCATAACGTGGGTTATATTTATGTTCAGTGATAAACGCTTGTAGTTGCTCTTGACTCAGCATTAAACCAGATATTCCTTCGGCTTCTGAATAAGCTTGCAGATGCCGTACCAGAAATTTCGCCGCAAAAAACTCCTGAAAGGTTAAATGCAAGAAATACCAGATATGCTTGGACTCATCCAAGTTTGCTTTGATAGTGTGCAAAAAGGAGATTTGTTTTAGATCATCGCTTAACGCAAGGGGCAGAAGGTCCTTGCAGTCTTTTCTGTGTTGTTGGTTGAGCGCCTGCGTCACCTTCTTCAGATATGCATCATCAAATTCATTGCGGTTATCCTGGAGCCCCTGGAACGCGAGATAGCACAGGTATTCATTTTCTTCAGGGACCAGTTGTTCTTCGAGCTCGTCAAGCGATAATTCCTGAATGAGTCCAGGACGTAGCCGTTTTCCTCTCTCGGTTTTTTCTAAGCGCGCCCCATCTTTGTGCCATAATTTTTCCACCATCGCTTGATACAGCGCAGTCACTGTTACCACACCGCCAACTCTTATCTGGGATTGCAATATATCCCAGCTGTAACATAATGCATCAAGCTGGATTGGAATATTGACCAGCCCCTGAATCAGCGGGGTACGCTGTATAAACTGTTGAATGGCCGCTTGGTCCGATTTGGGCACATATTTTTCATTTGCAATATAGGCCTGCACATCGTCCGGACTAAACCCAACGGTTTCTAACTCTAAATCAAGCTTATCCAATAGTTTGAGGTCTACGCCGGCAGGCCGGGAGGTGATGACGACATGCGCTTGATTCAATAATTCTTTTAAAAATCGGCTTAGCGCAGGCTTTTCATCCAATTCTCCAACGACCTCATCTAAACCATCTAAGATAAAGAGAGTTTTTTCTCGATATTGATGAAAAGCCTGCGCTAAGGCTTTCGGATTTTCTTGGCTGGCAAAATAGTGCTTGCTAAGCAATTTTTCCAAGCTATAGTATTCAAGGGTCTTCAGTTGCCGTAACGGCACCCACAACACACTTTCAAAGCGATCCTTCCAAGGCGCATGATGCTGATAGTCATAAACGAGTTTTTTGCATAAGGTAGTCTTGCCAATCCCTGCACGTCCATACACTAAAACCCGCTTTGGAACACCCACTGAGCCATCAAGTAACTTTTGCGGTTCAAAGAGTTTTTCTACCGCAATTAATCTGTTTGGATTAGTTGCCTCAAGCCGCTCACTACTCGGCAGACGTTCGAAAGCCGCCGCTTGTTTTTTAAGTGCTTCTTGCTCTTTTTCACGTTGAGCTCGACTCTCCACAATGGCGAGATTGATGTAGCAGTCATCCAGCGAGGCTTGTTTACCCGATACTCGCTGAATCGATAGATTGGACAATTGATAATGCTGGTACAGCGCTTTGCGCAGATCTATTAGGGATGGGGTGGGTGGAAGCAGTTTATGTGCCTGCTGCACGGTGGAGACTAGCTTACGGTGCAGCTCTGCCTCTGTCTTACCAAAGATACCGTCTACGAACTTCATAAACTCAAGCGCGTTAGGCATTGAAGGCGCATTCTTTAACCAATCAATACACTCGCTGTACCCCTTCCAAAGCTCGTTTAGAAACGTTGTGGCCTCATCGTTGCCCACTAACAGCCGCTCGATCAGCTTAAACAGCACCCAGTGCCGACTTTGATTCGGATGCACTTCTCGTCCCGCTTTGGCTTGCTCGTCAAATCGGAGAATATCTTCCATGCGCACCGTGGTCGTTGGAATAAAATCTGCCAGGCAGAGTTCATAGCTATTGGGGGTTAACGAAACTGGGATAATGCCGTGCTGATCTTTCAGCTGCTCTGCCCGGATTTGCAAAAAAGCGATTTCCGTTAACACATGATGGAACTCTGCCTTATAGGTTTCCTCTTGAGAGAATTGTCTAACCACTTGACGTATTGCCGGAGTACCGGCGTGCGCACCATTTTTGCGATAGGCTTCTCGATCTTTGAGATAGGCTTCTTGAATTTGCTGGTAGAACTTTTCATAGTGCGACCATCCCAAGTATTTTCCTAATACCTCAGAACAACACACCACGACCTTATCGACCGGTTCCGCATCGTCTTGCAACGGGTCGGGCAACAAACAAAGCTGACTGGTTAAGATATCTTCTAGTTTGCCGTCCTTTTTTAAATCTTCCGGGGAGCTCAAATACGGTTTCCCCATCGGCGTTTGATCCGAATGCAGGTTGGCTTGGATTTGAGATAACTTATTGATTAAATATTTAGATGTATCGGCCTCGGCTTGTCCATACGCTGGATTGTCATGTGCATAGATCAAAAAAAGGCTGGGTTTATTGGGCACCTCTAACGATCTCAGCGTCGACAGCGCCTTTTCAAACAGATAATCCACCATCTCGCTTTTTGCCTGCGCAGGCACAACCGGCAGTTGTTGCACAGGTATGGGGGCAAGTGATTGCGGCGGCAAGGGCATTGGGGCAAGCGATTGCGGCTGCAAAAGCATGGAGGTAGATGCAGTACT
>JASSUK010000023.1:0-3788 GCA_031963045.1 Mycoavidus cysteinexigens
TAAATTAGCATCTGCCTAAGGAAGTAGTAAATGTTAACTCCAATTTTGAATAAAGCTATTCCAGCCTGTTTTAATGCGCAAGGATCGGCGCAGCCATCATTTCTCTCGCTACCTTTAGAAATTCAGCAAGAGGTAGGAGATCTACTGGATTTTTCAGATCGCCAGGCGTTATTTAAAGCTCTGACAACGGTGACTAGAAATGGCGAGGCGATAGAAGAGCCTGCTTTAAAACTTTATTTAATTAAAAGTAAGATCCGAGAAAAATATCAAAGGGCCTTAATAAATTCCGACGAGATGCTGCAAAAATTTGCACTCAATCAACTAAAAAAACTATCAGAGTGGAGGCAACTCGATCAGGTTATAGAAAAGAGTGCATTTTTTGAACTGCTGTGGCTTATTGATAAACCAGAAATATCAGAATATTTACAAGAAAAAATAAAAAAAAACCCTGAGCTAAAACAAAAGCTGTTGAATTGGGTAGAACGCTCCAAGACAGAAGAGGTGCAAACCAGAGCGGCGAATGCACTCACATTTTTAGTAAAAGCGGGTGTGCAATTTAATAATAAAGATTTAAAAGCAGTACGCGTACCTGGAGCCGATTTAAGTTATGGGGTATTTGACTCAGCGCAATTACAGGGAGCAGATCTGAGAGGCGTTAATTTTCATCAGACATGGCTGCGGCAAGCGAATTTAAGTAGAGCGCAGATGTCGGGGGTGCAGTTTGGCGAACTGGCCTATTTGCAAGAAGAAAGCAATGTGACTGCATGCGCTTACTCCCCGGACGGTAAAACATGTGCTGTAGGTCTTGGCAACGGCAATATCAGCGTATATACGACTTTGAATTGGGAAAAAGTGCATACCTTAGAAGGGCATATAGACTCTGTTAGAAGCGTTGCCTATTCGCCAAGCGGGACACAGATTGCTTCTGGCAGTGAGGATGAGACGGTCCACGTGTGGGATGTGCAAAGCGGTGCGGTTGTATATATTTTAGAGGGGCATACCGATCCTGTATGGAGCGTGGCGTACTCGCCAGACGGGTTACAGATCGCCTCGGGCAGTGTTGATTACACAATACGTCTATGGAACGTGCAAAGCGGCATGGCTGTGTCCACCTTAAAAGGGCATACCTCCTCTGTTATGAGCGTGGCGTACTCGCCAGATGGGTTACAGATTGCCTCGGGTAGCTTGGACAAAACGGTCCGTATTTGGGACGCGCAAAGCGGCGCAGTTATACGCACTTTAGACGGGCATACAGGCGATATTTATAGCATAGCGTATTCGCCAAGTGGGATGCAGATTGCCTCGGGCGGCATGGATGCAACAGTCCGTATCTGGAATGCGCAAAGCGGTGCGGTTATACATGTCTTAGAAGAGCATAGAGGTGAGGTCTATAGCGTAGCGTATTCGCCAAGCGGGGTGCAGATTGCATCAGGCAGCTGTGACTCGACTGTCCGTCTATGGAACGCGCAAACTGGCACCGCCTTGCAAATCTTAGAAGGATATACACACCCTGTTTTTAGCGTAGTGTATTCTCCGAGCGGAACCCAACTTGCCTCTGGTGGCGATGATGAAAAAGCCCGTCTATGGGATACGCAAAGAGGAGCTGTTATACACCGTTTAGAAGGACACGCAGAATCTGTCACAAGCGTGTCATATTCTCCAAATGGAGAGCAGATTGCCTCAAGCAGTTTTGATCATACGGTCCGTTTGTGGGACGCACAAAGCGGCGCCATTGTACGTATCTTAAGGGGGCATACATGTGAGGTCTATAACGTGGTGTATTCGCCCAGTGGAACGCAAATCGCCTCGGGCGGCGCTGATAAGACAATTCGTCTGTGGGATGCGCAAAGCGGCGCGGCTGTGCATACCTTAAAGGGGCATAACGGGCCGGTTGATAGGAGACTAGCATACTCGCCAGACGGGTTACAAATTGCCTCCAGTTCTGATAAGACGATTCGTCTATGGGATACGCAAAGCGGTATGATCGTGTCCATTTTAGAAGGGCATACAGACGATGTTTTAAGTGTGATGTATGCACCGAGTGGATTGCAGATTGCTTCGAGCAGTATTGACCATACTATCCGCCTGTGGGATGTAAAAAGCAGGGCGACTGTACGTATCTTGAAAGGGCATACTGAGCGGGTTGGTAGGATAGTATATTCGCCAGATGGGTTACACATCGCCTCGGGCAGCGTTGACTATACAATTCGTTTGTGGGATGCACAAAGTGGTGTAACTATACATATATTAGAAGGACACACTGGCACCGTTTTGAGGGTGGTATATTCACCAAGCGGCACACAAATCGCCTCAGGCAGCTCTGATAAGACAGTCTGTTTGTGGGATGCGTATAGTGGGGCGGTGATACATACCTTACGCGGACATACAGACAAAATTTCGAGTGTGGCGTATTCGCCATGCGAAGCGCTAATTGCCACTGGCAGCGATGACCATACCATTCGTGTGTGGGAACTTGCTTCTGGAAAATGTATATCAGTGATTCAAGGAGTGCGCGGCGATAGCATAGCCTGGAAAAAAGCGCCCGAAGGCTCTTATTTATTGACGTGCGGTGAAGATCATTTATTGCGCCAATGGAACGTAAAAAAAGAGAGAGGGGCGTATATAGCAGAACTGGAATGTATATCATCGCACGGGCAACTCAATGTGAGAGATATGCACATTCAGGAAGTCAGTGGTTTAAGCCAGGCAAATGAGAAGCTGTTAAAACAAAGAGGAGCAGTAGACAGTGGTAAATAAATAAAAGGGGCGCAGTGCAAAATGCCCCTTTTTTTCTGCATGCTGTTTTGTTCAGTTTAAAAGCACTTTTAACATGATACGCATCACTAATGCCATACTATTTTAATGCAAACGCGATTTAATCTTTTGTATCGTAATCAGGAGAAAAATCTTTAAAATCTATAGCGGGAATCAGGTCGTTATTTTTAGTAAAATCTCGGCCATGCAAACTACGGCTCTTGATGACAACAGTCCGTTTTTCGACAGTATCATCATCGCTATCAGACTCGCTTCTATAGTCAAGCTCGCTTCTATAGGCTGGGTCCTCCTTTGCGACTATTTTACCATCATGCGCAATGCGTGAATGAGTAAATCCATGCGCATCCTCCGTGCCATGATATATATTGCCGAAATACATAGGATGCAGGGGCCCTTCTGCCAGAGCAGTACAATTTTGCTGGTGAACTCCAGAACAAGGTTCGTTGCTTGAGGCAGTGTATTGTAGGTCGTATCCTGAAAGATCGAGTATTTCGTTGTTTACCTTAAGTTTTCTGACTGTTGTTATCAAACCAGTCATAACGGCTTCACTATGCGTGCGTTTTCTAAGGTCTTTCCCTCCATGAACTCTTGCTGTATCTGTCTCCGGAGTTAGAGTTATACCAGAGATACGCATACCCATGCTACGTGTTGCAACTTTGAGCGAAGCCTTTCTCCCATCCGGCTTGATCTTTGAGAGTTTTGCCATCAAATAGTTACGCGTACTTGGATGTTTTGGATTTGCTTTTTCAATTATGCGGTCCATTTTTCGAAGAACCTTAAGCTTGTTACTATTTATTTTGACTTGTTCTGCAGGAATTTGATTGTTTTCTAGATTCAGTGGTGGACACTAATGATTTCGTGAAACATTGCTTTTCATTATTATACCCCTTTATTAAAAAGGTGAAAAATATAAAAATAAATTACTTTTTATAAATTTCTATAATCAATATAGGAACGTAAAATTAATTTCTTATTAGTAGGCACGAAATTTTGTATCATTAAAAGAATCTATT
>JASSUK010000055.1:0-3426 GCA_031963045.1 Mycoavidus cysteinexigens
GACAAAACAACGGGTGAAGATGTCTATGGGTATAACTTTATCGTTGAGGATTTTGCTTTTGGCGCACCTGGAAAGATAAAACGAGAACAGTTTAGCCAAAATAAATCTGAACTCACCCAATAAATTATGCGGCCCTTATCTTGATGATAGGGCTGTTATAAAAAAACCTCTAATTAAGAAGAGGTTGTAGAGCCCAATTAGCGACTTAAAAGACAGTACCTTAAAAAAGAGCGGCTCTGCGCAGTGCGACAACACCATGCAGAGCCTAACCATAACCACCTAATAGAGAGGTGAATCATGGCTGATGCCAATCATAGAACACTTAAACAGTCTCGTGCTATTTTTCTTGAGTTTGAACGCAATGTTTTGGATGAAAAAATACACGCTGCGGCAAAAAATGCGGGGCTTACTGCTATTGTCGAATACTTAGAAGATGCCTCTAAAATTATTGGAGGGCTAGGAACGCTCTGCAAACTAGCACATAACCATCAAGATTTAACGAGCGGCGCCTCGGAAGAAGACCCCCTGCTTTCACTAGCGACGATGGAGTATTTACTTAGTCTTGGAGAAGTGGCCGCTCGACGTTTCATCTCTGATATTGAATCATAAATGGATTCATAAATAAGCATGAAAGGTGCCAAAGTTTTTTACTTTATATTGCTAGGGCAAGCAAGATCAATCCGTCTTGCACTAGCATGGCACCAATACTATTTCCGCTAGTAGCCTGCTCTTTGAAAGGGGACTTGGTTGTATCTTGCAACAAAGACCATACGGTATATTTTTTGGATATGATACGTCCATTAATATAAGAATTTTCTACTCGCTTCCCAATCATTTGTCATGACCAACCTCCAGACTAATCCACGTGCCCATGCCGATGAGGCATGGAAATACGTCCTAAACGTATATTTTCAACCATTCATGCGCTTTTTCTACCCAGATCTAGCCGAAAAGATTGATTGGGCGGCAGGTTATGAAATGCTCGACCAAGAGCTGCTAAAAATTACATCGGATTCGATGATTAGCACACGGCGAGTAGACAAGCTCATCAAGGTAAAGTCTTTAGATGGGCAACATTGCCTCGTTCTTTTGCATGTTGAGGTTCAAAATACGAAAGACAAGCACTTTGGACAGCGGCTATTCCAATATTTCTACCGACTGTATGATCTACCTGTTCTGACCTTAGCCATCTTGGCAGATAATCGCGTTAACTGGCGGCCAAACCATTACACTAAAGAAGTATGGGGCCATCCTGTTTGCCATTTTGAATTTTTGATTAGTAAGTTATTGGACTTTCAAGGCCAGGAAGACCAGTTAACGGAAATGGACAATCCGTTTGGTACGGTTGTCGCTGCACACCTAGCTGGACTGAAAACCCGTTCTATGCCAGAAGAACGTTATGTCTCGAAGCTTGCCTTGACCCGAAAGCTTTACGATAAAGGCCTGGGGCGGGACGCAATTATTAATTTGTATACTTTCATCGATGGCATCTTGACTTTACCAGAAAACCTAGAATATCGTTATAATCAACGTATCGAAGAACTAGAACAGGAGCGCAACATGGAGTATGTAACCAGTATGGAACGCCTAGGCATAAAGAAAGGCATTGAACAAGGTATTGTTCAAACAGCTATAAATTTGTTGAAAGCACATGCGCCTACAGCTCTAATTGTTAAGGCTACTGGCTTTACTGAAGACAAAATTACGGCTTTAGCTCAAAGCCTCAACATCTCATTACAACCTACGGTTCAGTAAAGCTACTTACGTTAGAACGCCGTATATCCCTGCAAACGCTATAAGCATGGCGTGCAGGGATTTTTTTTGCCGGCACGGCCCCTACTCCCATAAGCCTTACTATTCAAAGTTAGAAGGTAAAAAAGCTTTGCAAGAATTACGTCTTGATCGGCATAGGGGGATCTTCTCCGCCCCTGCCACACCACCCGGCATGCGG
Source organism: Mycoavidus cysteinexigens (assembly GCA_031963045.1). Taxonomy (GTDB): domain Bacteria; phylum Pseudomonadota; class Gammaproteobacteria; order Burkholderiales; family Burkholderiaceae; genus JASSUD01. The sequence goes on from JASSUK010000055.1 coordinate 1,952, forward strand.
GTCCGCACCACCGGGCGGTTCGAGAAGTTGAGGTTAAGAGGAAAGTTTAGGCATATCAAGCCGATCAAAGTAAGCAATGGTCAGTATCTTATTCAGCCCAAGTGCACTATTGTGCCACCAGCGACGGCCATTTTTCGCTATCTTGGCCACCATAATATTTGAGGCACCTAGCGCTAGCAGTTCTCAATAGATCGTTCTGCCGTGTCGCCATAGTTTCAGTTGAATCGCCCTTCATCGATGCTGCATCCCTTCATCCAACTCCCGAAAGACATTGGGTGTTTGAGCTAGTTGATAGTAGCCTTTTCATTCTAATACATAGCATCTAAGCTTTTCGATCACCTGTTCCATACGACGCGCCCCCCTGAACGACTGGTCAGTTGCCTGACTCGAGCCTTAAACGTCTCTCGTGCTTGCGTCGATACGCTGTGCTTGACCACTCTTTTAGGCGCAGCCCATAGGCGATAGCGCTGGCCACTGCACTCTTGGTCTCTTTGACTTTCAAGTGCAGTAGTCCGTACAAGCGTCTAAGCCGTGCCATCACTCAATGTCCTGCTTTCCAGCTACGCACGTACACATTGTTATCGTCCGCGTATCGGACAAACCGGTGGCCTTGCTTCTCTAATTCTCGATCTAACATTAGCAAGTAACTGGGATAGCTAGCCCGTTCCTCAGTAATATTTATCTCAACGAGATAGATAAAATGCTCGAGAAGGCTAAAGAACATACCCACAAGAAGCGTACGGAATTAGTACGTAAGCTTAAGGATCTATTCCGGCGACATAAGTCTCAACCAGTAGACCGGGTGGTGTAATTAATCAATCCGATACTATGAGGCTGGGTAAATTACTTTGCAGCAGGACATTCCAGCGAGTGCTTTAGCTTCATCAAAGACTTGGTAGAAAAGAAGGCGCGGCGACACTTGTGTCGGGCCCGGAATCAAAAAGGATTCGGCTGAAAAAGGTGGGGTAGGAACTGACTTTATAAAACACTGAGGTTATTTAATAACTACAGGGTACATAGCAGCTTACCGAAAGCTTTCCAGCATGATAGGTCTCATAAACCTTAACTAAATCAAACAGGAAAGCCGGGGGCGGGAAAAACGCCTGCCCGGTTTGATGTGGCGTGGGCTGGAAACGTAACAATGATAGCCAGATTGAGGGCCCCTGCGAAAGCAAGGGAAACACCACCGGAACCTAAACTTACTTGGCCCCTCACTCTCCTTGCAAAGTTCAAGCGCTCTTGCCACCTACAGCTACATGAACTTCAACATGGCCATTGGGTGTATTGTTCGTCTTGATGAAAACCAGGTCCGGGATACCGTCACGGTCCCAGTTTGCCATAAACCAAGTACCGTCGTTTTCGTTTGCAAACGTGGTATGGACCTCGAGGATACGCGTCTGATAATTTGAACTGCCGGACGCGATATGCACCTCGACATGCCCACTGGGCGTATTGGCCGTCTTGATGAAAACCAG
>JASSUK010000024.1:0-27400 GCA_031963045.1 Mycoavidus cysteinexigens
GGCGTCAACGTACTTGCCGCAAACCCTTGTATTTATTGGCGCGCCCGGCTGGAATCGAACCAGCGACCTTTGGCTTCAGCATCCAATCTTCGAGGCTTTTTGCACTTCTATATTTCACTTATAGCGTTTGCAGAGAAAACTTATCGAGCAACCGTGGTCTGAAGGGGTACGGCTTTAATTAAAAACAGACGCACTACACGATTTGTACTGCTTTGCTTGGAGCGGAAAAGGTGGCCCAGCACTGGAATATCGCCAAATAAAGGTATTTTTCTATCATTATCGGATTGAGAATCTTGAACAAATCCGCCTAACAATAAACTTTGTCCCGGCAATAAGGTCGCTTGCGTGGAAATTTCTGCATTACGAATGCTTGGCAGGATATCGGTATCGCCTGAGTTATTCGCATTGTAGCCTCGCTCTTCTTGCCCATCCTGAATATTCAAGACCAATAAAATTTGATCTAGCCCATCACGCTTAATAAGCCGAGGGGTTACACGCAACAGCGAGCCGGTTGAAAATTTATCGACCGAAGCGACTTTTTCCCCTACCAATTTGGTACGAAGCGTAATGTTGCGGTCTAACACGGCCTGTACATTATTGAGTGTCACTACAGAGGGGCGAGATAAGACTTTGGCCTTGGCATGCTGCTCAAGCGCATTAATTTGCACCATGAAGTTGTTTGCATCTCCCAATACCGTATTGAAATTTGCCCCGCCGCCACTATTAAAGCCAATAGATCCTGGCCCCACATTGAGTTGCCCCGCCCAATCTACGCCAAGCTGATCAATGTCGCTCGCATTGACATCGATGATGGCTACTGAAATTTCAATTTGTGTCGAAGGTTGGTCAAGCTGCGCAATCAGTTTCTCGTACATCGGCATATTCACTTCTCGATCACGTATTACTACCGCATTTTGTTGCGAATCTGCAGAGAAGGAAGGAAGGGCTGTGCTTGCCATTACGCCGCCCCCCATCAATTGTCCAGCTCCCGCGGGGGTACCCTCGCCATCAGGGGATTGGCTGCGTACCATTTCGCGCAATACGGTTACCATACCTGGAACACGCACCTGCTGGTCGTTTCTATAGGTATAAGAATGATCGCTGGCTGAAGCAAAATTCAGGCGGAAAACCCGGACCGTTTCCTGATTTTGCGCCTGGTTCATAATTTTTTCGTCTAGGTTCTTCGCTAGTTCACTGATCCGGTTAATACACATAGGCACACCGAAAATTTCGAGCGCATTGAAATTGGTCACCATTTTCAATGTGCAATAAGGCTGCTCTACTGCATTGCTGTGCTTCAGGTAATCTACAAGCTTACGTGTTGTCAGATATTTGGGTGTAATGATCTGACTTTTAGCTTCCTGTGTTTTATAAATATAGAGCGCTTGGCCGTCGTAATATGTGGCCAGATTAAAAAGTTGAACAAACCGCTCTAAAATTAGATCGGGTTGCGTGTTTCGAATGGTTCCTACAAAGTAGTCTTCCACTTCCGGGCTCACTATGACTGGAATGCCATAATTTGCTCCCATACTTTTTAATACCTCTGCTACTTTGGCGCCACGTGTAGCAATAAAGTACGGTGCCCCATTCCATGGAATATGCACGGCAGCATGCGCACTGCCCCAGGCAGATAAGGCCAATACCATTCCCAGTAACGCTCGCTTCACCTTTCCCTCTACTTACTGTTAAAACAGATATAAATGATATGAAAACCACCGTTTGACTTATAACAGAGGCCCGCTATTACAAGCAGCAATATTGTAAGTTTAGCGCATATAAAAAATGGCCGATTTCTGCGCAGCGAAATGCTTTAACAGAGCATGGGCCATATATGAGGCCAGACTAGCTGGCTTACAAATAAAAAAGCAAGATTTATGCAAAACGCCCCACAGAGGATTTGTATAAACCCTTGTGTTTAGGGGCTCTGCCCACAAAACGACTATATAAAAAACGCATTACGGATAATAATTCATCCAATGCGTGTTGGCAGCCTTCGGAAGAGAGGGCGCCTACATCATGGCGGCGCCATAACAACCAGTGGACTCCATCATATTGAAGCCCAAAATCAAAAGTTTGCTCTTGGGAAGCTAAGAGCAAGGAAATTTTATGCGCTAGATCCAGCCCCTCCACGCGGCGAGGAAATGCCAGTGCCATACACAATCCCAGATCGCATCGATGCATATGCCCTTTTGCACCCCGGAAGGAAAATTCGGCACGCTCGCTGGACATTTTTTCGAGCTCTAGGTGAGGAACATCGTGCAAGTCAGGTAAGGGCTTTCGCTCAACCATACTGTATTTCCAAGTAGAGGAATCTCAATATACACGCTACCCGCCTTCCTTGAAGAGCAGCCTACAAACTCTCAAAAATAAATATAAAAGTCAGTGGTATGCATGTTGGGGTTCGTGCCTCACCACCAACCTACGCCTATCGCAAAGGTATGTGGTTTAAAGATACAAATGTTCTCAACCTACCCATTTTTATGCGGCAGCAGCGGGAGGGGCAGCTGTCATTTTAGGTAGGGGGCCGTGATAGGTGCACCATACCGCATTGACCACAACACGCGTATGTTCTATAGCTAAAAGCTGCTGGGTATATTTTCTATAGTTAACAGGTGTACTGCCCTTAGAAAGTAGTGCCTCTAGGCGCTTTTTTTCTGCTGCTAGCATCGAGGTGCATGCTTGCAGATACGCCCCTTTTGTATCTGCAAATAAATTGTCTTCTAAAACGGTTAATTGAGCCATTATGAAATAATCTTAAAGCCCTAATGGGAAATGGACGAGTTGGCCTTCTTTTTGCAGCTCGATACCCGATTCATCTAAGCGTGTAATCGTATAACCACTAGGCAATGCACTGCCTGCTTGAACGGTCATCCCATTGGCTAATTGCAAGGCAGCGCTTTGCCGATTGCCACTAAAACTCACGATGGGAGCGGGGAAAATACCTGCTTCTTGCTTGAGTGCGGGGATATTTTGATAAATGACACGTAATGCCACTCTTTGTTTAGTAGCCCCCTCTGCAAGCTCGGGCGCTTTGCCTGGCTCACCAGCAAAAGGTTCAGGTGTTTCATAGGGGCGCAAGACTTCTTTGAGTACCTGCTGTTGCGCATCATCGAGTTGGCCTGTTACCGTCAACACATCATCTTGCCGAGATAGGCTTAATTTGGACAATAAACCACGCTCACGCAAGGCTAAAATTAAACCCGATAAGGATGCTTCTGCATCATTGTGTACCGTCCATTCAAGCAAACCTGGTAATTTATTGAGCTGCTTGGTCACTTTTTGCCACCGGGCATCTGCTCTAATATTTCCAGCGATGATTACCGCCCCTAATCGGGTGCCGGATGTCACGCGGATATTAGGATAGCCGTGCGCTTGAAGCACATACCCAACCGTGCGCTGCAAATCGTCCTGGCAGAGCACTTCATTTTGATAGGCGGTTCCGGACTCTGTGAGTCTATTCAAAAACGGCTGTAATTTATCTGCTTCCCAGCACTCACCCGTCAGCTTAACGGTCCCGCTTTTATCTCGCTCTATTTTTACACCAGACAAGCCGGTTTTGGATAAGGATTCGCGATAGCGCTCTAGGCTAAAAGGCTCCGAAGGCAACACTACTGAGGCACGAAGCTCTTGGCTAGCATAGGCTAATGCAAAAACAATGGCCGCTGCAAGGCTCCCGGGCAACGCTACGCCAAATATTCGAAGCCAGCGCCTTCCTTCTTTTACCTGTTTAGTATGCGAAGCCTGCGCATGCTCACCCATCAACGCATCTATCTCATGCGTATTCGTAGGATCTTTCCTAAAATTAAACCAACCCTTATTTTTTGATTCTAGCTGGAGCGATTCTTCAGCTGCATCCAAATCGTCCTCTGCATCCTCGCCTGAGGATGCGGATGGAGCCATCTCTTCACCCACGCGCCCAAGCACGAAAATGCAGCCCCCGACAGTGACTGTCTGACCGGCTTGCAAGGCTATTTGTTCTGTTTTTACTAGTTGACCATCGACCATGCAGCGCATATCGACTGGACGAAGGAGCACACCGTCTTCGCTTACACTCAATGCAATATGCCCGCTGCTTCCTTCTTCTGCAGCAGGCATAGCTCCGAGCATATCAATGTCCCACTCACTGCCTGAACCAACCGTTACCTCACCTTGTGGTAAATGGAGTTCCTGCTTATTGAGCAAGCCACTTTGAAACAGTAATTTCCATGTAAAACGAGTTGTCATAACGACTAACCTTTGTCCAGCCAAACTTTGGGTATGCCGCTTAGCGTTGTTACGCAAAGCGGCCATTTTTAATTTTTAGGATTATAAGCGCTCTAAGGCATTTTAACGAAATGACTTTGGACTCGCATGCAGAGTAAGGAGGATCTCAAAAAGCAGCCTTCCACGCCTCCAGCTTATCAAAACGAAGCTGAGCACATGAAAGGCTTCAAGACCACCCCCTGGCGAAACAAGCCATTAAACACTAAATGGCACTTTATACACCGCACTGAGGCTGCGCAGTGCTTCTTCAAGCGTTGTACAGGCTTTGCTAATCAATGAAGACATCTGGTTTGTTAATTCTTTCAAACGATCGCGTGTTTCACGGGTTACGTTGTTGATGGTGCTTTTGGTATCAGCCATTTCGCATTGCTGTTGGCCTTCTGTTCTGCCAGGGGCATTAGCCCATTCAGGAATGGTATCAATCAAAGTATTATGCGTAGTTAATCTGCTAAAAAAATCTATTGCAGTGTTACTTATGGGATTACCTATATAAGCTTTAACACCAAAATAGCCAGCCCCACCAATACTAACGGCACCACCTATTACCTTCCAAAAATTTACTTTTTGGGTGGCATCCAAAGTTTTTTCTAAACCTGCAAGTTTATCTTTTAAAGCAGAAAAAGCCTGCTCAATATAAATTTGTCCGGATAGCGCTTCTACTTTCATATTGCTATCCCGCATGAGTCCGGCAGCTTTTTGCGCAATTTCAAGCACGATGCGCATAATAGCTACGATGGAGGCATTCATCCACTCCATATTAGCCAAATCATTAGCAGTAAGTTGAACCTCAGAAAACCGTTTAGTAGCCAAAGGCTTTGTTTCTGCTGAAATATTTTCGCGAGCATGCAGTGGCATGCTAGAAACTAAAGTATTCATTAGTGATCCTTAATTGCGTTAGCGCATTTTTTGTTTCAGGTAACTATTTTCAAATCGTCTAAAAAACGAAAAATAGCATTCGTATCGAAAAAATCTTATCTAATAAGAGCCAGCGCATCAATTGCTTTTCTCTTGGCTTCTATAAATTGTGTAACCCACTCCACAATATCTTTTAAAATTTTCCCCATCTCTTGGGTATTTTTTTCCAAATCTTCCAATTTGTCCGCAATGGCTTTCTGGGTCAACAACTGCTGCACTTCCCGCTCAAGTTTCAGTTGCGCATTCAGTGTATTAGCCAAATAATTAGCTTCTGCTGCATAGTGTCCAAGCACACCACTAGCAGCCCTTTCGGCACTCCGCATAAGTAAACTTGGTATGAGAGCATATTTGAATTTCGGGGTATTAGATATAAGCTCCTTAGTAAGCGCTGCGGATAATTCTTTATTAAAAATTTTCGAATATTCAAGCGCTTGCTTGCTTTCCTGCACAATTCGTGCTTGTTTATGCGCAGCTTCTATTACCTCATCGATCTTTTTTAAATCGAAATTCTGCCAGCGGACACGTTTTAGTGCCTCTTTCAAAGTACTGACGAATTCGGGGCTAGAGAGGCTTTGTATACTGGGCACTCTTGCGGCCTCTGCAGCCATAACTAGGTCTTCAGCGAACTTGGCGCCTCCCGTTACTTTAATGCTTCCATCAGCCATTCTTTCAAGAGTATCAAGCTCAAATGCAGTATATTTTTCTGTTGTAGCGCCCTTTCGCAACGTATTCCAAATACCACGTACAGAAAATTTACTGGCAGAATCTGTAGGGGCACTTAGCATGCGTGCTATTTCTTTATTTATAGCTATTTCTTCAGCGGCTTCAGTAGCAATTTCTCCAATTGTCGTAAGAGTGCCCACACTTTCCACCACGGCACCCTTAATACCAAAATACCAAACGCCCACCACCGCCAAATCAATTGCTAACGCGACGCTCGTGCATGTAAACTCTATAGAACCTGAAACATCTATACTTTTTTGCAAATCTTTTACAGCTTTTGCCTCACCTTGTGAGGCTGCATGCATCTGCGCACCTTGAAGCCCGGCTTTGACCATAGAGGTCGCGGCGCCCATTAACATCAATACGCCTGAAACCCCAGCAAACGTCAACAGGCTTCCTCCAGCAACAAGAATAGGGAAAATTGACAGGGTTCCCACAAGTGCGGATAAAACGCCTAAGCAAACCGTGGTTGTTAATCCTGACCAACGCTGATGATTACGCTCTTTTTCAGCAGCGCTACTTTGCTCCTCATACATCTTAATCTGCCGCTCATTACTTATATCGCGGGCAGCTTGCATCGCTTTTAACGCACTCTCTGAGCTAATGTGTATCAACACGCGTTTACCGACTAAAAATTCTTGCAGTGCAAACAATAAACTCTCGACAGACAAGCCTTCTGAGCGGGCCTGAAAAGAAATTTGAGTGAATGATTCTTTTTTTGCCTCAGGAAGCTCTGCGCGCGCGCTGGTTTGTAGTTGGGTAATGATAGAAGACAGGGAAGCCTGTGCCTGGGTGGGCGTGACGGTCTCTTCACCTATATTCGGCCAGCGTTCAAAAGCAACGGAGCGCTCCTCTTTACCTCGGTATGGCGAATCGGAGTCTTTCTCCCATACATATAAATCTGTCACGCCTTTCTGTGCAAACGGTACAGGTATATTCGTAGTGCCATCGATATTCTCTATGCCGCCCATCAACTTAGAAGGCATAACAGAAGCAGGAAATGCTCGCATCAGTGATGTAGAGTTTTCTAGCATTTTTTATCCTTTAAACTCAAAACAGCTTGCCATGACACGGTATATGGCATGGAGCGCTCTATAATCAAAGCACTTTTTGAAGCAAGCCTGCGCAATAAAGCAAAACGCATTTTCATTGCGCAACAGCAGGAGGAAGCTGCTCTAGCAAGTGCTGCGCTTTTTTTTGAAGCGCTTGGCATTCAATCTGATAAGACTCAGATGTCGTACTTGTATTTACCTCCGCATCTGCTTCGGGATCACACTGCATTACCCCTGTAAGCGCGCGTCGAGCGCTGTTTACATCCCCTAGTTTTTGATAGCTTGAGGCTGCGTGATAAAGCGGCCTCGGGTCTGCGCGCTTCATTGCGCTCGCCCGCAAGAAATAGAACAAAGCTTCTTTATGTAGACCCTGCTTTTGTCGGCACAAGCCGAGCGAAAGGGCGTAATCAAAATTTAAGGCATCGAGCAGCAACAAAACATATAACAACTCATCCGCTGTTTTTACATCCCCGCGATCTGCACATTGACAGGCATACACGTACAGCATATGCATATGCTCTGGCTCAATTTCTGCTTGCGTATGCACATTACTTATTTTGGCAAGCAATTCAGCAAGTACGGTCGCGTCTTGCTTCATATTTATACCCGCAAGCCTTCAATAATGCTGCGTAAGGTTTTGTAAGTTGTTGTAATCATATTGGTTAAACCTTCTTGGTAATTGCTGAAGGTTTGCGTGAATGCAGTCACTTTGGTTTGTAGCTGTGCGTTAAAGTCGGTTTTCTTTTGTGATTCATTTCTGAGGGTTTCTTTAAGCATAACGAGCTCAGGCTGGGTCATTTCTCCTACTTTATCTACTCCCCCTTCAGGCTTTTGCTTGAGCCAGTCATCAATACTTTGGTTATTCACCTTAATATTTTGCTCTCTCATGAAGGCAAATAAATTCTCCATAGCGCCTTTTTCGCCTTGCTCCTTCCCTGCCGACCATTCAAATTTCTTTTCAGGACCCTCGGCTACCATTTCCATCCATTTGGTATGCAAATAATTAGCAAGGTCGGTAATGTTTCTCGCTAATGAGGTGCTGCGCTCTAAATCATCCACGCAGGCTGAGAGCTGCATTTGCTGGAGATTTCTTAACTCTTCAAACGCACGCTGTATCCGGGCAAAAATATTTTCCGATGCAATATTTCTGGTTCTAAAACCTTTACCAAAAGAGACTTGGTTATCTACGTCTATGCCTAGGCCCTTGGAAGAAAACGTTATGTTTTCGTCAGCAGGGAAGTTTTCTATCTGCATCAATGGAGACTTTTCAGCTAAAGCACCTTGCTCCAAATCTTGCCTAGTCTTAGAAAACAAACTATGCAGTTCTTGCGTCGTTTTACTTGCTGCCTGCACAGGGGCCATGGCTGCAGACAATTGTTTCAAACTTTCTGTAACGCGCGCATCTGAAGCTGCTTCTAGCTTTTCATTCGATTGCTGCGCATTCACCCCCCCAACTACTAGATTGGGCATGCTTTTATGATCATTGAGCGCTACATTGAGAGCTTGAGTCATGCAAAAATTCCTAAAATAAAAATTATATAAAAATAAGGAAGAGAACAAAAAACCACCTAAAGCAGCGCAGAAAATGAAACCTGCGGTGCGCTATAACTAAAGGCTAAACAAAATGTTTTGTCTTTTTTCTCTTTAAAACAGGTGCAGCAGCATCTGTCCCTTGTAACTGGATTATGTCCTGTGTCTGCTCTGTAGCGGCTTCATCCGCGCTAGGAGCGAATAATTCAACCTGCTCAGACAAAGCTGGAGCATCACTATCTGAAAAAGATTGCACCGCTTGAAGGACACCTTGAAACTCTTCATGTAAGCCTACAACTTGCTGCGTATAGCTGATCATTTTTTTCACGCTATCTCGCAACCCTCCTTCCCACGCTTTTTGAAGCGCTTCACCCGCTTCTTGGGTGGCAGGATCTCTGGCGCCCTCTGTGAGTGCGCGGACTTCTTTTGGAAATTGTTCAAAGCGTCCAATTAATGTTTTAAGCGTATCAAGCTGTCTGTCTAATTCTTGTAGATCTGGTTCCGCTACTTCTGTCATTGCGCTGTTCCTCCAGTTTTAGTTTAGTCACGATGCAGTAGAAAACGTGTCGCGCTTACTTTTCTGTGCAATCAATCGATCTGGATTACCAAGCAAGGCGGCATTATAGTAGGGTCGCCCCATTTTGAATCAGGTATTCACCTTAGAATTATTCCGGCCCTACCAAATAGCTATTTTTAAGCAAAACAGAGCTTACCTACTTATTTAGAGCTCTTTTGATAGCGCACCCTGCAATAGCTACTCTCTTTTCAGAAAAGCCTTATCTGCTTTCAAAAGCATCACTTTTTGGGATGTACGATCTGTTCAATCGCTTTACCTATCTCATTTAAACATTCGAGCACTTCTACTAGATCGGCTTGTTTTGCAGCGTGCTCGGCTTCTTGCACTGCGGATTCGAGCTTCCATGCCGCAAATTGTCCCGCTATGCCTTTCATTTTATGTAGCTCAGATAAGAGGGCATTGAAATCTGCGCATTCAGCACCTTTTTGAAGCAAGGTGTATAGGCGGTTTATTTCTTCGTGAAATCTGAGCTCTAGCTCACGGCTAAACCCGTGCTCAGAAGAAGTATTTTCTGTTTCAGGCGCCGCTTGGTTGGACCAGGAGGCGGGCTCTAGCGTTATGCCCCGCGCCAGCTGATAGTCCATCACTTTGAGTAGCGCGTTGGCTAGCATTTTTGGAACAATGGGCTTGGGTAGGAAATCATTTGCACCTGCATTTAAAAATATCGCCTTTTCATCCTCAAGCACGCCCGCTGAAAGTGCAATGATATAGACCTCGGAATCTAAAATAGGTTCCTGCTCAGCTCGAATTCGTCTTGATGCTTCTAGCCCACTCATGCCCGGCATTTGTCCATCTAGCAAAAGGGCATCAAAGATTTCTGTGCTAAGCGCTTCAAAAGCTTGAGAAGCACAACTTACGGACTTTACTTTGTGACCTAGTCTTCGCAGCATAATTTCGAAGATTTCTAAATTGACCGGCACATCATCTACGACCAGTAGATTCAAAGTGTAAGGCTGACACTTAAATTGAGGTTCGGGCTTGGTTACTTCTACTTGCCCGACCATCATTCCCAATGTGGTGACTAAGTCTTCAAAAAGCAAAGGAAGGCCGTATAAGGTGGCTATTTTTTTAGATGGTTTAGAGCCATCTGATGAAATTTGAGGAGGCGCGAAGCGCGCTGACAAGGGTCCTAGATTGAGGCTTACTAGTATTGGACAGCATTTTTGTAGAGCAAGCGCTTTTTCTGAGGCCACTCTAGTACGAATAGCATTGGCCAATTGCCGCTGCACTTTTGGCCCCACACGCTCATCACACCATACCGCATCAATAGGGGCGCTGTTTTCATCTAAAAGTATAGCTATTGCATCGTCTACTGAACCCACTAGGGTCCATGTAACGCCCAAGCGTTTAAAGCCATTAGATAAAGCGGGTGGCAAATCGGGGCCCATATAGACTATTAGAATATGTAGGCCAGAAAATGCACGCCATTTAGTTTGAATGCGTTGCTGTACCGCTGCATCGGCGCTTTGTACGGGCAATGCCACCGTAAAGGTAGTGCCTTCTCCCTGCACGCTCTGCGGCCGTAGCTCTCCGCCCAAAAGCTCCGTTAACTGCTTACAAATAGAAAGCCCAAGTCCTGTGCCGCCAAAGCGACGGGTAATCGACGCATCCGCTTGTATAAAGGGGTCAAAAATATGTTGTATTGCTTCGCTGGAAATTCCAATTCCTGTATCTACAATACGAACGATCAAACGGGGCGCAAGCTCAGGAGTCCCTTCATTGCTTAAAAACTCTACTTCAACTTTCACGCTCCCGGCATGGGTAAATTTGATCGCATTGCCTAATAAATTTGTGATGACTTGTTGAAATTTCGTTGCATCTGAAACTACATAAGTAGGAACATCGGATGCTACATTGAGCTCTAAACGCAGCCCTTTTTCATGCGCTTTTGGAATAAATACTTCCACTACTTTGTCAAAGAAAGCCAGCAGATCAAAAGGCCCTTTATTGATCGCCACACTATTGGATTCAAGTCGAGAAAAATCAAGGATCTCGTTGATAATGGAGAGCAAAAGTTCGCCGCTTTGTTTGGCAACCAAGCAATAGCGCTGCTGCTCTGAATTGAGCGGAGAGTCCACTAGTAGACTCAACATGCCAATAACCCCATTCATGGGTGTGCGGATTTCATGGCTCATATTGGCTAGGAACCGACTCTTTAATTCATTTGCTCGTAATGCTTCTTTTCGAGCCACTTCCAGTTCGGCAGTCCGCTCACGTACTTGACGCTCCAGCGCGCCATACTGCGCATCCACCTCATCTAGCAAAGAGTTATAGGCTGAGGCAAACCGACCAAATTCGTCGACTCTTTTATATTCCAAGCGAGGACGCACCGCACTCAAACGACCCTTATCAATATCGGCGATAAAAGCCAAAAGGGGTTTGGCTAAGATTTGGCTCACCACTAAATACAGGCTTAAACACACCACGACGAGACCAATCAATCGGATAGGCAATGTGTCATAAAATGGAGCCCATGCTTGTGCCTCGAGCACATCGTTTGCAATGATTGCAGCAAAGTACCAATCAATTCCTGCCAGCTGAACGACATACGCTTTTCCATCTTTCAAGGAAAGATACTGTGGGAAAGATTCATTTTGGCGTACATCGGTTACTAATTTTTTTAAAATTTCCGGAGCGAAATAACGGGCCCCTGCGTCGCTCAAAGGCAGAATAACTTCACCAGACTGTGTCAGTACAAAGCTGCTAGCTTCTAGGGGAAAAAGCAATAAATGCTTTTTAATTAAGGTATGGAGTCTTAAACTATGTCCAGCAAGCATAGTAGGCCGCCCAAGCGCATCGCGCTCTACAGCCACCACAGAAATCATCCAAGTTTTCCAGAATGGGTCAAAAAATAATGGCCCCCACACCACTTGCCCCTTGGTAAGCGCCGCTTTTTTTCGCAAAGCGGCAATCTGTTTAGAGCGTGCGCGGGCATAAGCGGTAGATACAGGCCGCGGAAAATGAATAGCCGTGCCTTCTGCTGCAAAATCGAGAAAAGTATCTCCTGCTGATGTGGTTGCTGTGCCCAACATTTTGGCAGCCCGACTTGCTTTTTTAATAAATAAGGCGTGGTTTGCGCTACGCTGCTTTTGTTTTGGGAAAAAAACGACAGGGCCCCCAGCTAACGGAAGATCTTGCTCTTTCTGATCTGCTAGTACTTTCCAGGCAGCCAGTAAGCGACTCGCATCTTTGCTCGTCTTTAACAAATTATCTTCGGTCATATTCCATGTATTTATAACGCCCCGTCTTAAATCTGTCAGCGCTTCATCACGGGCTCTTTGATAGGTTTGTATACCAATCAAAACCCCCGAGACGATACTGACCAGAATGGTCAAAAAAATCACGACAACCAGGATGCGAAAAACAATCGAATTTTTCACTGCGTATTCTCGTATGATGTGGCGCAAAAATAATCTGTTACTTTCCATGTCTCTCAAGATCTGTATTAGAACAGATTCTAAGAACGCTCCTAGGAACAGCTAGTGTCTATCTCTAACCCTCACGACTCTCTGTCATCCAATCGCGCCTTGGTCCTCTTTTCAGGTGGGCAAGATTCAGCAACCTGTCTGGCTTGGGCGCTTAGCCATTACGAACACGTTGAGACGTTGGCCTTTGATTATGGACAGCGCCACCATGTCGAGCTGGATTGCCGCCATACCTTTCGCACAGCATTAATAGAGCGCTTTCCACAGTGGCAAAATGCGCTAGGGCAAGATCACTTAATCGAGCTTCCTATGCTGGGAGTGATTAGTCAAAGTGCCATGACCGAAGAGGTAGCGATTACAGAAGATGCTACCGGATTACCCAATACCTTCGTTCCTGGAAGAAATCTTTTATTCTTCACGTTAGCAGCTGCGCTAGCTCACCAGCGCAAGTGCCGTGTGCTGGTAGGCGGAATGTGTGAAACCGATTATTCCGGTTACCCTGATTGCCGAGATGACACGCTGAAAGCTTTGCAAGTCACACTCAATTTAGGCATGGGTACCCGCTTTATAATTGAAACTCCGCTGATGCGACTTAATAAGGCAGGCACTTGGGGCCTAGCACAGCAGCTGGGAGGCACGGCACTGGTGGATCTTATTCGCACCCATACACACACCTGTTATTTGGGTGGACGTGATGTATTGCATGCATGGGGATATGGTTGCGGTAGCTGCCCAGCTTGTGTATTACGCCAACGAGGCTATGAAGATTTTTTAAAGAAGAGTGCAGCACATGTATAGCGTTAAAGAGATTTTTTATACTCTGCAAGGCGAAGGAATCAATGCAGGGCGTGCCGCTGTATTTTGCCGTTTTAGTGGTTGCAATTTATGGTCCGGGCGAGCGCAAGACCGGGCGAAAGCAGCGTGTACCTTTTGTGATACCGATTTTGTAGGAACGAATGGGTTGAATGGGGGGAAATACACTGCCTCCTCCCTCGCTCAAAAAATTGCCTCGCTATGGCCCGCTACGCCTTCTGGCAATAATGGATCTCGCTTAGTGGTTTGCACAGGGGGAGAGCCTTTATTGCAACTCGATGCTCCTCTTATAGAGGCACTGCACGCGCAGCAGTTTGAGATTGCAATCGAGACTAATGGCACCTTGCCCGTACCTGCTGGAATTGACTGGGTTTGTGTTAGCCCTAAAGCAGGCAATCCACTAGTTGTATCTAAAGGCAATGAATTAAAAGTGGTGGTTCCGCAGGCACATGCCTCTTTAAAAGAGTACGAAGCGCTTGAATTCGACCATTTTTTAGTTCAGCCTATGGCTCCTCTAAGTGGTTTTATGCCCAATGAACCAAACGCACGATCTGCAATTGATTTTGCAATTGCATGGTGTAAAGACCATCCTCGCTGGCGGCTATCTTTACAGACACATAAATATTTGAATATTCCGTAGGGCATGCCCTCAAAACTTTCTTTCTCTGACTCTTACCTCTTTTAAATGCTGTGCTGACCATTACCCGCAAACTTGAATTCGATGCAGGGCATCGCATCCCCGATCATCGCAGCATGTGTCGCAATGTGCATGGACATCGGTATGTACTTGAAATCACCCTGATGGGCACACCAATAAAGACTCCCGGCGCTTCTGACCGGGGCATGGTGATGGATTTCGCACAAGTCAAAGCGCTTGCCCTCGAACATTTGGTTAACTTGTGGGATCACGCGTTTCTGGTGTACCAAGGTGATCAGCCCATGCGCACGTTTCTCGACTCATTGCCCGACCATAAAACCGTTGTCTTAGAGTGCATTCCTACCGCTGAAAATTTAGCGAGCTTAGCTTTTAATACCTTGTCTCCACTCTATGCAGCCCATTATGGAACGCAGCTCAAACTGAGTCGGGTACGGCTATACGAAACACCCAATTGCTGGGCAGAAATCAACGCTGTCTGACCACTTCTGTGGATTGAGACTACCCGCTCCTCAATCCACGCGCTCAATGCGCTCCGGTGGCTTTACGCACAGGCATAACCACTTTCAATGTTTGGCCACTTGAAAAAGTCAGAAACAATGTCACTTGATTACCAGGCACTACTTTTTGCTTTGGGTGTAACAGCATAAGATGGTATCCCCCTGGAGCTAGTGCAACTTGGCTATGCGCTGGGAGCGGGAGTGCTTCTATTTTTCTCATACGGCTCACCCCACCTTCATTCAGGCTTTCGTGTATGGCAACACGACCATAGTATTTGAGGCTAGAAGCGGAAACCAGGTCTACAAGCGCTGGACTGGAGTTATTCAGCGTCATATAGCCAGCAGCCATACCATTTGGGAGTAAGCGCACCCATGCTGATCCTTCGATGACTGTCACCTTACCCTCTACTGGGTCTGATACCGCCAACTGGGCATGTGCTTGCATACCCGCAAGCAAGAGCACGGCTGACATCAAGCAGCGCGCTACATTTGCAAAAAGATAGCCTTTAATTTTCTTCATGGTACGGAGTCCTGGAGAGTTGGCGCACATCGTGCGCAATTTGAGTAGCAGAATCACTAGAGGTTGCGATTAACCGTGCTCGGCCTGCTTTATCGAAAATATACACAGCAGAACTGTGCATCACCTCATACTGATTATCACTATCTGGTTTACTTGCTTCATAAGCCACTCTATAGCGCTTTGCAAGTGCCTCAATCTGTGCATGAGAACCCGTTAATCCAACAATATGCTTGGGATCAAATGCATGCACGTAGTCATGCAACTGGTTAGGACGATCACGAGCAGGATCAACAGAAATAAACAAAATACGCACAGCTTCCGCATCTTGCACGCCCAACAGCGTAATGGCTTGCATTAAACGCGACAGTGTTTCTGGGCACACATCTGGGCAATAGGTATAACCAAAATAAACTAATGCCACCTTACCGCGGTAATTTTTCTCAGTAACTTTAATGTCTTGGTCTGAGGTTAAAGAAAAACCAAGGTCTGGTAGGTGACCCTGTACTTGGGTCAATTCCCAGCTATATTGACTATTCGAGGAACGCTTGCATGCCACCATAGTCAAGGTTGCACTACATAAAAAAGCTACTGCGATATAGCGAAAAATATTTGCCAAAGTGCGTGTTAAGCCCAAAAAAATGGAAGGAATCCAACGTGCATAAGTCATGTCATCGTCGCCTTGTGAGAGTAATAAGAATACCTTGCCAATGAAAGTCAGCGTTTTATAACATGCGATTCATCTAATTTGAGTTCTTTCCAGGTAAAAAGGGTATCTAAAATCGAGTTTCTGCTATCCGTGCTTAAATTTGAAAGCCTATGGCCAACTCAGTCACTGTTGAACTATTGAATATGCTCAGCATGGCTACTCTATTCTTGCCCAACAAGGAATGCTCTTCTGTGACACCTACTGCGACTTATATGGCTTCAGCCTTTATCCCTTCTGCCGTAGCGGGACTCACTTATGGCCTAGTTAAATGTCTAAGAGAACGTGCGCGCTCCAATCTCAGCGACAACGCGCCAGATTTAGAAGCGCCTGCTCTCGTTAACCGTGGGCATAACGGGTTATCTTTTCATATCAATGGTTACCACCCCACCACGGTCACGATCAATAATGTGACCTATGTACAGGCTGAATGTGCAATACAAAATCCTACAGTAAGCTACCCCATTCTGAGCGCTACACCCAGCACCCCCCAAAACTATCAAACCTTTCCTCAGGCTGCTATTGCCTAATTAAAACCTGCATATGCATGCCAAAAACGATGATTTAAAATTTAAAGCTGGTGGTATGCATGTTGGGGTTCGTATCTCACCACCAACCTACAATGAACGGTAGGTTGGTGGTGACGAAGGAACCCCAACATGATGACCGCTTTCCTTTTAAAACCTGCATGTACATACCAAAAGCGATGATTAAAAGTCGGTGGTGCACATGTTAGAGAACATTGCTCACCACCAACCTACCGTTCATTGTAGGTTTAGCCTTACTTTAGGCGCTTTAAAAATCACTCTTATAAACAAAGCAGAATATGCAGGCAGGCATTACAGAATTTATACGTTAATCCTTCCCCCATACTTCGCAGCTTACACAGCGCAAACCTAAATTCTTACCAGCAAGTAATACATGCCTTAGGGCAGGTTCTCAATTGTCCAAAAGGGTTCATATTTGGGGGAGCAGGAGCACAGGGACCGGAACTGTACTTGAGTACAGTGAGGATCCCGAGCACCGCACGCCCCCAAAGATGGGCCCTTTGGGGCGATTGAGGACATGCCTACGTGCGAAGCAGAATATTTGAACGAAGATTACAGAATCTGTAAGCTCATTTTTCCTCGTACTTCGCTCTACTATTGAGCATTCTCTATAAATGGCTTGCCCAACTCCCCCTTTTACAATTTAAGAATACTGCATGACTTCCACACGCCATTGCCAACTCTTTTCTTCCATTCAAAACGCGTTCACCAGTTTATGGAGAAATACAGGCACTTCTCAATCTTCTTCTAGCACTCCCTTAGAGCCCACTACCAGGGCTCCATCCACTCATAGGGATGCTTTTTCTCTACGACGTTCAATGTCTTCAAGCAGAAGTACTGCGGCATCTTCTTTGCAAACAACTTTGTATGCTTATCCAAAGTCGTCTGCTATGTATTTTCATTCCAATCACAACAGGAATTTTTCAGCAACCAGCGCCGAATCCTTAAACATACATGGAGAAAAGTCTTCTTACTCTCCAAGTAGGATGCAGCGAAATAACCATGGCTATCCCACTCCAGAGTCGTCTGTCACCTACGCGCATTCCAACCATAGCAAGACTTTCTCTATAAATAGTGCGCAGTCTTTTGGCCAACATAGTGAAGCATCCTCTCATTCGGCACACAGAGCGCAGAACGAGACATATACTTACATGCCCCTGCAAGAATTGGCACCCACCCATCAACGAGCGCGCAGCAAACCTTATAAACTGACTATTAATACGGCAGGCCTTCAGCATCTAGTAGAAAAATACCGTTCGCCCAAAAACACTAAACCGCAGAAAGACCCTGAGCAATTTTGGCCAGGGAGCAAACCTTGCTCCAAGCCTGCATCTATGGATAGGAATAAGGGAAATTTATCGCCAACTAGCATGACTAGCCAAAGTAGTAGTAGCTCGCATAATCTGTACACGCCGGCTTACCCACCTTCGGCATATAGTGAATCTCGCCACGATATCTATACTATTGATGAAGCGCTATCACCAACCTATTCCAATAAGGTCAATAACGATAGTCTGGTTAAAATCGTCTCTTCAGATCCTATAAAGCAAATGCAGTACTCTGTTTCAAAGCAGATTATTGTAAATCCACAACAGCCCATTGAGCGCCCAGCATCTGCACTTACCCAAGGTAGAATAAGCGTTTTAGATTTTTACACGCCGTTTCTTAATACATTTGAAGATATAACGGAGCTTCCTGCCATTCCTCCGCGCAAAGGATCTTTGACAAGTAATCTAACAGATATCTCTAAGCAGATTCCTGCTATTGCAAAAAGATCTTCTGAAGGAAGTCTTTCATTAGATTCAATGCTCAACCAAGAAATCAAAGCGCTTGAAAAACAGCTTTGCGATAGGCAGGACTTTGCCGCCACCATGCAACGCGCTATAAATATGGCCTAAGCATTTTTCAAAGCCTCAAAGGCTCTATTTAAGGTTAAAACCCGCGCTATTTTCAGATACGCGCGGGTTTTAACCTTTTTAAATTAGAGCTAACTAGGGCATGCCCTAGCATTCAACGATATTGACCGCCAACCCTCCTCTGGAAGTCTCTTTATATTTAGTTTTCATATCCGCCCCGGTCTCTCGCATAGTTTTAATCACCGAATCCAGCGAGATGTGATGGGTACCATCGCCCTGCAGAGCGATACGGGCCGCATTTAATGCTTTTACTGCGCCCATTGCATTGCGCTCAATACAGGGGATTTGGACCAAGCCTCCAACAGGATCACAGGTCAGGCCTAAATTGTGTTCCATACCGATTTCAGCGGCATTTTCAATCTGTTCCACCGTGCCGCCTAATACTGCTGCCAGCCCGCCTGCAGCCATAGAACACGCTACTCCGACTTCGCCTTGACACCCAACCTCTGCTCCTGAGATAGATGCATTCAGTTTATAAAGAATGCCGATAGCTCCCGCGGTTAAGAGGAAATCTTGTACTCCCTGTACATTCGCGCCCGGAACAAAGCGCTGGTAGTAGTGCAATACAGCGGGCACGATGCCGGCAGCGCCATTGGTTGGCGCAGTTACTACGCGCGCGCCTGCTGCATTTTCTTCATTGACGGCCATGGCATACACATTAAGCCAATCCATACTCTGCAACGAGTCTGGTACCAACTGGCGCACTTGCGTTGCGTCTGTATTTTTAATATCGTCAAGAGAGACCCTATTTGCGCAGAGGGCTTGGTATAGCTGGGGTGCTCGCCGTTTAACATTAAACCCTCCGGGCAGCACGCTTTGAGCATCTGGATTCTCGATTCCACAACCTCGTTTTACACAGGTTTGCATCACTTCCCAAATATGCAATAAACCTGCTTGCACGGCGGATTCAGAGCGCCAAACACACTCATTTTTCATCATCAATTGCGCAATGGATAGGCCTGATGCATTGCATAACTGCAATAATTGTCGTGCACTCGTAAAAGCATAGGGCACCTCTGCATAGGTACTTAATAGTTTGTCATTGGAAGCCCCTGCGCTAACGACAAACCCTCCTCCTACTGAGAAGTAAGTCGTCTCCTTCAAAAGCTCCCCTTGCGCATTCATAGCTCGGAAAGTTAATGCATTAGGGTGCTCTGGTAGGGTTTTTCTAGAGAAAATAAGCTGTGTCTTTGAAGTAAAAGGCACTGCGTGGTAGCCCAGCAATTGAAGGATTCCCGTCGTTCCTATAGCACTAAGTATGGCTGGAATGGTTGAAGGCTCAATCGTATCTGGAGCTTCTCCTGATAGCCCAAGGAGCACGCCTCGATCTGTACCGTGCCCTCGTCCAGTAGCGCTTAGCGACCCGAAAAGCTCAATACGCACAGAGGCCGTATTTTGTAGCAAGTTTTCTTGCTCCAAACTCTGTGCGAATAGCAATGCAGCGCGCATTGGCCCTACCGTATGTGAGCTGGATGGGCCAATGCCTACTTTAAAAAGATCAAAAACACTCACTGCCATACTATTTCCTTTAGGGTGTTTTACGCTTTTTTGGCTTTGGTGTTATGCAGGTATTCAAGAAGGCGGTGGTATGCATGTTGGGGTTCGTACCTCACCACCAACCTACCGAGATGCATATGTAAAATGGTTCTCTCAACCACAAGAAAAGCAAAGGACGGTAGGTTGGTGGTGACGAAGGAACCCCAACATGCAAACCATTGGCTTCTTGAATACCTGCGCAACACCAGTTAGTTACTCTACTGGCAAACAAGAGCAAAATAAATTCCGGTCTCCGTACGCCTGATCAGCACGTGCCACAGGCGGCCAGTATTTGCGGCTTTTTAGTGTAGGCAATGGATAGGCTGCTACCTCACGCGAATAAGCATGAGGCCACTCATTTGCCATCACCATAGCTGCGGTATGAGGCGCATGTTTAAGCGGATTATCCAAGCGATCTGCATGCCCTTCTTCAATAGCTTTTATCTCTTTGCGAATAGCAATCATCGCATCAATAAAACGATCAATCTCTACCAAAGATTCTGATTCAGTGGGCTCTACCATCAAGGTGCCTGGCACTGGGAAACTCATGGTTGGCGCGTGGAATCCATAGTCAATTAAACGCTTAGCTACATCTTCTACAGTGATACCGCTCGTTTCTTTTAAAGGCCGTACATCCAAGATGCATTCATGGGCCACTAAACCGGATGCATCGGTATAGAGCACCGGATAGTGATCATGGAGTCGCTTTGCTATGTAGTTCGCGCTAAGAATGGCTGTTTTCGTAGCTGCTGTTAAGCCGGTGGCGCCCATCATTGCAATATACATCCAAGAAACAGGCAGAATCGATGCAGAACCATACGCAGCGCCTGATACCGCGCCAATACCTTGCTTGCTACGTTCATAGCCTGTTGAATGCTGATTAGGCAAAAATGCTTTTAAATGTTCCGCTACGGCAACAGGACCTACTCCAGGACCCCCGCCACCATGCGGAATACAAAACGTTTTATGCAGATTTAAATGCGATACATCTCCCCCAAACTGGCCTGGAGCCATCAGCCCAACCATCGCATTCATATTGGCGCCATCGACATACACTTGCCCGCCGTGTGCATGGATTAACTCACATACCTCTTTAACCGAGCGCTCAAACACACCATGTGTTGAGGGGTAGGTCAGCATAAGCGCAGCTAAGGTATCGGAATACTGTGTCACCTTGGCTTGTAGATCAGCCAAATCGATATTGCCATTCGCATCACAGGCGACCACGACTACTCTCATTCCTACCATCTGGGCTGAGGCTGGATTGGTGCCATGCGCCGAAGCGGGAACTAAGCACACAGTACGCTGTGATTGACCACGGGACGCGTGATAGGCCTGAATGATGAGAAGGCCTGCATACTCTCCTTGCGAGCCGGCATTGGGTTGCAAAGAGACCGCTGCATAGCCTGTGCAAGCCACTAGCATCTGCTCGAGTTGATCAATCATCAAACGGTATCCCTGGGTTTGCTCAGCAGGGGTTAACGGATGCAGATTGGCAAACTCAGGCCAAGTCACGGGCAGCATTTCAGAGGTGGCATTAAGCTTCATCGTGCATGAGCCTAATGGGATCATTGTGCGATCGAGTGCCAAATCTTTATCGGCTAGGCTACGCAGATATCGCAGCATCTCGTGTTCAGCGTGGTAGCTGTTGAAAACGGGATGCGTGAGATACGCGCTGCGCCGGGTCATTGCAGGGGGCCAAGTAGCTTGCGATTGCTGATTTTGGAGCAAGCTTTGGTCCAGCGCATCAATATCTAATGTGTGTGCCGTCGAAGGTGCAGAACCTGCTTTTACTTGCGCAAACACAGACCATAATGTCTGCAGATCTGCGCGAGTTGTTGTTTCGTCAAATGACACACCGATATGGGCATCATCGATTTCTCTTACATTCAAACCAACTGCCCGAGCACTAGCATGCAACACCGCGGTATGCACTCCTGTATGGAGTGTGAGGGTGTCAAAGAAAGTGTCATTGCTAAGCGTGAATCCAAGTTGCTTCACTGCCGCAGCAAAAAGCACGGCAAATCGGTTCACACGCAACGCAATCGAGCGCAAGCCCTGAGGACCGTGGTACACCGCATAGAAACTAGCCATCATCGCAAGCAGTGCTTGCGCCGTGCAAATATTCGACGTAGCTTTTTCACGGCGAATATGTTGTTCACGGGTTTGCAGCGCTAAGCGCAATGCATGATTGCCCTGTGCATCTTTCGTAACCCCAATCAAACGACCGGGCAGATGACGCTTTAATGCATCTCGCACACAAAAGTACGCTGCATGCGGGCCCCCAAAGCCCATCGGAACACCAAAACGTTGTGTATTCCCAATCGCAATATCTGCGCCCCATTCACCTGGAGGGGTAAGTACGGTTAATGCCAAAAGATCAGCAGCTACCACCACTGCCGCGCCGGATTGTCGGATAGCCGCGGTTAATGCTGTGTAATCTCGCACATCTCCTTGCACCCCTGGGTATTGCAGCAGCACGCCAAAAATAGAGGGGTGCTTCACTGCCTCTTGCGCAGGCCCAACTACGATTTCAATGCCGAGCGGCCGAGCACGTGTATGCAGTACTTCAATAGTTTGAGGCAACACATCTTCTGCCACATAAAACACATTTGAAGAGGCCGCACCAGAACGGGCGCGCAACAACAGTGTCATGGCTTCTGCTGCTGCAGTAGCCTCATCGAGCAT
Source organism: Mycoavidus cysteinexigens (assembly GCA_031963045.1). Taxonomy (GTDB): domain Bacteria; phylum Pseudomonadota; class Gammaproteobacteria; order Burkholderiales; family Burkholderiaceae; genus JASSUD01. Next base: position 22,365 of record JASSUK010000024.1, read on the forward strand.
CGATGCATTGGCAATATCTAAACCCGTCAGATCGGTGATCATCTGCTGGAAATTAAGTAGCGCTTCTAGCCGCCCTTGTGAAATTTCTGGTTGATAAGGCGTATACGCCGTGTACCACGCCGGATTTTCCAGCACATTGCGTGCTATGACTTGGGGGGTGTGCGTGCCGTAATAACCTTGTCCAATAAAGGAGCGAAATACTTGGTTTTTTTCTGCCAGACTGCGCAATTGCGCCAAAGCCTCTACTTCGCTTTTAGGTGCGCTAAATGGCCCTAATGGCAAAGTGTCCTGACGGCGGATAGAGGAAGGAATAACCGCTTCTACTAAGTCTTCGCATGAAGTAAAACCCAACACATCAAGCATATGCCGTTGTTGTTCAGAATAAGGTCCAATATGCCGAGCCGCAAAGGCATCGTGTTGTTCTAGTTGGTGTAGAGAAGAAAAGGACATGGGTGCAGTAAAAGGAGAGGGAAATACCAATGCAGCATGCCAGTATCAGCATGCTGCACGTGAGGGGAGGCCAGAATATCGCAGACGACAGAAAAAGCTATGCTTTATCCACCTATCGCTTCACGATATGCGGCAGCGCTAAGCAGGGCATCTGGCGCAGTCGCATCGGACAATTTAAGTTTAAAAAGCCATGCTGCATAAGGGTCGTCGCTCAATGATTCAGGCGCTTGTGCTAATGCTTCATTCACTTCCACTACTTCCCCAGAAACAGGCGCATAGATATCGGAAGCCGCTTTCACAGACTCGATTACCGCTATGGCCTCTCCTGCAGCAACTTGTTTGCCAATAGTAGGGAGCTCTAAGAAAACAATATCCCCTAGCGCTTCTTGTGCGTGTGCAGTGATGCCAATAGCGGCCACTCCTTGCTGTTTGTCTAGCAAGACCCACTCATGCGAAGCGGTGTATGTCAAATTATCTGGAAGAAGCATGGTTATTCCTTCGTTTAAAATTTAAAAAATGAATATCTGATGTTACGCAGGTACTCAAAAAGACTGTGGTACGCATGCTGGGGTGCTTTCGTCACTCCAACTTATATGAGCGCTTTATCCACTTGTACTTGCCCTTTTTTAACAAAGACGGAGTGGACTACATCTGCTGGCAATTCTTTATCACGGATACGCACGTGCACGACATCCCCTACTTTTACGCCCAATGGCAAACGAGCGAGACCGATGGAACGCTGCAATGTGGGAGAAAAAGCGCCGCTGGTTAACTCGCCTTCTCCATGCTCGGTGCGCACACTCTGATGTGCGCGCAATACACCACTCGCTCTGCCATTTTCTAAACGCAACAGCAAACCTAGAAAAACGGCGCTCGCACCGTCCCGTTTGAGTGCCGCTTTCCCCACAAAATCACGTGGTGAAGTCAAGTCTACTGTCCAGGCCAGCCCTGCATCCAAGGGAGAAACGGTTTCAGTCATATCTTGACCGTATAAATTCAATCCTGCCTCTAAGCGCAGGGTATCGCGTGCAGCCAACCCACAAGGGCGTACACCCTCTTTATACAGCGCATTCCAGAGTTCAGAAGCATATTCAACGGGCAGCATCAGCTCAAAACCATCTTCTCCCGTATAGCCGGTGCGGGCTGCACTGATTTCACTTTTTAGTGTACCTTTTACAGTTGGCACCACCGCACAATGAAAAGGTTTAAGCGTAGCAGTAAGCGCTTCTATTTCAGGAAAAGCAGCCCATACACGAGCACGCGCCTGCGGACCCTGCACAGCAAGAATTGCAAGATCCTCTCGAGGCTCTATAGCTACTTCAAAACCCTTTTCTTGCCTCAATTTTTCTAGCCACAAACAATCTTTTTCTGCAGTACCCGCATTCACCACCAAACGAAAATGATGCTCACCATAAAAGTAAATGATTACATCATCCACCACACCGCCCTCTGAATTGAGCAAGCAGCTATACAGCGCTTTGCCAGGCGTGCTTAATTTGTCGACATTATTCGCAGCGGCATAGCGCAAAAAAGCCCGCGCACTATCAGGCGCACCCACGGCAAGGTCTAAGCTGGTTATGTCCACCACACACATATGCGAGACATCAAACATCCCTGCATCGGTTCTCACAGCATGGTGCTCTTCTATTTGCGAGCCATAATGCAGCGGCATATCCCATCCAGAAAAATTGACCATACGTGCATGCAATGCAGTATGGGCATCATGTAGCGGGGTATTTTTTAGTACAGGGGAGGAAGCATTCATTTATGTCTCGTGCTTTCGTGTAATGGGAAGGGGGAACAAAAACTATAAAATATACAAAGTTTGATTATTATCTAGGGCGTGTCCTCAATCGCCCCAAAGGGTTCATATTTGGGGGAGCAGGAGCGCAGAGACCGGAACTGTACTGAAGTACAGTGAGGATCTCGAGCACCGCACGACCCCAAAGATGGGCCCTTTGGGGCGATTGAGGACATGCCCTAGTGTAAAAGAAGTTCGTCTCACCCTCATCTACTTCGGAATTTTTTTGTCTGCTTCTGCCTCAGCTTCCTCTTCCTCTTCGGCCCAACTCAATCCCGCACAACGCGAAGCGGTAAAGTATACCGAAGGTCCTTGTCTGGTTTTAGCAGGAGCCGGAAGCGGTAAGACACGCGTGATTACGCAAAAAATTGCTTATCTCATAGAAGAAAAAGGATTCGAGCCTAAGCATATCGCAGCCGTCACCTTTACCAATAAAGCGGCTGCTGAAATGCGCGACCGTATAGGAAAGTTGCTCACCGGTAAAACCCTTTCAGCCCCAGGTAAAGTAGGAAAACCTGTACCCGTCAAGCAACTCACCGTATGTACATTCCACTCTCTGGGTCTGCGCATTTTGCGCGAAGAAGCAGAGCGTATAGGTTTAAGCGCCCAGTTTTCAATCATGGATAGCAGCGATGGGTACGCTATTTTGCAAGAACACCTTGCAACGACCGACAAAAGCTTAATTCGCAGCACACAAAATCAAATTTCATTATGGAAAAACGCGCTCATCTCCCCACAAGTGGCCTTAGAACAAGCAGAAGATGAATCTACGCAACAAGCTGCTTTGGCATACCGCTATTACCTCGCTACGTTGCAAGCTTACCAGGCAGTGGATTTTGATGACTTGATTCGTTTACCCACCGAACTCTTTTCTACACAAGAAATAGTGTGCGAGCGCTGGAGTAATCGGCTGCGCTACATACTCATCGATGAGTACCAAGACACCAATACTTGCCAATACACGCTCCTCAAACATCTAGCCGGCACACGCGCAGCCTTTACCGCCGTGGGCGATGATGACCAAGCGATTTATGGCTGGCGCGGCGCTACGCTAGATAACCTTAAGCAATTACAAACCGATTTTCCACAGTTACACGTCGTTAAGCTTGAACAAAATTACCGCTCCACCACCCGCATATTAAACGCCGCGAACCAAGTCATCTCTAATAACCCGAAACTCTTTGAAAAAAGTCTGTGGAGTGAGCACGGGTGTGGCGATGCTATTGCAGTAGATCCAGCCAATGATGAGGAGCATGAAGCAGAATCCGTCGTTTTTCGACTATCTGCCCATCGTTTTGATCGACGTGCGGCCTTTCGAGATTATGCAATTTTGTATCGCGGCAATTTTCAGGCACGGCTTTTTGAACAAGTACTACGACGTGAGCGCATACCGTATACGCTCTCAGGCGGGCAGTCTTTTTTTGAAAAAGCGGAAATTAAAGATATATGCGCGTATTTACGATTGATCGCCAATGATCAAGACAATCCAGCTTTCATTCGCGCCATCACGACCCCACGACGAGGCATCGGGAATGCAACGTTAGAAGCACTTGGCAATTTTGCTAATCAAGCAAAAACCAGCTTATTTGAAGCGGTGTATTTAGGAGCCCTTGAAGCACACTTAAACGCACGCCAAATAGAGCCCTTACGCGCTTTTTGTGACTTCATCACCCGCCTTGCAGATCGCGCTCCCACTGAAGCTGCAACCACTTTGCTAGATGAACTCATGCGCGGCATAGATTACGAAGCGTACCTTTATGCGAGTTTAGATGACCGACAAGCCCAGTCTAAATGGAAAAATGTATTGGAATTTTTAGAATGGCTCAAACGCAAAGGCACCAAACCTGAACCTTCTATCTTAGAAGCTGCAGCAGGAGAGAATGAGGCAGACCCGGAGCAAAATATACCGAGTGATAACGATAAAAACTTACTGCAACTTATTCAAACTGTCGCATTAATTTCTTTGCTAGAGGGCCAAGAAAGTGATCCGGATGCAGTACATCTATCCACCATCCATGCAGCAAAAGGGCTGGAATACCCTCATGTATTTTTAGTGGGATGCGAGGAAGGCATACTGCCTCATCGAGGCAACACAGCAAGCTCGAATGAAGAACAAAGTGCCGAACAACACGCGCAACGCATCGAAGAAGAGCGACGTTTAATGTACGTTGCCCTCACCCGTGCCCAACGCAGTTTGCACCTAAGCTATTGTAAAAAACGCAAACAAGCCAAAGAAACGATATCCTGTGAGCCTTCACGTTTTATCAAAGAAATGCAGCTCGATGACCCTACCGCCCACCCAGAAGACCCCCAACCTCTAGCCACCCCAAAAGCGCGGTTGGCTAATTTAAAAGCATTGCTTGGGGGATAAATAGGGTAGGAGACCAACCAACTAGAAGCATTATTTAGAACGGTAGGTTGGTGGTGACGAAGGAACCCCAACATGCGCACCACTTACCTCTAATCATCGCTTTTGGCATGCGTATGCAGGCTTCAAAAGGGCAGTGGTCATTATGTTGGGGTTCGTACCTCACCACCAACCTACCGTTCTTGGTCTTTTCTTGTGGTTGGTGGAGTTTGGTGAATCGCTTTTGGCATATGCATGCAAAAGCGCCAAACTTTCTCTCCAGACTACATGCTAGAATTCGCGGACTTACAAAAGTTCTCTACCAAGCGCCCGTAGCTCAGTGGATAGAATGTTGGCCTCCGAAGCCAAAGGTCGCTGGTTCGATTCCAGCCGGGCGCGCCAATAAATACAAGGGTTTGCGGCAAGTACGTTGACGCC
>JASSUK010000025.1:0-226583 GCA_031963045.1 Mycoavidus cysteinexigens
CTTTGCTTGCAACAGGAGGTGATGCAGCAGCACAAGCTGCAGACACATGAGCCATATGCAGCTTCTTTTACGTGAGATAGGCTGTGAATCTGAATAGGATGAATATTCTTACCAAAAAGCCAAAGATCTTACACCTGACATAAAAAACAGGAATACCCGATATTGACCTGAACGTTGCATAAAAAATGCCCCGCGAACATCTATGTCAGCGGGGCCGAGAGCTACTTCCAAAAACTACTACGCCTAAAAATATGAAGTGGCCTCAAAAATTTAGACGGAAAAGTATCTAGCAATGAGGACTTGACCGTACCCCAATTTCCGGAGCATTTTTGGGGGTAGGACCAACCTTTAGAAAAGATTGATTGAATCCATTGTTGGATTTTTTCTGCCAGGCTGCTAAAAAAGCTCATGATATTAAAATTGCTGCCCGCATTCTGCTTAGTTACTAGAATTTCTTTAGGGGCAATTTTGTATTTTGATAAATCTGGAATTTCTTTAGGGGCAATTTTGTATTTTGATAAATCTGGAATTTCTTTAGGGGCAATTTTGTATTTTGATAAATCTGGAATTTCTTTAGGAACATTTTTGTATTTTGGTAAGTCTGGAATTACTTTAAGAACATTTGCAAATACCAATATTCCTTCTAATTCGATTTTTGGTGAGTTTAGAAATTGTTCTATCTTAGCTATTTTCATTGATTCAGAATTCTTTAGAGCATCTAGTTCTCGTTTTAGTGAAGCGTTCTGAAATTCGTCGTAACGTGGCGGCCATCCTGGCGGAAATACTGATATTGCTTGGATTGGTTCGAACATTTTATTTCTTCCTTTACCATGGAGCTGTGACAGCATACCACTCTCGCTAAATCCATATTTGAAATATATCACTGTATTAAATTAAATGGATATTACCCTAACATAAAACTATAATAAGTTAGCACTAACAATGAAGCATATAACCTGAGTAAGAATTACATATTGCCAACTGAGCTTTCGGCCAAAAAGATCGATTGTATTGGTATTTCTTGGTCGTGACTTATCAAGGCAAACGTGTATTTCGTCGCTATAAGTTCATCTTTCTAACACGTCCTTCTGCGCCTTAATTTACTAATGCGCTAAGCAGAAGAGCTTCTGCTTCCAGAAGCTCTTCTGCTCTTTGCTTGCAACAGCAGCACAAGCTGCAGACGCGCGCGCCATATGCAGCTTTTTTATGTGAGACAGGTTGTGAATCTGAATAGGAGGAATATTATTACCAAGAAGCTGAAGATCTTACACCTGACATAAAAGACAGCAATATCCGTTATTGGCCTGAGCATTGCATAGAAAAAATGCCCCGCTAACATTTATGTCAGCAAGGCCGAGAGCTACTTCCAAAAACTACTGCACCTAAAAAGGGTATGGCCCCGCAAATACCAAGTCCCATTGGACACAGGGGGAGCTTATCATTGAGCTGAGTCAGCCCTGGGTAATGTTCCACAAACCAGCGTGCCGCCTCTGCTGGCGCTTCTTCGACACCCGCCACGCGCCGCTCCCAAAAGCCCAACATCGATCTGTCGGTGATTAATAAAATGTCCGTTTTGTAGCACATAAACTGTCCGGTTTTTGGGTGATGTATGGAAGTGCCCATAAGCCGGGCGAGATGGCTACAGGAAACGCGGAAGATGAGGTTCGAAGAGACCTATAAAAACTGGCAGCAGAAAAGGTTGACGCAAGCAGAAGCATCGCAGTTATTGGGGATATGCGAACGGACATTCAGACGGCAAGTTGTGCGTTATGAATCTGACGGGCTGGAGAGTTTGATAGACAAACGTCTTGATCAAGCATCGCATCGGCGTGCACCGATTGATGAGGTTTTTAAGCTAGTAGAACTCTATAAAAGTGATTATGCAGGCTGGAATGTGCATCACTTTTTTAGTTGGTATCAGCATGAGCATGGTGGGCAATGTAGCTATACATGGGTCAAGAATCACTTGCAGCAAGCAGGTGTAACAAACCGTGCAAAGGCGCGCGGTAAACACCGTAAAAAGCGTGAACGCGCACCGCTCACCGGCATGCTAGTGCATCAAGATGCAAGCAGCCATGAATGGGTGACGGGGCGGCGTTGGGACCTTGTGGTGACGATGGATGACGCGACAAGCGAGCACTTATCCATGTTTTTATGTGATGAAGAAGGTACGATTTCCAGCTTTCATGGCATAAACCAGAGTATTGAACGCTATGGTTTATTTTGTGCTTTGTATACGGATCGTGGAAGTCACTATTTCACCACTCCCCAAGCAGGCGGTAAAGTAGATCGTATTAATCTTACCCAATTTGGTCGTGCGCTTGCGCAATTGGGGATTGAGCACATTGCAGCATACTCTCCCGAAGCACGCGGACGCTCCGAACGCGCCTTTGGGACGCATCAAGCACGATTACCCCATGAGCTAGCCAAAGCGGGGGTTATAGAAATGCAGCAGGCCAATGCCTATATAGAACAGATTTATCTTCCACGGCATAACGCCGAATTTACGGTACCAGCAGCTGAATCAGGTAGTGCCTTCGTACCTTAAGGCAATGGTTTAGAAAATATTTTATGCGAGCATCATGAGCGCGTAGTAGGCAATGACAATTGCGTGCAGTTTGAGAGGCTTGCACTGCAGATTGCTGCAGATGGTGTACGTCATCATTACGCGAAGCGCAGAGTGCGGGTGCATCGTTACATAGATGGGTCATTGGCGGTATTCTATGGGCCGCGCCCGCTAGGGTACTACGATATGCAGGGCATGCCGATGAAGATATCCATGTAAGCAGAGTAGTACGATTTGGAAAAGAGTCTGCCAATCAACTGCATGTATGGAATAGGCATTCATGTAAAGCGTAGCCCGAAGTCATGCCTATTCCGTACATGCTAAAAAGCGGACATATTAAGTGCTATAAAACCGGACAAATGTATTTGCTACTGACAAAGCCCAACATTGATATTGACAAAATCGATGGCTTCACAGTAGCATCCTTCCGCCTGACTTCTCAAACCCTCATCAGATTGGTGAAAAAAGTGTCCGTAGCAATTCGTCAAATCGCCTGATACGTTGACGACTACCTTCCTGGTATCGCGGTAGCCTGCTTGTCCATATCGATCGACGCTGTGTCGTCTTGAGATGGACTCATTATTTGCAGGCGCGGTTCCGGGAGCGCGCTTTACACCAAACCCTCGCTTCTCCCCTTCCGCAATTCCGCATCGTCGGCCTTTTCCCCGTTTGCCTGGAGAAAGACCATGACGCTGGATTGTCGCGTCTATGCGCAATCGCTTGATCTGTTTCGTTACCCTCGCACGCCGCACCTAGAAGGCTCTCGACTGCAGGATGGCGATGAAGACTATGAACATGTTCCGTACCGCACACTGAGCGGACTCTACATCGTTGTCGAGGAAAAGCTCGACGGCGGCAACATGGGCATCAGCTTTAGTGCCGCCGGCGAATTGCTCCTGCAGTCCCGTGGCCACTATCTGGTTGGTGGTGCTCGGGAACGGCAGTTCAGCTTCGTCAAGGCATGGGCTACCGCCCACGAAGGATGGCTGCTTGAACGACTGGAAGACCGCTACGTGATGTACGGTGAGGTAATGAGCAAGAAGCACTGCGTGTTCTACGATGCGCTTCCACATCACTTCTTTGAGTTCGACGTGCTTGACCGCGCGACGGGCGAATTCCTTTCGACACAGGCACGCCACCAGTTGTTGGTCAACGGCCCTGTGATATCGGTGCCGGTGCTCTACGCGGGTACTGCGCCAGCGAAGCTCAAGGAGCTGACAGGAATGCTCAAGCCTTCCCTAGCCAAGACGAGCAGTTGGCGCGCAGCCTTCGAACGCACGGTGAAACGGGAAGGCCTGAACCTGGATCTGGCCTGGAAGCAGTGTGACAAGTCGGACCTCTCGGAAGGGCTGTACATCAAAGTCGAAGATGACGGCAAGACAGTTGGCCGGTTTAAGTGGGTGCGCAAGGATTTCGTGCAGGCCATCACTGAGTCGGAAAAACACCATTCCGAGCAGCCGTTTATACCGAATCTACTATTGCCAGAGGTCGACCTCTACGCGCCGCAATTGACGCTCACCTGGGAGATGCTCAATGGCACCGCATACGTAATGTGACCTTGCCGGTAGAGACAGAGCCGAGTGTCGAAGAAGAGGTTCGGCGCTCGGCCTGCATCAGGACAATCACTCTCCCACCAGGCTTTGACCGAGCCACGATCTACGACAAGTGGGGGAACACTGTGCGGCAGGACGAAATACTTATCGCTGGGCCGCTCGTCGACGATGTCGGGATACGACGCGCGCTCGGGCAGGTTGGGAAAACTGGGCCTTCTGCTGCGAAAGGAGTGGCTATGAAGTACGAACAATTGCAGACACTGGTGCCTGCACCAGGTCAATCGCCGGATTTCCAGGCGTGCCTGGAGGTATTCCCCGCGCTAGAGTTCGCGAAAAAAACGCCTCAGGAGCCAAAGTATCACGGCGAGGGCGATGTATGGACGCACACGATGATGGTCGTGGAAGAACTGCTGGCAATGGCCGAGTACCAGGCTGCGCCGAGGGCTGACCAGGAGGTGGTCTTCTTCGCAGCGCTGTTGCACGACATCGCCAAGTACAGTACCACGGTCATTGACCCCGTAACGGGTGCGATTGGCCAGCCGGGGCATTCCCGAAAAGGCTCCATCGATGCGCGCATTGCCTTGTGGGATATCGGCGTCCCGTTCGATGTCCGCGAAGCCATCTGCCGCCTTATCAGCGTTCACCAGGTGCCGTTCTTTGCGATGGACGGTTCGCGTCGAGGATCCCCCGAGTTCATCGTTCGCGAACTCTCGTGGCAACTGGATATCCGGTTACTCGCTATGCTGGCAGAAGCCGACATGCGTGGCCGGATCTGTCAGGACATGCAGCGGGTGCTCGACAATATCGAACTGTTCAGGGAGCTTGCGCGAGAGGAAAACTGCTACGGACGGCCACGCGACTTCGCGGACATTCATACGGCAATCAGCTACTTTCGCGGCGCAGACGTTCATCCTGAATACAGGCTGTTTCAGGAGCCGGGCGCGAAAGTTATCGTGATGTCCGGGCTGCCAGCTTCTGGCAAGAGCACTTGGATTGACCGGCACCATCCCGACCTGCCTGTCGTTTCATTTGACGGTACCCGGGAGGAGCTGGGATTACGCCATGGAAAGAATGAGGGACTGGTAGCGCATCTCGCAATCGACAAGGCAAAAGATTTGCTGCGGCGGAAAAAGGCGTTCGTCTGGAATGCCACAAACCTCTCTGCATTGATGCGCAAGAAAACGCTGGACCTGCTGTTCGCATACCACGCTGAGGTAACGCTGGTTTATCTGGAGAAACCCCGCGCAGAGCTTCTTCGTCGGAACAGTCGGCGTGACACTTCATTGTCAAACCGGACCCTCGAGGGAATGCTCGTGCGGTGGGATCTCCCGCTGCCGACCGAAGCACACGTTGTAATTTACTGACATTCCACCTGAAATAATAAGGTGCTGTCATGCTTTTCGATTTGCTCTTGTTTGGCGATGATCCGAAACGATGTCTAGAACCGCTGCTGGATTTTGTCTAAAAGACTTTCATGAAGTAATCGATCATACCAATGACTTTACCAACCAGTGTGTTTTGGTAGCCAGGGTGGATTACGGAATAGAGGGTGCCTTCTTTTGTAAAATGCAGGCTATAAAAAGGAAAGGTGTTATGAATATAAACGGTTTGTGCAAGTTCGCAGATGATTTGTTGGAGCCACTGGTTTGAGATGTGGGCCGCTATGAATCATTCCCATGATCTGTTCCACTGTTAATGGCCTGCTATCCAGGTCATTACATATGTTCTCTACAGTGATCTCAAAACTGGCGTCATTCGGGGAAATGATTTTGGCCTTAATCTTGTAAGAAATAGGGGACGCTTCAATACTCACCGTGTAGCCATTGCTTCCTATGTATCGCGATACTATGGTGACGCCAGGCTCTTCTGGTTGATTGAAATCCTGAGTAGGTGCAATAGGACGAGTAAAAAAACCATTGATGGTAGGATTGATCATAGTATGTGCCTGCGATTATTTCTCTGAATCATCTTCTGTATATATGACGAGACTCCTTAACTCATCAACCAAGGTATTTTCTTCAGCACCAAATTTCCTGTCAGTTAAGTAAAAAGACCCTCCCACTCCGATCCATGCGTTGACAGGAAGAAACTCATCAGAAAGCCCACCTGCATTTAATATCTCTTTAAAAATAGCGTCAAAACCAGTTTGTGTGGCATATAGCTCTAAATAGTTATCTGGCGACAATTCAGCGCTGGTACAACTTGTCATAAATTCTTCATAAAACAGTGACTCACCACTGACTTGCCATCTTGCACATATTTTTTCTATGAGCGCATATTCCTGGCTATAGTCTATGGAGGGTAATTTATATAATCTGATCCCTTTACACATTTCTATTAGATTCGTTTCCGGGTTGAGAAAGTCATTGGATTCTTCTAAAAAACGTGGGTCGTTGATTTGTAAAATATCCTGTGAGGGGTCATTGATAAACTCAGTGATATGAGCCTTAATCAAATCACTGACTTGATCTCTACGAAATTCTATAAAGGCACATTGCCGATCTGGGTATTCAAAGTCCTTACATTGAGTGGCCCTGACATCATCTATATCGAGTAGCGTGGGCTTCACCTCTTGAAATAAGCTGGAATATTTATACAAGCCTTGCGGAATATACTTGTCCATTAACTGATTTAAATACTCATCTGCAATTCTGCACTCTATAGTTTGTATGTTTTTTGGAAGGCAGGGATGGCTAAAATCAAGTTCAGCATGGGGAAGATTAATGATAGTGTATATGCGTAATAGAGCGTTAAACTCGGGTTCTATGCCGTTAAAATAAATTATTATTTTTATATGATCATCATATATCTCACGAATAAAAATACTAGTATTCTCTGTAATTCCAACAAATTTAAGAATTATTCTACTTAATTCACTTTCATGTACGAGCCAGTGTATTACTCTACTGAGTATTTCATCATTAAAATATTGAAATGGACGAAAATTTTCTGCCTCAGATTTTTTCTTAAGAAACTTCCGGCACTTATCTTTAATGATTTGTTCTAAATTATTAGAGTCTATTGACATTTTGTATTAAGTAATTAAATAAGGATAAAAAATTCGTTTTGACATTAATTAAAATTGATATCTTACCTGGCTATGATAAAGTCAGCTGAGCGATTGGTATACATGCTCATTATATTTTTCGCAGGCCAATTGCCCAAGCTGCTATCGCACAAACTATCGATGAAATTTTCCCGCTGCATTTTGCGTTGATAGTCTTACCGTTGATGGTGTTCAATAATAAACATTTGGATGCGCTGCCTCGCAGAAGGCAGCGTAAAAAGCAGATATTCAGAAGACAAAAGATGACGGAGGTGCATTGCCAAAAAATGTGCCATGCACGGATCATTATTGGCAGAGGCGGCAAGCAAATAGAAATCTGTGATCTCTTCAAGCTCTTGTGCTTCTGCTAGACAAGACTCTTTGCTTGCAACAGGAGGTGATGCAGCAGCACAAGCTGCAGACACGTGCGCCATATGCAGCTTCTTTTACGTGAGACAGGCTGTGAATGTGAATCTGAATATGATGAATATTATTACCAAGAATCCAAAGATCTTACGCCTGACATAAAAGACAGGAATACCCGATATTGGCCTGAATATCTTCAACATTGCATTCATATTCTAAATAAGCATAGTGACCATGCCTCGAATTCAAGGCCAGGTCATATACAATTTGCCAGGTATTCGGTATGTTGATTTGCACTGAAAAGTGAGTCACGTGTAGTGAATGGGTGTAAATGGGTGTATGTTCAAAACGGACACCCTTCAGATCACACTGGAGATCTTGGGCCTGATTGCCCGGATCGATGTAATTCAAAGGTGCATGGTGTGCCGTGGGTACACTTGCACCAGACCGGTTGTTGTCTCTGCGACGGGTGGCAACCATCGAGAGTATTGGCTCATCAACCCGCATCGAGGGCAGCAAGCTCTCTGACCGGGAAGTCGAACGATTGCTATCGAATCTAGCTATTCAGAAATTCGAAACGCGAGATGAGCAGGAAGTGGTGGGGTATGCAGAGCTAATGGACTTGATGTTCAGTTCACGGCAAGACATCTCATTCGACGAAAATCATATCAAACAACTGCATCAAATCCTTTTACGGCACAGCCTGAAAGACGAACGGCACCGAGGCCACTACAAAACAAGTTCTAACAGCGTTGCCGCTTTCGACAAGAATGGCGAGCAGATCAGCGTTATCTTTGAAACAGCCACGCCATTTGACACGCCACGCTTGATGACCGAATTGGTATCGTGGGTCAACGACGAGCGCGAAAAAACACGCATGCATCCGCTGCTCATCATTTCCATTTTTGTAGTCGTATTTCTGGAAATCCATCCATTCCAGGATGGACATGGGCGGCTCAGTCGCGTGCTGACAACCTTGCTGCTGCTTCAGGCCGGCTATACTTATACGACGTATAGCTCACTGGAAAGCGTAATCGAGGCAAACAAAGAAGGCTACTATCTGGCCTTGCGCCAAACACAAGGGACAATCCGCAGCGATAAGCCGAACTGGCAACCATGGCTGATATTCTTTCTCCGCTCGCTTGCCGAACAGGTGCGACGGCTCAAGAAGAAAGTCGAGCGTGAGAAAATCGTGTTGGCGTCTCTGCCCGCGCTGTCTTTAAAAATCGTCGAGTTCGCCCGCGAGCATGGACGAATCGCGATGGCTGAGGCTACCAGGCTCACCGGTAGCAATCGCAACACCTTGAAGCAACACTTTCGCGCTCTTGTTGAAAGAGGACATTTAGAGCCTCATGGCAGTGGGCGCGGCGCGTGGTATAGCATGAAATGAGAAATAGCACTGGTTGTACGTCAAAACAAGGCAAGGTCATCTGGTAAACGTATTTACTTACCGGGGCAACCCTATTAAACAGGTCAATACAAAAGCATGGCGTAACGCACTAGCGGATGCGGGGATTATGCATTTCCGCTGGCATGATTTACGGCATACCTGGGCATCTTGGTTGGCGATGGAAGGGGCGACTCTCTCAGAGCTACAAGAGCTGGGTGGATGGCAGTCATCAACCATGGTGCGGCGGTACGCACATTTTTCTGCTGATCATCTGGCCCAGGTATCTGGAAGGCTGAATGGAATATTGGATAAAGCGGCGTGACTGCAACGTAATATATTTGGTCACGTTTTAGTCACGTTGCTATTTGCATCGATATTCAAGACTTTTTAAAATCACTGTAAGTCGTTGATTTTATTATGTTTTTTGGTGGGCCGTGCAGGACTCGAACCTGCGACCAAAGGATTATGAGTCCTCTGCTCTAACCAACTGAGCTAACAGCCCGATTAAGTTGAATAGTTTAACAAAAAGTTCTTTGAGATTGGTCCCAAGAACTATTAAAAAGTGTAATTTTTAGCTTTTATTTGCAAAGTTGTGTTTCAAATATAGTTTTCCGTGGCAAAAACGCTAGGCATTTTAGGCGCGCAACATAAAATGGTTGGTTGCATGTCTAAAATGCCTCATTTTTTTATTCCAAAAACGGAGCCAGTTTTGCGGAGCGGCTGGGGTTTTGGAGTTCGCGCATTACTTTGGCTTCAATTTGGCGTACGCGCTCTCTGGTGACGCCCATGTCTTCTCCTACTTGTTGTAGGGTGCGGTCTGATTTCATATCGATACCAAAGCGCATACGTAAGACTTTTGCTTTACGCCAGATGAGGGAGTCGAGCATGTCTTTTACAGCTTCGCGCATGCTGGAATGGAAGGCTGCTTCATCTGGGGAGAGCGTATTGGTGTCTTCGATAAAGTCGCCCAGATGGGAGTCATCATCGTCACCAATGGGCGTTTCCATTGAGATGGGTTCTTTGGCAATTTTTAGGATTTTGCGGATTTTTTCTTCCGGCATTTCCATTTTTTCTGCCAAGGTTGCTGCATCGGGCTCAAAGCCTGTGGCTTGGAGAATTTGTCGTGAAATCCGGTTCATTTTATTGATCGTTTCGATCATATGTACCGGAATACGAATACAGCGTGCCTGATCTGCAATAGAGCGGGTAATGGCCTGGCGAATCCACCAGGTAGCATAGGTGGAAAATTTATAGCCGCGACGGTATTCAAATTTATCCACCGCCTTCATGAGGCCGATATTGCCTTCTTGGATCAAATCTAAAAATTGCAGGCCACGATTGGTATATTTTTTAGCGATGGAAATGACGAGCCGTAAATTGGCTTCAATCATTTCTCGCTTGGCTTTGCGTGCACGCATTTCACCGGTAATCATTTGCCGGTTGACCTCTTTGAGATCTTTCAAAGGGAGAACAACGCGTGCTTGCACGGCAATAAGTTTTTGCTGTTGCTCAGAAATAGCGGGGAGGCTGCGCTCTAGTATCGAGTTATAAGGCAAGCCCAGTGTTAGTAGCGAAGGGGCCCACTCCAGATTGGTTTCTTGACCTGGGAAGCGGCGAATAAATTCTTCGCGGGACATGCCGCATTTATCGACCACAATGCTTAAAATTTGCCGCTCTACGGAGCGTACTTCTTCAATTTGAGCGCGTAGCGCATCGCACAAACGCTCGACGGTTTTTGCCGTAAAGCGAATGGACATCAATTCATTTTGGATGACTTCTTGCGCCTTAACATAGGCTTTAGAGCGATATGTCTCTGTTTCATAGGCATGACGCATTTTTTCAAACGCGTCGCCAATGATTGCAAATTTTTCAAGGCAAGCTTGTTTGAGTGCTTCTAGTTGAGCCGCATTTTCCCGTTCGTTACGTGCGGCTTCTTCAGCTTCATCTTCTTCATCATCGCTGTCTTCTTCGTCCTCGCTGTCTTCGTCCTCTTCATCCTCGTCTTGGTCTTCATTAGAGATGGATTCTGAACCTACGAGGGTTTCTTCTTCTGCATCTGGAGCGATTAAACCGTCGACAAACTCGTCGATGGAGGCATTACCCTCTATAACGCGTTTGGCATCTGCTAGGATTTCTGCAATGGTCATCGGGCAAGCAGAAATGGCTTCGATCATGCTTTTTAGGCCATTCTCAATGCGCTTCGCTATTTCAATTTCCCCTTCACGGGTCAAGAGCTCGATCGTACCCATTTCACGCATATACATGCGTACAGGATCGGTTGTGCGGCCAAATTCGGAGTCAACGCTAGAAAGTGCTACTTCGGCTTCTTCTTCCGCTTCATCATCACTGGAAACGGTGGGGGTATTGTCGTTGAGTAATAAAGTTTCTACGTCGGGTGCCCGTTCGTAAACGGAGATTCCCATATCGCTGAAAGTACTGATGATGTTTTCAAGCGCATCGGTTTCGACGAGATCATCAGGCAATTGATCATTGATCTCAGAGTAGGTTAAAAAGCCACGCTCTTTACCCATTTTGATCAATGCGCGCAGCTTTGCGCGCCGTTCTGCTAATTCTTCTACGGTGCCAGGTTGTTCTGTCGAAAACGCATCATTGAGGAGTGCTTTTTCTTTTGCACGGCGATCGCGTACTTTTACTTTTGGCTGAGCAGCGGCGGCTTTCTTTGATGCGGCATTTTCTTTATCAGCAGCGGCAGCTTTTTTCGAGGTAGCAGTTGGAGTGTCAGCAGCCTGCTTGGTAGCGCTAGCCTTGGCAGAAATGGTGCGTACGCGAGGCTTAACCTCTGGCGTGGCTGTTGCTTCCTTGGCCGTAGCGGATTTAGAGGGTGCTGCATCGGATACTTTAACTTTGCTAAGTGTAGGCGCTGCAGCCGACTTGATGGTGGCGCTAGCAGATTTTTCTACCAATTTATCTTTTGCCTTCCTCACTACAATTTTGCCGGTAGTTTTAACTGGGCTAGAGCCCTTTTTTAACTCTTCGGCCTTAGAAGCAGTTGGAGATATTGCTGTTTTTGTACCCGTTGCTTTTGCCATTACCCTCTCGCTTTTAACCAGGTTGAATCACCACGTTATTCACCAAGCCGCTGGATGTTTTTGCATGTCAAATGCAGTACGTGGCGTATCAGAAATTATTAGAACCCGCTCCACGCCTGTGCTAATAGAAAATTACAAGCAAAGCGCAGAAACACTCTAGAACACAGAGCGACTCAATTATCAAAATAACCGGCGATTATACCAAGAAGACCTGCTTGCCTGCAGAAAACGGGTTCGAAATTGTCGCTAGCCTCTATATAAAGGCTGCATGCGCATTTTTCAAGTCCTCTTTTATTTTTTTCCTTGTGCTGTTTTTCGCAGCAGATCACTTAATTCGGCGCGTTCATCAGGCGTTAGCATGGTTTGGCGTGATAGCGCATCACAGCGCTCGCTCCGTGCCTTTTGCTCCATTTTCAGAATGGCATCATGCACTTCTTCTCCTGCTAACGCTTCTTGTCGCTCCTTTTCTTCATCTTTTTCAGCCTCAATAGACGGTGCAGTGAGCAGTAAGTCGCGCACATTCTCGTCATACGCTAAGATTTCTCGGGAAAGTTTTTCATAGATGGCGGCATATTGCGTATCTTTGAGTAACTCTCCCAGCATTTGGAAACTAGCCTGTTCTCCTAAAGAGCGCGCGTGCTTTATGACCTCTTCAAAAAGTGCCCCGCTGTTTGTGAGCGTTGCTTTTGCGTGAGCGGAGGCAGCACCGGTGAGGATCTGGATTTCTTCCGGACTAAGTTGCTCCACTAAACGAGGGTAGGCCATTAAGTTGCGCAAAATACGCCGTTCATTGCCTGTAACTGTATCGGCCTGCTTAGAATATGCTGGGATTACACGCCGGTGTAGGCCAGGGTTCGTAAGTTCACATAAAGCGCGTACGTCTTCCAAGGGGGTATGCAGTCGCTCACTGAGGCTTTGAATAATTTGAAGGCGTAACGCGTTTTCCGGTAAGGCTAAAAGCCAAGGTTTAGCTTCGAATAGTGCTTTTGCGCGGCCCTCCGCCTGATCAAGGCGTTTATTTGCGCATACCTCATGGAGAAAAAACTCAGAAAGCGGCCATGCTTGCTCTACTTGGGTTGCAAAAGCTTCCGTGCCATGGCTGCGTATATAGGAATCGGGATCATGCTCAGCAGGCAAAAATAAAAAACGCAGGTTTCGGTTATCGGTCGCAAAGGGTAAACAGTTGGTAAGCGCGCGTCGTGCAGCGCGCTGCCCTGCTTGATCGCCATCAAAACTAAAAATGATGGTGTCGGTATAGCGCAATAAAATGCGGATATGGGTGCTGGAGCATGCAGTACCGAGTGTGGCGACGGTATTTGCAAAATCTTGCTGCGCGAGTGCCAATACGTCTAAATATCCTTCCACCACCAATGCATAGCCCTTCTCTCGAATAGCCTGCTTGGCCTCGAAAAGTCCATACAACTCGCTGCCTTTATCAAATAGCACCGTTTCTGGTGAATTGAGATATTTAGGCTCGCCTTCTCCAAAAATGCGTCCTCCAAAGCCAATGATGTGGCCTTTGGTATTGCGAATCGGAAAAGTGATACGGTTGCGAAAACGATCATAAGGATCGAGCTTAGCGGGCCTTTTAAAGCCTTCTTTTGTCGTGCCAAAAACAAGTAGCCCCGCTTCAATAAGCGCCTCGTTTTGGTCGTCGGAAAACACCGTTTGCAAATTACGCATGCCTGGTGGCGCATAGCCCAAGCCAAAGCGTGCTGCAGTTTTACCCTGTATGCCTCGATTTTTTAAATAATCAATGGCGCCTTGATGCGTGCGCAGTTGAGCGCGGTAATAATCGCTGGCTTGTTGTAGAACCGAGATTAGAGCAGGTCCTGCGGCTTTGTCTTTGCTGCTGTAGGAAGAGGCGCCAGACCCATATTTTTGATTGGAAGTTTCTTTAGGAACCGTGAGGCCGATGGAGTGCGCTAACTCTTCCACTGCTTCTGGAAATGTAAGGCCGGTGTGCTCCATCAAAAAGCGAATAGCGGTGCCGTGCGCGCCACAACCAAAGCAGTGATAGAACTGCTTGTGCGGGCTGACTGTAAAGGAAGGGCTCTTTTCTGCGTGAAAAGGGCAGAGCCCCATGAAATTCGAGCCACTTTTTTTCAGTTGCACATACCGACCCACCACTTCGAGAATCTCGATTCGGCTGAGTAAGTCCTGCAAAAAAGAGGGAGGAATCATGCACGGGCCAGAAAACGCAAAACCCCGCAGAAATAATGTATCAAGCGGGGATGAAGGCAATCACAAGTAGTGAAATGCGCAAAAAACCATGCGAAAAAAGACGCAAGCATAGAGAAAGCGAAGCAGGCTTCGAAAAGCCTGCTCGGACTAATTCAAAATGCTTAGTACATTCTCTCAGGAAGCATTTGGCTGCGAAGGCGTTTGAAGTGGCGTTTCACTGCAGCTGCTTTCTTGCGTTTTCGTTTCGTGGTGGGCTTTTCACGAGACTCCAGTTCACGCAATTTTTGCAGGCGGCGGCCTTTTTCAACTGTACGTTTGAAGCGCCGCATCATTACTTCAAAAGGTTCGTTTTCCTTGGCGTGAACAGTAGTCATGAGCTCGAAATAGTGGTTTGTACGCTGAAATTTGCGCGTCTAGTTTTACAAAAGCCGGCGAATATACCACATAAAAACATACGCAGCATATTTATGCCATTGCGCGTGCCGCTTTTAGAAAGAGAGCGGGCAAGTTAATGCGATGCATAGGGGGCAATTGAGGGCACGCCCTAGTGTATTGGCCCCCATCCATATGGATGAAGAGACAAGTTGGATAAGCGAGAGCACAGTACTTGTGCCTGATCCAGCAAAAGCAGTTATTGAAGGAATCCTCTTTTTTAGTGGGCATGTATGGTGGGGGAATATTAGAAAATAGTGAGCGGGATCAGTGTGAGAGCGCCTGTAGTGGAGGCTTGTCGGATCGCTACCTTTTAGGAGGCCAACATGTTTGATTTTTTCTGTTCCTATCTGCCGTCTATATCACGGACGAGATCGGTATTCATCGAGCCTCCTATCGAGTGTGCTCCATTATCGTTTGAAGCAAAACAACGCTTTTTGCAACTGCGCAAACAGTGGGAGTATTTGCGCACGCAATATCAAAGTGATTCCTATCAAGAGCAATTAAAAGCATTGAGTGAATCCTGGATCTGCCCCGAATTCCAAGAAAAAATACAGCTTTACAAAGATTCTTGGTCAAAAATGCAGGCCCTAGTAGGCCTGTTTGAGCGTTATTTGGAGGAGGAAGAGGGTGCTGCATTATTGAATAACGTTCCTACCTGCGCGCCAAATGAAATTGATTCTTTGTTTTATGGGGAGTATGCAGAGGAGATTTCTAGTGCAGTAGCTAAAGAAGACACTTTGCCTGTTATTTGGCCAATTTTAACGGAATTAAAACGAAATTTAAGTACGTTGTGTTGTGTATCGCAGGATGCACAAACACCATTCTGGACGTTTACTACGCTATTTGCTGCAAGCTCATTTATTACGCTTGCAAGTGCATGCGCTTCTTTGGGTTTAGGTTTAGGGGTTTTTACTTCAATTGGCATTTTTTTATCTGTTTTGTCCTCGCTGTCTTTTTGCCTTAGTCTTTTTCGAATAGCAGATGGGATAACCAATCTTGGCCCAAAATGGAAGCGCCATCGTTGGGATTTTGTTAGAAAAACGGTGAAAGAAATGGAATGTTTACTCAAATCTTTCGAAAATCTAGCGCTGCGTTTACAAAAACAGCAGAGAGACCGTAAACAGGCTCAGCACAATAAGGTGCTCCATGCACTGACAAACTACCATTCTGAGCAGATCCAACATCTGTCTAAGGTACTGGCTACCATTATTTATATCATGGGAGAGTTTATTGTTTCTATGCATCAGATTATTCGCAACCCATCGCAAAATAGATGCAGATTTACTTTAAGGGCCCCTAGTTACCATGCATTAAAAGACAATTTCTAGATGATGTAGGTTGGTGGTGAGGCACGAACCCCAACATGCGTACCACTGACTTTTAATTTTTTGATTTTTAGAGTTTGTAAGCTGGTCTTCAGAGAGGTGATGGTGTGCATGTTGGGGTTCCTTCGTCACCACCAACCTACAAGAAATATAAATGGAAGGGTGGTGCATCTAGCCATTTGGACGAGGTGAAAAAATATTTGAATGCGTGCAAAGTGTTTACATCTGATCTGGCGTTTGAACCATGTAGTAGTTTTTTGAGCGTTCATGCAGGCTAAAGAGCGCGCTGAAAATTATGAAGGCAGATTGGAGAACACCACTATTCAAATCTTGTAAATTTTTTATGCAAGATTGAATCTATTCTGGAGACTTTGATGCTGCATTCTCTCCCATCCTGTTATTTGCCTATATCGCAATCAAAAAATACATGTATTCCTCCCACACTAATAAAAGAGGCTGCAATAAAAGGGGCTCAACCACTATCAAACAATCTATATCACGTGCAACCGCTTTTCGAACAGTGGAATGATGTGGCAGAGAAATATGCAGATAAGGCACATCAAAAGCAGTTGGACCAGCTGCTTGCTCATCCTGATTCTAATAAAAAAGCACAGCTTTATATGCGCAGCTTGGAAAAAATAGAGATTTTGATTTATAGGGTGAAGCAGTATTTGAAAACACCTTCTTCAAACGAGCCTATGCAGGTGCAAAAGCCATTAGAAGATATCGGGTGGTTGGTAATTGAATCGGCAAAAATGCTAGAAGCCTTGCGCTCCATTTCAGAAGATGCAGCCCATCCATTTTGGGTGCTTGCAACCGGGTTTGCTGTGCGCGCATTGGCGACCATTGTAGGTGTAGGTGCTTTTTTGGGTGTTGGGCTGGTAGGGCCTGCTTCAATCTGTGTCTTGGTGTCTGCTTGTTCGATGTTGTTTGTATGTTTGAATTTGCTTCGCATGCCTGAAGAAGTGAAAGGCCTTTGGTTAAGGCGCGAGCGCGAACGTTGGGCATTTCTGGATGAAACCGTGTATGAGATGCAGACCTTGCTTTTTGCCGTTGAGGAATGGGCTTTATATGCGAAAAGCCAACAAAGAGAGAGTGAGCAAGTGGTGCACGCTCAGGAGACCAAGACGCCCGCTACTCGTGAGGTGGTGGTGGAGAGACCACCCTTGTCTACTGCGTTGAAGGTAGTAACCAGCGAGTTCAGTAAATATATGCAAGAGATATATCGAGGGTATGTGCCTAAACGCCCTAGAGTTATTGTGAAGGCTGTGTCTAAAAATTGTTTTGAGATGACTTAGGGCATGTCCTCAATGGCCCAAAAGAGCCCATCTTTGGGGTCGTGGGGTGCCCAGGTATTCACTGTCTTAAGTACATCCGGTCCCTGCGCTTCTGCTCCCCCAAATACGTTCCCTTTGGGACCATTGAGGACACACCCTAGGGTGAGGCTACAGCATTTTGCTTTTTGCTAAGGGTGGGTTTTTGGAGAAATAGCGCTGAATGCCTCTAAAAATAGCTTCAGCCATTTTCTCTCGGTAGGCTGGGCTGCGCAGTTTTGCTTCTTCTTCAGGATTGCTAATAAACGCCGTCTCCACCAGAATGGACGGGATATCTGGCGCTTTAAGAACAGCAAAAGCAGCTTGTTCTACCAAGCCTTTATGTAGCGTATTGATTGAACCTATTTCTTTGAGCACAAAACCGCCGTATCGCAGGCTGTCATTGATTTGTGCGGTGGTGGACATATCCAGCAACGCGTGAGAAATCTGTGCATCTTTTGTTTTGATATTAATGCCGCCAATTAAATCGGATGCGTTTTCCCGATTAGCCATCCATTTGGCAGCAGCGCTAGATGCACCATGCCCAGACAGCGCAAATACCGAAGAGCCGTGGGCTGTGGGGGTGATAAATGCGTCAGCGTGAATGGAAACCAGCAGATCAGCGCCTACGCGTTGTGCTTTTTGTACGCGTTGGCTCAAGGGTACGAAATAGTCTGCATCACGCGTCATGATGGACCGCATATGCACTTGTGCATCAATTTTGGTGCGCAATCTATGTGCAATGTCTAGCACTACATCTTTTTCCCGTGTGCCATGGGCGCCAATAGCGCCTGGATCTTCACCTCCATGCCCTGGATCAATGGCGATCGTGACCAAGCGCAGAATGCGAGATCGGCTGGAAGGTAGTCCATACCTTTTTTTACCTAAAGAAGCTTGCGTATTTGACGAAGATAGGCCTTTTTCCCTAGTAAAGGGGTCTTCTTTTGATGTAGAAAGCGATTCTTTAGAGGCGCTATCAGAGCGAGGGGTAGAGCCTGCATAGCGCGCAAAAAACGCTTCACTGTCTTCAGGGGGCGGCTTTCCATTTTTGGGCAACGATGTGTTTTGAGCGTTATCTAGCCAGACTTGTTTGTACTTGGTTTTTTCTATGAGCTCTAGCAAAGGGTCAGGCGTAATGTCTGGGTAGAGATCAAAAACCAGGCGATACTGATAATGTCCAATCGGGCGTAATGTAAAAATTTGAGGGTGTACCGTACCTTTTAAATCAAATACGAGACGCACCACGGTAGGGGTAAATTGCCCTATGCGCACCCGTTCGATTTGCGGGTCATTAGGCTTAATTTTGGCAACCAGCGCTTTGAGCGTGGGGTCTAGCGTGAGGGTATCCAGATCGATCACAATGCGATCAGGTTCATGCAAAATATGAGAGGTATAACTCAGTGCTTGATCGGATTCGATAGCTACGCGTGTGTAATCTTCTGCAGGCCAAACACGTACTGCCAGAATAGATTTAGCGTATGCGTGCCTTGGAATAAGTGCACTTAATACTAAAAAAGAAAGGCCCGTACGCAGAAATTGGCGACGAGGTGTGGGGGTTACGGTTTCAGTTTGAGATGCTACTTGCTGATGAGAGCAATCGGCGGCATTTTTTTGCACAGATTGCCGGCGCGCAGCAGCCTGATGTTGACGCTTGAATCGAAGAATTCGCCTGCGATAAGCCCATAGGGATGCTATCCAGGAAGTGGTAAAGGGCAAGATTTTCATGCAGAACGATTATTCAAAAATGCAGCGTGGATGTGGGCTGGTTTTTGTAGAAAAGTAAATTAAAGGCAATGGCTCAGAAATGTTTGACCCACTTGACTGAATGCTTGGGTGGTTATCCATCTACCGGCAGGTGCAAAAGTAGAACCGTAATCCGGCACAGGATTCTCCTCTAGCTTCAAAGTAAATAGACAATCCGGAGGAGCAAGTAATGAACCCGCTTGCTCAGGCCATTCGATCAAACACAATGCGCCTGCATCTAAATAGTCACGAAATCCCAGTTCAAGCCACTCTCGTGGGTTAGCTAAACGGTAAAGGTCAAAATGATAAGCCAGCAGTGTGCTCTCTTTTAGAGAGAGAGAATACGACTCCAGTAATGCATAAGTGGGGCTTCGAACGCGCCCTTCATAGCCTAATCCTCGCAAAATGGCCCGCACTAGCGCAGTTTTTCCTCCACCAAGTGGGCCACTTAGATGAATACGTAAGCCTGGAAAGGGGCTACGCGCTGTTTTGGGAGCTTCCTCTGAAAAAAACAGCGTGAGGAGACTGGCTGCTAGCTTTTGGCCTAACGCAGACGTAGCGGCCTCATCGGGCAGAAAAAACGAATCGGAGGAAAGTGCCTGGGAGGACATGAAAAACTCTGTAAAAGGCCAATTTATAGAAGCCTGCTTACAGGCGACAAAAAGAGGAAGAAGTGCTTATCTTAAATGACTTCTGAACGCGGCCTATAATTTAGGGGTGTCCTCAATTGTCCAAAAGGGTTCATAGCGTATCCCATTTCATGCGCACAATATTGATATATGAAGATTTCCTGATTTCTAATGACTAAACCCTTGATGCCCATATCTTCCCTTTCTGGGAGTAGGGCTGCAATCGATTTGAAACAACTAGCGACGGATATTCGCCTTTGGGGGCGTGCGCTAGGGTTTGATGAGGTGGGGATTGCAGATATTGATTTATCTGCAGCGGAGCCTGGCCTGCATGCATGGTTGGAGGCGGGGTGGAATGGAAACATGGAGTATATGGCTCGGCATGGCACCAAACGTTCGCGTCCTGATGAGTTGGTTCCTGGCACGGTGCGCGTTATTTGCGTGCGTATGCCGTATTTGCCGGCGATGGAAAGTGATCTTTTACAGGATCTCTCCTCTGAAAAATCTGCTGAAGAAGAGGGTGCAAAGAAAGAAACCCTTAATTTTGCACAGCGGCGTCGTGCAGAGTTTGCACGTTTAGAAGAGGCTAGTGCAGGCGTGGTGTCAGTTTATGCGAGAGGCAATGATTATCACGACATCATGCGGCAGCGTTTGCGCCAATTGGCTAAGCGTATTGAAGAAGCTATAGGTTCTTTTGGGTATCGGGTATTTGTAGATTCTGCTCCTGTACTAGAAGTGGAGTTGGCACGAAAGGCTAATCTTGGCTGGAGAGGTAAACACACCTTGCTATTGCATCGCGATGCGGGATCTTTCTTTTTTTTAGGAGAGATTTTTGTCGATATCCCCCTACCCGCTGATGCAGAGGCAGAGCCGTCTAACGTACTTCAAAACGATGCACCAAAAGCACACTGCGGTAGCTGCACACGCTGCATTGATGCCTGCCCAACAGGCGCTATTGTGGCGCCTTATCGCCTAGATGCTCGGCTTTGTATTTCTTACTTAACTATTGAGCTAAAAGATAGTATTCCTATACCTCTACGGCCTTTGATTGGTAACCGCATTTACGGTTGCGACGATTGTCAATTGGTATGCCCATGGAATAAATTTGCTAAACGTGCGGTAGATGATTTTGATGTGCGTAATGGCTTGGATCGCGCCTCATTAATAGAGCTTTTTGAGTGGACGGAAGAGGAATTTAAAATGCGCTTGGCTCACAGTCCGATTCTTCGCATTGGCCATGCGCGTTGGTTACGCAATATTGCCGTGGCATTAGGAAATGCGCTGCGTCAGGAACCTTCCACCCTCTCTTTGGTGCAGCGTGAGGCTATGCTAGACAGCTTAAAAAAACGACTAGACTACCCCAATCCGCTGGTTGTGGAGCATGTACAGTGGGCGCTGGAGGCGGCGTGATGGCACATCATCGTTATTGCTGTTTCAATATTTTCAGGAATTAAACTAGCATGCTGACCAAAACACAGCCATCTTTTGTGCAAACTGATATCAACCCGAGTAGAGGCGCTAAACAGCTCGTTCCGCCTTGGCAAGCAGTCATTGCTGCTCCTTTTGGGAAAGTAGGTATAGGTACTACGGATAGCGCAGTGTACAAAATTGCCTATTTAGAGAAAGATATTCCTGAGATTGCCCCGCAAAGCAAGCTTGCAGAACGTGTGGTGGCTCAATTAAAACAGTATTTTGAGAACCCTTCTTTCCTATTTGATTTGCCTTTGAGCGCAATGGGCACCGCTTTTCAGCAAAATGTATGGCAAGCGATTTCTGCTATCCCTTTAGGGAAGACCTCTACTTACGGTGAACTCGCAAAGCAACTTGGCAGTGGTCCGCGTGCGGTTGGCCAAGCGTGTGGCATTAATCCTTTGCCATTAATTGTGCCTTGTCATCGCGTGGTACTGTCATCCGGGGGTATTGGTGGCTTTGCAAAACGAGTGGATGCAGATTGGCAGGGCATTAAACGCTGGCTATTAATGCATGAGGGTGCTTTATGAGGGTGGAGTTTGATAGAACCCTTTTATATATGCATCTCGGTAGGTTGGTGGTGGGCAACGTTCCCCAACATGCATAGCACTTACTTTTAATCTTCGCGCTCGGTCTATCAACAACTCGCCGTTTTATAACATGCGTAATATCAGTTATTAAATTGCCCAGTAAGCATCAGGAGGTGCTCGGTGTCATTTACATTGCAGGGAATTCCAGTTTCAAAAGGCATTGTGATTGGTCAGGCATGCTTAATGAGCTCAGCCTCATTAGAGGTGGATCACTACGTTATCGAAGCGGCACAAATTGATGCGGAAGTGGAGCGCTTTTTTGCAGCGCAGCGCACGGTGCAGCAGGAGCTCGACACGTTGCGCGCAGAATTGCCAGCAGATATGCCAGGAGAGATAGATGCTTTTTTGAATGTGCACGGCCTGATTTTGCACGATACTTTGCTGACAGGAGCAACGGTTGAGCGCATTCGCTCTCAGCGCGTGAATGCAGAATGGGCACTGACACAGCAGTTAGAGCATTTGCTGAGTTATTTTAATGAAGTAGAAGACGAATATTTACGCGAGCGTAAATCGGATGTGCAACATGTAGTAGAGCGCGTACTTAGGGTGCTAGCGGGTACTTCAACGTCCCTCACGCAGCTCACTAATACATCGAAGACGGGCATGACTCTAGAGGAGTATGAAATAGCTTCCTCTAGCCTCTCTGAGGGCGAGGTGATGATTGTCGTCGCGCATGATATTTCCCCAGCAGGGATGTTGCATTTCAAAAAACAAGCCTTTGGCGGGTTTATTACCGAATATGGTGGACGCACTTCTCACACCGCTATTGCAGCGCGTAGCTTGGGCATTCCCGCCATAGTAGGGGCCCACCAAGCCAGTGTGCTTATACGGCATAACGATGTGCTTATTGTAGATGGCGAGGAAGGGGTAGTAATCGTTGACCCTGATCCACGCATACTGCAGGAATATCGAGCACGTCAAAACGCAAAAGCGCAAGCCCGGAAAACACTGCAACGCCTAGCTTTTGCTCCAGCCCATACCGAAGACGGTACGCCTATTGCGCTGTACGCCAATATTGAGCTACCAGAAGATGTTCCATTAGCCTTGCAAAGAGGTGCGGTGGGAATAGGACTCTTTCGGACCGAGTTTTTATTCATGAACCGCAAACATTCCTTGCCTGATGAAGAAGAGCAGCTCGATGCGTATCGGCGGGTAATACACCTGATGCAGGGCCGGCCTGTCACTATTCGTACAGCCGATATAGGTGCTGATAAAGCATTAGAGGGAGGGGTGGCCGAAGCGAGCGACCATTTTGGTACTGCGGTGAACCCTGCATTGGGCTTGCGTGCCATTCGCTGGAGCTTAACAGAGCCTACGATCTTCCTTGCTCAGCTCAGAGCTATCTTGCGTGCTTCTGCAGATGGACCTGTCAAAATACTTTTCCCCATGTTGGGATCTACGCAGGAAATCATCCAAACGCTGGATTGGGTCGAGCAGGCGAAACAGCAGTGTGCAGATGCAGGTCTGCCTTACGATACAAAAATTAAACTCGGCGCAATGATTGAAACCCCCGCCGCCGCACTTGCTCTGCCTATTTTTCTCAATCGCCTGGATTTTTTATCTATTGGTACCAATGATCTGATCCAGTACACCCTAGCGATTGACCGCACCGACAATGCAGTCGCCCACCTCTACGATCCTCTGCATCCAAGCGTGCTGTATTTAATCAGCCACATCCTGCGCCAAGCTAAACAGGCGAGCGTGCCGATATCTATTTGTGGGGAAATGGCGGGGGACCCGGTCTATACGCGCTTATTACTAGGCATGGGTTTGACCGAATTCTCGATGGAATCCAGTCAGTTGCTTCATGTAAAGCAAGAAATTCTACGCACCCCTTTAGGATCACTAAAAGGACCCATGCGCGCTTTGCTAGGCGCATACGAAGATGAAGCAATGCAAAAAGCACTATCTAGTTTGGGGCGTGCGGGAGTGGCTAAACCATAAAAGAGCATATACAAAAATCAAAAGTCAGCGGTACGCATGTTGGGGTTCGTGCCTCACCACCAACCTACCGAGATGCATACATAAAATGGCTCTATCAAACTCCATCCACCATAAGAAAAAGCAAAGCACGGTAGGTTGGTGGTGAGGCACGAACCCCAACATGCAAGCCACTGCGTCCTTGAAGGCCTGCTTAAAAATGGTCTATTGATTCATTTTTCGTCAGTCCAACCAGCCGCCGTAATTTCATTCATATCTTCTGCCCGCACACAGCACATTCTGCTTGATGCTGAAAATGCAAAGTATTCCAAACCATATCCAGCGCATTAAAGCGTAAAAGACGGCCGCTCAGTGGGCGGCCGATGTGCGTGAGCATGCGTAGTGCTTCAGTCGCTTGCATGGTGCCGATGACGCCGACTAGCGGTGCGAAAACACCCAATGTAGCGCAGGGTGTGCAATCAGGTACGGTGAGAGAGGGGGGAGTTTGTAAGCCTACATCAGCAACAGCCGTTTCTTTTTGTGCTGGAGGCGTTAGGCTTTGAGGAAACAAACAGGCATAGCACGGAGAATGCGATGTGCGTAGATCAAAGGTGCTGATCTGGCCTTCAAATCGTTCTGCGGCGGCGCTGATCAGAGGCTTTGCATGGGTAACACAGGCTTGGTTGATAGTGTAACGTGTAGTGAAGTTATCGCTGCAGTCTAAAACCAGATTGACACGAGGCACCCATGCATCGAGTAAGGCCGGATCTGCTCGTTGATCGAGCGTGTGGATTTGGATTTCAGGATTGAGCGCCGCGAGTGTGGTTTTAGCCGAGTGGGTTTTGAGCTGGCCTACTGTGTGCGTGGTGTGCGCAATTTGCCGCTGCAAATTGGTTAAATCTACAGTATCTCCATCGCATAACGTAAGCGTGCCTACGCCGGATGAAGCGAGATACATCGCTGCTGCGCAGCCCAGTCCCCCTAATCCAATAATCAAAACGTGTGATTGTAGTAAGCGTTCTTGGGCTTCGGTGCCAAACTCTTCAAGGAGGAGGTGCCGGGCATAGCGCAGCAGCTGAGCATCATTCATTAGCTTGGATTATTTTTTTACTTTGCGCCTGTTGGGTTTTTGCCGATGCGGAATAACGCACGGGCTCACCTTTAAGGTAATGCAAAGCTTGTTTCAGCATGAAATCGTTCGGGCTACCAAATTCAATCGGTGCACGTTTACGTTCTGCCTCGCGTTGCTGTGGTGTTTTCTTTGCATTGGCCTCTTCTAGCAAGCGTAGTTGCTCCATCTGCTCTGCTTCGCGTGCAGCTTGCTCTTTTGCCTCATCAGGGTTTTGTTTATTGGCAAGGTGATTGGAATAGTCTGCTTCTCGGGTTACAAGCGCGTCGTCTAAATCGCCTTCTTCATTTTGATCTATCTTTTGATCGGGATGAATGCCTCTATTTTGAATTGATCGGCCTGAAGGGGTGTAGTAGTAGGCTGTGGTGAGTCTTAATGCGGTATCTGTGGTCAAGGGCCGTACAGTTTGAACTGAACCTTTACCAAAAGTAGTTTTACCTAAAATAGTGGCGCGTTTATGATCTTGCAGGGCCCCAGCGACAATTTCTGACGCAGAAGCAGAGTACGCATTGGTGAGTACGACTAAAGGCACTTTTTTGAAAATAGCCGGTATAGCTTTGAGCGGATCGCCCTTCACGCTAGGTAAACGATAATCATCTAGCGTATTGCGGTATACCTGACGAGAGTCGGGTTCTTGCCCGTTAGTGGACACCACAACCGCTTGAGTGGGCAGAAAAGCACCAGCTACGCCTACCGCACTTTGTAACAAGCCTCCACCGTTATTACGCAAATCTAAAATCAGCCCTTTTAGAGGGTATGCGGGTGATTTTCCTGAAGCAGGGGGGGCACTTTGTGCATAAATGCGCTTTAGTTGTGTGGCTAGCTCGAGCAGCGTGTTTTCCTGAAAGCTGGTAATACGTAGCCAAGCATATCCCGGCTCCAATGTTTTTTGCTTCACACTTTTAACGCGAATTTCTGCACGGGTGAGTACCGCTGGAAAGGTTCGATTTTCTGTTTTGCGAAATATCGTGAGGGTGATTTGGGTACCTGCCGTGCCACGCATTTGCCTAGCCGCTTTATCTAGCGTCATGCCGCGGATGGGTACGCCATTGATGCGCACAATTAAATCGCCTGACCGAAGGCCTGCACGGGCAGCAGGCGTGTCTTCAATCGGCGAGATAATTTTGACCAAACCCTCTTCTTGCGTAATTTCTATTCCTAAACCCGCAAAACGCCCCCGTGTTTGTTCTTGCAGTTCTCGGAAATCATTTTCGTCCATATAAGACGAATGTGGATCCAAGCTAGATACCATGCCTTTAATTGCAGCAATCAGTAGTTTTTTATCATCTACATGCTGCACATAGCTGTGCTCAACTTGATCTAGTACTTCCGCAAACAATCGAATCTGCTCGAGAGGGAGCGGGGCGGTAGGTTTTTCTTCGAATACATTTTGAGTAGGCAAAGAAGAGGGAGGGGAGGTGAGATTTTTCGCATGCACTATGTGCAAAGGTGCACCCAATACTAAGCCGAATACTGCGTACAACGCACAGGTTTTGAGACGAAGCACAAAAGAAGCAAGGTTATGCATGGCGGTGAAATATCCAGATCAAATCGAAGTAATCAGCTATCAGTATGCAAAAAAACAAGGGCGATACATAAAGTACAGCTCGAACCCCTAGAAAAAAGGCGCAGTTAGGCTAGGACGTGTCCAGAATGCGCTTTTTTACGTAGTTTCTCGCAGAATTTTTTTGTCTAATACATTGAGTTCTGTGTCGAGCGTATAAAGTATGGGAACCCCATTTGGAAGCTCAAGGCCGACAATATCATGCTCGGAAAGCTTAGCGATATATTTAATCAACGCGCGCAAAGAGTTACCGTGAGCAGCGATGATGACACGCTTGCCTCTTTTGAGTGCAGGAGCAATAGATTCTGTCCACACAGGCAGCACGCGCGCAACAGTGTCTTGCAAGCATTCTGTAAGGGGCAGCAAATTGGCTGGTACATGCGCATAACGCGCATCATGTTGAGGATTAAGAGGATCTTCTGCAGCTAGTGCAGGCGGGGAAATGTCGTAGCTGCGGCGCCACTGCAACACTTTATCTTCCCCATATTGTTGTGCAGTTTGTGCTTTGTTAAGACCCGTTAGCGCACCGTAATGCCGCTCATTCAAACGCCATGCATGTACAGTGGGCGTATACATTAAATCCATTTCATCTTGTACTTGCCACAGCGTACGAATTGCGCGCTTGAGAACTGAGGTATAAGCAATATCAAAAGTGTGTCCTGCTTGTTTTAGCAGACGACCAGCCTGGCGAGCTTGTTCTAAGCCTTTCTCAGTGAGATCTACATCCACCCAACCTGTAAAACGGTTTTCCTGATTCCAGGTGGATTCTCCATGACGAATGAGAATAAGGGGGTGAGGTAGCGGGGTGGGAGCGGTCATGTATGCAGCGCAGTAAAGAGTGTATAAAAGGGCAGCTAGCCGGAAATAAATAAAGAAGGGCACACCCTAAAGTATTCAAAATAGATAAGCTAGGCATTTTATAATGTGTAGCTGCGCGTGGCACCCATTTCAGAGTCTGCAAAAGTATTTTTCTTTTACAAAGATGCGTGTGCCAAGATCAAAGCGTACATTAATATGTATGGATACTAAGACCGTACTACCCAAAAAGTAAGGCCTTGGGTATGGTTGAAATGCCTATTCCATAGCAGTATTTGACCAAAGATAAAGGATAAGAAGTGGCTTCTTTTTTAAGTGATTACACGAATCTGCTGCTGATAGCGACAGCATTGATTTCAGCTGGTATGTTAGCTTGGCCGGCATTCACACAAGCAGGCACGCTTCCTGCTTGGCAAGCCATAGAGCTTATTAATCGACGTAATGCCATCGTAGTCGATGTGCGATCTGAGGAAGCATACCGTACCAAAAAAATGCCACAATCCCGTCATATTCCTTTTGAAACACTAGAGCAGCAAGCCGCGCGCGTGAGCCGTAATAAACAAACCCCTTTACTGATCATTTCCCAAACCGGCCTTCAAGGGCGAAAAGCAAAAAGCGTGCTGGAAAAGGCAGGATATGCGCAGGTTTGGGTAGCAGACCTGCTGAAGGAAGATAAAGGATTAAACATTTAAGTAGTTCACATGCTGACTCCATGCTTTTCATTTATCGCTTTTGAAGCAAAAAAGGGATGGTATGGATACTCACAAAAATGGAAATATAAAAATGGAAGAGAAATCCCAGTCGATCGTAATGTATACGACGCAAGTTTGTCCCTACTGTGAGATGGCTGCGCGCCTTTTAAAAAGCCGAGGCGTCACAAAAATTCAAAAAATTGCGGTAGACACCGATCCCGCAAAACGGGACGAAATGATCGAAAAAACAGGGCGTCGCACCGTACCGCAGATTTTCATCGGCGACGTGCACGTGGGCGGATATGATGATCTAGCTAAATTAGACCGTGAAGGAAAGTTGTTAGAGCTTTTACAGATAGAAGCTTAATAACCCACCGAATTTAACAACACAAAGAGGGCATACAAATCCTGTACCGCTCTCTATTTCTGTAAACTTATGGTTTTGCGACTGTCGATAAAAGTGCGTAATACGTACGGTGCATAGTCGCGTGTCTGGCCTGGTGCTTATAGAAAGTGGTGGGCTTGCATTATTTTTAGGAAATTTCGCATGACCTTTGCGCATGAGAATAGGCAAACTCCTGGGGAATCGCCCATACCTCCTATGTTTGACCCCACGGTGAAGCAAAAAGCACAAGCTAAAACAGCGCGTATTCCAATCAAAATTATTCCCGCTGAAAAATTAAAAAAACCCGATTGGATTCGCGTGAAAGCCGCTGCGCCCAACTCGCGTTTTTACGACATCAAGCGTATTTTGCGAGAGCATCAACTCCATACAGTTTGTGAAGAAGCGAGCTGCCCGAATATTGGCGAGTGCTTTGGTAAAGGCACGGCTACTTTCATGATCATGGGAGATAAGTGCACACGCCGCTGCCCATTTTGTGATGTAGGGCATGGCCGTCCTGATCCGCTGGACCCTCAAGAACCTGAGAATTTAGCGAAAACCATTGCGGCACTAAAGCTCAATTACGTGGTGATCACCAGCGTAGATCGAGATGATCTACGCGATGGTGGAGCAGGGCATTTTGTCGCTTGTATTGAGCGCATTCGCACACTCTCGCCGCAAACGCGCATTGAAATCTTAACGCCAGATTTCCGGGGGCGTATTGATAAAGCACTCGCCATTCTTAATACCGCACCGCCCGATGTGATGAATCACAATCTGGAAACGGTACCGCGTTTATACAAAGAAGCGCGCCCAGGCTCTGATTACGCCTATTCCCTACGTCTTCTCAAAGAATTTAAAGCAGCCCACCCTAATGTTCCTACCAAGTCTGGGTTGATGGTAGGTCTAGGAGAAGAAGAAGAAGAAATCGTGCAAGTTATGCGTGACTTGCGCGCGCATGATGTCAATATGCTAACGCTTGGCCAATATTTACAACCTTCAGAGCACCATCTCCCTGTGCGTAGCTATGTAACGCCAGAGACTTTTAAAAAATATGAAGCCACTGCCTATGAGCTAGGTTTTTCGCATGCTGCAGTAGGGGCAATGGTCCGCTCGAGTTACCACGCAGATGTGCAAGCGCATGAAGCTGGAGTGGTTTGAAAATAGGGGGGATTGGGGTGAACCAAGCCCCTCAACATAAATCAATCGTCTGCATTATTCAGATCTGCCATTAAATCCTTTACCGTAGCGAACGATTTCAAGCCACCGTGGCGCGCCTCCTTCATCGCTTCGATGGTGGCAACGTTTGGTACCAAAGGCTCAAATGGCAAGGCTTGCTCACGAGCAATGCAGGTCAACATGATTTTGTGCCTGTAAAAGGTTTGATACGTTGATTTTATATTTATGTGGGTGCTGTATCGCTTAGCACTGGATAGGCTTAGCCTCTGGATGGCAATTGACCAAAAACGCCATCATCTCTGTTGCATCTTTAGTTAGGTAAAACTCTACCATTTTCTCGTTAAATTCCTGTGCCTTCGCTGCAGGCACGCTAATGGCATCGATGCCGGCAGACATCAAAATGCCATTCATCATAAAACGTGCAGTACGTTTGTTGCCGTCAAAGAAAAATTGCTGCAATGCGCCAAATAAAAAGAAAGCTAGCCCTTTTTCGAAAGGGGTGCACGTATTTAATGCAGTTAAGCCTTCTTCAAATATTTGATTCAATTTAGGCGCCCCTGGCGCGGTGGGCAGAGCCTCATTACTAGCAGTCAGGGCATGTATTTCTGTGAAGATAGCCTTATTTAGCTGAAATTGACTCGTTTTTACCAGTGCTAAAACCCGTTTCGCGCTTTTGATTAGATTGATTACTTGTTCTTGATCAGTAATTTTCCTGCCGCCGATGGTCACGCCATCTAGTAGGGTTTTTACTTCTGGGAAAGTGATGGGGTTGCCTTCAAGCATGCTGGCATCCCAGACGAATTCAGGCAGCATACGATGGAAGCGGAAACTGACGCGCTCGATAGTGTGCGTGGGGATGATGGAGGGAATAACAGATCGATCCCAATGGAATCCAAGGGCATTAAAGAGTTTCATACTCATCTTTTTTTGTTTGATAGAGCCCTTTTACATAAGCATCTCGGTAGGTTGGTGGTGAGGCACGAACCCCAACATGCAAACCACTCCGTCCTCGATAACCAGCTTAAAAACTCTCGAAATCAAAGATCAAAAGCCAGCGGTACGCATGTTGGGGTTCGTGCCTCACCACCAACCTACCATCCTTTGCCTTTTCTTGTGGTTGGTGGAGCTTGATGAATCCCTTTTACATAGCCATTTATAAAACAGTGATGGAATCACGCGGATGCAGTGTCTACGACAAAAACGGATGGCGCAGCAAAATAGTGTCGTCGCGGTCTGGGCCTGTAGATACCATATCGATTGGTGCACCTACGGTTTCCTCAATACATTGCAAGTAACGGCGTGCTTCAGAGGGCAATGCATCCCACTCTGTAAGGCCGGCCGTATTGCATTGCCAACCTGGAAAACTTTGATAGATAGGTTCGCAGTGTTGTGCAGCTGCCGCATCCAGAGGTAAGAGATCTATTTTTTCGCCATTTAAGGTATAGCCCACGCATAGCTTGATAGTCTCTAGCTGATCTAGTACATCAAGTTTGGTCAGGCACAAGCTAGATACACCGTTCATTTGTACGGAGCGTTTAAGGGCTGCGGCATCTAGCCACCCTGTGCGGCGAGGCCGGCCGGTTACCGAGCCAAACTCTTTACCCACCTTGGCTAAGGTGAGGCCAATAGGATCTTGGCGGTGAGGGTTATCTGCATCGAATAATTCGCTGGGGAAGGGGCCTGCGCCTACACGTGTGCAATAGGCTTTGGTAATACCAAAAATAGTATGTAATTGTTGAGGCCCCACTCCTGCGCCTGCAGCGGCTGCGCCTGCTACGCAATTACTGCTGGTTACAAATGGATAGGTCCCGTGATCGATATCGAGCAAGGTTCCTTGCGCACCTTCAAACAGCAAGTTTTGTCCCTGCTGTTGCGCGGTATACAGCTCTGCGGATACATCCGCTAGCATGGGTAGTAGCTCTGGAGCGTTATGCAGCAGCCTATCTAGTGTTTGTGCTTCATCAACGGGCGCTGCGTCTAGGTAGTGGGTTAATAAGAAATTGTGATAATCCAGTACTTCATGCAAACGCTCTGCTAAGCGTGGGATATCACGCAAGTCGTGCATACGCAGTGCCCTGCGCGCCACTTTATCTTCATAAGCTGGGCCAATACCACGGCCTGTAGTACCAATTTTATCTACGCCGCGACGCGCTTCGCGCGCCCGGTCGATAGCTGCATGGGAAGGCAGCAGTAAAGTCGCCGCGCACGATATGCGCAAGCGATTACGTACCTCTAGCCCTGCGATCTCTAATTCTTTAATTTCTTGCAAAAGCGCCTCGGGCGATACCACCACCCCATTACCAATATAGGCCTTGACTTCAGGGCGCATGATGCCAGACGGAATCAATCGTAAAATCGTTTTACGGCCGTCGATAATCAGCGTATGCCCTGCGTTATGCCCCCCCTGAAATCGCACAACACCTTGTGCATGGTCGGTGAGCCAATCGACCACTTTACCTTTACCTTCATCACCCCATTGCGTACCGATAACCACTACATTGCGGCTTGATTTGGAGGGAGAAGGCGCATTTTTTGAGGAAAGAGGAGTAGACATATAAAAGAGATAGAGCTGACAGATAGTAGAGAAACCGCAAGGATACGGTTTTATGCGTGTAGAGCAAGTTTTCTATCTATATAGAGAAAACGCTCCACACTTCATACAACGAAAACCGTGAAGGTACCACGTAGTCTGTGTAGTTTTGTAGCGTTTTTAATTGCTAATGCGCAATGGTTAGCCGGCAGGTTGGTGGTGGGCGACGTTCCCCAACATGATGACCATTGTCCTTTTGAAACCGGCATATGTATGTCAACAGTGATAATGACAAATTGGTGGTATGCATGTTGGGGTTCGCGCCTCAATCAACCTACCGGCTATCATGCTGGATTTTTAAGTGTGTAGTGGTAGGGGTTTTCAGTCAAAACTTTAGTTAATTTTTTGGCTCGGTCTATAAATTTTGCCAATGATTTTTCAGCAGATATCGCTGCTTCCTCTCTCGCTTTCTGTGTAGTGCCAGGTTTTGTATGTAAAAAATATTGGCAACGTCTTACTTTGCTGATA
The DNA here is from genome assembly GCA_031963045.1 of Mycoavidus cysteinexigens. GTDB lineage: Bacteria > Pseudomonadota > Gammaproteobacteria > Burkholderiales > Burkholderiaceae > JASSUD01. The sequence goes on from JASSUK010000025.1 coordinate 32,401, forward strand.
TCTCTCAAGAGGGAGCGCACTTCAAACACTAGATTTTCGATGGGTTTTAATGTCTTCTCAAGACGGTCGGCTGCATCGAGTACGTTGGGTATATCAGCATATTTTTTCCATGCGTCACGAATAAAGTGCAGGAGCACTGCGCCTACTAATAAATCAACTGCTAAGAATGGAATAGCTAAACTCAGAACAGGTGCGCTGCTCATAAGTAAAATGGTTATGCATAATGTTCCTGTTATCAGAACCAGGGGTACAGGCATGAGAAGTCCTGTCATAGCTGTTTTTTGAGACTCTGCTTCCTCTCTGGCTTTTTGCATGTTGGTTTTAGCGTTAGATAGCTTTTCTTCTACAGTAGAGCATATTGCTTTAAGAAGATCTATTGCTTTTCCAGAAGGGGATTCTAAGTGATTTCGATAATAGGAAATGTCACCTGTTTTATGATACCGTGAAAAATATTCCCCGTCTTTTAGCTCGGTAGGATATCCATCATGATCTATATATTTAATGTGGCCGAAGAAAGTCTGGTATTTATTTCCAAAAAAAGTCTGGTATTGATTTTCAAATGTATCATTCCATGTATATTGAAAAGTGCCAGTTTTATTTTCCTCTGCCTTATGTGTACCTACTCTTTGACTAGAGCTTGTTCCTGTATCAGGATTGGCTACATTTGACGTATAAGTGAAGCAGGTAGGTATCTCATCGTTTGATTGCAAGGTACCGATATGCGTATCGTTATCACCAGGAAAATAGAAGGTATGCCAAAATTCTGAATAGGTAAGAATATCAGGAAATGTGTCAAATAAATCTATACATAATTTGTGGAATGAGGTATTGCTATCCAAGGGAGACGTTGTATTGTTTTCTGCTGTAGAGTTGCCGATAAAATCAAGGATTTTATTGTAATCTTCACAAACGAAGATATTATGGACGTTTATATCTGATTTGAAATTAATAAAATCATGCTTTATTTTTTCTAAATTAACCTTCAGATCGTAAGATGAAGTGGCTTCAGTAGGTGTAGGTGTATTCCCTAATATGGCAGGGGTAATCGCATTGCTTTGGCCAGCAGCAAACGATGAATGGACTGAACTCAAACTGGAAAGATCTGCATCAGACTCAGTGACTCCATCTAGCTCCATCTCACTACCGGTAGATTGCATTGAATTGGAACGCGAGCCACTAGAACCCATGTATGGCGCTTTAGGAATCGACAGGATAGGAGAGTTGGGCATAGAGCGCAGAAAATTCTTTTAAAAAGAAGAAAAATTCCTCTTCGCACACAGTAGATCACTATAGATAGTGATATATAAAAATACCTCAGAGGCCTGGCAAGTTTTGGTATGCCTAGTGCCCTATATTTTATTGGAAGCAGGTAATTGTAGTGTATGGCAATGGAGGATTCACCCTAGAATCCTAACAGATAGTGCGCCTGCTTTTCTTAATTTTTTTATAAGAAGCACTCTGGAGGATGAGCAATAGTATTCGGTGCTATTGGCGTGAAGCTCCTTTGCATGAGGAGCGCTACGGTCTATTCAAAACATGGCTGCACTACGGCTATGCGCATAGCCGTAATCACCTGTATCTAAATATTGAGCTTTCACAGAGGGATATGCGAAGTATGGAGGCAGATTTGGACTGCTGAATTTTTTACGATGATGGGCAAGGACGCGCTGATTAGCGCTGCATTTACCGTTCATTGTAGACAGCAGACTATTTTCTTCACTCCATTCCCTGATAAAGCCCATGCCTAGCTCTATAACGCTCACTCACTTAGTGCCCTCTGCCTTTTTAGGGCGTATAGCAAAAAACAAGCAACCTAAGGCATTAGATTTGCAAAAAGAAGCCGCGCCCAAGGCGGTTATGCGTACTGCGCCTCAAGTATATGCAGCAAAAGACGGAACTATTTCACTTTTGGTATCCGCTCCAAAAATTAAAAATATAGCCTTAGCAGGCGGTGGAGCCTCTGCGCTCATGATGCCACATGCTTTAGTAGAACTTGGCAAGCCATTTTTTGATGATATTAAAAGTATTGCAGGCTGCTCGAGCGGAGCATTAGTAGGAACGATGCTAGCTTCAGGGTTCTCGCCAGCGGAGCTGGATGCAAGAATAGATCAAAATCTTCTTCCTAGCCTGCTAGGTTCCGTACCGAGCTTTGGTGCGCTGTATCCGATGGTAACGTTCCAATCTGAGAAACTCTATGGCAGTTTTTCTAGCTTGATGGCCTGTATTGGGCGTATGTTTGTTATGAAAACCTTTGTAGGCAGCTGGCAAAAATCGGCCCAGAGTTTTATCCAAACACTGGATCAGTGGAGTTCGGAATCAGTCACTCTGCATCTAAAAAAGCCAGATATCTGGAAAAAAGTAGAGGCGGCGCACGGTAATGGCCAACTGAATGCCAAAGAGAGAGACCGGCTTGTTTTTTTAAAAAATAGTACATGGTTTGATAAACCCAGTACAGCCAAAACGTCCAGAACAGAATATATGATCACGTTTAATGATCTTGCTCTGTTACACCGTATTGAGCCAGCTATTTTTAAAGAGCTCACTATCGTGAGTTCCAAGATAGACGAAAACCAAACTCAAACCGAAGATGCGCCTTCTCCACTAGTATTTACAAAAAAGACATTTAATGCAAAAGAAACCCCCGATGTGCCCATTGCCATCGCAGGCCGTGCCTCTATGTCTATGCCTTTATATTTTCAAGACTGTTGGTACAGTGGCGCATCCTATCAAGATGGAGGGATGACTAGCAGGATTCCCGCAGAAATATTTGTACCTTCAAATAATGAAAAAAATAGGTCAGCAAATGCCTCTGAGCAGGCTGAAACCATAGTGGTTGCTTTTGCTAACAGCAGCTATAAAAAAGATATGAACCGGATTTTGTATAAAAAACCCGTTCCAGGGCAATATAAAACACTGACAAATAAAGTAATGCAGTGGTTTTTAAATTATCCAACCTACCCAGAAAGCGTAGCGCAAGACAATCATAAATTGTATGACATGGGCCCCAATGTACGCACGATAAATAATGGAGGCATTGATACCTTTGATATGCAACCGTCCAAAAAGCAAATAGATGCAGCTAAAAAATTAGCAAGTATCCATATGCGAAAACAAGTAGAACTACATAAAAACGAAGCCTATTGTCAGTCGTTTAATAATGTTGAAGCAGCATGGCAAGCATTAAGTGGAGCACAAAAAAATGCAGTACACCAAGCTGGGGACCCACAGCTAGAGCCAGATTTTGAGAGCTTGCCAGAACGCACGCAATATGCACAACTTGCTTTTTATAAATTATCGCAACAAGCATTTCACCAAAGCGCACTGCTTTCAAGATTAAGTAATTACATTACAGCTTTGCACATTGCTTAGGGGTATATATGATATATAACCAGTCAGATTTTTTTGGGAAAGTAGTGCTGATTATAGGGGGTACAAGTGGTATTGGTTATGCCGCAGTACTCGCATTTGCACGAGCCGGTGCAAAAGTAATTTTTGCTGGTCGCCGTGAAAGAGAAGGTGCTGAGTTAGAGGAAAAAATACGTTCGTTTAATGGTATCGGATATTTTGTCAAAACAGACGTGAGTAATGAAACGGATATCCTCAATCTGATTCATTTCACTACCACAAAATTTGGCCGCCTTGATATTGCATTTAATAACGCAGGTATCGCGCCACCGGCATGCGCCGTCACCGATCTTTCCTTCGACATGTACCGACAAGTATTCGACGTGAATGTCTGGGGAGTCATGGCCGCGATGAAGCACGAAATTGCAGCCATGTTAGGCAATGGCGGTGGAGTCATCGTCAACACTAGCAGTATTGCAGGCCATATCGGTGTCCCTGGTTCTGGTCCATACGTTTCATCAAAACATGCCGTTGAAGGACTCACGAAGGTTGCAGCATTAGAGTATGCACAGCATGGAATACGCGTGAATGCCGTAGCGCCCGCCGTTATTAAAACACCATTGGTTGATCGTTGTTTCGGCACACAAACCGAAGTACGAAAACAGCTTGCCTCCATGCATCCGAATGGTCGCCTAGGCGAGCCAGATGAAGTGGTCAATGCAGTTCTTTTCTTATGTTCATCGGCATCTTCGTTCATAACAGGTACATCGCTGAAAGTCGATGGAGGATGGACGGCTAGATGATGTTGATCAGTTTTTAGCTGAATACGGTGAGGATGGTGATTTTATATTGTGCAATACATTAAAATTTTTGCCTGGCTATTGCCGGGCTTTTTTTCGTCAATCTATTCTGTATTTCGCATATTTGAAAAATATAATGAAAAATTGTATAAATATGTGAAAATGAACAAGAATATTATTGCGCTTTGTAAAGTGCTAATAATATAGATTTTTTTGAATGAGTCGATAAGTTTGGAAGCAATTCTATCCTTGCGGTAAATAACATAATTGCACGAAAGGAAGCAGATTTTATTGTATAAAATTTCATAACTTATAGGGAGATTTAGAATGCTAATTTCGCATAGATCACAGGCTTCGAAGATTCCCATTTTTGCAAAAACTCAACGCAGTTCACTACCATCTTATGATTCTTGCAGTGGCTATGAAAGAGAGCTGGCAGAAACACCTAAACAAAAGTCTTTGAAACCTTGGCTCTATCTTGCCTCTCCATTTAAATCTTGCCTTTCAAATTGTTTTCCCATATCAAAAAATATAGATTTTGACGAGAAGAATAATAACGCTGCTTACGATTACAAAACATCCAATTGTATGCCGATATATACTAGTCAGCCTCTACCAAATAATATTCAATCAGCCCAAGGGAAAATATATTATAAAAATGCTGATTCTGATTTAACATCATTGCCACTAGAAGTTGAAATAGAAATGTTGACCTGCAAAAGAAGAATGGATGATGTTATTAAAAATAAACGTTTAACTGATAACCAAGTCTACGAGGGTATCTGCTCAGTACTGAGCGAAGTACAACATGTTTGTGTGGTCCTTCCTGATAATCACCATGATGATCCAGGATATGCAAGGCGTAGAATTGCACTCGCTGCTATAGGCAAGACAGAAAATATAAAAAGTATGAAGCTATGTGCTGATGTTTTTTTTAGAGATGATTATATAGATTATGAAGAAGTACCTTTATTATTGGGAATGTTAAGAAAAATTTTTGAAAACAATAAAGAACTGAACTCGATTGACTTATCATTGCAGTGCAATGTGCTGGATGAAAATCATGGTTCGCACGTGTCAGAGTTAAAAGATATGCTGCGAGGTAAAAAAATAGCTAGCCTTAATTTATCTGGAAATATTGGTGGAGATAATTTAAAAGTTATATGGACATACTTAGAAGCCATGGAAATTTCTACGCTATGCGTGGATCAATGGACTGCGAATGGCAATATACTAGCGTCAGAAATAGAGCTTTTAGCAAAAACGTTGCCAAAGACAAACAACCTTCATAAACTACTTATTAGAAATGCCTCTGGAATCACATTTGAGAATGCAAATGCTTTAATTGAGCAATTGCCATACACATCTATTCAAGAGTTAGATTTACGGGGGAATCCTATGAAATATATGGACAGATTGACGCTATCTAATAAGTATGTCAAAAATAAAAATAATGAAATGGTTATACTAAATATGTAAAAATAATTCGTAAAGCATCTAAGTTGCTTGATAAAAACCCCCGAGTAGCTTTATGGTCGCTCGGGTTTTTTATTAAACGGGACGATATCTCCAAATGTGCAAGTGTCACTGACTGCGCTTGATGGCCAGTTAAAGTTGATTTCTAGAAAAAGTGCATGACGCTAATATCCGGCTTTATCTCTAGATAAAACGGAGAGTTTTATTGGTAGGATTGAGCTTATTTTCGGTAATTTTACTAATCAGTTAGTGGCGGCAGATTAATCATCTGACTGTTCAGGAGAAGGTTTCAATGTTAGAGGTCGTTACATCGCCATATCAATTTACTCTGAAAGAAGACTTCTGGAACCAAATACCTGGATATAGCGAGGTAAGTGAGCAGGACTTTTCCAACCCCGCCTGGCAAGAGCGCAACAGCATCATGCGTGCTGAAAAGCTCCGTGATCTTTTGCAGGACGTTGTAGCCCAATCGTTTATCGTAGACCTCGCAGAAGGGCTTTCCTTATCCACGATGTCGATGAGAATGACGCCGTATATATTTTCATTGATTGACTGGAATGCTGCGCAAAAGGATCCAATTCGTCGGCAGTTTATGCCATTGAAATCTGAGATGTTAGCCTCTCATCCATTACTAAAGCTTGATTCACTCAATGAACATGGTGATGAGATTGCACAAGGTGTAGTACATCGATATCCAGATCGAGCCTTATTCTTAACAACCGATAAATGTCCTGTTTATTGCCGCTTCTGTACCCGAAGTTATAGTGTCGGTGTTGATACCCCAATGGTGGAAAAAGATCGTAACGCACCGATTGTAGACAGATGGAAGACAGCGCTTGACTCTATTAGAGAGTCGAGTGCTATCGTTGATGTGGTGGTTTCTGGAGGCGATAGTTTTCGCTTAAAGGCCAGCCAGTTACTTGAGCTGGGTACTGAATTGATCAATATGGGAAAGCTAAAGCGCATTCGGTTTGCGTCGAAAGGGCTTTCAGTCTTACCCATGAAAATCATCAAAGATTGTGACTGGACAGAAGCGCTTATTCGACTCTCCGATATGGGTCGCGCAAAAGGGGTTGAAGTTTCATTCCATACGCATATTAATCATCCTCGTGAAATGACTCACTATGTTGAGGAAGCAGCGAAGCTGCTATTTACCAATGGTGTAATGGTACGAAATCAGTCGGTTTTGCTGCGCGGTGTCAATGATGGAGTTGCTGAAATGACCCAGCTTGTCAAAGCATTGGGTGATAACCATATACACCCTTACTATACCTATGTCTGCGATCTTGTTAGCGGTATAGAAGACATGAGAACGTCAATCGACACGGCGTGCCACTTGGAAAAGCACGTGCGTGGACAGACAGCGGGTTACAACACGCCATTGTTCGTGGTAGATGCACCAGGCGGTGGCGGTAAGCGCGATGTGCATAGCTACGAGATATACGATAAAGAAGTGGGTCTCGCTGTTTACACCGCTCCTAGTGTGAGACCAGGAAAATTTTTCGTCTATCCTGATCCATTGCATAGCCTTTCTCCAAAGATTGCATCCGATTGGGCGGTCGAAGAGCGCGCACAAGAGATGCTACAAATGGTCATCGAGCGCGCGAGAATGCAGGTAAGAAGGACTCAATAATAGAAAACAAAAAAGCCTGTTACCGCAGAACTCCATAGAAATGCAAAATTATCAAACTATCTAGAATTTTTATAATAAATTTTAATTTTTTCGTATACGGTAGACAAAAAAACAAAAGAGGCAATACAAGCAAGCAGCTCTCAAAAAAAGAAAAACAGGGGGCAATGCTCTACAGAAGAGGGTGTATTTCGTTTTATAGCAAGAGATTACGCAAAACGTGTGAGGATGGTGCACGCTATCGTATTTAATAGGAGATAAATACATGTTGACTGCAAAACATTCCCCCTATTGACCGATATAAATATTTATTGAGCGCGCGCATCATGCTTGAGTCTACCGTGTATGTTTCCAAAGAACGGAATATGCAGCAGTCTCCTTCCACTGGCAAAAACATTCCACGCCACTCTATCCCGCATAGTAAATGGATAAGCGCGCCGCTTAACGGCTTTACTCCGTATCCAGCATCCTTATATTCTCAGCACGGATAGGACAGTGCCATGACATTGAAGCCAAACGCGGAAAACGTTTGAATGTAATTGGAGCGCTACTTGCCAGTGGTGCGTTTCATGCGGTAAAGGGAGGGACAATTATGACAGGCGAACCTGTTTGTGGGATTTTGGCCTGGTTGAAAGAACGGGTAAAGCAGCCGCTTATAGTGATTGTAGACAATGCGAGGCTTTGGAACCCTATATCACTTTCCCGTTCATTAAGCGCTGAGTTCAATTTTTATCTTACGAAACAATTTGATAAATTTGTCTTGTATGTAATGTAAGATTTGTCTTCGATGCAATATAAGATATATTTTGGTTCAGGCAGTGCCGACTGACCGTGTGCCAAAAATTGTCCAGATGGTGAAGGGCCTCACTGGGCGAGAGACATTCAGGCGCTGGGCCTGTAGGTCAAGCGAGAACTGTGGGGCGAAGAATTTTGGTCGGATGGGTACTTTGCGAGTACGGTCGGCAAACATGGTAATGAAGAGATGATAGGGCGCTAAGTAAAGAATCAGGGCAATGAATATAACAAGCTCCACTCAGATCATCAGCTCGAGCTGTTTTGAGGGTTGAGGATACCTCGCAACTTGCTATGAGGTAGTTCATTGATAAGGTAATTTACATGTCTGCATATATTAATTCTTCAATCTCTATAATAAGGTGATGTAAATGGTTAAAAATATTAATTCTTCAACCCCTATAGTGCGTACAGGAACACCACCTCGAGAAAAGGTAAGCGCTGCGAAACCTGAAGCAGGAAAAGTAGGTAATTTACAAAATTTTCCACCGGAAATAATCGAGAAGATTGGGAATAACCTCAGCCGAAAAGAGTTAAGTCCTCTTTTGCATGCCAGTCGCACTTTCTATAATAGTTTACATAAACATAATCAAGACATCGTGATAGAAAAGGGTAAAGACCTTTCGGAAGCACTAGCAATTTTCTCAGCAGACAAGAAAAAGCGCACCCTAACGTTAAAAAGTAACGCCTTTATTCAAAATCCAGAATTGAAGATAGAACGATTGTCCTGCGATCCAAAACGCATAAAAATAAGCATGCTGACTGATGTGAATGGCGAAAATAGTCAAAGGGATGCTAATTTATATGATTTAATAGAGTTTTACAATCACGATTTAATTCATTTTTTTCTAACAGAAATATCAAGTGGAGAAAATCCAATTGTTTTGAAAGAATATATTAATCGCAAAAACGAAGATGGGAAAACAGTGCTTCACCAACTTGCTATTCAAACTACTTTGAGTGGGGGGCATGAAGCGATGAAAATGCTGATGCATTTAGTTCTTCTGGGTGGAGACCTCAATATTCAAGATGACAAAGGCTGCACTCCTGTGCATCATTGTTATCCTGGTTTTGTGAAATGGTGCTTTGAGCATGGCGGCCGCGAGGATATTAAAAATAACGAAAGATGTGCTCCACTTAAATTTAGCAACACTAGAGAACGGGAAGAGCAATCCCAATTCGTTCGATCTCTGGATATGAAATTAAATCCAGAAAAGCTTATATCTTCTAACGAAAAGGATCTTTTAGAAAAATTTCCAGAATTGAAAGAAAGAAAGAACGATATATTAAAATTATCATCAAATGATGCATTTGAAACGCTTGCAAACAATCGAAGTCTTAGAGAAGCAGTTAAAAATAAGGATTATAATAGAGTTAAAGAATTACTCAGTTTAGAAACAGCAAAGCCTAATCCAAATGTAAAAGCCCGAGATGGGGAAAGTATCATACTCCATGCATCCGTGATTGAAGACAGCGATATCTGTATGGAGCTTATTAAAAATGGAGGAGACCCTAATGTTAAAGATAGTAAAGGAAAAAGCATTATTATTTATGCTATTGCTGGGGAAAAACCTAAATTAATTGATTTTCTCATTGAGAAAGGGGCAGATCTCTCCGTAGTACATAAAGGGAATACTTTACGCGATTGGATACGAAAAAAATGTACGCCTGAGAAATATGACTTAAGCCAATGCAGAAATATTTTAGATATTATTAATAACCCATTGTGATCTACCCCAAAAAAGTTGGACGGTAAAAATACAAAAATTAAGAGGATTGAGCACGGTATTGGACAGGGCTCAGACCTCTTAATTTAAGCTTAATGCATTCATGGTTGTAGTAATAAATATACTTCTTCAATCCTGCTTAGGCAATTTGCTATCCCACCTTAAGCGTTAAGAATACTTTGGCCCTGCTATGGTGTAGTGGGGTATTTTTTTGCATCACTAAAATAGCGAAGGTGCTATTTTTGAGGGATGATTGCTCCATAAATACAGTATTGATAGGACTCACATATACGGTATCCGCTTCTATATTTCCTGCACAAACAGCATCAGGATATGAAATCCCTAGTCTTTAGGTGTGAAGGTGGGTTTACTATGAATATGTTTGTCGCCCCCCTTTCCGTGCGTTTCGTGAGCTTGCCTTGTGAAAAAATAGAAGAAGCTATCGGCACACAGAAGGGGGCTTTTTGATACTTTAAAAACGTTACTGCCTAAGAAGTATGCGCCAGGTAAGAGCCCTTTCTTTGAAATGGTTTCGGATACTCTTTTTCTCTCTCAAGAAGAGCGACAAGTGAAAGAGGCGCTTTTTCTGGGGGGCCATGAACCGCTTGCCAACCATCGTCATATTCTTGAACAGATCCGCGAATATGCAAAAGGTGAAAAAGAAAAGCCTTCGCTTGAAGTCCAAGAAGCTATGTATCGCTGTTGGAATGGTGAGTGCCAAAAATCGGAAAAAATAGAATTTCAACAGGCAGAACCAGAACCCGAACCAGAAATAGATGCCCAAGAGGAAGTAGTAGATTTAGAGCATACGAAGCTAGAACGCAAGCTAAAGATTCAAAGGCCTCAATGCACGCCTGAGACAATGGGCTTGGTAGAAAAAGTAAAAAAAGCGCATGAAAATACCGTGGCGCAGGCCAGCAAGCCCAAGACTGATGTGGAGAAAGGTTGTACTTTATCTATAGTGGTGGGTACTACGATGAGCGTGGTAGGTGGGTTGACGGGGTTAACACAGCAGAAATTCTGCCCGATCATCTGCAACAAAGCCAAAGTCAGAATGTAATCATTCAAAACCATAAAAGAGCGCGTAAGGTCTCATTCGCTTCTGTGATTTCAACCTCCTCAAGCGGATCTGCATCACCAACTATTGGGCGCTCGCCTACACCTGAAAGTGAAGAGGAAGGTAGTTCACTTTCTCAAGGCAAAGCTTCATCCCTCGTAAAAGGAAAGGTTGAAATTGCACCAGCTTCTGACTCTGAAGAAAGCGATGCCGAGAGCTTTATAGAAATTGTAAGTTCCGACTCTGAGCCCGAAGAGAAAATGCATGCAGAAGGTTCTAAAATTAAATCAAAATCCAGAAAAGTATTTCGCAAACAGTTTGATGCATTAGTAAGAGCCCAAGTACAAGCAAAACTCAAAGAAATGCTGCAACTTGCATAACCTCTATTTCATTTACATAAACGATTATTTAGGTTGAGACACATTGCTTTCACCTAGTCGTGAATGAAAAAAATAGCTAGCCAAATTGGCTAGCTATTTAAAATATACCCCAAACAATGGCTCTTTGAATTATAAAAGGGCCATTGTTTAATACGATGCATCCACGTTTTTACCATCCATTTTTTTGCTGCTACCTAGTTGTCGGGTAGCAGCAAGCAGTATCACTCAAGCAATTCAACAAAAGTTTCTAAAAGGGTTTTTAAGCCGCTTCTAATATATTTTCTTATGCTTTCTTGGCATCTTGGTTTAATTTCTCGCGCCGTGCATCCAATGCTTCTTTATTGAAAAGTGCAGCTATTTCAGGCGTCTGCGCAAGTGTTTGCGGGGTATCGTTTTCGTCAGTCAGAGAGTTTATTTCGTCATCAGTCTTACCAATTTTAATGTAGGCATCAAGTACTTGTTCAACCATCTCTTGATCGAGTGAATCGGCGGCACGGTGCATTGCAGTATATCCGCCTGTATCTTTCTTGTTTATGTCTGCATGGAGCTTCACGTAAGCATCAAGCATGCATTCCAATATTGGAATATCCTTATTTAGAATAGCATCGCCCAGCGCACTTGCTTTAAAAACAGAAGTTTGAGCGTCTATTTTTGCATCTTCGGGGTTCATTGTAAGTAAAACCTCAAGCAAAACTTTAACTAACTCAAGGTCTTGTGCTCTAACTGCAGCATGCAGTGGGCCAGTAACGGTTCTATCGGTGTTTTTTGAGAATGAAGTTACATCCTTTATAAGCCCACTTTTAATAGCAGCTTTAATATCTAGCTTGGGCATTTCTTCGATCTGAAACTGTCTTTTTTTATATTGCAGCGGGAATGTCGGCGCCAGATCTCTATCGGCGAAAGCTTTTATTATCTTTGTTATATCTTCTAATTTTGGTTGGTGTCCATCAAGTGCATCAAGTGCCATTTTCACTGGAGTTCTTCCAGTAGAATCCTCAGTAGATATTTTGATCCCTTGCTCGAGCATGATGCCAAGTGCGGGCCCAACTATTTCTGTGCGTTCGTTAGCAACGAAGGAATGCAACGGAAGTTGATTAGAGAAATTAAGTGCTCCTAGATTTGCATTTTGATCTATCAAAGCCTGGAACATTTTGCGATCTTTTGCATAATGCACGGGAGTACAGCCTCTGATATCCCTTGCGTTTACGTCTACGTTGGGCGTATCTAACAATAAAATAACCATGTCATGATGGTTATTGTTCGCCATGATGTGCAGCAAGGTCTCTTTCTCTGGACCAAGCGGCATGGTTGCTAGCTCTGGCTTTTCTTTAATTAACTCTTGAATCTGGGTGATATCGTCCGGTGATCTCCTCACAGCTAGAACTCGCAGCAGAGCTTTATCACGCGGCAATAGGTCTATTTTTGCACCATTTTCAAGCAACTTTGTAATTACATTATCATCATTTTTTTCTGCAGCTAGGAGCAGTGAGGTCCTATTTTCATCATCTTGCGCATTTACTGCTTCAGCAACTGCATTCTCATTACCCAGATTTTTCTCTCGAATTTTATCGAAAATTTTATCAAAATCGTAGCGTAACTGTGTATTTGTAGCGGCATGGTGCAATAGAGTCATTTTTTTATTATCACCTATATTTAAATCTGCACCGTTTTTTATAAGTTGTAAAAGGGTGTCTATATTGCCAGACTGAGCTGCTTCAAGTAGTAGCGTCCTTCCTTCGGAATTTTTTTGATTTATGGTTTCATCTATTGTGTCTAAGGCGAGCATCGTGCAGTTGTTTTGTCCGACGGAGAAAAGTACAGCCTTATAGTCCAAAGTATTTGTTCTTTGTTCTCGATGTTCACCCAACTGACGTGGTTTGAGCGCACTGGTGGAAGTCGATTCTCGCTGGGTTGCACTGATAGATGGGGATGGAGGTGCTGTCAAAGGCTTAGAAGAAGCGAGGGAGTTTGTAGGGCTGGTATTTTGAGATATTGGACGAAACATATTTAATATCCTTGTAGTGATTGTTATTCTAGGTAAGACAATAACTGAATTTTCTATATTTAATAGCCCAGAATCCGAAAACGTGTACTAGATTCACGAATAGTAGGAGATTTTAAACACGTTATAAGGCTGAGGTTGCCCCGATTAAACGCATCCCATATGGTTGATTAGGCTGCTTGATGTTGTTGAGAAGCGGCCCAATGTCCTTCAAAGGTCCTGGGACTGACGTAATTGAGGGCGGAGTGTAGACTGTTAAACAGCGTGCAAAGCTTACCAGATAAATAGTGGAAACAGCGTCGAGAAGTTTCCACTTTAGTTGTGTAACTATCCAGCACATTTTCTGGGGAATCTGGAATGTTTTACATGGCCATGATTTATAAAAAATATTTCTCACAATCTAGATGCCGCTTAAATTGTATGCTTCACATAGCCCGATAAAAAGATAGTTTCCTTTTTTATCGTGTTGACTGACTTCTCAATTTATATTATTTAATGAGTTTTTTTATATTTTTAAATGCTACTGAAATTAATGCATTGATAGTAGTGGGGCTTCTATACCTTGGCTTTCTTTGTGCTATTTTCAATCTTTTTTCTTGCTTCCCTAGTTTTTTATCCAGAATAAAATTCTGTAACTTAACTCGAGGCGAGGTTTTATTTCTCCTTCCATCTGGTTCTATTGATTCATTCGTGTTTGCAAAATGTCTTGATAAAATATTTATTTTGCTTTTCATGTTAGCTCCGTTTTAAATAATTTCCAACTGCTTATTCAAGATAAATTTTTAAAATAAAATACTTTAAAAGTAGATCATTTCTTAATAAATTAGCTGAAACAATAAAATTATACGAACTAAATTGAGAAAACAAGCAACAGAATACGAAATACTCAACTCGGATTGAAGGAAAAGATTGTTTGCAAAAGGAAGTGTGCGCTCTATTTCAATTGCTGGGGTATTTTTATAGAAATTTTAATTGTTTTGTATGCGCTAGACAAAAGAAAAACAGAAGGGCAGTGCTCTACAGTCAAGGGCGTGTTTCGTTTTATAGCAAGAGATTACGCAAAACGTGTGAGGATGGCGTACGCTATCGTATTTAATAGGAGGTACATACAGGTTGACTGTAAAACATTACACCTATTAAACGATATAAATATTTATAGAGCGCGCGCATCATGGCCAAGTCCCCAGTGTACGTTTTCCAAAAACAGAATATGCAGCCGTTTCCTTACACTAGCGAAAACAATCCACGTCCATCTACTATCCCGCTCAGGAAAGGAGCAGGCCTGCTGCTTAACGGTTTTAATCCATCCCCAGCATCCCTATACCAATCAGGTGTGCACAATATATTCCATAGCCCATTTTCAAACTCTCCTGTAGCTTTACAAAGCAATAAGCGAGCACATGATAGTTCTTTTGATCAGCATAACCAGGTAACGCAGAAAAGATTAAAATTTTCTTCGCCGTGCGGTATGCCTAATGAATCGAGTACCTACCCACTCGGGTCAGCACAGCTTGATTCACAATCTGCGCAGGAAGAAAGTGTAGGGGATATACTTACGCGTCTTTTTAAGGAAGCAGAAGCAGAAGGCTGCAGTACTATTAATCCGCATCAATCAGGTATAAATCAACCTCTTTTGTATAGTGAATATTCCTTGAATATAGAATACACAAGTACTCAATTAATGCCACCGGATACTAATCTAGTAAATAGCTTTATATCTTCCATTATTCCTGATCGCCAGAAAAAAATAGAAATGCGTGATGCATCTGCCAATTCGCATGATGAAATAGGTCAAAATCCATTGCAGTACACTCATGCAATAGAACATAAGACAAAGGAGGAAAGACTTACTGATCTTAAGAGCAAATTGCGCACTTCGAATGATGATATATATAAAGTGGTGGGGGAATTTTTTAGAGATGAAAAACAATTATTTGTAGAAAAGGAACGGGTTACGCAATTGCAAGTGGTAAGGGCAATACATGTACCCGAATCTACAGTGAGTAGGTATATCCAAAAATATAATGCAGAAAATGATCCTAATTATGTCATGCAAAAAATTGCAAAAAAATATGGTGAAAATGCAGTGCAAATCCTTAATTCTCTTAAAGAAGAATACCACAGCGATTTAAGAACGAGGTGTAAATATGAAGTGATAGGGGAATTTTTTAAAAATCAAGAATCACTTAAAAAAGACAAAAAATTTGCCCAAGAGAACGTGGCAATGATAATAGGTATAGACTGTAGCACTCTTCGTGAGCATATCAAAACATATAATAAAAAATTAAAGATCAATATTAAAAATATAGGGTTATAGAAAATATTTATATGTGTTGTGGACTAATGATACTCTTCCATTGCCTTCTACGCTTTTCCCACTGCGCATATGCGTGGGTAATATCGCGTTCATAGCGCACATACACCAACTGCAGACAGGCTAAACCACACGCCGACAAAATAGAAACCAGCGCGGTTGCTGTACAGAGCATCTCCACCGCTTGGATAATCACTGCTGAAAATACCTCCGCTACAATAATAGCCCCCGAGAGAGATAAAGCCGATTGCTGTGCCTGAGCCCGCGGTCCCGCAACCTCAAAAAATTCTTCTATTTCTTGCATTACTGCGTTTAAATGGGAGAGGCGGTCTAAAATCGAGTAAATATTCTTCAACAGATAAGCAGGCGGTGCGCAGTGGTAGTGCTCTACCTTGTAGGCACTGTTTAAAATATAAGGCCTATCTTTGGGTTTAGCATTACGTATAGCGGTATCGGTTAGAGGCATCTAATCTGCCTGGGGGCATAAACTCCTATTGCTTTTATTCATGTCCCAAAATCTGCCCCTAATTTTCTGATCTGTCATACCAAAATGTAACAAAAGCAAATAACAAAAAACCCGAGGAGCCTTATGGCTACTCGGGTTTTTGATAAAACTAGATGATATGTAAAACAGTGTTTGGCGGAGACGGAGGGATTCGAACCCTCGATGCAGGGTTAAGCCCACATGTTCCCTTAGCAGGGGAGTGCCTTCAGCCTCTCGGCCACGTCTCCGGGGGGTGCTTCTACAGTATAGCGTGTGTTTTCTTACAACCTCATTTTATTGCTGAGGGCCGAATCATAGCGAGGCTGCTGTGTGGGGTCAAATAAATTCCGCTTTTTGTTTGCTGTTTAGGATAAGGATTTCGTTAACTAGGGTCTTTTTCTAGTTCGAAGGCTTTGTGTAGGGCGCGCACGGCAAGTTCCATGTATTCCTCATCGATTAAAACCGAGATTTTGATTTCTGAGGTGGAGATGAGGCGGATGTTGATGTTTTTGTCTGCGAGCACGCCTAGCATTTTGCTTGCAACGCCGGCATGAGCTCGCATGCCTACGCCTACTGCGGAGACTTTAGAGACTTTGGCGTTGCCGTGAATAGATTGGGCGCCAATTTGGTCTTTTACAGAGCGCTCTAAAATAGATAGGGCTTGTGCATAGTCGCTTCGGCTGACTGTAAAGGTGAAGTCGGTTCGGCCTTCTGTGCTTTGATTTTGGATGATCATGTCCACATCGATATTGGCTTGGGCGATGGGATGGAGGATTTGATAGGCGATGCCGGGTTTATCTGGTACGCCGGCTACGACGATTTGTGCTTCGTCACGATGGAATGCAATTCCAGAAATAAGAGCTTTTTCCATGTTGGTTTGTTTGCTTTGTTCCATAACTTGCTCAGTCATTTCGCCTTCATCAAAGGTAATTAGCGTGCCGGATTGCTGCTCTTGTTCTAGGGGCATATTGGGGTCAGTTAGGCTGGATAACACGCGTGTTTTGACGCGGTAGCGGCCTGCTAGTTCTACTGAGCGGATTTGTAAGACCTTCGAGCCTAAACTGGCCATTTCTATCATTTCTTCGAAGGTAATGCGGTGTAAACGTCTGGCTTCGTCGACTACACGGGGGTCTGTGGTGTAAACACCGTCAACGTCCGTGTAAATGAGGCATTCCTCGGCTTGCAATGCGGCTGCTAGTGCAACGGCTGAGGTGTCAGATCCGCCACGGCCTAGCGTGGTGATATTGCCTTCTTGATCAGCTCCTTGAAAGCCTGTGACCACTACGACGCGACCTGCTTTTAGGTCTTGCTGTACGCGAGAGCCTTCGATGTATTGAATACTTGCTTTGGTATAGGCGTTGTTGGTGCGCACGGGTAGTTGCCAGCCTGTATAGCTCACGGCTGGTACGCCTAGTGCTTGCAGGGCTATGCTCAGTAGCGCAGAACTAGCTTGTTCCCCTGTTGCGCACAGCATATCGAGTTCGCGTGGGCAAGGGTTGGGTGTTAGTGTGTGGGCTAGGCCGAGGAGACGGTTGGTTTCTCCAGACATGGCTGAAGGCACGACCACCAGCTCATAGCCTGCTCGATGCCATTTTGCTACGCGCTTGGCTACATTATGGATGCGCTCGGCGGAACCCATCGAAGTGCCGCCATATTTGTGAAGAATAAGGGACATATAAAAAATTAAAAGAATAAATAACTGCTTAATGAAATGCTGATTAAAGAATAGATTTATTCAGCTTTGTAGAGTGTGTGATGCAGAGTAGGGTTAATAATACAATCCGATGCACTCTGTAATCATTTTCCTAAATTGGTTTAACTTGCCAATGGCCGTCTTGCTCAATGAGCTCTCGATCACAGATGAATCTGCGTCCATGACCATGCCCATGATCGGGTTCTTGCGTGGAGGGGCCTTGGATAACAATTTCGCCTGCGGCCCGAAGGGTTGTAATGGTTGCCTGTAAATCAGAGGATTGGGGCAGGGCAACGCCTGGGCTAGATTCTGCCGTTTTTACCGCATTACTGGGTGGTACGGTAGATTGCAGGGTAGGCCAGGGGGCTCGAATGGCGTATTTTTTGGCTTCTGAAGGCAAGTGGCGTGTAATTTCACGCAGATCTAGAGAAAACCCGGTGGCAGCTCGTGCTCTTCCGTACAGAGCGCCCACGTTGTCGTAGCGGCCCCCTCGTACTACCGCATTGGCTATGCCTTCAATATAGGCGGAGAACATGACGCCGCTGTGATAGCGATAGCCTCGCAAATCGGCTAGGTCGATCATCACTTCTACATCAGGCAGGCTTTGTGCAAAGCAGGTGAGTTGTGTGAGGTCATCTAGCGCACGCGTGATTTCTGGTGAAGTTGGCAAGATAGTGCGCGCTTGTTGGAGTACGTTGACTTCTCCATATAGGGTAGGCAGTGCGAGTAAGCTTTTTCGTAGGTCTGCGGGCAATGATGCGCTCAAGCTTTGTACGCGTGGCAGATCTTTTGCGGCTAAGGCTTCGAATAAAGCGTTTTCTAAAGCGGGTGCTTGTGGTGCGCTAGCTAGTAATGCGGGCACGATGGCGGCATGCGATATTTCGAGGCGAACCGGTTTTAACCCAGCTATGGCTAGGCTTTCTACTAAAAGTTGTTGAATTTCCGCATCAGCTTCTAGGCCCGCATATCCATAAAGCTCAGCACCCACTTGGTAGGGCTCTCTGGTTGAGAAAAGCCCTGCTGGGTGGGTTTGTACAACGCTTGCTGCATAGCAGAGGCGTGAAATTCCTGCGCGATTTAAGACGTGCGCGTCGATGCGTGATATTTGCGGCGTCATATCGGCGCGCAAACCTAAAATACGGCCTGAGAGTTGGTCGACTAGCTTGAAGGTGCATCCCTCTAAATCTTGGCCTGCTCCACCAGAGAGGGATTCTATGTATTCAAGTAAAGGGGGCGCGACTAGCTCATAGCCATAAGATTGAAATTGATCTAACAATCGGCGGCGCAACGCTTCAATTTTTTGCGCTTGGGGCGGCAAAATATCTGCGATATGTTCAGGCAAGAGCCAAGCAGGCTGAGGGAAGGGCATGCAGAAAAAGAGTAAGGTTTAAATATAGGTGGTATTGGGCAGGTAGCGTTATTTGGGTGTTGTGCGTGCCTCGCTTTTTCCTTGTATTTTGAAGCTAGACACAGGGTCAACGAGTAGTACATCTTGTTCATTCACACTGCGTTGTAGTGCACGAAGGTTTTTATAGAATGCATAAAATTCAGGTGCACTGCGAGCAGCCTCTGCTTCTATTGCAGCTGCTTGCGCATCTCCTTCCCCTTCAACAATTTGGGCCTGTTCGTAGGCATCGAGCATGATTTGTTCGCGTTCACGCAGGGCGTCAAATTCCACGGCTTCAATTTCTGCAGCGCTTTGCGCACGTAGCGTTTCTACAATTTGTGCGCGCTCACCGGCTGCTGCTTGGTCGCGTGACTGTATAGCTTGTGCGCGCAGATCAGGACGTTGCAAGTAGATGTTCAGAATCTCAATGCCTTTATAGCTATTGGATGTATCGCTGGGGATTTGGTTAGCCAGTCGTTTTTTTATAGAAGCATTTTCTTTTTGAAATTGTGTGCGAACTGTATCGGCAAGCGCGCTGTAATCTATATTGGCAAGGCTAAGCAAGGTATGTTGTGCCAAAAGAGGAATGAGCTGCGCGCGTATACCTTCACGGAGGGCATTTTCTGCCAATACGGTATTTTGATGGTAGCTAAGAAAATAGAGGTGTGGGTCAGTAACACGCCATCTAATATATACGTCGAGCGCTACACTTTTTTTGTCGCGTGTTTCAAAACGCATATTTTCTGGCGGACTTGCCATTTTCGTGCGTTTATCGATAAACGCTACGCGTTCGAGGGGGGCAGGCCATTTCATATACAAGCCTGGAGCCTGAATGATTTGCTTAACGCCGCCTATACTGGAGACGACTGCGTATTCCCGTTGATCAACTACAAAAAATAGTGATGCCCCTCCTATTCCTAAGAAGAGTGCTAGAGCTACTACACAGGAAGCCAGTCGATTTGCTTTTGCTATTTTCATTTCGGTTCTTTATGGGCAGCTATGCTGTGGCTAAATTTAGGCATCGCGCTCGCGAGTGCGTAGGCTTTCCTTGGTACGTGGAAATAGTGCATTTTCTAGTACCGAACTTTCTTTAAGTTGTGTGTTATTGCGACCTATATCTTGCCGTGTTTCTGACTCGACTGAGGGTGTGGAAAACATTGTACTGGTGGGCAGTGCGGAAATAGGGCGATTTTTGCTTTGCCCTTCTATAGTCTCACCATTTTTTGGCGTATTCGAGGAGGGTTCTGTTTTTTGGGAAGGCGCTTGCATCGAGAGCGAAATGATAGGGCCTGCCCAATTTTTACCTGCATTGCCTGTTATGGGCGCTCCATTGATCCATACCTTGGGAGCTTTGCTATAGATTTCTTGCAGAGTTTCTCGATATAAGCGCTCGCGTACTACAGAAGGTGATTTTTTATAAGCAGGTAACAGGCGCTTAAAACGTTCAGCGTCTGCTTTAGCTTGTGCAATTGCGCGCCAGGCATAGCGTTGTGCATTTTCATCGATTTTAATTAATGCAATACGTGTACGTGCCAGTTGGGCTTTAGCTTCATTCTGCGCGATATTTTTTTGGCGATCACGCTCTGCAAGAATACCCTTTGCATTTTCTTCTAAGTGGCCACGCAACACTCCGGGAAGCTGCATGCCCTCTAGCGTTATGCTGCTGATCTGTATGCCTGTTTTATAGAGATTGAGTTGAGATTGGACGGATGCTGTCAATGCTTGTGCTAGTGCGGCCGTGTTGCCAGTTAAAGCAACAGAAGCTGGATTAGCAATAAGGTTGTTGGGTGCGGTGCTATTGGCTGGACGTGTAGCAAAAAGTGTACGCAGTGTGGTTTGTGTAATTTGTGCGAGTGTTGCTTCAGGGTCTGCGTTATTGAGTAAAAAGGCGGCGGCTTCTTGTACTTTGTAACGTACAGTTGCGCGTACACCCAGTGCATCTGCTGTGGTGGCGCGTGCAGATGGTGTGAAGGTTTGTACTAAATTGGCAGATTCAACCCGGGCAATGTGTTCACTAGAAGTATCTACTTCTTCGACAGACTCTATGGGGTAAGGCAGATGCCAGTGCATCCCACGTGTGCTTATCGTTTCTTTGTAGCTGCCCCATCGAAGCAGTACTGCGGTCTCATTTTCAGACACCATATAAAAACCGCTTCCTATCCATAAGCTGAACGCGATAAGCGATAGCCCTGCGAGATAGTAAAAAATATGCCGTGCAGAGGGTTCGAAAGACGGTTGAGGTGGGCGACGGTCGTAGATATTTTTTTGGACTTTCTTGGACTGTTTTTTTCCAAACCACGCAGAAAAGCGCTGCGTAAATTGGCGCCATAACTCATCGAGATCAGGCGGACTATTCCTGTTGTTCGAATACATTCCAAGACGCTGACCAAGCTTTAGGCATGCCTTTAATGGTCCCAAAGGAGGCCTCTTCGTAGTTGTGCGATTAAAAAGCAAGGCGCTTTGCACAGATCGTAAAGAGATGCTTGATAGGTGCTGCAAAAAAGGAAGGTGCATAGCGCAAAAAAAGCATGAGAAGAAAATTTAGATGATCAGGGCTGTTTAGAGTTAGCGAAAAGTTATCACTTACGCTAGGGTGTGTCCTCAATCGCTCAAAAGGACCCATATTTGGACAATTGAGGATACACCCTAACTCCTTTGCAAAGAGAAATCAAAAATTCTATGCTGAAGTACCGCCAAAAGAATCAGATATATTGTCTGAAAAGAAGCCAGGCGTAGCGTGTTGTGTACTTGCTGGTGCTTCTATTTGGATATTGACAGGGCGGGTTGGCACTATCGTAGAGATGGCATGTTTATAAACCATTTGTGTGACTGTATTTCTAAGAAGCACCACATATTGGTCAAAAGATTCGATATTGCCTTGCAATTTAATACCATTTACTAGATAAATGGCTACAGGCATGCGCTCTTTACGTAATGCATTTAAAAAAGGATCTTGTAACATTTGTCCCTTACCGCTCATAGTTAAACTCCATTTTGTATTAGAACCTCAGAATAAGTGATGCTTAGAACTGAGGCTTGCCCGACGGGCTTTTATATTTCTACATTCAGTGATGCAAATAGGTGAAAAGCCGAGCACTATATCGGATTTTCAGAGTAAATCCTTAAGAATCTGCTTTTTAGGGTGAATTTATCAGGCAAAGTTTAAAGCCAGCGCCAACCTATTTAGTTTTGTTCAGAAATGGGTTGGCGTGGGTGCGGAACTCGATTCTTAACGGGGTGCCTATTAATGAGAAAGTCTCGCGGAATTTGCGCTCTAAATACCGTTTGTAATCTATGGTCACATCATCTAAACCATTGCCGTGAATGATCACGATCGGTGGGTTATGGCCTCCTTGGTGCGCGTAGCGCATTTTGGGGCGACTTAAGCCGTTGCGTCGGGGAGGCTGCGCTTGTACTGCTGCAATCAGTGCGCGTGTAAGTTTTGGAGTGGATAGTTTAGCCATGGCTGCTTCATAGGCTGAACGCACGGAGCGTAATACTCCTCCTAGGCCTGTTTTCTCCAGAGCTGAAATAAAGTGCACTTGGGCAAAATTCAAAAATTTCAATTTTCTGGCGAAATCTTCTTTAACACGTTGTCGGGTATAGGTATCTAATTTTTCCCATTTATTAATTACCACTACTAAAGCTCGACCTTGTTCGAGGATAAAGCTTGCAATGTGCGCATCCTGCTCACTGATATCTTGCCTGGCATCTAAAAGGAGCACCACCACATTGGCATCTTGAACGGCTTTTAGGGTTTTCACTACAGAAAATTTTTCAATAGCTTCAAATACACGTCCGCGGCGCCGGATGCCTGCTGTATCGATTAATGTGTAGGTATTTCCCTCTTTTTCAAAATCGATATAAATCGAATCACGGGTAGTACCGGGTTGATCGAAAGCAATAAGACGATCTTCACCGAGAAAAGCATTCGCTAGTGTAGATTTGCCTACATTAGGGCGCCCCACTAAAGCAAGCTTAATGCCTTTTGACTCGGTATCTTGCTCTTCCTCTGCTGCGGCATTTTGTTGGGCATAAGCGACTTCTAGAAGCCGTTCCACCATCGGATAGATGCCGTCGCCATGAGCCGCGGAGATAACGCAAGGGCTGCCTAAGCCGAGTGCATAAAAATCGGATGCAGCTGTATCAAAGTCTAGGCCCTCTGCTTTATTAATGACTAATAGAACAGGGCGTCCTGTTTTACGTAAAAAATTAGCAATAGAGGTTTCTTGGGGCGAGCGGCCATGGCGCGCATCGACTAAGAAGATAACGAGGTCGGATTCTTCTACTGCCTGGCGCGTTTGCTGCGCCATTTGGTAGAGGATGCCGTCTTTTGCTGTCGGCTCAAAGCCTCCTGTATCGATAATCAGGTAAGGGCGCTCGCCTACTCGTGCTGTTCCATAGTGTCGATCGCGAGTCAGTCCTGGAAAATCGGCAACTAGCGCATCTCGTGATCGAGTGAGACGATTAAATAAGGTAGATTTACCTACGTTTGGGCGGCCGACTATGGCAATAACAGGAAGCATGAGCAACTCAGAAATACAGAAAAAAGAAGTGAGGCGAGTAGCAAAGGGGTTTTAGAGCTTGCCCGAATGGATTGGTGCAGGGTAAAGAATCGGAACCATTTTATAGCCCATTTGCTACGGTACGTACGGCATCGGCAATTGCGTTTGCATGGGCGAGCGCTACATCAGCCTGTGAAGCTTCCACCATGACTCTCAGTACGGGTTCAGTACCGGAGGCACGAATTAATATTCGACCCTCAGATCCTAGCGCACGCTCTCCTTGCGCTATAGCTTCCAAAATAGGTGGATGCAAGCGGTAATCCATTTTGGCAGGTAGCTGTACATTTACCAGTTGCTGCGGAAGCAGGGTAAGGCTTTCGAGTAAAGCGGATATTTGTTGCCCGATAGCGCCGGGCGTGCCTTGTTTCTGGCTACGAATCAGGGCGGTTAGTACCATTAATGCAGCAATGATACCGTCGCCGGTGGTATGGCGGTCTAGTGAAATAATATGGCCTGAGCCTTCTGCTCCAAGTTGCCAGCCGTGCTCGTTGAGTTTTTCAATAACATAACGATCACCCACTGCAGCACGTACGAACTGCACGCCATGTTCAAGCAATGCGCGTTCCAGTGCTAGATTGGTCATGACGGTACCTACAACACCTTCTACATGCCCTGTAGCTTTTAATTGGTCCATAACCAATGCGTATAGCAGCTCATCGCCGTTATACAACCGCCCATTCGCATCCACAATCTGTAGACGGTCTGCGTCCCCATCTAGTGCAATACCCAAGTCTGCATGATGGGTGCGTACCGCATCAATAAGTGCTTGTGGCTCAGTTGCTCCACAGCCTTGGTTGATATTGACTCCATTAGGCTGCACACCAATAGCAATAACCTCTGCGCCCAGCTCATGAAATACAGGGGGGGCAATGTGGTAGGCCGCTCCGTTTGCGCAGTCCACCACTAATTTGACACCGCGCAAATCAAATTGCGCGGGAAAAGTGCTTTTGCAAAACTCAATATAGCGTCCTGCTGCATCATCTAAACGGCGCGCTTTACCTAGATTTTCAGAAGTCGAGCAGGTCATGGGCAGCGCTAACTGTGCTTCAATGGCTTGTTCTACGGTATCGGATAACTTATGGCCTTCGGCAGAGAAAAACTTGATGCCATTGTCATGATGCAAATTATGAGAAGCACTGATCACAATGCCCCCTGCTAGACGTAATGCGCGTGTCAAATAGGCAATAGCAGGAGTGGGCATAGGGCCTGCCAACATAACGTCTACGCCTGCTGCTGAAAGTCCGGCTTCTAGCGCGGCTTCAAGCATATATCCAGATACCCGTGTGTCTTTTCCAATAAGGACAGTTGGACGTACTGCGGCTTGCTGCCAGTAAGGGGTATTGGCCAGTACTTTCCCCGCTGCATAGCCTAAGCGAAGAATAAAATCAGGCGTAATGGGCACTTCACCCACTCGGCCGCGCACTCCATCAGTGCCAAAATAGTGACGCTTCATAAAATAGGGTGATCCAGATTATCAGGAGGGTTTGCAGGCAGTTGCAATGTTGGTGGCGACTTTTAAAGCTTGTACCGTAGCACCCACATCATGCACACGAAAAATCTGTGCTCCTCTTTGTAGTGCGTACAGCGCTGCTGTCACACTGGCAGCTAAACGCGCAGACATTCCCTGGTCTTTGCCCACACCCAAAAACGATTTACGGGAAAGTCCTACCAAAATTGGCGAACCTAATGGGGTTAATGCATCTAAATGGGCAAGCAGTGTCTCGTTATGTTGAACGGTTTTTCCAAATCCAAAGCCAGGATCCACACAAATACGTGAACGGTCTATTCCAGCAGCTTCTAGCGTATGTAAACGATCTTCCAAAAATCGGCACACTTCACCGACAGGGTCGTCATATATTGGAGCGTGTTGCATCGTTTGTGGGTCGCCTTGCATATGCATAATGCATAGGCCGCAGGTGCTTGCTGCTACCGCTTCAAGGGCTCCTACTTGGCGTAATCCCCAAATATCATTGATCATATCTACCCCAACTTCCAGCGCTGCTCGCATGACCTGGGGTTTATAGGTATCAATGGATACAGGTACTTTGAGATGGTGATCGCGCAGCATTTCAAGTACGGGCAAAACACGTGCTAGCTCTTCTTCTAGGCTCACAGGCGCGGCACCGGGGCGTGTTGATTCTGCCCCAATATCAATAATATCCGCCCCTTCTTCAATCATCTGCAGCGCTTTTTCACACGCGGCAGAAGGGGAGAGGGTGGTCCCGCCATCTGAAAAGGAATCTGGGGTGATATTTAATATCCCCATAACCAATGGGCGATCGAGCGGGAAACTAAAACGCCCGCATCGAAACGTAGAGGTTTTAGTACCGTCAGGCTTAAAAGTCGGGGTTGTAGAAGAAGAAAAGGGTGAAAACAAAATAACGCTCTACTTAGTTTGCCGCTTCCACCGTACGGTGCTGATAAAGCGCATGAAAATTGACTTCACTCAAATGTACCGGCGGGAAACCTGCACGTGTAATAGCATCAGCCAAGTTAGCTCGTGCATACCCAAATAGTATAGAAGGGCAGGTGATATGCAGCAGAGGGGCCATTTCCTCGGCTGGAAAATTTTGAATCTCAAAAATCCCGGCTTGCTTGAGCTCAACGATCAACGCGACTTTTTCTGCAATCTTAGTCGTTAAGGTGAGCGTGAGTGAGGCTTCGAACAAATCCTTTTCTAGAAGGCGCGCATCCACTTGCACATGCAGCTCTGCAGAAGGCAGCGCTTTTTCTAAAAAAATCTGTGGGGAATTAGGTTGCTCTAGCGACATATCTTGCAGATACACGCGCTGAATATTAAAAATAGCCTCAGAGGTAGAGTCTGTCATATCTTGCCTTAAAAAATAGTGCCCATGATTACTGCAATACAGGTTGTCCGTGGCAGTGTTTATATTTTTTTCCACTCTCGCAAGGGCATAACGCATTTCGACCAATTTTGGGCGAAATGTGGGGAGTGGCTGACTCCGTTGCGAAGGAATGGGTTTCCGACATTTCCGACGGCAGGTTGTCTGCGTGCTGAAATTGCAAATTCGTGGGGGTATGCAGGTTTTGAGTCCACAATGGGTTGTGCGTACTGCCTACTTCTTCGGGTAAGTCAGCGTTTATTTCGACACGCATTTGCATGAGTGTTTGTGTAACCTCAAAGCTAATGGCATCTAATAAACTAGCAAATAGCTGCAAGGATTCGCGCTTATATTCTTGCTTGGGATTTTTTTGCGCATAGCCGCGCAAATGAATGCCCTGGCGCAAATGATCCAGCGCAGAGAGGTGTTCGCGCCAATGCGCATCTAATGTTTGCAGTAGGAGTGCGCGCTCTAAATGCTTAATCGACTCTTCACCCAATACAGCGATTTTCGCCTGATAGGCTTGCTCTGCTGCAGCAAGGACGATTTGTACGATGTGTTCAGCATCTTGTGCGGCTTCAAACTGCTTTAGCGCATCTTGAGAGTGAGTAGGCAAGGCAGGTACTGCTGTGGATGCTTCGACTGCTACCGCTTTGGGCGCATTAGATACTTCAGGCCACAGATGCCATTCTTTATGCAGGGCACGCTCTAGGCCAGGTAAATCCCATTGCTCTTCAATACTCTCTGGTGGGACAAATTGATGCACGATGTCGGTTAATATGGCTTCACGCATATGCCCGATAGTATTGGAGACATCAGAGGATCCCAGCCAAGCATTACGCTGGCGGTAAATAACCTGACGCTGATCATTGGAGACATCATCGTATTCAAGCAATTGTTTGCGAATATCAAAATTACGCGCTTCTACTTTGCGCTGCGCAGATTCAATAGAACGTGTGACGATGCCAGCTTCGATGGCTTCTCCATCCGGCATTTTGAGCCGTTCCATGATGGCTCGCACACGAGCACCTGCAAAAATACGTAGCAGCGCATCATCTAGCGATAAATAAAACCGTGAGGAACCAGGATCACCTTGGCGTCCTGCACGCCCTCGGAGCTGATTATCGATACGGCGAGATTCATGACGCTCTGTGCCGATAATATGTAAGCCCCCAGCTGCTTTGACTTGATCATGTAGCGATTGCCATTCGTCATGCAGTTGGGCGATGCGCTTTTGTTTTTCTTCGCTGGATAATTCCTCATTGGCCTCAATAAATCCAGCCTGTTTTCCCACATTGCCACCCAACACAATATCCGTACCACGGCCTGCCATATTGGTGGCAATGGTAATCATTTTGGGGCGACCCGCTTGCGCGATGATTTCGGCTTCGCGTGCGTGCTGTTTTGCATTGAGTACTTGATGGGGGAGTTTGGCTTGTTCAAGTAGCGTAGATAAAAGCTCGGAATTTTCAATGGAAGTGGTTCCCACAAGCACAGGCTGACTCTGCTCATAGCAGGTGCGAATGTCTCGAATGACCGCTTCGTAGCGTTCTTTACTGGTTTTATAGATCTGGTCTTGACGATCTACACGCTGGCTTGGACGATTCGTAGGAATGACCACCGTTTCCAAGCTGTAGATTTCTTGGAATTCATACGCTTCGGTGTCGGCTGTTCCCGTCATACCTGATAGCGTGGTGTACATCCGGAAATAATTCTGGAAGGTAATGGAGGCGAGCGTTTGATTTTCATTTTGAATAGCCACGCCTTCTTTGGCCTCGACCGCTTGATGTAAGCCATCCGACCAACGTCGGCCTGCCATTAAGCGCCCAGTGAATTCATCGACGATCACTACTTCGCCATCTTGAACCACATAATGCTGATCGCGGTGGAATAAGGTGTGCGCGCGCAAAGCTGCGTACACATGGTGCATTAAGGCAATATTTTGTGGGGCATATAAACTCTGCCCAGCAGGGAGGAGGTCCCATTTTGCGAGCAGTGTTTCTGCTTTTTCATGGCCAAGTTCTGTGAGAAATACCTGGCGTGATTTCTCATCTAGGGTGTAATCGCCAGGCACTTCCACTCCAGTGCCATCTACTTTTTCTTCGCCAATTTGGAGCGTGAGCGCTGCAGGTAGCGCGTTCATACGCGCATACCAATCGGTATGGTCTTCGGATTGCCCCGAAATGATAAGAGGAGTGCGCGCTTCATCAATTAAAATGGAATCGACTTCGTCGACAATGGCAAAGTTGAGCTCGCGTTGTACGCGACCCTCTAACTCGTAGACCATATTGTCGCGCAGGTAGTCAAAGCCAAATTCATTATTGGTGCCGTAAGTAATATCGGCGGCATAGGCTTGGCGCTTTTCTTCATGCGACATGTGCGACAAATTCAGGCCTATCGTCAATCCTAAGAATTGATAGAGGCGACCCATCCACTCTGAATCACGCGTAGCGAGATAGTCATTCACCGTAACAACATGTACCCCTTTGCCGGATAGGGCATTGAGGTAGGCTGCAAGTGTTGCAACGAGGGTTTTGCCTTCCCCTGTACGCATTTCTGCAATTTTCCCCTCATGCAGTGCAATCCCGCCGATAAGCTGCATATCAAAATGGCGCATCGACAGTACACGTAAGCTTGCTTCGCGGCAGACCGCAAATGCTTCGGGTAACAATGCATCTAGCGTTTCTCCCTGCGCCACGCGCTCGCGAAATTCAGTCGTTTTGGCGCTGAGCTGGGCGTCTGTGAGCGGCTTGATCGAAGACTCAAGTGCATTGATTGCAGCAACCTGTTTGCGGTAATGCGCAATTAAGCGCTGATTACGGCTGCCAAAGATCTTTTGGAGAAGTTTGGAAATCATAAGAGTGAAAAGTTGGAAAGTGCCAGAAAGGCAAAAAAAGGGTATTAGACCAGAAAGAGGTTAAGGGCGTGCCCAAAATCAGCCAAAAGAGGCCTTTGTCGGTGCATTTCGCTCTTCAAATCAAGACTCTTCTGGACTTTGAAGCGTACTTTAGCGGCAAAATACTTTCAGAGTTCCAATAGAAAAATGCCCGTGGTTACAAAACCACGGGCATCCCATGCACAGAATACAACAAATTATATTACAAGTGCACTATCCATTCACTATTAGAATGCGTGACGGATACCAACACGTGCAACACGTTGTCTGCCAGTATCAGAAGGCGAGAAGCCATTGATTTCAGCAAGAGCATCCTGGCCGAGGGAGTTTGTACCAGTTGCATTTTGACCAGCTGCTACGATGTATACATCAGTACGCTTGGACAATGCATAGTCTAGACCAAGGTTAAGCTGCTTGTAACGCGCACCTTTTTGGCCAGAAACGCTGTTACCTTTTGTGTAGTTAACAGCAACAAGACCGGACAATACTGGGGAGAATTGATAAGCCAAGCTAGCTTCAGTGCTGTTCAAAGTACCTTTGCTTTTGACTGCATCAACAAGGCCAACATCTTTGAATTGTACATTGCTGTATGTTGCGCCAGCTGTGAACGGACCGAAAGCATAAGTACCGCCTGCTGTAGCAATTTGCAATGTATTTGCAGTAGCAGAAAATCCGCGGGTTACAAGGCTACCAGAAACTACAGGAACGCCAGCAGTGTTACCGTAGAAGGAAGTATTGGGGTTCTTGGCTTTCAAGAATGCAGCACCTAAAGCCAAGGGGCCATTTGCGAAACCAGCACCAGCAGACCAAACTTGTTTGTTGGAGAAGTTACCAGGCGTGCCACCCAAGCTATACAAACCACCGAAAGTTACGCCATCGTAATTTGCGCTGGTGTATTTAACAGCGTTATCAATACGTTGTGAACCATTCAAGTTGTCGAGGTCACCAGGATGTGCTGCAAACTCGGTACCACCACGGTTGCTAGCTGCTAAAGGAGCAACAAAGTCGCTGATCGAGTCATATTGACGACCCAATGTAACGGAACCAAAGTCACCAGCCAAACCAACAAAAGCTTGACGGCCGAACAATTTGCCACCTTGGCCATGCTCACCATTGTTTACATCAAAGCCGCTTTCGAGTGTGAAGATAGCTTTGAGACCATTGCCCAAATCTTCAACACCGCGCAGGCCCCAACGGCTACCTTGCATAACGCCACTGGACAAAGCATAGGAACGGCCAGCATTAACAGGCTTACCAGCAACATCAAAGGAGCTAGTTTTGGTAGCGTAGTTAACACCAGTATCAATCAAACCATAAAGCGTAACACTGCTTTCAGCTTGCGCAGCGCCAGCAAATGCACCAAAGGCTGCAAGCGCGATAAGCGATTTTTTCATTCAAAGATCTCCAAAGGGGGATTGAATTACATACTAATAAAAAAACAATACGGAATTCAGAGCTAGCTAACAGAAGTAGCTGCAACTTACGTTTTTTAGGCTACTTGCTATTAATCTAATTTCGTAACCAACGAGAAGCTGAGCGCGAATGTAGCAAACTTGCCCCACTGATTAAAGAGAAAATAGATTTTTAGCCGATAAGTCCTACTTTTTGTCGTATTTTTGCAACAGTTTCTAGCCATGTAGCGCTTAGTACCGGTCTGTGAGGATTGCATAAAAAATGCCCGTGTCAAAAGACCACGGGCATTTTTTGCAAGGAACGGATCACATTACGTGTACGGTCAACTATTATTAAAATGCGTGACGGATACCAATGCGTGCTACGCGCTGTCTGCCATTCATGGAAGGTGAAAGCCCTTTCATGTGAGCCACTGAATCTAAACCAAAAGAATCCGTACCGCTTGCGTTTTGACCTGCTGCTACGAGGTACACATCGGTACGTTTAGAGAGTGCGTAGTTTAGACCCACATTGAGTTGCTTATACTTTCCTCCAGGCTCACCAACCGTGCCCGTGCTGTTCGTATAGTTAGCAGAAACGATACCAGACAGTACTGGAGAGAACTGGTAACTCAAACTGGCTTCTGTAGTATGGAATATAGCGAGGCCATCTATAATGTCATCGCCTTTGTATCGCACATTGCTATAGGCCAAGCCAGCAGTGAAGGGGCCAAAAGAGTAGGTGCCAGCCGCTGTGATTATTTGCATGGTTTTTGCGAGAGCGCCAAAACCATCAATGGCGCCGTTGGCTTCGTTAAGCGTCTGTTTTGGGGAGTAGTCAAAGAACGACACAGCAGGATTATTTGCCTTCAAGACCGATGCGCCTAAAGCCAAAGGGCCATTTGCAAAGTTCGCACCTGCAGACCAAACTTGATTTTTAGAAAAACTGCCAGGAGCTCCACCGAAGCTATATAAACCACCGAAGGTGATGCCATCATAATTTGCGCTGGTAAATTTGATTGCGTTATTGATGCGATATGAATTGTCTAAGTTATCTAGGTCCCCTGGGTGGGCTGCAAAGTCACCTGCGCCGCGATTACTGGCCACTAAAGGCGCAACAAAATCATTGGTAGAATCATATTGACGACCAACCGTAACCGAGCCAAATTCTCCGGTTAAACCAACAAAAGCTTGCTCATTGAACAGTTTGCCGCTCTGGGCATACTCTCCATTGAATGCATCAAACCCGCTCTCTAGTGTAAAGATGGCTTTGAGACCATTGCCCAAATCTTCAACCCCGCGCAAGCCCCACAGGCTTCCTTGCAGGGTGCCACTGGAAAGACGCAAAGCGCGACCAGTTTCCACGGTGCTAGGCACGGTGTTGACGTTTGACGCCGACGTGATGTAATCCATGCCCATATCTATCACACCATATAGTGTGACACTGCTTTCTGCTTGTGCTGCGCCTGCAAAGGCGCTGAAGGCCGCAAGTGTAATAAGCGATTTTTTCATTCACGGAGCTTTAAAAAAGTGAGAGGAATGTGGGGCAATTGAGGACACGCCCTAATTTTGTACTACTGAATATTCTTAAGACTGCCTATTGCTACTCTATTTTTTGATAGCAATAAACTGGCGAGGCCGAGTGTAGCAAACTTGGAAAAAGGGCCAGATGAGAATAAGACTTTGCTTAAGTATGATTTATTTTTTGTATCATTTTTGCAACAGAATACGCTGATTAATCACTCGGTATAGGTAGTGGAATTAAACGAGTGATAATGAATCTTCAATGTATATCGACATGCTTCATGTCTGCTTTTTAAAGCTATAAAAAAATGACCATAGATGATTGCATCAAAAAAATAGACCACCATCTGCGAGCGTTTACAGGAGTGGTGTCTGCGGGTGCGCAACCTTTCCCTCAGAAACCGCTGCAAACTGGCTCTGAAACACTGCAGGCAGACTGCGAGGTATCCACGGAACATTCCTATGCCAAAGTGAACCAAACTAGTCAGGGAGAGGGGATAGAGGGCGAGCAAACCCCTTGGTCTGCACAGGAGAAAAAGCATGCAGCCCGTTTAATGCGCGTGAATCATGTAGGTGAAATTTGTGCCCAAGCTTTGTACCAAGCGCAGAGACAAGCTACGCATTCGGAGCCATTACGCGCGCTTTTTGAAAAAGCTGCTGATGAAGAAGAAGACCATTTGAATTGGACTGCAGAACGATTGAAGCAGCTAGGCACACGCCCAAGCTTGTTGAACCCTTTTTGGTATAGCGGTTCGTTCGCGATTGGATTGCTAGCGGGGGTATTTGGCGACCGCTTTAGTTTGGGCATGATGGCGGAAACAGAGCGCCAAGTGGAGCAACATCTCGCAGGTCATCTTAAGCAGTGGCCAGCACATGACGCTATTTCAATAGCGATTCTCGAACGTATGATCGCTGATGAAATTGCCCATGGTAAAACCGCTTTGCATGCCGGCGGCATCGTATTGCCACGACCAGTTCGTTTTTTAATGCGTGTTGCTGCACGTGTGATGACTAGTACGGCGTATTACATATAGCCAATTGGCAGACTATTAACCATAAAAAAGGCCCACTACACTCAATTCTCCATAAACAACTTATTTGAATACGGAGAATACAGTGATTAAAAAATGGCTAATAATAGGATGTGTAAGTGCATTTAGCACACTCACCACCATTGCAACAGTGCAAGCAGAGATAGCAATCAATACAGCAGAAGAAAGCGCACTACAATCTATCAAAGGAATAGGCCCTACACGTGCAAAACTGATTATCAGCGAGCGCAATCAAAATGGCCCTTACCGAAATGCAGAAGATTTAGCCGAGCGCATTAGAGGGCTAAGCCAAAAATCCGTGGCTCGTTTAGAAGCACAAGGGCTTATTTTCGGTAACGTTCCCAACATTCCCCCTCTTCCAAAAAACGCCTCTAAAACAATCCGACCCAAAAATAAACCGTAGGTTCGTGCCTCACCACCAACCTACCGTCCTTTGTTGGTTGGTGGAGTTGAATAGCACCATTCATAGCTATTTCGCCAGATTGCATAATAAAAATATCGCTTTTTTATGCAGCTTTAAAAGCGGATATAAAAAATGCCCATGCTCTTTGAAAAGGGGATAGGATAAATCCCATAAATTTACGAAAGTTTGAAGAATAACCATTCACTGCGGATTTACAGTCAGCATATGCTTTACTGCTTAATATCTTAGGATCCTTGACACTCTCAACATATCTAGTGAGTAGTTCAATTGCGTGAGGCCAAGTTTTGTTATCTAAGTTCTTTGTGCTCTGAGCAACCACGCTTAGGAGTATGTTTAAAGAAGAATATTTAGAAACCCTGCCTAATCTTTTCTGAATCAGTGTAAAAAAATGGTAGTTAATCTCCGGGGACGTCTTATCTCTCCATTTGAATGCGTCAGTAACCTGTACTAGGATCTGCTCAGATTCAGATGCAGGCAATCGGTCTATATTTTTTTCAATCAAGCTAAAAATACGAGATAGCTCTTCTTGTTTCAGTTGTGCGGCTGATAATAAATAGTACATTCTCTCCGCCACTTTCTCCAAAATTTTACCAATCTGACTAGGAGCAATAGTAGGTAGCTTATTTTCAAGCAAATCCAAAACCTGCGAGTGCACGGCTTCTGATGCGAAATGCCCCAGCCCCTGTGTCAGCACTTTTAAGATTGGCTCAATCTTGTTATTAGAGATAGTAGGTAAGTTGCTCTCAAGCACACTCAAAATACGCTGTTGCACGGTCTCTGATGCGGAGTCTCTTAACCACCACGCCAGACTCTCTAAGATTGATCCAATCTTATTCTGAGAAATAGCAGGTAAGTTGTTCTCAAGTAAATCCAAAATCTGCGATTGTGTGGCTTCTGATGCTAGCGATCTCTCCCGCAGTAACCGTGCGAATTTCAACCCATCTGTCAGTATCTCTAAGATTGACTCAATCTTATTATTAGGAAGAGTAGGCAAATTGTTCTTAAGTATACTTAAAACCTGCTCCTGTACGGTTTCTGATGCGGAGTCTCTTAACCCCAGCGCCAGACTCTCTAAGATTGATCCAATCTTGTTCTTAGAAATAGCAAGCAAGTTTTTCTCAAACATACTCAAAGCACACTGCTGCAAGGCTTCTGATGCTAACTTTCCAAGGCTATATGCCAGCTGCCTTAAGCTTAACTCAATATAGTCATTAGGAATAGCGGATAAATTGATTTCAAGCACATCCAAAGCGCGCCGCTGCAAGTCTTCTGATTTTAAGCCCACATTGCATGCCAGCCCAGCCAAAATGCTCTCAATTTGACCAGGAGCGATAGTAGGCAGCTTACTCTCAAGCAAATCGAAAACCTGCAACTGCAAGGCTTCTGATTTTAGTTGCAGTAGCTCCCATGTCAGGCTACCTAAGAGTGATCCAATATCGTTATTAGAAATAGCAGGTAAGTCTTTCTCAAACAAACTCAAAGCCCGATGCTGCAAGGCTTCTGATGTTAACTCTCCAAGCCTTTTTGCTAGTTTCACTAAAATTGGCTCAATCTTGTCTTTAGGAATGGTAAGCAGCTTTTCTTCGATGAGCTCCAAAAAAGCGGATTGATCTCTCTCGCTTTCTTTAGAAATATCGAGACATGAAGTTAGTTTTGCCAAAACCCGTACGCGGATGGACATCGCGTTTGCATCAGCTGGGGTGGCATCTATTTTCTCTTCAAAAAAATTAATCAGATCAACTGAATTTATCCTGGCATGCCTGGCCATTGAAGCAAGCTCAACCAGGAACAGTCCACGCTGGTCCCCGGAGAAATCATTAATTTTCTGTGCAAGTGTATGAAAAATATAACTGAGACCAATATGGCGGTCAAAATTTTCTATTTGCAAGCGATACATGCCGCTATGCACTGATGTTAGGATTAAAGACAGCTCCTTACTCGAGGTATCTTTCAGTCTGCTGGTCAATGCCTGAAAACACGCTGCACTACTTAATACTATAGGCTTTTTTTTGAGGAGCCCGATTATAAAGTTGCCCAAGTAATCTTTATGCAATACACGAATTACTTTTTCTATTACAGGTGCATAATCTGAGTCAGAAGATGATTCGTTTAGTAGGGGGAAAGTATCTGTGCCCAGTAATTCATTTCTTTTTGCATGGCCTATTAGCCTATTTCCTTCTTTTGCAAAAAATTCCTGAAAACTCCATGGCATATTCGGGAGCGATTTGAATAATGCTTCCCCCAATTCCTTATTTTCCAAAGAAAAAGCTTTAATATTTTCTTGTAATTGTTTGAAATGGGTTTCTTCTTTTAAAGCAGGAATCATTAAACAGGTACGTTGAATAATTTGCGCTTTTTTTTCTTCTATTTTTGAGCGGTCACTTGGTAAGGTTAGTGCTGCTTTTAGATTTAAACCATTTTCTTCAACAAAAAAATCTAAAACTGCATAAAACAATGCCAGAGGAAGATTTGTTTCATTAATTAGAATATGGATGAGAATATTGCATATGGGTCCTGCATTGTTCCGTTGTTTTACAGGATCAAGATTCAACAAAAATTTTGGAATGAGCTTCAAGCCTAGATCTCTCTTCTCATTTTCATTTATTTTCTCAAAAACCATTTCCATAATTTCAGGAGGTAGGTCTTTTACGGATTTTTTATTTTCTTGGGGCGTACTTTCTGTTTGAATGGACGGTATTGAAGTAAGGGAGGGCGAGTGGCTGGCAATTTTGGGCATTATATTTTGGTCTTTGTGTTTTTAAGTAAGAAAATTCTGTATTTTGATATAAGAATTATTATATATGATTTATCTGACCGTACCCTAGCATGTGTACCCCTACTTTTAATTCTTGCTTTTGAGAGTTTGGAAGTCTGACGGTGCACATTGCGTGGATGACGCTTCCCATGGGTTCAGTATTTTTACTCTAGTAGGCTTAAAGTCAGCTACATTCCGAGTCACTACCACCATTGCATGAACCATTGCCGTTGCAGCAATAAGCGCATCTCTGTCTGAACGAGGGTTTGGCACATGCAATTTTGCGCATTGCTGGGCAACAGCCGTATCCACGCTGAGAATGCGGCCACAGAAAGCCGGTAATAAGTGCGTATCCAGCCAAGTACGGAGTACCGCTCCTTGTGACGCGTCTCGACGTTCTATTAATAGGATGCCTGTTTCTAACTCCAATATCGTAATAGAAGATAAGAATAGATCTGCCGCTGAAACGGTGTTGGCCCATGCCAGAACGTTTTTGTTGAGCTTGCCGGTTTTCGCCTTACGTAACTCGGAAACTACATTAGTATCAAGTAAATACATCAAAAGAAGTCCGCTGGACGATGAAGGTCACTGTTTAAACGAGGCGGCTCGAAATCAACCTCCGCAGCGCTTGGCATAGCGAGCAACTCAATAATGCTTGTCTGGTTGCCGGTAATGTGTCTGTATTGCTCAATACTCAACAACACATGTGCCGGACGACCGCGGTCCGTGATAAATACGGGGCCACTTTTAGCAGCTTTCTTTGCTTGACTAAGATCGTGATTAAAAGCCCGACTGGAAATGGTGGTGATCGTCATGCTTGCTCCTTGATAATTTAATATGTAGTTACGTTACTACATATTAAATATTTGATCAATGACCTTGTCGGGTAGGTTGGTGGTGAGGCACGAACCCCAACATGCGCAACGCTGACTTTTGAGCTTTGGTTTTGGCGTTTATAAGCCGGTCATCAAGGATGCAGTGGCCTGCATGTTGGGGTTCCCTTCGTCACCGCCAACCTACCGCGCTCTTGTGGTTGGTGGAGTTTGATAAAGCTCTTTTATGTATGCATTTCGGTAGGTTGGTGGTGAGGCACGAACCCCAACATGCGCGCCATAGGCTTTTGAGCTTTGGTTTTGGCGTTTATAAGCCGGTCATCAAGGATGCAGTGGCCTGCATGTTGGGGTTCCCTTCGTCACCGCCAACCTACGAGACAGGGAAGAGTTCTTCGTAGCGTACGTGCGCGGTTCCTAGCTTGCCGACTACTATGCCGGCGGCGCGGTTGGCGTGTGTGATGGCTTCTAGTAGGGGGAGTTTGGCACCTAGTAGGGCGGCTAAGGTTGCGATGATGGTGTCTCCTGCTCCTGAGACGTCGTAGACTTCTTTGGCTTGGGTTGGCACGTGGGTGGTGCCTTTGTCGCAATAGAGGGAGGCGCCTTCTTCGGAGCGGGTTAAAAATAGCGCTTCTATGTTTAATTCTTTGCGCAAGTTGGTGATGCGGGTTTGTAAGTCGTTTTCTGAATGCCAGGTGCCGATGATTTGGCGTAGTTCTGCGCGGTTAGGGGTGAGGATGGATGCGCCTGAATAAGGCCTCCAGTCGGTACCTTTGGGGTCGACTAAAACCAGTTTGCCTGCGCTGCGTGCAGCGGCGATAAGCTCCTCGCAATGTACTAAAGCGCCTTTGGCATAGTCGGAGAGCAGCACTATGTCGTGCTTTGGGAGTAGTTCAATGAAGCATTCTTTGGCAAGGAGTAGCGCTTCTTGAGCAGGAGTTTCTTCGAAATCAATGCGTAAAAGTTGCTGCTGGCGGGCAATGATGCGTAGTTTTAGGATGGTTGTTAGTGCAGGGTCTTGTTGTATATGTGCTTCTACGCCGCTTGCGTGCAGAAGTTGTGCTAGCTCTTGGCCGACTAGGTCGGTGCCAAATATGCATACGAGGCTGGCGTGTGCTCCAAGGGCACGAACGTTGTTTGCTACATTGGCTGCACCCCCTAGACGTTCTTCTGTGCGTCGTGCGTGCACGATGGGTACAGGGGCTTCGGGTGAAATGCGGTCTACCTCCCCAAACCAGTAGCGATCTAGCATCACGTCTCCTGCAATCAGTACACGTGTGTTTTGCAGGCGCGAATAAAGGCTGAGTGTAGAGGAGGGGCTTTCAAAATAGGCCTCAGCTGCCTGATTAGACAGCTGAGCGGATGGAGTAGGATTGTGCATAGGTATTTGCAGAGGGTATGCCTAAACAGTTCGTAGTATATGCTTTAAGCAGCTCTGGCGATTTGGGAGGTGAGGCGGCCGATTGCATGGTACTCAAACCCCTGTGCTTCTACTTCAGGCGGGCTATATAGATTACGGCCGTCAAAAATAAGAGGGTGTTTGAGGTGCATTTTTAATGCTTGGAAATCGGGTTTTTTAAATGCGTCCCATTCTGTCAGGATAACTAAGGCATCAGCACCTTTGGTGGCATCAAGCGGGTTTTCTGCAAAATGCAAGCGCGCTTGTGCATCGGGTTGATTTTGTAAATCTAGCGCTAAGACACGTTTTGCTTCAGCTGTAGCGATGGGGTCGTAGGCTACTACCGTGGCACCTTGTTTTAGTAGAGCCAAAATCATAGGGCGGCTTGGTGCTTCACGCATGTCATCGGTATTGGGTTTGAAGGCTAAACCCCATAGCGCGAAAGTGCGCCCTGAGAGATTGTCTCCCAATCTAGTTGCTATTTTTTTAAGCAGCACTTTTTTCTGCTGTTGGTTAACCGTTTCTGTTGCTTGCAAAATATGGAGTGATAAACCATGTTCCTGTGCAGTACTCAGCAAAGCTCGAATGTCTTTGGGTAGGCAAGATCCGCCATAACCGCACCCTGGATTTAAAAAGCTGGGCCCGATACGGCGATCTAGTCCGATACCTAGACGCACAGATTCGATATCTACTCCCGTGCACTCCGCTAGATTAGCCAGCTCATTCATAAAAGAGATGCGGGTAGCCAGCATGGCATTTGCTGCATATTTGGTGAGCTCGGCAGAGCGCACATCCATGTGTAGCACACGCTCTTGATCGCGGTTAAAAGGGGCATATAGCTCGGACAGTATTTCGCGTGCGTGCTTGCCTGCTGCATCGGAGTTGCATCCTAAAACGATGCGATCAGGATGCATGAAATCTTCGATTGCCACCCCTTCTTTTAAAAATTCTGGGTTGGATACTACGGAAAACCCGTGGTCTACCCCACGTGCTTTCAATGTTTCTTCCAAAGCCTGCTGTACCTTCTGTGCGGTGCCAACAGGTACGGTCGATTTGTTGATGACGATTTTAAAGCCATCCATATGCTGCCCAATATTGCGAGCAGCAGCTAGTACATGCTGCAGATCCGCAGAGCCATCTTCATCAGAAGGGGTTCCCACAGCAATAAACTGTATGGCTCCATGGGCTACCGCTGCGGCTGCATCGGTAGAAAATTGTAGCCGTTTGGCAGCTTGATTACGGGCAATTAATGTGTCTAAACCCGCTTCGTAAATGGGTGTTTCTCCACGATTGAGTTGCTCGATTTTCTTTTTATCTACATCTAAGCAGAAAACGGTATTACCCATTTCTGCAAGGCACACGCCTGTGACCAAGCCTACGTAGCCGGTGCCAATTATGGTGATTTTCATAAGAATCTATTTAATGAGGCCAGAGTAGGCCTTAAAATTTCAAAAAAGTTAGCGAATGTGCAGGATAGGGAGGGGGCCGGGTGGCACCATATGTGTAGCGGGTATATGTTCTTCAGTACCGTGCGAAGAGTTGTCGGTTGTACTGCTTTCATCTTGGTCAGCATCCTCATCACCGTAATCTGGCAGTGCTTGCTTATTACCGCGAATAAGGTAGTCGCGGCGCTGTAAATACGCATTACGCACAGAGATATATTTATCCAAAGATACCCGATTAATCAGACTGGTTATTTCTAAAAGCGAGGCACGAGTATTCAGAAAACGTAGTGCGTATAACTCGTTGCGCAGGTGCACACTTTGAATATAGGTCGTAGGATCTGCGGTGCGGTCTGCCATGAATCCAACGGTATCTCGTACGGTGCTGGGCCCAAGAAGTGGGAGTACTAAATAGGGGCCAGAGGGTATTCCGTAGTGTCCTAAAGTTTGACCGAAATCTTGTTGATGCTTGGGTAAACCTGCCTGACTGGCTATATCAAAGAGGCCGAGTACACCAAATAGACTATTCATTGAAAGGCGTATCAAATCTTGTGAGCCTGCTGTGAAGTCGCCTTGCAGGTAATTGTTCACCATGGTGTATGCATCGCCAATATTCGAGAAGAAATTGGTCACACTCGTGCGTATGCCTTTGGGAACTACAAAGTTATAGGTTTTAGCAAGCGGCTTGAACGCAGCACGATCGAGTGCATCGTTAAACCGAAATACTTCGCGGTTAAAGCCTTCAAAGGGGTCTTTAGGGTCTTTAATATGCGTAGATACCGGCGCGAGTGCAAGAGGAGGCTTTGGCGGAGCGTTTAAATTATCCGTTGATATATGGTCAGTTTGGTTGAGCTGCGCGGAGTGCCTATCTGGGGTATTGGTAGGCGCATGCTTGTGTGCGCAGGCTGTGAGACCACAACTTAAAATAAACCCTACGCAAAAACGCACAATGCCTAATTGTGTTACACGCTTCATTTCGGCGGCGCCTCGTTAGAAGGGCTGGGAGGTGTAGTAGGTGCCGAAGCGGGTTGCTCTGCGGTAGCAGCGGGTGGCGAAGCAAGAGGATCTGAGCTTGATTTTGAGTCTCCTCCGCTCTGCGCAGCTTTGTTGTAGAGGAACTGGCTAATTAAGTCTTCCAATACCACGGCTGATTGGGCCATGAGTATTTTATCGCCAGGTTGCAGCATTTTGTCTTCAGCGCCAGGAGTGAGGCCAATATACTGCTCTCCTAGTAAACCAGAGGTTAGAATTTTTGCAGAGGTATCTTCTGGAAAGGTATAGGGTTTGTCGATGCGCAGGGTGACTTGAGCTTGATAGGTTTGATTATCAAAATCAATGCTCGCAACCCGCCCTACTACCACGCCAGCACTTTTGACCGGCGCGCGGGGCTTTAGGCCACCAATATTGTCAAACTGCAACACGAGCGGATAGCCAGAGCGAAAAGAGGCGCTGCTTAATTTTCCGACTTTCAAAGACAGAAAAAGCAAGGCTACTAGCCCAATGGCTACAAAAAGACCTACCAAAAAATCAAGATGTGTTTTTTTCATCTGTTGTCTTAACCCTTCAAACGCTAAACATCAGCGCGGTCAATAAAAAATCCAAGCCAAGTACAGTCAGAGAGGCGTTTACTACGGTGCGTGTAGTGGCACGAGAAACGCCTTCAGGGGTGGGGCGAGCGGTATAGCCGTGATAGAGCGCAGTAAAGGTAACGGCTACAGCAAAAACCACACTTTTTAACATACCGTTACCAATATCGGCTCCTAGCTGTACCCCGCTTTGCATTTGAGACCAAAATGCACCGGAATCTACGCCAATAAGCGCTACACCGATGATGTAGCCGCCAAAAATCCCAACCGCGCTAAACAAAGCACACAGCAGAGGGAGGGTGATTACGCCGGCCCAGAAGCGGGGAGCCAGCACAAACGCCAGTGGATTGATCGCCATCATATCGAGTGCGCTGAGCTGCTCGCCTGCTTTCATTAAGCCAATTTCAGCCGTTAAAGCGGTGCCTGCACGGCCTGCAAAAAGGAGGGCACTTACTACAGGGCTCAGTTCACGCACTAAAGAAAGGGCGACTAGTAAGCCTAGTGCTTCAGCGGAGCCATAACGGCTAAGCGTGTAATAACCTTGTAGCCCTAAAACAGAGCCAACAAATAAACCGGAAATGCCAATAATGACTAAAGAATGGTTGCCTAAAAAATAAATCTGTTTAGCAAGGCTAGGCCAACGCCGAAAAAGGTAGGGTGTTTGATATAGCACGCCTACCAGTAATCTGGCGCCTTGACCGAATTGGCATAAGGTTTCAATAACCCAGCGTCCCATTGCGCTTAAAGCGCAGAAAAGCAGAGCAGCTAGGCTGCTTAGCTTTTTGGATAGGTCGGTGCATAAGCGCGCGCAGTATTGTAAGCCGAGTTTTGCATTGAGGGAGACTTCGTTTTTCATCCGGGTCACTTTGGCCGTTGATCGGCTGTGGTATGCGTTAGGTGTGGTCCAATCTCAGGTCTTTTGCTAGGGAGGGGCCAGGGTAATGAAATTGGAAGGGGCCATCTGGTGCTGCTTCTAAAAACTGCTTGACGCTTGGATTGTCGCAGGCTCGTATTTCATCGGGCGTGCCTTCTGCCAGAATGCCTCCCTGACCTATAAAATAAATGTAATCCGCAATAGCCAAAGATTCTGGAACATCGTGTGTGACCAAAATAGAGGTCGCGCCTAGCGCATCGTTTAAGGTGCGAATCAGATTGGCAATCACGCCTAGTGAAATAGGATCCAATCCTGCAAATGGCTCATCGTACAAAATAAGGGTGGGGTCCATAGCAATAGCGCGTGCCAGAGCTACTCGGCGTGCCATACCGCCTGATATTTCAGAAGGGAGTAGATTGCGTGCATTGCGCAGCCCCACAGCGTGGAGCTTGAGAAGCACAATATTTTGAATCAATGTTTCGGATAAATTGGTGTGCTCACGCAAGGGCAGCGCAACATTTTCAAAAACGGATAAATCGGTAAAAAGTGCACCAAACTGAAAGAGCATCCCCATTTTTCGACGTGCTTGGTAACGTTGCTCGCGCGAACACTGGCTTAAATTGACCTGATCAAAGTGCACGTTTCCACGCTGTGCTGGTAAAAGGCCGCCGATTAATCTCAGAATGGTGGTTTTTCCGCAACCTGACCCACCCATTAGAGCCACTACTTGACCGCGTTTTACTTGCATAGATAAGGAATGCAAGATGGGCGTGTCTCCATAGGAAAAGGAGATGTCACGCAATTCAAGTAAAGATTCAGACGGCTTTTTTTCAGCAGACATGCATAACACTCTAACAAAAAAGTTTTTTAATTCGCATCAGATTGACCAGGTCCAGAGAGGCTGCTTTTATCGTCTGCATCTTCTGCCTGATCGTCCGACACTACAGAGCGTAAACGAGCAAGATCATTTAGATAGTCTGCGGTGATGTCACCCGTTAAGTAATGGCCATCAAAACAAGAAGTCTCAAAACGCGTGAGTCCAGGTTGGAGGTCACGCACCGCTTGTTGCATGGCTTCGAGATCTTGGTAGATCAATTTGTCTGCGCCAATGACTTGGGCGATTTCTTCATCATTTCGACCGTAGGCGACCAATTCATGGTGGGTTGGCATATCTATGCCATACACATTGGGGAAGCGCACGGGGGGTGCTGCAGAAGCGAAGAATACTTTCTTAGCGCCCGCTTGTCGGGCCATTTGAACAATTTCAGAGCTGGTGGTGCCGCGTACGATCGAGTCATCGACAATCAGTACATTGCGCCCTTCAAATTCCACGCCCATAGCATGCAGCTTTTGGCGGACTGATTTTTTTCGAATCGCTTGCCCTGGCATGATAAAGGTGCGGCCTACATAGCGATTTTTGAAAAATCCTTCTCGATATTCAATGCCTAATTTATTGGCAACTTGCATGGCAGCCGGCCGACTGGAATCGGGGATAGGCATGACCACATCGATTTCATCACGAGATAAGGTTCTAGCAATTTTCTCTGCTAAGTAGTCGCCCATACGCAAACGCGCATCGTATACAGAAACACCATCTAAACGTGAATCTGGGCGTGCCAAATACACATATTCAAAA
This sequence comes from Mycoavidus cysteinexigens, assembly GCA_031963045.1. Taxonomy (GTDB): domain Bacteria; phylum Pseudomonadota; class Gammaproteobacteria; order Burkholderiales; family Burkholderiaceae; genus JASSUD01. The sequence continues at coordinate 76,705 of JASSUK010000025.1, forward strand.
ATGCAGGGGTTTAAGCTTGCTGTGGCGCTGCAAAGCTGGCTATGAAAGCCGCCTTGTTGGTCGATGAAAATGGCTTCGCCAGGAGCGATATCTCGGACAAATTCAAATCCTACCCCCTCTAGAGCCACCGATTCAGAAGCGACCATCCAATCGACTCCTTCGGAGGTTTCAAGTTTACCTATACATAAAGGGCGGATGCCAAACGGATCACGAAATGCGAGTAATCCATATCCAGCAATAAGCGTTACTGCTGCATAGGATCCGCGCACGCGCTGGTGCACTTTGCGAACGGTGTTAAATAAAATATCTGGGCTTAAAGAATAGCCCGCATGCGCGAGCTGAAGCTCGTGTGCTAATACATTGAGCAGCACTTCGGTATCTGAATTCGTGTGGATATGGCGCCGATCCACTTGAAACATCTGATTTTTAAGTTGCGCGCTATTTGTCAGATTACCGTTGTGCGCCAAAATGAGACCATAAGGGGCATTCACATAAAACGGTTGCGCTTCTTCTTCACTGGTGGCAGAGCCTGCGGTTGGGTAGCGTACTTGTCCTAAACCGATGGTGCCAGCTAGTGTGCGCATATTGCGCGTGCGAAACACGTCCCGTACTAGGCCATTGCCTTTATGCATATGAAAGCTGGCCCTAGAGCCAGTACCACTGACTGTGGCTATGCCGGCTGCATCTTGCCCGCGGTGTTGAAGCAGCAGCAAGCTGTCATAGAGTAACTGGTTCACCGGCGAGTTTGATACGACGCCAACTATGCCGCACATAGTGTGTCCTTAAAAATGAAATCAATTGCAACCGAGCTAATACAGTGCCCGGTTTCGAGGATCGTAGAGTATTGTGAGAAAAATAAGCAGAAAGCCAATATTTGGCAATCTGCAAAATAGCTAATGTGTGTATAGGTATTAGTTCAAAAGTTGCTTGATAAATTGACGTGCATTATTGGATGTGCTGCTGGAGTTGGGCCATACTTTTTTCAGCTTGGTTACAGTGGCCTGCACATAGGGGCGCAATAATGCATGACGCCAGAAAGCTTGTTGAGGCAGGCGAGTAAATTGTGCAGCTGTAAATACTAAAAGAACTAAGACAATGCCACGCACTAAACCAAAAAATAAGCCTAATGATCGATCAACGGCGCGTAAGCCGGTTACTTCAGTCAGGCGGCCCATCAACGCACTGAGTACGGTAGAGAGCACTAGTACTACAGCCACAATGAGTAGCAGCGCAAGTAACCATTGTGTAGAGGCTTCCCCTGGCCAGTGGGCAGGCATATACGGTGCTACTTGGTCAACGTAGTGCCACCCAATGATAAAAGCTGCAATCCAACCAATTAAGGCAAAAACTTCAGCCATAAAGCCGCGCCACATACCGCGCAACGCGGATAAGGCAACGATAAGCAGGACTGCAAAATCAAAGGCTGTCAACATAAGATTATCCTGATTGTGGTGGACAAAAAGTAAAGATTTTATAGTCAGAATAGGGGCAGGCGGTAGTGTGTCTTATTCCATGCTTTTTAAAGAAAAGCAGCTTTACTTATTGGGCGCATGCTTATCTATATAGGGAGTATGTTGCCCTGTGCCTTTCCCTTTATTTATATCCATTTTCCCAATGGTATCGAGTGCTTGTTGCGCATGCGCTCGGTCATTAAAAGGGCCTATACGTATAAAAAACGCTTCTTTAGCGGCTGTTTTTTGCGTTTTGGAGGCTTGCGAGCTTGCCTTTCTATGCTCTAAAAACGCAGGGAAACCTGCTGCTTTTAATTTTTGTACCCCAGATTCAGCGTGTGCTTTATTTGAAAAATGGCCTATATGAATAAAAAAACGGGAACCTGGAATGGAAGAGCGCGCTGCAGTATAGCCTGGTACAGGCTGTGTGTTGCTGCGCGCGCTAGATTGAGCAGAAGGGGCTGGTATTGGTTTGGATGCAACGGCTGTTGAAGGCGCAACAGGTGCTGGGGCTGCAGAGGGTGTTGCACTTGCAGTAGAGGTGGGTTTTGTTGGGTTTGTTTGAATGAGAACAGTCGTACGCCCATTCGCATTGCCTGGATTTTGCAATGAAGGGCGGCGACTCGACTCTAAGCCAAAGTTTGAAACATGTTCGAAGCTACTCTCTGAGTCATCACATAATGCATCTAGCGCAGACGGGTCTGACAAGTGAGAAGTAGCATTTTTCTGCGCTTGTATAGCGCGTTTTTTGCAGGTTTCGAACAGGCTTTTTGGGATCTCGATAGTAATATTGTGCGATGCAGGTTGTGGCTGCGAATCCAGCAAAATAGGCAACACGATAACCGCACCCAGGATTAAAACCAGAGCACCAATGAGACGACGTTGTGCACGGCGTCGCTCGGATAAAAGCGGGTCTACTTGAGAGTCTGTGCGATCGAGGTGCGGCATGTCATCAATAAAAGGAGACGTGGTGTGTACTGGCGCAGAGAAAGCGCATCCGCTGTTCACAAAATGAGTGGCAGGCTCTTAGTCTTTTATGGAAGACCATACTCCTGCAACCGTATAAAATGAGCCAAAGACTATTATTCTATCATTCGTAGCGGCCCGACTTCGCGCATCTTGATAGGCTTTTTGAGGCGTGCTGAAACTACGAATGCTGTGCTCTTCTTGAGATTTGTGCTTAGAGGAGCGATTTGAAGAGGAGGAAGGGTTTTCCACTGGTGGGCATAAGCGTTCTACTATGTTTTGCAAATACTGCGCAGAGGCTGCACGGGGCAGGGGAAGGTCTGTTACACACCAGTGATCTATCGTGCTTCCAAGTGTCTGCACGATGCCCTCGATATCTTTATCCTGCATAGCGCCAAAGACGGCATAGGTGTAGGGGAAAAATCCCATGCTATCCAGATTGTGCTTGAGCACCGCTGCTGCATGTGGATTATGAGCTACATCTAAGACAACAGTAGGCTGCCCGGCCAGTACCTGAAAACGCCCTGGCAGGCTTGCGCTTGCTAGGCCAGAGCGTACTGCCTGAGCAGAAACAGGCAATATGCTATGCATGGCTTCAAGGGCCGCTAACGCAGCACTTGCATTGAGTAATTGGTTAACGCCTCGCAAAGCAGGGTAAGCCAATGCAGGCCAGGAACGTTTTTGACCCTGATAGCTCCACTGTAACGGTAGCGTGAGTGCATCAGGCACAGGTTTCCCTTCTACGTGCTTTGCTTGCGTGGTGTACCGAAAATCATGCCCCACCCGCCATAGATCTGCACCGATTTGTTGTGCGTGATGGATCAAGGTTTCAGGGGGGAAAGGGTCTGCGCAAATGGCTGGTTTACCTGGCCGAAAAATGCCAGCTTTTTCAAAAGCAATTTTCTCTCGTGTATCGCCTAGATACGCGGTGTGATCTATATCAATACTGGTGATGATTGCGCAGTCCGTATCGATCACATTCATAGCATCTAAGCGCCCGCCTAAGCCCACTTCAAGGATGACGGCCTCAACGCTATGCGCTGCAAAACATCGAAGAATAACTAGCGTTGTAAATTCAAAATACGTTAACGATACCGGTTGAGGCAGACTTAAACGCGCTTGTTCAACCGCTTCAAAATGCGGTAACAACACCTCATCCGATACTTCTTCCCCTTGTATGCGAACTCGTTCATTAAAGCGGAGCAGGTGAGGGGAGGTATGGCACGCCACACGATAGCCTGCATGCAACAAAATAGCTTCGAGTAAGACGCAAGTCGACCCTTTCCCATTCGTGCCTCCTACAGTCAGTACGGGGCAGCTCAACTTCAGCTCCATCGCCTCTTTAACAGCAGTGATACGGGCTAAACCCATGTCGATGCCCACGGGATGGGCCGTTTCGAGATGGGTTAGCCAAGCGGATACAGTAGGAAAAGAGGCCATAAGGTAGGGAGGCGAAAAGAGAATCTGTGTATGGTGAGTTTAGACCTGCGTTTGTCCAACTTGAGGTAGACCTTCTGCACCCATAGCTTCCACCGGTTGGCGAGTGAGTATGGCGATTAAATGGGCTAGCTCTTTGCGTAAATGGCGGCGGTCGACGATGCGATCGATGGCGCCTTTTGCTAACAAAAATTCGGAGCGCTGAAAGCCTGGAGGGAGCATTTCACGTACAGTTTGCTCGATCACTCTAGGGCCTGCAAAGCCGATTAATGCTTTGGGTTCAGCGATAACCACGTCGCCTAAGAAAGCAAAACTTGCGGATACGCCTCCCATTGTGGGGTCGGTCAGAATAGAAATAAAAGGCAAACCTGCTTCGGAGAGTTGGGTAAGCATCGCTGTAGTTTTGGCCATTTGCATCAGAGAGAGCAGGCTCTCTTGCATACGCGCACCTCCAGAGGCGCTAATGCAAATGAAAGGCAGGCGCTCACTTAGCGCCGCTTTAGCCCCACGTACCCAGCGCTCACCCACTACAGACCCCATAGAGCCGGCCATAAATGAAAAATCGAAGCAGGCGACTATAACGGGCAGCGTATGGATGGTGCCTCCCATTACGATGAGGGCATCGGTTTCATTGCTTTGGTTTCTGGCTTCTTTGAGGCGGTCGGTGTATTTACGGCTATCTTTAAATTTCAATGGATCGAGCGGTAATATTTCTTGACCTAACTCATATCGACCTTCTGCATCAAGCAAGCGATTTAAGCGTTCTCTGGCGTTGATGCGCATATGGTGTTCGCATTTTGGGCATACATGTAGATTGCTCTCTACATCGCTGCGATACAACACTGCTTCGCAGGCAGAACATTTAATCCATAAACCTTCTGGCATGCTTTTCCGATTGGCTGGATCGGAGGGTTTTATTTTCGGGGGGAGTAATTTCTCAAGCCAACTCATTAAAAAAATCCTTGGTTTTGTGACGGGTTTCTTACAGCATCTATTGCACCACGTATTTCAGCGATAAATTGCATCAAGGTGGGCTGAATATTTTCAGGTTTTGTCTCTTCAAGCAGTTGAATTATGGCGCTTCCAATTACCACTGCTTCTGCATGTCGGGCAACCGCTTGCGCACTTTGCGCATCTCGAATACCAAAACCTACGGCAACCGGTATGGGGAGCTGGGCTTTGATGAGTGCAATCCTTTGTGCGACAGCGTCCACTTCTAAGTGCGCTGCACCGGTTACTCCTTTGAGCGCTACATAATAGGCATAGCCGCTGGCCCATTTTGCAAGGTGTTGGATGCGTAGAGAAGTGGATGCCGGAGCTATTAATACGATGGGATCTAGTGCGAAGCGTTGTAGTGCTTCTACTAGAGGGCCTGCTTCTTCAGGAGGGTAATCAACGGTAAGCACTCCGTCCACGCCCGCTGCCTGTGCTTCTTTTGCAAATATCTCTAGCCCCATACGTTCAATGGGGTTGGCATACCCCATTAGTACGATGGGAGTGGTTTGATCTTGTTGGCGAAAAACCCGCACCGTATCTAATACGCCCTTGAGGGTCATGCCATTTGCCAGAGCACGCTCAGAAGCGCGCTGAATAACAGGTCCATCGGCCATCGGATCTGAAAAGGGCACGCCTAGTTCGAGCACGTCTGCTCCGGCAGCCACTAGCGTATGTAATGCAGATACCGTATCGCCAACCTTAGGGTCACCTGCTGTGATGAACGGAATCAATGCACAGCGGTTTTGCAGGGCTAGCGCGGCAAAAGTTTTTTGCAGACGGGACATAAAAAAATCTTTTGAAGAACGAATAAAGATGCGGGCTTACCCAATTAAAAAGGAACGTCATCTTCCATATCATCAAATCCGCCACCCGGTGCAGAGGCTGGGCTAGGGGCTCTGTCTGCTGCTGGTGCATAGGTGGAGCGCGTGTTGTTCGCGCGAGGGGCGCTCTGTTGGTTATCTTGTGCATACCCTCCTTCGCTGGATGAGTGGCCACCACCACTGCTACGTGAACCTAGCATTTGCATACTGTCTGCCACAATGTCTGTGGAATAACGATCTTGACCGCTTTGGTCTTGCCATTTACGAGTGCGGATTTGGCCTTCTACATATACAGAAGATCCTTTTTTAAGGTACTCGCCTACGATTTCTGCAAGCCGACCAAAAAAGGAGACGCGATGCCATTCTGTAAATTCGCGCATTTCACCCGAGCTTTTATCTTTTGAGCGGGAGGTGGTGGCAAGCCGAATGGATGCGACGGCGTCACCGCTTGGCAAATATCTAATTTCAGGGTCTGCGCCTAAATTGCCGAGCAAGATGACTTTATTAACCGATGCCATTGTTTTTTCTCCAGTGAATTCAAATAAGTAAGCCGGTGCGCATAAGAATAGTTCTGCTGCTGACTTAAAAAGTAGTTAACCGGCTGAGTAAATATAAGGGGCTACAGAGGTTTATTTCAGTTAGCTTATGCTTTTTTAAAGCGCTTTTGAGCGGAGTCTACACTGAGTAAGAACGCCCAGAAAATAAGTAGTGCGGAGCCCGTTAAAAATAAAGAGGTGACTCCGTAATGCGATAAAACCAGCCCCCCTCCTGCGCCTCCCACAAAATAGCCTAAGGCCTGTGTGGTGTTGTATACGCCCAGTGCTGCGCCTCGCTGTGCTTGGGGGGCAGTTTTAGAAACTTGTGAAGGTTGCATGGCCTCCAGCACATTAAATCCTGTGAAATAGATCCAAAGTGCAATGATGCTCAAGGTAAGAGTCGGTGTAAACCTTACCAATAGCCAATGGCTAATTAATAAGCACCCAATAGCTAAAAGAAAAGCGAGGCGAATTTTCCGGTATTTTTCCGCGATGATCAAAAGGGGAAGCATAGCTATGAAAGAGAGGGCCATTACCGGTAAATAGACCTTCCAATGCTCGCCTAGCGGTAAGCCTGTATGGTCGACTAGGTAGGCAGGCACCGTCATAAATAAAGCAACTTGGCTAGCATGCAGAATAAAGACACCCACGTTGAGCCGCGCAAGGGCAGGATTCACAAGAATGTTTAGAAAACTTTGTTTTGTAGCTGTTGCAGATAAGGAAGTCTGAGCGGGTTGAGGAGTGGGTAGGCCCCATACGATGATCGAAATAGAGAGCGCTGCAGTGCCCGCCATGGCGAAGAAAATGCCTTGTATTCCTATCCATTCAAATGCGAGTGGCGCTAATACTAAGGCAATTGCAAAAGAGAGCCCGATGCTACTGCCCACGATTGCCATAGCTTTAGTGCGATTTTTATCGGATGTTAGATCGGCTAGAAGTGCCATCACTACGGAGGAAATGGCGCCTGCACCTTGTAGAGCACGGCCAATGCCTACCCAAAATAGCGTGGTCGCACACCCTGCAATAATGCTTCCCAGCGCAAAAACCAAAAGCCCAAATAAAATAACAGGCTTGCGCCCCAAGCGGTCAGAGAGCCAGCCATACGGAATATAGAAAATGGCCTGGGTGAGGCCATATAAGCCTAAAACTAAGCCTACTAACGCTATTTGATTGCCTCCTGGCAGGCTTTTTGCATATACCGCGAGCAGCGGCATCAGCATAAAAAGACCTAGCATACGGCAAGCAAAAACCGTGGCGAGCCCTAGTGTTGCACGAAGTTCCTGGCCATTCATGAATCTGAATCGAAAAGCCGCTATAGTATCAGGTTTGATTTTCACCCCTCGGTCGCTCAACTATTATGGATGTTATCCGCATTCGCGGGGCTAGAACCCACAATCTGAAGAATATTAATCTCGATTTACCTCGCCATCGCTTGGTGGTGGTGACGGGGTTGTCTGGCTCAGGTAAATCTTCGTTGGCCTTTGATACTTTGTATGCGGAAGGTCAGCGCCGCTACGTGGAAAGTCTTTCTGCCTATGCCCGGCAGTTTTTGCAATTAATGGAAAAGCCGGATGTAGATCTGATCGAGGGCTTATCTCCTGCTATTTCGATCGAGCAAAAAGCCAGTTCACACAATCCGCGTTCAACGGTTGGGACGATAACCGAGATTCATGACTATCTGCGGTTGCTCTATGCGCGCGTAGGCACGCCCTATTGCCCTGATCATGATCAGCCACTGACGGCATTGAGTGTGTCGCAAATGGTCGACAACGTGTTGAAGCTGCCTGAAGACACACGTCTTATGATATTAGCTCCCGTGGTTGCCAATCGTAAGGGCGAACATGTTGAGCTTTTTCAATCGATGCAAGCGCAAGGGTTTGTACGTTTTCGTATTGCTTCGGGTGGGCGTGGCGGCAAGGAAGATCAAGAGGGCGCGGGATCTGTAGAAAAAGGGCGTATCTATGAAGCCCACGAACTCCCAAAACTCAAAAAAAATGAGAAGCACACCATCGATGTCGTGGTGGATCGCCTCAAAGTCCGTGAGGAAAGTCGGCAGCGTTTGGCTGAATCTTTTGAAATGGCACTTCGACTTGCAGAAGGTAGAGCCCTGGTGCTTGAAATGGAAACAGGTCGTGAGCAAGGTTTTAGTGCAAAGCTTTCTTGCCCGCATTGCTCTTATGTATTGTCAGAGCTCGAACCGCGTCTATTTTCATTTAATAATCCGATAGGAGCGTGTCCACAGTGCGATGGTTTGGGACAAGTAGTGGTTTTTGACCCAGAGCGCATCGTGGCGCACCCCTCGCTTTCTTTGGTATCTGGCGCGATTAAAGGATGGGATGCGCGTAATCCTTTCTACTTCCAAATGTTGAAAGATTTGAGCGCACACTACGCTTTTGATCTAGATACCGCGTTTGAGGATATCCCCACGGCCATTCAAGAGATTATTCTTTTTGGTTCAGGCAAGCAAAATATTGCTTTTTCTCATCGTAATTCAGAGGGCAAGCAAACGGTTCGTGAAGCACCGTTTGAAGGGGTTATTCCTAATTTTGAACGGCGTTATCGTGAGACGCGCGAGCAAACGGTGCGAGAGGAATTGGCTACGTACCAAAGCCAAAAAGGATGTTCGGCCTGCGCCGGAACGCGCCTGCGCCGCGAAGCCCGCTATGTCAAAGTGGGAGAAGGGGACCGAGCACGCCCCATTTACGAAATTAGCCGAGAACCCTTGCATGCAGCGTTGGCACACTTTTCTACGTTAACGCTGAGTGGATCCAAGCATGAAATTGCTGAGCGCGTGATTCGTGAAATTACAGCACGCTTAACTTTCCTAAATGATGTGGGCCTGGGATATTTATCTTTAGAGCGCAGTGCCGATACGCTTTCTGGTGGTGAGGCGCAACGTATTCGTCTTGCATCACAAATTGGCTCAGGCTTGACGGGGGTGATGTATGTATTGGATGAACCCTCTATTGGATTGCATCAACGTGACAATGATCGCTTGATTAAAACACTTAAACATCTTCGTGATTTAGGTAACTCAGTCATTGTCGTAGAGCATGATGAAGACATGATGCGGGCGTCAGATCATATTATTGATATGGGGCCAGGTGCGGGAGTGCATGGGGGCGAGGTGGTTGCCCAGGGTACGCCAGCAGAAATTGAAGCAGATCCCGCTTCGCTGACAGGGGCTTATTTGGCCGGTCGGGAAAGTATTGCTGTGCCAGAAAAAAGGCGGCCTCTAGGTGAACATTTCATAGAAATCACCAAGGCCTCAGGGAACAATTTACAAGATGTAACTCTCCGCCTTCCTCTCGGGCTTTTGACCTGCGTGACAGGGGTATCTGGTTCTGGAAAATCCACCCTCATCAATGACACACTCTATCGAGCCCTTGCCCAGCGCTTGTATGGCTCTTCAACGCATCCGGCGCCGTATGAGAGTCTGACGGGTATGGAGCATATCGATAAAATTATCAATGTAGATCAGTCTCCTATCGGCCGCACTCCTCGTTCTAATCCGGCTACGTATACAGGGCTTTTCACCCCTATTCGGGAACTTTTTGCCGGTGTACCTGCGGCTAAAGAGCGCGGTTATGACATTGGTCGTTTCTCGTTCAATGTTAAAGGTGGACGTTGTGAAACTTGTCAGGGTGATGGAATGCTGAAGGTAGAAATGCATTTTCTACCGGATGTGTATGTACCTTGTGACGTGTGTCAGGGCAAACGTTACAACCGTGAGACGCTTGATATTCAATACAAGGGTAAAAATATTAGTGAGATTTTGAATCTCACTATTGAGCAGGCCTACACTTTTTTCCAGGCGGTACCGGTTATTGCCAGAAAACTAAAAACCCTACTCAATGTAGGTTTGGGGTATGTGTGTTTGGGTCAGTCTGCTACTACGCTTTCTGGCGGAGAGGCGCAGCGTGTAAAACTGTCGCTTGAGCTTTCTAAGCGCGATACGGGCCGTACTATTTATATTTTGGATGAACCTACTACAGGCTTACATTTTCGCGATATAGCACTGTTGCTAGATGTTATCGGTCAGCTGCGTGATCAGGGCAATACCGTGGTGGTTATCGAGCATAATTTGGACGTTATCAAAACAGCGGACTGGATCATCGATTTAGGGCCAGAAGGCGGATCTGGTGGAGGGGAGATTATTGCGCAGGGCACCCCTGAAGATATAAAAAATGTAGAGAAAAGCTTTACGGCCAAGTATTTGAAGTTGAAATAAGCTTAGTAGACTCGTATATGGTTCGGAATATCTTCCTTATTTTCTGGTGGATTGCCCGTTTCTGATGTGCACTGTATTGGCGACAATACATTCAACCTGGTTTTTTGACGTTTCTTGAGATACTTCATTCTGAAAAATCGAAGAAGTATAGGGCGTGCCCTCAAAAAACCACCTAGGTTGGATGAATAGGGATGGCACATGCGTGAGAGCAGAATGAACGGAAGCAGTAGAGCACATAGTAGAGAGAAAACAGCAAAGCCCCGTCAATTGCAGCGTATACAAACCGCTGCAGGTTGTGTGTATGTCGGCCGACCTTCTGCGCGCAAAGGAGCCGGGATTGATAAAGTAGACCTGGTGAGCTATGTGTTGGTGGTGCTATTTTTAGGATTGGCACTGCCTTTTAAGCTATTAGGTAGCCTATTAGCCGGTTTGCTAGTGTTTCAATTGGTTCAAAAGTTAGCGCCTGCATTGGAAAAAAGAATGCCTGGGCCGCGCGCACGTTTGGCTGCGGTAGCTTTTTTAGCGGCAATCATTACAGGTGTAGTAGCAACCGCTGTCATAGCAGGAATATCCCAGTTTCAGCACAGTACGATGAGTGTGCAAAATCTGCTAGACCAGCTTATGCAGGTTGTGGATAAAGCGCGTGCGCAGGTTCCTGACTGGGTAATGGATTATTTGCCCGACGGAGAAGCAGAATTACGTGATCACGGTCTGACTTGGGTCAAAGCCCACGTCTCTTCCTTGCAGCAAGGAGGAAAAAACGTCATTCTTGGTATTGTGCGCGCAGCATTAGGGATGATTATTGGTGCGATGATTGCTGTAGGTCTCACGCGTCATGTACGACATCGCCCACTTGCTTCTGCGCTTATTTTGCGTATTCAAGGGTTAAGTGAGACTTTTGAGCGTATTGTGTTTGCTCAGGTTAAGATCTCACTTATTAATACAGCTTGTACCGGCATGTATTTAGTATTTATATTGCCGCTTTTTCATGAACGTTTGCCCTTAACCAAGACGCTTATCCTGGTGACTTTCCTCTGTGGCTTGCTTCCAGTGATAGGTAATTTGATTTCGAATACGCTGATCACGGTGATTTCTTTAGCCAGCAGCGTATCGGTAGCGGTCTATTCATTAATTTTCCTCATTGTTATCCATAAGCTCGAGTATTTTTTAAATGCTCGGATCATAGGCGGGCAAATTGCTGCACGTGCCTGGGAGCTGTTATTAGCCATGTTGATCATGGAATCCATCTTTGGTCTCTCCGGCGTGGTGGCGGCTCCCATTTACTATGCTTACTTCAAACGGGAATTAGTCCGAGCCAAGTGGGTATAAGATAGGGCACGCCCTCAATTGAGGACACGCCCTAAGTTGAAATTTGGAATGCCTTCGTGAGTTGGGGTGCGGTACGAACCCCAACTTGCAGTCTATTCCCCCTAAAAATTTGGCCACAGACCTCCCTTCAAATAAATAAGTCGATATGCCCCAGGACCTTCTGACATTTTCAAATCTTACTGTCGATTTTGGCAAAGTACGTGCTGTAGCAGGTGTCAGTTTATCTGTCGCGCGAGGCGAAGTTGTTGGGATTGTTGGAGAGACAGGCTCAGGTAAGAGTGTGACGATGCTAGCGGTCTTGGGCCTCATTGATGCATCGGGCAAGGTTCAAGCGGATGAAATGCACTTTGCTGGACATGACTTGTTGCAGCTCTCCCCACGGAAGAGACGGGCACTCATGGGTAAAGAGATGGCGATTGTCTTTCAGGATGCGACAGGGAGCCTGAATCCTGCCTATACGATAGGAGCACAACTTCAAGAAGTCTTACGTGAGCATGAAGGCTTGCGCGGAGCGCGTTGTAAAGCCCGTGCATTGGAGTTACTCGATCAAGTAGGCATTGCCGATGCCAAAAATCGTTTTTATTCTTTTCCGCATCAACTCTCTGGCGGGATGAATCAGCGCGTAATGATTGCGATGGCGATTGCTTGTAAGCCCAAGCTTCTTATTGCCGATGAGCCAACCACTGCGCTGGATGTAACCACGCAGGCTCAAATCATGGAGCTTTTGCTAGACCTGCAAAAAAAGCATGGCATGGCATTGGTGCTGATTTCGCATGATTTGGCCGTAGTAGCTGAAGTCGCCCAACGGGTGGTAGTGATGTATGCAGGGGAGGTCATCGAGACTAATCGTGCTCCCGCCATTTTTGATGCGCCGCATCATCCCTATACCGAAGCATTGCTTGCAGCGATCCCCGAGCACAATCGCGGTGCAGAACGTTTAGCTGCATTGCCTGGAAGGGTGCCTAGTCCTGCTGAATTAAGATCCGATGCGCTCAAAGGATGCTGGTTTGCGCCTCGCTGTGCGTATGTAGAAGAGGCTTGCCGGCAAGCACATCCTCAATTGGCCCCTGTAATACTCCCCGCAACCACGCTCCACGGTAACAAGCATGCAAATTCGGAAGGTGCAACGCACGGTATGCCCGAAATCAATATGGCAAAAGCGCGTTGTATTAAGCCTTTGCATAAAAAAGAAGAAGCGAAAAAAGTACGCTTTTCACCAAAATCTAATGGTGATGAGCACATCGATATAGCCTCTTCTCAATCAGAGCAGAGCAAAGGAATACCATTATGACCCAAGCTTTTATATCGCCTGCTGCGGCGCCTATCAAGCTAGGTCAGGATGATGTGTTGGTAGTAGACAATATTAGCAAGCATTATCCAGTAGCCTCCAGCCTGTGGAGCAGCATGCGCCGCTGGACTAAGCATCAGATACATCGTGTTTGGCCGCATTCCTCTCGTCATGCATCGTCTCCACAAAAAAAGCTTGCATCCAATGATGCTGCTCCGATGGTGCACGCTTTAAACGGCGTATCTTTTGTCGTGAAACGTGGAAGAACCTTAGCGGTTGTGGGGGAATCAGGTTGTGGTAAATCAACGCTAGCTCGTCAGTTGACGATGATTGAAACGCCTGATTCAGGAAATATTTGGATCAATGATCAAAAGCTGGTTCCAGGCGACCGCCCGTTACATGACCAATTGCGTCGACAAGTGCAGATGGTTTTTCAAAATCCTTTTGCCTCGCTAAACCCTCGTAAAACGATAGGAGCGACGCTTTCTGAACCGCTTGAAATCAACGAACCACTCAATGCTCAGCAGCGCGCGTGGCGCGTGGCTGAAGTTTTGCAGACGGTGGGATTGTTGCCCGAGCATGCGCGGCGCTATCCGCACATGTTTTCAGGAGGGCAGAGGCAGCGCATTGCTATTGCTCGCGCCATGATTTTAGGGCCGGATCTGCTGGTGGCAGATGAGCCGGTTTCTGCGCTAGATGTTTCGGTACAAGCGCAGATTTTAAATCTGTTAATGGATTTGCAAGCGCGCTTCTATACCAGCATGGTATTTATCTCGCACAATCTATCTGTAGTAGAGCATATCGCCCACGATGTGATGGTTATGTACCTGGGCCGGGTAGTCGAGATGGGGGATAAAACCACACTCTTTAGTAACCCTCTACATCCCTATACGCGGATGCTGATATCTGCGACTCCGGCATTGCATGCCGCTAATAGGCGGATTCGGATACCGATTCAGGGTGAGCTGCCTTCACCTTTGAATCCTCCATCCGGGTGCGCATTTCATCCAAGATGCCCTTACGCAACAGATTTATGCCGACGCCACGTCCCCAACTTACGTATTGTGGAAGGGAGGGAAGTAGCTTGTCATTGGGCCGAGAAGGTTGGGGAGAGCTAGTGGCAGGCAGTATGGGTGAAGCTACCTGAGTAGAAGTATCTGAAGTATTTGAAACTAGTGTGGAGTTGCTGTTAATAGATTCGGCATCAGAGTTTCTCCTTTTATTCGAGACTTTGTCTTTTTGGAAAAAGGAAGCGATAGGTAGTTCTACAAGCGGTGATGTAGGACGAGAAGGGTTTTCAACTAAAGTGCTGGCGCTACTGTTCGTGCTTTCTGTGGAAAAACGTTTTGGTATTGGGAAAAGCACTTTGAATTCCTCTTCATCTTGAATAGAGGTTTTCTCAATAGCGGGTAAAGCAAATAATATATAGTCTACAACACACTGTGCAGGAACTAAGGCTGGATTAACCTGTGTGATAGGGTAGCCATAAGTCACTTTTTTGAAGTGCGGCCAATATGATAAATCAATCGGTTCGCGCAGTGCAGTGAAAGTAGAGAGATTTATTTCTGGTATTTTTGCCTCCACATGCTCAGTAATGAAAGAGCGATATTGTTTCCGAATGGTGGGATCGGATATATATGATAATTGTTTATTAAGAGCAATCAATCCGTTGGTATGGTTTTGAGTTTTTGTAAAACGTATATGACCCTTTAGGCAAATGGGACCTTGATCATCTTGATCTATATCTTTGTAAGAGGGTATGAGAAGTTTTTTGTCTGATTTATATTTTTCCGCTAACTCTTTTATTTGTTGATCTGACATTAAATTAAGAGGGCCAGAAATATCTAGTTCTTTTGACGAAGAAGAGCGAGAAAATATACTGTGAATGCGTGATTTTGTAGAGGAAAAAGAAGTCGATAGCCTTTGGGAAATAGAGTTATATTTTTCTGCTGAAATTGGATTGGAAGGTCTAGGGATATTAAATTTTTTGGGTGATGGGAATCGAGAAAAAATACTCTCCATGCGTACCTTCGTAGCCGAAAAAGGAGCAGAGAATTTTTGGGGGGGTAATTTAATATATCCCTTCAATATATTGAGTCTTTTTGTCATATCTTCCACACCTTTGAAAGGGTATGCAACAGCGCATAGATTCAGATTTATAGAGTTAAATATAGCTGTATTTTTCTGTTTTCCTTTAGGTAAGCGAAAAAATGTTGCGCAAGCCGATGAAAGCGTATGCCTAAATAAAATTAGATATACGCTTTTTTTATACGTAGATAGAGGCTTGCTGTTTTATAAAGGTGCGCGTGATTCTGATGTGTAGCAACCGGCCTCACTGATAATCAGATCTAATGGCACATCATGAGGCTCGCGGGGTAGGATGGGCAGATGGGTGTATTCATAGGCTAATCCTATGGTGGTGGGGCGGGGAGAGCATGCGGCAAGTGTGCGATCGTAGTAGCCGCCGCCATAGCCTAGCCGCAGGCATGTGCTGTCAAATCCTAGGCAAGGAATGAGTAATAGATCTGGGCATACAGGCTCCTCTTGAGCTGGAATGGGGATGCCATAATCGCCTACAGTTAAGCTGCTATCAGGTGTCCATCTCCAAAATTCTAGAGGGCTTTTTCTATTTACGACGACCGGTAGCGCTGCGGTATGTGAAGCTGATTGTGCTAACCATTGAGTGAGCACGTCGAGCGCATTAAATTCTCCAGGTAGGGGCCAATACAGGCCAACACAGTGCGGTTGATATTGTTTTAGTACATCGCTTAATCGGGTTGATATTGCTGTGTTGTGATCAGGGGTTATCGTGTAATTTTTCCGTGCGACTAGGAGCTCAGTTCTGTAAGTGGATTTAGGTTTGTGTACAGTAGTAGGCGAGGGTTCGCGTGCTATGCTGGAACGCATGGACTTGTCTCTTGGAGTGTTTTTCATTTAATTGGGCTTATTTTTACATGTTTTCTCCTTCCACCTTTGCCTCTAAAGCAACGCGCGTAACGCGTGCGGTGTATGTGGGAGTGCTCAGCTTTTTTGCATTTTCCTTCGTATATTCCTCTAATGTGTATGCAAATGCTCAAGGAAATACGCGTATTCAGAGTGTGCAAAATGAGAGTGTGGCACAGAGAAATACGGCTTTACCCTTCGACTCATCCGTGGCTGCGCCAGCAGGAGCGCCAACGGGTGCAACAGCGGGAGCCGCGATAGCCACGTCCCCTGCAGAGCCAAACACCACGCCAGAAAGCGCACTATATCCTCAGCAAATGACCCAACAGGATTTTGATTTAAACCTGCTGGCGTTGCGTGAAGCTTCTATGAGCAATGATGACGCTGTGGCCATACCATTATCAAGCCGTCTTTTAGCGCTTTCCTCTTTTCCAGCTACTACTGCTGAAGTCGCCCCTCTTTTACGTGCGTATATCGAATATTTTGGCATTAGACCTTTGCTATTTGATGCAGCAGGATCGGTTCGCGAAGAGATTCCAGACTCTACTTTAGAGAAAGTGCGCGCGTTTTTGAGGCGTAACGCAGGCAGTGCACTGGCAGACAGGATGCGTAATGATTATTTGCTGGTATTGGGTGCACAAAAAGATTGGGGCAATTTTGAAGCGAACCATCGTCTTTTTACGCTCAACGATGATGTGCAAGTAAAAATATATGCATTAGCGGCACGTGCGCAACGTGGCGAGAATGTAGCTGCCGCCGCACGTGCCTTGTTAGTTAATCCGCGCCAATATGGTAATGCAGGCATCGATCTGATTACTTTGTTAGCGCAACAAAAACAATTTGGTGCGCAAGATATATGGAGTCAAATGCGATTGACTTATAGAGTCAATCGCCACAGTATGGCTAAAGAAATAGCCAAAGCATTGGGTGCAGATGCACCTGCTAGCCATTTGCTAGATGAAGCGGCATTGCGCCCTTTAATGTTATTGACAGACGCTACGCACACAGTGAATGCCGTCAATTCTCCCAATACTGCTATGGGGCCGCAGCTTATTTTGTTGGCCCTCACACAGATGGCAAGGTATAACCCAAAGGGGGCAGAAACTGCCTTCGCACCCCTCGCTCCTCAACTCACTGAGAATCAAAGAGCTATTGGTTGGCTAATCATCGCTCATTGGGGCGCCGTAGATCGCTGCCCAGAGGCATTGCACTGGTATAGCCTAACAAAGGGTGCGCCTATATCTAATAATTCTATGGAATGGCGCGCGCGCGCGGCTTTATTCGCCGGTTCATGGAAAGAGGTTCGCGCTGCAATTGAAGCCATGCCTGCCGTACTTCAAGCACAGCCAACCTGGGTGTACTGGTTGGCACGGGCTTTGCAAGCGCAAAGCGAATCGGTTGCCTTAGCTGGTAACACTACTAATCCTAATGCGTCTGCCAGTTCTCTGGCGACTTCTGCTGCACAAAACCAAGCGCGCGCTAAAGCACTTTTTACTAAAATTGCTTCGGGCTTCGATTTTTATGGCTTGCTGGCTAGGGAAGCGCTTGGGCGCTCTTTGGTCTTGCCTGAACATGCCATAGTGACCCAAGCAGAGGTTGCTGCAATGTCACAACGAGCAGGTTTTGCATTAACACAACGTTTATATGCAGCAGGTCTGTATTTCGAAGGCAGTCGGGAATGGAATTGGTTGCTACGAGGTATGGGTGATCGCCAACTCCTTGCGGTTGCACATTATGCAAAACAGCAGGGTTTATACGACCGTGCCGTTAATACAGCGGATCGTACTCGCAGAGAACACGATTTTTCATTGCGCTACCCCACCCCTTCTCTAAACATTGTCACACGTAATGCAAAAGATGCCGATGTCGATTTAAATTGGGTGTATGGATTAATTCGGCAGGAGTCACGTTTTCTTACCAAGGCGCAATCAGGGGTAGGAGCCGTTGGATTGATGCAAGTCATGCCTCGCACCGCTCAACTCGTGGTTCGGAAAATTGGATTGGATGGTTTTGAATTAGCAAAGCTTGCAGATATTCAGAGTAATACCCAGATAGGCACACGCTACTTGGATATGCTCTATGAACAGTTTGACCGCTCAGAAGTTTTGGCTACAGCGGGCTATAACGCAGGCCCACGCCGGGCAAAACAATGGCAGGAAGCTTTGCCACGCACGATGGAAGGAGCCATATTCATTGAAACGATTCCCTTTGATGAAACTCGTACCTATGTCAAAAACGTGCTTGCGAATGCATTGTATTACGATGCAATACTCAGTAAAGAGGGAAGAAATCGACACTCCTTACTGAGCACATTAGGCCGGATAACCCCTTCGTCACCAGAGGTACAGATAACAAAAGATCTGCCTTAATGTGGTCTTAATATGTGGGTAGGTTGGTGGTGAGGTACGAACCCCAACACGCGCGCCACGGTCTTCTTGAAAACCTGCTTTTAGCTACCATCATGCAGACCATCTATGCATTATCAGTAATAGCGTCTCCCAATATATTTTTCTTTTGTTTATACGCTGCGGCTATTGCTTCTAAGCAGATAATTTGCTCCTGAAGTAGAGCGCTTCTTAGCTCGATTTTATTAATTCGAAGGAGCCTATTACGGTACTGTGGGCTATGAATATAGGGGTCGCTGAGATAGGGATCCCTGATGTTGAAGTCATGGGTAAGGGTGCGTGCCATTAAAAGAGGGGCTGCTGAGTGCGTGCGTACCCTCTGCAGGGGGTGCGCTGATGGTGCGCGTTCTTTTTTGGGAGGAGGCGTTATATCCTTCTCAAGCTGCTCTAGTGTTTCCTCATTCTCGCAGTATAGGGTGGAGATTTCAACGAGGGTGGTGATTTCATTCAAGCTAGCCTGGTCTTCCGACGCATTATTTTGGCTAGTTTCCAACATATCTTGCAGCTTGGATGCAAGCATATCCCTCAATATAGTTATATTCGAAATCTCAACAGGGTGTTTATTGCTGACGGTATTGAGCCGCATATTGTCCATAAATACATCTCTAAAAAGAATAAAAAATCGCAGGGCGTGCCTTAATTGTCCAAAAGGGCCCATCTTTGAGGTCGTGCGGTGCTCGGAATCCTCACTGTACTTAAGTACATCCGGATCCTGTGCTCCTGCTCCCCCAAATATGAACCCTTTTGGACAATTAAGGACGCGCCCTAGTTGAGGGTTCAGTACAACCCTCAACATGCCTACCAAATGAAATTTTAAAAGCTCCAAACCACTTCGTAACCGATTTCAAGCTTTTTTTCTGTTAAATTCCAGAACTCTTCTGCGTAATTCGCATTGGGTTCATATCATTTTGGAAGGATACAGAGCAGCTATGTCTTCAAGCGCGCAAGTAGTACCAGGCCCTACAAACATCGTGCATTCCTCAGGGCTTGGGGTGTTGGATGCACTTTCCCCACTCGATGGCCGGTATGCAGATAAAGTGCATGCGCTGCGGCCTTGGCTGTCTGAAGTCGCTTTAATGCGCTATCGTGTAGAGGTGGAGGTCCATTGGCTGATTACTCTAGCCAGCGCTGGCCTGGATGGCATTACCCCTCTTTCTGATGACGCTACAGCCTATTTGATCGACATACTCAAGCAGTTTGACGATACGGCGGCTATGCGTATTAAAGCGTTAGAAAAAGAAACCAACCATGATGTCAAAGCTATTGAGTATTGGTTAAAAGAAAAAATAGCGCCCCATGCAGAGCTGCGGGAAATGAATGAATTCATCCATTTTGCTTGCACTTCTGAAGATATTAATAACACCGCTTATGCGCTAATGGTTAAAGGCGCGCGCGAACAGGTATTGCTACCCAAACTTCGTGCTATCCATAGTCGTTTAATAGAACTGGCCCATAGCCATGCCCACCACGCTATGCTCTCACGTACGCACGGCCAAAGCGCCAGCCCTACGACGCTGGGTAAAGAGCTGATGAATAGTGCAGTACGTCTTGAGTCTGCAATTACACGCATTGCCAGCGTGGATATGCTTGGAAAAATGAATGGAGCGGTGGGCAATTACAATGCCCACCACGTGGCGTATCCTGAAGTGCAATGGGAAATACTCGCGAAGCGCTTTATCGAAGAAACGCTAGGTTTGCGTTTTAATTCACACACCACGCAGATCGAGCCTCATGATTGGATGGCAGAGCTTTTTGATGCAGTCGCTCGTGCAAATACAATACTGATCGATTTAAATCGTGACCTTTGGGGCTATATTTCGCTGGGTTATTTCAAGCAAAAGACGTTGGCGAATGAAGTGGGATCTTCCACGATGCCGCATAAAGTAAACCCTATCGACTTTGAAAATTCAGAAGGCAATCTGGGCTTGGCCAATGCGCTTTTACAGCATTTATCGAGTAAGTTGCCGATTTCTCGCTGGCAGCGCGATTTGACGGATTCTACAGTGCTGCGCAATGTGGGAGTCGCTTTTGGCTATGCGCTGCTGGCTTTTGAGAGTTGCATGCGAGGGTTAAATAAACTCGAGGTGAACCTGCCACGCTTAGAAGAAGATTTGAATGCCTGCTGGGAAGTACTCGCTGAGCCTGTGCAAACAGTGATGCGTCGCTACCGTATTCAAGGTGCCTATGAGCAGCTCAAAGCGTTGACGCGCGGAAAAGGGATGACACGCGAGGGCTTGCATACTTTTATCCAAACACTGGCTATTCCCGATGATGCAAAACAACGTCTGCTAGCGCTTACCCCAAGCTCTTATATAGGATATGCAGCGCATTTGGCTAATATTGAGTAAGATGTTTCTGTAAGAGCGGTAGATTCTGGTGAGCAACGTTCCTCAACACGCACACCACCGACTTTTAAGCATCGCTTTGGGCCTGTACATGCAGGTTTTAAAAGGCCAATGGACATCATGTTGGGGTTCGTACCTCACCACCAACCTATAAATGAACGGTAGGTTGGTGGTGACGAAGGAACCCCAACATGCGCACCACCGACATTTGTATTCTAAGAGCAAAGAAACTATGGACGTATGTAGTAATCAGTCTGCAGCAGAGCAACGGCCCCACCGCGCGTACACCGCGCGCCTATTAGCTTCCAGCCTAAAAAAATATAAAGGGGCGGTGGCATTATTAAAGAGTGTAGGGTTGCTGTATATAGCATTGCTGAGCCCAGCATGGGCTTCGCCGCTTTCTAGCTTTGCCAGTTTGGAGGCATCGGCTAGTACAGCGGCTTCTGTTTCTATATTTGCCTCGGCTTCTTCTAGCGTACTGACTGATTCGGTTTCATCAGCTGATGCCTTGGTATTAGATGTAATGCCCCATTTCTTCAAAGAAAAATGGAGCCCTATATTTTATGTTCCGTCTGAAACTCTCAAAGAACT
Organism: Mycoavidus cysteinexigens; assembly: GCA_031963045.1. Classification (GTDB taxonomy): domain Bacteria; phylum Pseudomonadota; class Gammaproteobacteria; order Burkholderiales; family Burkholderiaceae; genus JASSUD01. The sequence continues at coordinate 98,044 of JASSUK010000025.1, forward strand.
CGATGCAGACGTTCCGGTAGAGCCTGCTTTAAAAGAAGCGGCTCCTGCTCCTGCGGCACCCTCTGGGGCATCTGCTTCCCATACTCCTCAAACATGGCGTGCGCGCTTAGCCGCTGCGCAACAGAAGGCGGTCTTAATTTGGCATGAGCAGTTAGCTACTGCAAAGCAGCATATTGTTTCCCTATGGCGTAAAGCGAATCAAAGGGTAGGGCAGTGGATGCGCCCAGAAGTCAAAATAGCAAAAACGCAGCCTGTTCTTACACAGGCTAGCTCGGTTGATGCTACACCCCGTGTAGAGGATCCGATTCAACCGGAATCGATAGGCTCGGTTTCTACCTCTCCTGCCGTGGTTGATCCCACTAGTACTGCACCATCCTTGCGCACTCAGCTTGCCACTGCGCAACAGTCTGCTGTTTTAATGTGGCATACAGCGACTCAACGTGTGGAGGATTGGCTGCTTAAACCCTTGCAGCCAGCTATCAAAGCAGCTACCAAAGCGGCACCTATTCAGCCTTTTTCTAGTCCGTCTAGTTCCGTTGATTTAGCCCCATCTACTGCTTTTACAGCATCCATTCCAACTACAGATGTTTTGGGTGTTTTTGCCATACCTACTGCATCGATCGATATGTTGGTATGGCATGCCATACCCGATTTTTCTGTCGAAAGATTCGATCTGGCTTTTTATTTTCTTGATGATCTCTCTGAAGGACCTAACACCGAAGATCCGGTTGCGCCTCCTTCCCTAGAAGCAGCTTTTGCTCCGTCTTTAGATACCCCTACCAATACAACGCACACTTGGCGTGATCAACTAACCGCTGCTCAGGATTTTGCTGGACTAATGTGGCAGAACACCGTCCAGGGCACTCAGCATCTAGCGCACTACGTCACAGATAAAAGTGCCCAAGCTGCAGACAGTGCAGGTCAAGTTATCAGAAAAACAGCCCATGCTGCAAGGCAGAACATGGCATTGGCTTCTAACTATATTGAGCTGAATATACAGCCTCGACTTGCGCTCTATGCTGCGCAAGTGCGTGGTATGTATAAACAGGATCCGCTTCAAGTGGGCTTGTTGGGAGTAGGCGGGGTAATAGGGCTAGGTTTAGTTGGATCCGTCTTTTTTTGGTCTAGACGACGAGTCAAGCGCAAGCAAAGCGCAGCTTCTACCGAGAGCCAGGCCACGACACAGCGTGATATAAAAAATGCGTTTGAACACGATGTAAAAGAATCCCCCTTCTTTCCCGAATCAGATTCAAAAGAAGCGGCACAAAGTACATCTTCTGCCGAAAATATCGATGAACTGGCTGATGATTTAGCTTCCTGGCTAGATGAACATCCTCCTGTAACGATACTTGCCGAACCTAAGCGTGCTCGCCGCAAAAAGAAAGTACAGCCAGTGGACACGGCTTCACCAGCGCCAGCTGTATCTAAAAATACACCACATAAACAAGACGATCTAGAAGAAAAACAGCCCGCCGCGCCTGCTGCACAAAGTGTGTTAGCTGCTTCTAAAGTATCTAAAAAAACGGATGCTCAGCCTGTTTCGGTAACACGGCCACCTGCACCTGCACCTGCACCTGCACCTGCACCTGCACCTGCACCTGCACCTGCATCTAAATCTAAACAAACAAAGAAAAAACCCGTGAGCGATGTGAGCGATGCGCAATCATCACTCAGTGTGTCTGCATCCAAGCTGCCTGAGATGCAACAGCAGGATGAATCGCCTGTTATTGCATCCACTGTGCGGGAGCAAGCTAATCGTCCATTCAAAGTGATTCGTGCATTTACCTACGAAGCAACGCAATCAACTATAAACAGCGCGCCGCGCACTGCTAGTGTTGATGTGGAGTCTTCTGCTGTGGTGGAGACGAGGTCTAGCCCAGAAGAGCATTCCACTTTGCCTGCAGATGAAAAAGCGTCAGCATCCGACCATTTGAAACTTGAATTAGCTAAAGCCTATAATGATCTGGGAGAAATAGAGGGTGCGCGCACTTTGCTTGAAGAGGCCAGTCGCTCTAATAGCGAAGACGTCGCACTTGAAGCTCGAGCACAGCTCACTGCTTTATCTGCAAGGCGAGTAAAGCGCTCGCATGCAACAGATGCATAATCTGGAGCAAATGGAATGCGCATAGCTCTTGGCCTGCAATATGATGGCGCTGCATTTTCAGGATGGCAAACTCAACCGCATGGGCAGACAGTGCAAGATGCGCTAGAGCGCGCCTTGATGGCTTTCTCTGGAACAAAGATTAGTGCATCTGTTTCTGGCCCACTTGCGCCCTCCACGCAGATTAAATCAGGGGTAATAGCCGCAGGCCGCACGGACACTGGGGTGCATGCATTGGGGCAGGTTGTGCACTTTGATACGCATTTGGTGCGTCGTGCATTTTCCTGGGTGCGAGGGGTGAATGCTTTTTTACCGCGTACTATCTCTGTGCAGTGGGCACAGCCGGTGAGTGATACTTTTCATGCACGTTTTAGTGCAATGGAACGCACTTACTATTATGCATTGTATGTGCAGCCTGTTCGCTCCCCCTTTTTGGAAGGCCGTGCAGGCTGGGTTCCTCAAGCACTAGAGCTTGAACCTATGCGCGATGCCGCGTCCTATTTAATAGGGGAGCATGATTTTTCAACCTTTCGAGGTTCGCAATGCCAGGCCCATTCTCCTATTAAGTACTTACGTGCGTTAGATATCAGTCAGCGTGGGTCTTTTATTTTTTTTCGAATCCAGGCAAACGCATTTTTGTATCATATGGTCCGCAATTTATTAGGCAGCCTGCTGGTAGTTGGCCGTGGACAAAAGCCTGCAAGTTGGATGCAAGATATTTTAAAAGCACGGGACCGTCGTGTAGCCGCCCCTACTTTTATGCCCGATGGCTTATATCTCGCTCGGATTCAATACCCTGAAATCTTTTGTATTCCTGAACCTGCTATGACGGGTTGGATTGGTGAAGCAGTGTGGGCGCTTTAATCATTGCCTAGGAGGCTGCATGATTTTCTTTTCTGTGTTGTTGGCTCTCATCACTGAGCAGATGCACGCATTGCCGTTGAACAATCGAGTAGTTAGGCTTTTGCAACGTCAAATTACAGCGGTAGAGCGGTTATTTATTGCACAGCCTTCTGCTTATCTACTCAGCACAAATAGTACGGCTGTACCGCAGTGGCGTAGCTTGCTTGCTTGGTGTGCTGTGGTGCTTCCTTGGGCGGTGGGCGTGGGTTTTGTGTATGTGTTATTACACCGTGTTCATTTTATTTTTGCTTATGCATGGAGTGCCGCGGTTGTTTATTTCACGCTGGGTTTTAAGCAGTTTAGCGCTCCGTTTATGGCCATCCATCTAGCGTTGCGACAAGACAATTTGCCGCAAGCACGCATCCTCCTTCGAGAATGGATAGGGCTTGATACGACGGATATGTCACTCGAAGAAGTATTACGCCACACGATGGCAAACGGGGTGTTGGCCGTGCAGCGCCATGTGTTTGGAATGCTTTTCTGGCTGATTATTCCTATTTTGACTCCATTTGGCCCTGTAGGGGTGGTGTTGTACCGAATTGCAGAGTATTTGGTGCATGAGCGCAACGGGGTATCCGTATTGTGTAATCGTGCGTTCGAGTCTTTTTGCCGGAAAGTATTTTTCGTATTGAATTGGATTCCTGCCCGTTTTACTGCATGTACTTTTGCCCTTGTGGGTAACTTTGAGCAAGCGTTGTATGCCTGGCGTAATCTAGCCATCTATGGGTTAGATTCTAATGAAGATGTAGTGCTGGCTGTAGCTGGAGGTGCGCTCGGAGTGCGCTTTACCGACGATATAGCGGTTATGGAAGTAGAAGGGGCTATAGAAACCCAGCAAGCGCAAACTGGTATGGCTTTAACGCCCTATGTTTTGGAATTAGGAACGGGCCTAGTTTGGCGCGCTGTGATTTTATGGATGGCTTTGCTGGTAATGCTAAGATTTGCAGCGTGGCTATAGGGCGTGTCCTCAATCGCCCCAGATTAGACATCAAAACGCTATGGCGTTTAACGGCGCGTAGTGGCCCGATATTTACGTGCAATAAATGGCTCCAATGTGCGTTGTAGCGCATCCGTTTGCTCTTGCTCTAATCCACGCATAAGCTTGCCAATATACTGGCTGTGGCGGCGCTTTGCTTCTCGTTCCTTGATAGAACGAGCTTGCCGTAATGCTTCGAGTAGCTCTTCCGGTAAAGGGAGTTTGGCCAGTTTTTGAGGCGATAGATACTTCAACAGATTGTCCCCTAAATCCTGTAGCGCATGCATCGCATTTTTGCGCTGTGTTTTGCTAGGAGGTTTTTTTTCGGGGGAGGTATCTGAAGACGCGTTATCGTCTAAATTAAATACAGAGTAGGGAGCAGTCATAGTAAATAGATTGTAGAGCAGATTCCAATAATTATCATCCCGCTATTAGTTACAAAATAAAGAGAGACATCCCGCATGGCTTCGAAAGTACCAAGCTTCTCACATACCCAAGACCAACTGAAAGAGCTGGCGCAAGATACTTTACGCTATGCTAAAAAATTAGGCGCTTTGCAAGCCAGCGTCCAGATCTCCGAAGGGGGTGGATTAAGTGTAGGGGTACGTTGTGGGCAGATTGACACTATTGAAAAAAACCTTGAAAAATCAATCAGTGTGACGGTATACCTAGATGCAGAAGGAGATAAAAAACGCTGCAAAAAACTAGGTATTCGACAGGGCAATGCCAGTACCTCCGATTTTTCATCGCGTGCAATTCACAGTACGGTGGCTGCAGCTTATGACCTTGCACGCTTTGTTGCAGAAGATACATGTGCCGGCTTGGCAGATTCCGCTTTGCTTGAGCATGCTCCACAGGATTTGGATCTTTATCATCCTTGGGCACTGGACCCAGACCAAGCTGCAGATATTGCCAAACGTGCGGAGCAGGCTGCATTTGATGTGGATGCACGTATTTCGCAATCTGAAGGTGCAAACGTTTCTACCGAGTACTCGCAATTTGTATTGGCGACAAGCCATGGCTTTATGGGCGGTTACCCCTATACCAATCACTCTATCTCCTGCGCCCCTATTGCCGGTCAAGGACGCTTTATGCAGCGTGATTATTGGTACACCTCCAAATGCCGTGCTGCAGATCTTGCCCAACCCGAAGCTATAGGAAGCTATGCAGCGCAGCGTGCGCTTGCTCGTTTAGGTTCGCGTTCTCTGAGTACCCGTAAGTGCCCAGTACTTTTTGAAGCGCCGTTAGCTATAGGATTGATGGGTGCTTTTGTCCAAGCTGTGAGTGGTGGAGCGCTGTATAGAGACATGAGTTTTTTAAAAGACTGTCTCGGTAAACCAATTTTCACGCAGCATATCGGACTGACTGAAGACCCGCATCTTCCAAGAGCAGTAGGAAGCTCTGCATTTGATGGCGAAGGGGTGCGCACCCACAAGCGGGAAGTGATAGAAAAAGGGGTGGTACAGGGTTATTTCCTATCCTCCTGGTCAGCGCGTAAATTAGGGATGCAAACCACAGGTAATGCAGGGGGCTCACATAATTTAGTTCTGCACAGCAGCGAAACGCGCCCTTCTGATAATTTTCAAGCCATGCTCAAAAAATTAGATACAGGTTTATTAGTGACCGACGTCATGGGGCAGGGTATTAACTATGTGACCGGCGACTATTCTCGCGGAGCAGCAGGATTTTGGGTTGAAAATGGCGAAATTCAATACCCTGTCGAAGAAATTACTATTGCCAGTACTTTGCAAAAGATGTTCAAAAATATGGTGGCTATAGGTGCAGATCAAATTATTCGAGGCTCAAAAAGCACAGGCTCCATCCTCATTGAAGAAATGAGCGTAGCAGGCCTAGGAGCGTAATACATTCTGCCGGTTTTTACCCGGCAGTAAAATCTAAAAAGAAAAACACCAAATCGAAAGTTTTATAAACCAAGTAAAACCGAAAAAACCTCGAGATTCTATTTTTTCCCTTAAGGTCTTAGCAAGGTCTTTTTGGTTTTTATTTCGTATAACTTTTCTAAGTAGCAATAAATTCTTAATAGAAAATTTAAAAATAATAGATGGGGTATGCAGTAATGTATTAATCTTTTCCATGCAAGATGATTTTTTGATGGCAAATTGCAGTAGTGTGTCATTCCCTCGATATTTCTGGTTAATATCTTCCTTAACTGTATATAGCAATGCTTCAACGTCTTCTACAGTTGATTGTTCGTCTGCAAGCGCAAAATGTACAGGGGTTTGATGAGAAGGATTCTTCGGGTCAGGCTTATTTCCTTTAAGCTGCAAATCCAGAATGATATCTGAGGGAAGTTGTTTTTGCGCTGCGAGCTGTAGTGCACTTTGACCTGCTTGATTGGTAGCTGGGTTCTCACTAACTGGGTTCTCAATAACTGAGTCTTCAATACTTGTCTCATTTTCTCTAAATGACTCAGCAGCAGTGCTTCCGGGCAGTTTTTCCAGAATGAGGGCCATTGGAATTTCGTTGTTCTTATTAGCTGTATTGAGATCAGCCTTCTGAGTGGTAAATACTTCAATGATTTCTTTAGAGCACCCTCTCTCTAGTGCGAAATGGATTAGAGTATTACCTCCGAGATACTGCTGGTTTATACCCCCCATTCTAATGTCTTCTACAGACTGTTCCTCATGTATTGAAATAACCATATCATTGGCCTTAACTGTATATAGCAATGCTTCGATATCTTCTGCTGTTGAAGTCTCATCCGCGAGCGCAAAATGTACAGGGGTTTGATGAGAAGCATTATTGGGATCTGGCTGTTCCCCTCTAAGTTGCAGCGCCAGAATGATATCTGGGTGAAGTTGTTTCTGAACGGCGAACTGTAGCGCACTCTGGCCTGCCTCATTAGGCAAATAAGGATCAGCTCCTAAGCTAAGGAATTTCTTGATAATTTCTAATGTGCAATTCGGCGACTCCATTGCATTATGCAATGGAGTATTGCCCTGTGACTTGTCTTGATGATTGATATTCACCTTATTATCTTTCAATATTTCTTTGACCGTGTCTAAGTCCAATTTATCCAAGAGAAGTTGGAGTGGGGTTTTTTTGTCTTTGTTGGGCAAGTAGAGACTGGCTCCTGCTTCAAGAAAAAGTGATAATGTCTTTGCGAGTTCATGGTCTGACTCCATTAAATAATAATGCAGCGCTGTATTGCCATGACAATCCTGAAGATTAATCAGTTTGGTTTTTTTATAGTGCTGATCTGCATTTTTTTGGAAATTATTTATTTTTTCTATGAAAAGCTTGGTAATGCCTAAATTATGTTGCTGTGAGAGGAGATGTAATGGGGTTTGATTGTAAATATTGCACAGAGATGGATTCGCTCCAAGGGCGAATAAATACTCGATAATTTCTAAAGGGCAACCTTTTTGCCTCATTGTGAAATGCAGCAGAGTGTCTGATTCATTGTATTGCTTGTTTATATCTTCAACTGTAGATAACAACGCTTTAATATTCATAGGGCCCGTGTGCGCGGGGTCCAGTTCTTTTATAATTGCGAAATGCAGATGGCTCTGCAAAACGTTGTTTGTGCTTTTATTATATTCGTCGTTAGATCTACGATCCATTTCAAGCATTGCAGCTATTTCAGGGAGCATTTTGTATCGCCGCTCCTGCTCAGTGCGTTCTCTCTGCAAATTTATATGAAAATAGTTAATCCTAGAGAAAGGGGAAGACCTTAAGAGGGAGGGAGACCGTAACTCAGGTACATGAGTTTTTCCAATTAGCAACGCTAGGATGATTTGTGGGGAACGCTTTAGCTCAATTGCAAGCTGTAGTGGGGTTTTATTTTCATCATTAGCTAAATGGGGATCCATTCCTGCATCGATAAACATCTGGATCACTTCCAGAGAAATTGAATTTTGCTTTATCGCAAAATGCAGCAGAGAATCACCTGCGGAATATTTCTGATTATCTATATTTTCAGCAATCTCGATATTTTGAGTATCTTCATCGCTCACTCCTTGAAATCCCTCTAAGCTTCCTATCGACGAAGTAAGGTCACTCAGACTTTCGTCTGCTAGCAAATACAAAGACGCCTGAAGATCTTGAGTATCTTCATCGCCCACTCCTTCAAATCCCTCTAAGCTGTCTATCGACGAAGTAAGGTCACTCGGACTTTTCTCTGCTAGCAGATACAAAGACGCCTGAATATCTTTCCAGTTTGCCCCCTTTGCAAGCAGAAAATGTACAGGGGTTTGATGAGAAGGCTCATTCGGGTCTGGCTGTTTCCCTCGAAACAGCAGTCCCACAATGGCCTCTAAGCTACATTTTCGTCTAATTGCGGTCTGTAGTATGGACTGGCCAGCATAGGGACCTGCTCCTAATTGGAGAAGCTCCTCAATAGTTTCCAGTTCATAGTTTCCTGAGTTGGTTTCGGTATGCAATGATGAAGTAGGGTTCACTTCATTTACTGGTGCAGGTGAAAAACTTGGCCGTTCTAATGGTGCTAGAGTACTCAATGTGTTTCTGAAACCGGACTGAGCCGAAGTAAGACGCGAAGAATTCATGACGATATGACGCCTGCTCAAAAATTTCTGCGATGAATAGACCTCTATCGCTTCCCTATAGCCGGGAATTCCTTTGATGCCAGTGCACTAGTACTGGCCGGCAGGAATGACGCCGCTACGGGGAAGCGATAGATGTCTAATACGTTTATGTAAGATAATTCTTATCAATGTACCACTCACGTGAATCAAAAAGAAGCCTTATCATTTAATAAATAAGGGGGCAATAAAAATGGAAAACCAGGTATCGATCGCTACTATGCATTGTGAGCGTGAGGCTGTTTTCGGGGTTTTTTGCTGGCCAAGGTTTTAGGCTTAGATTTACATAGTAGACAATGGCGCCCGTACCCGCCCTGGCCGTTTTTTAGCTGGGGGTCCCAGAATGTCTGTATATCCTGAATGTGCGCGCATTTTGGACAACGCTTTTTGCTGCCTATTTCAATGGATAAGGCATCTTCTTTGATGCTGGCTATGGAATTGCTGTCTTCTTTGGTTTTGGAGGCTATATCGACTAATTCATATAGCCGATTTGATAGAAAGGTTACGGGGTTTTCTCCCAAGTTGAAGCGGTTTAGGCGCAGGAATTTATATCCGTAGGATTCAATAATCATTTGACGCTCAATATCCTGCGGTTGGTAATATCCGTTTAAATTGCCATTTTGGATTTTTCCCCGTTCTACAAAGTGCTCAGCAAACCCATCATATTCAATAATAACGTTGATCGAACCTTGCTCGCTGCGGTAGCTCACCAGGAAATCAGCACGGTAAGCTGGATGTGCATAAAAGGGATCTAATTGTTTTAGATATTCCCCGATCGGAAACCGCGGTATGACTTCCATGCATTTTTGATTCAAATGCCAGAATGGTGTGTTGCGTACCCAGTTAAGCACCTTGCGCTCTATTGGGGAGATGTGATCTGCGCTTAGCGCTTCTGGGTGGGTATCGCGCTCTACAATCTGCTTGTAGTGCATCAGAACGCGGCCGATAGCGCCTTTAAATTGATCGACAGGTTTGGAGAGCACAAATAAAAATGCCTGTTTGCCGCGGCTAAACCCAACGTTTAGACGCTGCGCTTTGAGCGCATCCTCTGCTTTACTGGCCATCTCTTCTAGGTCGACGGGGAATATATAATTGAGTACATCATGCTTGGCCGTTGCGACCATGCTGTAAATAATTAGATCTCTTTCCTCGCCTTGGCAGGTGTCGAAGGTCATAATTTTCAGTCGTAATTCCGATTCGAATCGTTCCCCGTATGCGTCGCTATACAGCACGTCATTTAAAACTTTTACTTGTTCGCGCAAAGGGGTGATGACCCCAACAGTCTGTTTTTTGCTCATATCGATTAAATGGCGCAATTCCTTCAAAATGTATTCTGCTTCAGCGCGATTGACGTTTTTGGCATCCCTCTCGGGGACGGATTCCAGCACCTCAAAGCGGATGATGTCCTCAATAGGTTGCGTGCGGATTTTGATGGCTTGCAATTGCCCATCATAAAAATACTTTGATGAAAAACTGATTAATGCTTGGTACCCTCGGAAATGTTTCCGGAGCATTATTTGGTAATTATTAATGAGATCGAAGAATTCGAGAATGGATTTTTTGACGTTGAAATACTTTAAACGTTGGAGCTTAGCCGCGGTGTCGCTGATATTGGCTCTGAAATAGGTCTCGATGTCGCTCAGATAGCTGGTGTTGATTGCATTGCTTGCTTGTGAAGATTTTACGTTTGAAAATTGCTTAGCATCGCCAAAGACGACGACTTTTTTGGCTCGTAAGACTGCTGGTAGAGCTTGGGCGACAGAGACTTGGCTGGCTTCATCGATTACTACTAAGTCAAACAATCGCTGTTTAAGAGGCACGTATTCTGCATATTCCCGTATGCCGGCGATGATGACTGGAAACGCGTCTGAAAGGTGGTGAAACTCGTTTTCAGGGAACTTTTGTTTGGCCTTAATGATGCCGCTGATTTCTTTGACCGTTGCCTTTTTTTGATCCACAAATTCAAGAAAGCGTCGGTCGATCTCGCTAGTCATCCGGGCGGTATTGAGCTGCTCTAATCTCGTTTTGGCGCTGATATAGTCACTTTTTGGCAGCGCTTGCATGCGGTCTGCAATATCGTGCCATAGGCTAGCGTAGCGACTTGCCTGAATAATCAGATCAAATAACGTATCAGGAGCATGCAATGCTTCTGTTTCTAAGATCAAATCGGCCTCTGCCGGCTCCTTTGCGATGATCGATACAAAATTCTGCACCAGGGACCCTAGTTCTTGTACACCCAATATGGATGTTTTGCCTTCCTTGATCAAACGATAAGCGAATCCAATAAGGTTTTCTAGGCCTTCCTTGCTTAGGCGTTCGCTCAGGAGGGTTAATATCCTAGCTTCGCGTCTGAGATCATCCAATTGTGTGTGCAGAGCAGTGGTATGGGCGCACAACAATATCGAGCCAAGCCGTAGGTTAATGGCTTGTAATTTTTCTTTGGAAAAGAGCCAACCCAATATGGGCACTCGTAGTGCTTCATATTCTGCGATGCATTCGAGCAATATAGGAAGCTGTTCTGCCTCTAATGCGTTAAACAGAGCCGGTGACTGCTGTAAGCCTAGACTGTCAGCTAACTTGGCTGTGATTTGCCAGGCATATAGTTTTGGAGCGATTGCTGCTAGCGTGTTGCAGCGGGACTGTGTACAGATTGTAGCGAGGATAGAGCTAGTAGTAGAGTGGTCAATGCCAGCTAGCGAAGCTCTGAGCGCGCTGATTGAGTTAGAAGCAATGGGTTTTTGGAGTTGGGTTACTAGATCCGGACGTATAGCGTTGATTTTTGCTTCGAGCTGATGCAACGCATTAAGATCGTCAAGTCGCATGCCACAGAAAACTTCTACCGTCTTGTTGATATTCTCATGCAGCATGGCCCTTGTTTGCACAGTTTCGTGCTCAAGCGTTTGTGCATGGCGGGTGGCTGCCTGATGATAGGTTTTGATCTTTTCTTTGGTTGATGCAGATACGAGTCGGTTAAATGTATTGCCCGAGCGTCCTAGACGCAGGATAGGGTTGGGGAAGTCTTTATCGCCGTTTCGCACGGTAGACAGTACGGATTCGAGCTTATCCTGCACCACATCTAAAGCCTCGGTCTTATCAGAGAGGATAAGGACACTCTGCCCACTGAGAATGCCTTCGAATGCAAGCGCTGTAATGGTATGTGACTTGCCCGTGCCGGGAGGGCCTTGCACAGATACATAATTGCATTTTGGATCTTTTAGCGCCGAGAGAATTTTTCTCTGTTCCTCGTTAACAGGAATCGGCGTATTGGCTATCAAGCGCTCTGACATATCCAACACATCCCAAGCAGCATCAATGGATGCTGCTACAGAGAATGGATTTTCAAAGAGAAAGCCTTGAATAATATTGTCAAAGAGACGGGCAGCTCCTTGCTGCTCTTCATCAAATGCGGCTAAAAGCTCTTCATAGTCATTGAGCAAGGATTCGTCGGATTTGTCAAAAATAGCAAAATAGGCCGCATTCGAGATTTTCAGTGTGGGGGAAGAAGCTTGCTGAAGTACTCCCTGAGCGTTACGCAAATCGATATCCATGCGGATGTCAAACGAGGAGAGGAGCCTCGCAAATAGGGGTTCTATTTCATCGAGGAATGAACCTGTGCTGTTTATATAGAGCACGCGGTCAGCCACTGGCGAAATGGGTAGACTGGTTGATTCGCTCTGCCGTTCCTGCAAAATCCAATCGATAGCTTGCTTATTTATTAGTAAGCGAAGGTCTAACTCTAAGGTAACTGCACGGTCGCTCTCATCATAATTCAGAGAAATGGGGATATAAAAAAGCGGGAACGCGTGAGGGCCGAATCTGCATTCGCACAGATAGAGATACAGGGATTGGTTTTCGGTTGCACGCAGGGAGTGTTGCAGGTCACGGATTTCTCGAAAGGCATCCGAGGTTGCAAAATCATCGAAAAACGATTGTGCTTGCGCTCGAATATCAAGTACTGCAAAGAATTCGTCAAAAATAGCCTGTAGGGGCGAGACATCACCAGAAATGATGAGGGTATTTATAGCCGTGCTAAGGTGCTCGAGTACATGGGATGTGACTATATTGGTGAGGTCCGTCTCTAGATCGTGTATGGACTCAATAGCTGAATAGGCGCTTTCTTTAAAAGGCCCTTCAAGCATTGCGAGAAGAGGTTGAATGATATGGGTGTCGACCTCTTCCACAAAATGCATTTGTATTAAATCGACAAACTTCTCAGGATGCTCAACGGCTTTGCTCCGCTCTTGTTTAGCGTATTGGATAGTGGATTGGGCAATGCGCGCGAGGGTAGGGGTATCAATGGCATCAATATGTTGACGTATTAGATCTCGCAGCGTTGGACTAATGCGCGCCGTATATTGGCGAGGAGCAATTTTAAATATCAGTCCTCTTTCTGGCGCATCCGCGACAAACTTCCATATCGCTTTATAGAGAGAGGCATACTTGCGTAACGGCATTCCCATTCTGAGGCCAACATCAGATTGGAGTTGGATTCTGCGTCGTGGCGTCTGCTGCTTTTTAAAATCCGTCTGAAGAAAGGTCAGAAAATATCTTAGGATTTTCTGCGAAAACCCTTGATTGATATCTAGCTGCGCGTTGTTATCGGTCATGATGATGCGCTGCTCCCCCTTATGGTCAACTTTCTTTTAGATCAATCTTCTCAAAGAAGCAGAATGAGTGCATCTACGCACCACTGTGCTTTCTTGAAATGAGAGGGGTGTCACTGAAGTGGAGGGCTTGCTTGGCTTTATGTTGTTAAGCTTTACATCACAGTTATGCGTATCTTGTGTGCTGATTTTTAACTTAGTCAATTGCTCTGGCGTGTCTTGTCCTTCAATAATATTTTTAGTGTAGATATGGGAGTAGCGGCCACATCTATGATGGTCCGTAATGTCTTGATGACCTAGGCCGTATTCGGTGAATTTTATATTTTTAGGACCGAATGTCTTTTCAGACGATTCTTTAATATAAGAATGGCTGTAACGAACCCCGGTGAGCAAACCAATTAGGCTCATGAAAAAATCTCTAAGCACACGAAAGAGATTGGGTTTAGGGTCATATAGATTGATTTCAATCGGCACATTTTCCCCCTTAAATTTTATCTGTAGGGTCTCCCAATGACCTATGGAATCTACGGCCAGCGGTATAAGTATCTGGTGTTCTGAAGAGCGAACATTTTTATAATCCTCATTCTCCATTAAGGCTTCCAAGGCTTTGCTAAGTGAGTATAGTTCACCCGAGGAGCATGTCTTTTGTTCTGTATCTTTGACAGGGGATAAAACAACTATGGTTTTTGATGGGGTTCTCAGTAGAGAAAAACTAGGCCCATTTTGTGCTCCTGCGTCAAGGGTAGCGGTATGAAACATGCCTTCATACCGTTCCTGCAGTAATTGATCATTGAGGGTGCGGAGTTGCCTGGAACTATATCGATAGGTCTTTACATTCGTATTGGGCGCTACTTCATTGTGAGCGCATAGTTCTTGATATGGATGCCTTACTGAGCTGGTCGAGCTGGGATATAGCCGCATACACTTCTCCTGCCATTTATTATTTTGCTTAGTTTCACTCATCATACTCTCAATACATGCGCTTTATTTTGCGCTGGCGGGATCTCTACCTAAATCATCCCAATGCTTTAGCCGCAATGATTGATAAAATACCCCCTCCTGACCCATTCCTTGATTTTATTCCTCTGTGCCCATGTCTACCCCCCGCTTTGTCCATCTACGGATGCATTCCGAATATTCCATTGTCGATAGCATTGTGCGTCTAGATGATGCTGTGCAGGCTGCGGTTGCAGATGAACAGCAGGCTTTAGCTTTGACAGATTTAAATAATACTTTTGGATTGGTGAAGTTTTATCAAACGGCTCGGGCGCAGCGCATCAAGCCGATTGTCGGGTGTGATGTATGGGTTACGACCTCCAAACGTGATAGACCTGCTCGTGTGTTATTGCTAGTGCGTAATTTGCAAGGGTATCTAAATATTTGTGAGTTGCTCAGCCGTGCTTGGTTGACTAACCAATTTCAGGGACGTGCTGAAATCCGGATGGAGTGGTTAGAGGAGGGGCTAGCACTTGGGCTGCTTGCACTTTCTGGTGGTCAAGAAGGAGATATTGGGCAGGCTTTGGCAGCGGGTAACGTTGCAATGGCTACGGATGCTGCTTTGCGCTGGGCAAAGATTTTTCCTGATGCTTTTTATCTTGAAGTGCAGCGTGCAGGGTTTCCTGGGGAGGAAGTCTATATCCAACAGGTATTGCAGATCGCGCAGCAGCACCAATTGCCTGTGGTGGCTACGCATCCGATCCAGTTTATGACGGCAGATCAGGTTGTCGCGCATGAGGCGCGGGTGTGTATTTCACAGGGTGAGATTTTGGCGAATGTGAAGCGTCAGAAGCGTTTTACAGAGCAGCAGTTTTTTCAAACCCAAGAGGCCATGTGCGCGCGGTTTGCCGATATTCCAGCTGCGCTAGAAAATAGTGTGCAGATTGCGCAGCGCTGTAATTTAAAGCTCGAGCTGGGCCAGCCTAAATTGCCTATTTTTGAGACGCCTGCAGGGGTCACGCTAGAAGCACACTTGCGTGCTGAGGCGCAGGCAGGGCTTGCAAAACGTTTGCAGTTGGACGAAGCCGATTATGAAGTCTATGCCAAGCGCCTTGCATTTGAATGCGACACCATTATCTCAATGGGATTTCCAGGTTATTTTTTGATTGTGGCAGACTTTATTAATTGGGCTAAAAATAACCAAGTGCCTGTGGGCCCCGGACGGGGTTCAGGGGCGGGTTCATTGGTGGCGTATGCTCTAGGAATTACAGACCTCGATCCTTTGCAATATAACTTGCTGTTCGAGCGTTTTTTGAACCCAGAGCGGGTTTCCATGCCCGATTTCGATATCGATTTTTGTCAACAAGGCCGCGATCGGGTGATTCAGTATGTGCGTACTAAGTATGGTGCGCCGGCTGTGTCGCAGATTGCCACTTTTGGCACGATGGCTGCTAAAGCCGCTATACGAGATGTGGGTCGTGTATTAGATCTAGGCTATAACTTTACCGATGGTATTGCCAAGCTGATCCCGTTTAAACCCGGTAAATTAGTCACGATTGAAGAGTCGCTCAAAGAAGAGCCATTGCTTGCGGAGCGCCGCGACCAGGAAGAAGAGGTTCAGCAGCTTTTAGAGTTGGCCCAAAAACTCGAAGGCATTACCCGTAATGTCGGGATGCATGCCGGAGGGGTATTAATTGCTCCAGGCAAGCTCACCGATTTTTGTCCTCTTTATACGCAAAGTGATGAAAGCGGGATCATCAGCCAGTACGATAAAGATGATGTCGAAGCCATGGGCTTGGTGAAGTTCGACTTTTTGGGGCTGACGACGCTGACAATTTTAGATTGGGCGCAGCGCTATATACATCAGCTTCATGCCGAATCGGATACATGGACCTTAGAGCAGATTCCGCTCAATGACAAAGCCACTTTTGCATTGCTCAAAGCGGCGAATACCGTAGCGGTGTTTCAGTTAGAAAGTCGCGGTATGCAGGGGATGTTAAAAGATGCACAACCTGACTGCTTTGAAGACATTATTGCGCTCGTGGCGCTATATCGCCCTGGCCCTATGGATCTTATTCCCAGTTTTTGTGCCCGTAAGCATGGCCGTGAAAAAGTGGTGTATCCCGATCCTCGTGTGGAAGCTATTTTAAAAGAAACCTACGGGATCATGGTGTACCAAGAGCAGGTGATGCAAATGGCGCAGATCATCGGCGGTTACTCATTAGGTGGCGCAGATTTGCTGCGGCGTGCAATGGGTAAGAAAAAAGTAGAAGAAATGGCTGCGCATCGCGCCATATTCCGTGAAGGGGCTGCACGCAATAACTTGGGACCTGAAAAGGCCGATGAGATTTTTGATCTTATGGAAAAGTTTGCGGGTTACGGATTTAATAAGTCCCATGCAGCAGCTTATGCATTGCTTGCTTATCAAACCGCTTGGCTCAAAACGCATCATCTCTCCGCATTTATGGCTGCCAACTTAAGTTTGGCGATGGATGATACGGATAAAGTCAAAGTGCTCTTCGAAGACAGCCTAGCTGTGGGCTTGCGCATCCTTCCCCCAGACATTAACCACTCCGCTTACCGGTTTGAACCAGTGGCAGAAGAAAATGGTGCGCCTTCTAAAACTATTCGATATGGCCTAGGTGCTATTAAAGGGAGTGGGCAAGCGGCGATTGAAGAGATTGTGCGCGTACGCACAGGCCAGCCATTTGAAAGCCCATTGGATTTTTGCTTGCGAGTGGATCGTAAGATAGTGAATCGCCGTGCGATGGAAGCGCTGATTCGTGCGGGTGCGTTAGATAACATATCAAAAGAGGGGCAAACCGGGCGATCTAATCTGTTGGCTAGCTTGTCCTTTATGCTAGAAGCAGCGGAACAAGCTAGTGTGAATGCGCTTCAACCTACTTTATTTGGGGATGAAGCAAGCAGCTTAGCGCTTGATATAGATATGATTTGCGCACGCGTAACGCAAGTTCCTTGGTCAGATAAACGCCGATTACAAGAAGAAAAGCTAGCACTAGGTTTTTATGTATCGGGCCACCCGTTTGATATGTACAAAGACGAAGTCCGTTGCTTCGCTAAAACACCTCTATCAGGTTTAACCGAAGGTCGCCAAAAGCTATTAGTGGGCATGATTATGGGTGTTCGCACGCAAATGACCGCACGCGGAAAAATGCTGATTGCGGTATTAGACGATGGCAGTAGTTTGTGCGAAGTGATGATTTTTAACGAATTATACGAAGCAAATCGGGCCCTTTTCAAAGAAGATGAATTGTTAGTGTTGCAAGGCCATGCTAGGCAAGATAGCTTTACCGGAGGTCTACGCGTTGTAGCAGAAGAGGTCATGTCCATAGAGGCAGCGCGTACGCGCTTTGCACGTTGTTTGAAGCTCTCTTTACAGGGCGATGTGGATGTCACAAAACTGCAAGAACAGCTTGTGCTTTATAAGAGTAGTCAGGCAGAGGCAGTAGCTAGACCAGGTGCTAGCCAACCTGGTCTAGCCGTACAGGTCCACTACCGTACAGACATTGCTGCAGCTGATTTTATGCTCGGTACACACTGGCAGGTATGTCCGTCAGATGATTTGTTAGCGGTACTTAAAAATGAATGGGGAATGGAGTCGGTAGCGGTGTGTTATTGAGGAGGCGCGTAGGTTGGTGGTGAGGAACGAACTCCACATGCGCACCACAGTCTTCTTGAATGCATGCTTATTGCAAAGATTAGAAGTAAGTGGTGCGCATGTGGAGTTCGTTCCTCACCACCAACCTACCAAGGCATTATGCGGCTAGGGATTCTTCTTCTGGGGTGCGGGCTTTGATGGAGAGTGCGTGGATTTGGCCGTTTTTTAGGTAATCGGCGAGGGCTTCGTAAACGAGACGATGTCGATGTATTTTGGAATGGCCTGTAAAGGCTGAAGAAATAATGCAAACATTAAAGTGCGCGCCTTCGCGGGCTCCAGGATGGCCCGCGTGGCGTGCGCTGTCGTCTTCTACTTCGCAAGACGACGATGGTCCAGCAAACACTTCGTTTAAACGCTTTTTAATGGCAGTGCCAAGCAGAGCTCGGGAGTCAGGATTCATAGTTTTTCTGCTTAAGCATATCGGGATTTTGGCGTGCGTATTTAGCTAGCCATATTGACTGCGCAATTATAAAAATAATCATGCCTATGGTGCTGCCAAATAACTTGAAAGTTACCCAAGTCGGGGTAGAGCAGGTGTAAGCAATGACTATATTAAAGACGCCTAATGCCAGAAAAAATCCAGCCCAAGCAAAGTTGAGTTTGGTCCACGCCGCTGTTGGCAGAAAAAGCTTGGTGCCCATGATGGTTTGGAGGAGATTTTTATTCCAAAACCATTTCGATGCCAGTAATGTTCCAGCTAGTAGCGCGTAAAGTACCGTAGGCTTCCATTTAATAAAAAGCTCATTGTGGAAAAAAAGCGTGGCTCCACCAAATACGCTAATAATGCCTAAATTAACCCACAACATAGGGTCAACGCGCTGTCGGCGCGTAAGCACCCACACTATCTGTAATACTGCTGCACCAATTGCAACAGCAGTGGCTACAAAAATGCCCCAGATCTTAAAAGCAATAAAGAACAGTAAAATGGGGAAGAGGTCAAAGAAGAATTTCATAAGCCGTATAGGGGTGCAGGCGTGGTTGAAAAGAAATACCTTTATCTAACCAAAAAAAGAAAAGCGTGTTTTAATTGGTTGGAGCAATATGAGTTATGCAGATTTTAATCCTTGTCTAATTTCTTGAATTTTGTCTTCATTGTATATATTAGCAAGCTGTTCTAGAAGTAGTTGATGTTCTATAACGCCCATAGAGCTAAGTAGAGCAATAACGTTGATAGTATAAAATATGACCGCGGCAAGAGAAAGAGTAAGTCCGCTGCCCCCTATTATTAACATAATCGTACCAATGCTTACTACCGCTCCAGAAGCGACTGCAACGCATTCGGCTATTTTACGAGGGGAATCTATAGTTTTCAGTGCATGGTTACAGTATTGGCTGAAATCTTGCAGCAGCGTAATACAAGAGGACATAGCAATAGCAACAATTATTGCGGGTGCAACCATGCTATTTGTAGAAGCCAATTCTACGAAGTTCTTTTCCTCAAAAATAGGATAAGTATTTTCATAGGATGGGGCAGAAGATTTTCTATTTCTGAGTTCGACGCCCTGATCAGTAACATACAATGGGGTCAGGCGTTTTTCACAGATATTTTGTGTAGAAACTATTGGAAACATTATAAATTTCTCTACAAAAAAGTAATGCACTTATTAAGTGTCTTATGATTAACCTATATCACGGCTTGATATAGTGCGGTGTGTAATATTTTGATGGCCGTATTGAGCGTGTGCAGGGAGCCCTGTTTGCTCTAACCAAAGCGCTTCTGATTGATAAGGCGCGGTGTTTGATTTGGCTTTGGTCGCTGCTTCCATCATTCCATGCAGTACAGCGCTGACGATAAACAATGCAGGTATTGCCCAAAGCCCAAAGCAGAGGTATGTCACGCTTATAGCTGCGACAGCTGTGAGTATAGTGGCTATATGTTTGAGCGCTTCTGTGTATTCATTAGAAGGGCGAGTTGTATCATTGAATGACTGCGAATATACAGTATTATGTTTTGCAGTAGGGCAGGAAAGAATTTTAAACATAATAAACTCTTGGGTAACAGGTTTGGTGCGCAGAATAAGAAGTCTATTCTTCTGGCAACACATACGGTAACGGCAGGCGGGCTAATAGAGGGCCATGTATATTCCCTATATGAAGTGTTCCGCTTTTTAGCGCAGCTAGTGGAAGCATCGCTAGACAATCCACGGTATTTATTAGGGTCGGGTGCGGTGCAGCGTTAAGGACTATGCCGCAAGAAGTGGCTTCATCTGTGATAGGTGATAAATTTTCTGTCGATGCGTCACCCGAAGAGGCTGCATGATCTTGGTGAAAAATTTCCTCTCCAACTTGTGACTTTGTGGTGCGGAGCAATACGGTGCGATGGCGGGTTACTCCTCGGTACTGCAGCCGTGCCACCACTTCTTGGCCTGGATAACACCCTTTTTTGAAACTGATGCCGTCTAACAGATCAAGATTAGCACGCTGTGGCACAAGTAGCCCTTGGGTCATTGCTGTAGTATGAGGTTCACCTGCTTGAATGGTTAACCAATCCCAGATATCGGAAGAAAGGGGAGGGCAGTGCTGCGCCAGTGCTTCTATTCTACTTTGTAAGGTTTGCTGGGGCACTATCCAAAGGTAGCGCGCAGGTAGCATCAGTGCGGCAGCATCAGCGCATTCAGCCTGGTTTTGGATGGGGGTATTTCCCAAGTAAATCAATGTTCCTGCGTCACTGTGTACCACTTCATAGCGTGTGGTTGGGAGTGTTGGGAATAATGATGTCCATGCGGGATTTTCTCCAACAAGCCCGATCAGAGCAAATTTGGAGGCGGCTTCAGTCAAGGTGACTTTACGGCGCAAAATAAACTTTGACAGGGTTTGTATTACATCAGCAATTAAATCACTTGGCAGTAAGAGCAGTATGTTGCGCGGATCTTCTTGTGCTGGAGAAGAAGCTGACACACTAGCTGTCTCATGTGCGAGTGATGGGATACTCCAGCCCAAGAGATGAGCAAGCAAGCGTCCTTTAGTAGAGCATAACCCAGCAAGTCGAGCACGATCTGTGGGCAAAGACTGAAAATCGTGCGTCAACTGGCTATGTAAAAAAACGGACGCATCGCGCCCCCCTACTTCGAGGAGGCTATATTGATGCAGGTTTTGTACATAGCCTGTCAATGTGCTTGGATTTTGCGTAACGTCGAAATCAGTAGGGGGCAGAGTAGGAGCAGGCATAGATCTTCAATAGGAAAAATCGGACTGTAAGTAGCGCCTTTTATCTGCTGGCGCTCCACGTGTAATGCACAGGCCATAGGCGTATTGGATATATCTTTTTATTATGCGCTAATAGCTAGTCGACTGTAGAGTAGGCAGTATTATAGATGGGTTATATGCCTATTTCTTTTCTAATGCATCTTTGTAAGATGTGAAGCATCATCTTAGGGCATGCCCTACAATCTATATGATCCAAAGCGGGCTGCAGCTGCAAGCTTTTCTCTCTCATTATTACTTTTTCTGTGCGTAATGTCGCTCTCTAAAAAGCATTGTATGACCGTTGTGGCGGTTGTTTTCATTGGTTTTGCATTGGTAGGTGCAACTTTAGGGAGCGCGCTGTGGCATTGGGCAACGGCGCCACTTTCTTTTGCGCGCGCACCGTTAGATTTTACGATAAAGCCTGGTATGTCACTCAAGAGTGTGGTGCATGAGCTTAAACGTAATGGAGTACCGGTCCAGCCGCTTTTATTTGAAGGGTTGGCGCGTGTTTTAGGCGTGTCAGCTCAGCTGAAGGCAGGAAATTATGCGTTGCCTGAGGGTATTAGCCCTTATAGCCTTTTGCAAAAAATCGTGATGGGTGATGTGCATCAATATGCGCTTAAAGTGGTCGAAGGCTGGACTTTTAGCCAGATGCGAGCGGCAATAGATCAATCTCCTACACTTACGCACCAAACCGCATTATGGAGCGATGCCCAGCTCCTGCGCGAGATAGATGCAGCTCAGATTCACCCTGAAGGGCTTTTTTTCCCTGATACCTATTTTTTTGATGAAGCCAGTAGCGACCTAGCGCTATACAAACGGGCCTATCGACTCGGGCAGCAGCGCCTGGAACAAGCTTGGGGCAGACGCGCTCTAGATCTTCCCTATCAGACGTCTTATCAGGCTTTGATTATGGCATCGCTTATTGAGAAAGAAACTGGACAAGAGCAGGATCGCCCTTTTGTTTCAGCGGTTTTTGCTAATCGTCTGCGTGTGGGTATGCCGCTACAAACGGATCCTAGTGTGATTTACGGATTAGCAAAAAGCTATACCGGTGATCTCACCAGAAAAAATCTGCGTATGGATACCGCTTACAACACCTATACGCGCCGCGGATTACCCCCTACGCCGATTGCGTTGCCCGGCATGGCTTCTTTGGAAGCTGCTATGCATCCAGCAAATAGTCCTGCGCTGTATTTTGTTTCCCGTGGCGACGGATCGAGCGAGTTTTCGAAAACTTTGAGTGAGCATAATCGCGCGGTTGATAAATTTATCCGGAAGTCGCCATGAATATAGTGATGCGTTTTGCCTCTGTGGCAGTAAATTCATCAGATAGAGGTTTGAGGTTTGACCATGCAACTTAATCTAGAGCATGCGGGCGCCCGTGGAAAATTTATTACGTTTGAAGGCGTTGATGGGGCAGGCAAGAGTACGCAGCTCAAAGCATTTTGCGAGCAGTTGCGCACGCGTTTGGCAGGCATTGGCAAACGTTTGATCGTGACTCGTGAGCCCGGCGGTACGCCTCTTGGAGAGAATCTGCGCGATATCCTATTGCATCAGAGTATGCATATTGAAACGGAAGCGCTACTTATGTTTGCCGCACGCCGCGAACATATAGCCTGCGTTATTGAGCCTGCTCTGGCTCAAGGCGACTGGGTTGTGTCAGATCGCTTTACTGATGCTACTTTTGCATACCAAGGAGGCGGGCGAGGTATGCCTGCGGAAAAACTCAAAATCCTAGAAGATTGGGTGCAAGGGACCCTGCAGCCTGACTTAACGATTTTGCTAGACCTACCTGTGGACATTGCCCGCGAACGCTCTTTTCGTCGTGCACAGGAAAATCAAAATCCTATGCATGATCCTACTCAAAACAATGATGAAAGTGACAGCAGCAAAGCGCAGAGTATGGACAAATTTGAATCAGAATCCATCGAGTTCTTTTCTCGCATACGCACGGCCTATCTAGCGCGTGCAGCGCAGGTCCCTCAGCGCTATTTAGTAGTCGATGCGACACAAAGCGTTGAGGTGTTGCAGCGTAAGCTTGCATCTTTGTTTGGAGAATGTGTCTAAACACAAGCCTTACGAAAGGCCAATGGCCTAGCCATTTGGCAGAAAGACAGCTTGGGTTGAGCTGAAATAGGATAAGTACTCCAATCCTATTCAACTGCCCAGCTATCTATGAGTACGATTTCTCAGCCGCACGATGGAATCTTTAAAACCTTGCTTAGTGATATCACGGTAGTGCGTGATTTTCTGGCGGCACATCTTCCACCATCCTTGCTTGCATACTGTGATCTCTCTACATTACAGCTAGAGAGTAGTGCTTTTATTGAAGAGAAAATGCAGCAGCATTTCTCTGATATGGTTTACAGCATGCGAGCAAAAAGAGGGCGAGGCTATATTTACATCATCTTGGAGCATCAAAGTAAAGGTGAGCGAATGATGCCTCTGAGAATGCTGCGCTATCAGCTATCGGCGATGCAAAAACATTTAGACCAAAAGCGCAGTAAGCGATTGCCCATTGTGATCCCAATAGTCTTGTACCATGGGCCCAAAAACCGTTCCTACCCCCACTCATTAGATATGCTCGATTGCTTTGAGCAGCCTGAGTTAGCGCGAGAAATTTTTCTTGGCCCTATACAGCTTATTGATCTGAGCCTTATCCCTGATGAAGAGCTGCGCATGCACGAGGGAGCGGCAGTGTTAGAAATGGTTCTAAAACATATACGAACGAAGGACTTGGTGCTTCTTCTTCAGGATGTGATGCCATTATTAGAAAAATATCCGCTGTCGATTGACAAAGAACGGGCGATATTTCACTATTTATTAAACACAGGGAAATGTAAAGATCAGGGACAGCTCATTGCGTTTTTTGATGAGTATGGACCGTATTATGGAGAGCATATAATGACATTTGGTCAGCTTCTCAGGAGAGAAGCCAAAATAGAAGGCCGTAAAGAGGGGCTTGAAGAAGGACGCGAAGAAGGACGCGAAGTAGGACGTGAAGTAGGACGTGAAGAAGGTATACGTGGTGTTGCTATAAAAATGTTGGAAGTGGGTATGAGCGGCGACCAAATTAAAACATTGACAGGCCTAGATGCAGAAGAGATTACCCGATTGGCTGTAGAGCTTGGTGCGCCCACATTACATTAGGGCACGTCCTCAATCGCCCCAAAGGGCCCATCTTTGGGGTCGTGCAGTGCAAGGTCTCTAAATAACGCCCGCTTTTATGTTTTTGCAGGATGATCCAATAGCGTTGCCAGACGTTTAAGGTCAACGCGTGTCATCAAATGGGAATAGGGCTGTATGGTTTGAGTGCTATTGAGAGGTTGTTCTGCATGTGCCCAAACTAATGGGGAGATGTGTAGGAAGGCTTCTGCATTTGCTGCCAGTAGGGGCAATACGGGCTTGAGTGCCAGTGTGAAAAGCCGGAAGGCTTCGAGGCTGATACTACAGGTTTCATGTAGATGGCGGGCATGGAGAGCACGGTGGTCAGATTCAGATTGTGCCTGGTCGATAAGTACCTCTTCTCCCTTGAAGGCTATTTTGGCCTGTTCCCATGGTTTATGTTCATCGATAAAAGCATTGATTGTATCGACGTGCCGCAGTGTAGTGCGAATCGCGCGTGCCGTATCTCGTGCTTCATATTGCGTGGCAATTTCTGGTATTGCAGCGCGAATGGATACCAATAGAGGATGCTGCATTACCGCATCATCAATTTTCCCCTCAAAGTGCTTCACTATAAAGTTTGCTGTACGGCTTGCGATATTGAGGTATTTGCCAATGAGATCGCTGTTGACGCGTGCAACGAAATCTTCCCAGTTCAGATCGATATCTTCTAGCGAAGGACTGAGTTTGGCAGCTAAGTAGTAGCGTAGCCATTCGGGATTGAGCCCGGCATCGATATAGCTTTGCGCAGTAATAAAGGTGCCGCGCGATTTGGACATTTTTTGGCCGTTGACGGTTAAAAAGCCATGTGCAAATACATTGGTCGGAGTGCGGTGCCCTGAAAATTGCAGCATTGCGGGCCAGAACAAGGTGTGGAAATACAAAATATCCTTGCCGATAAAGTGGTACTGCTCGGTGGTGGTGTCTGGCTTGACCCATGCTTCAAAATCTAAACCACGTGCTTCGCACAATTCTTTAAAGCTGGCGTAGTACCCGAGTGGGGCATCTAGCCATACATAAAAATATTTTCCTGGCGCATCTGGAATTTCAAAGCCGAAATACGGCGCATCGCGCGAGATATCCCAATCATTGAGTTTAGAGCGGGAGGAAGAGGGTGCTTCTGTGGAGGGTTGCTCTGGCTGGTGAGATGCATCTTGTGGCCCTAGCCATTCGCGCATTTTATTCAGTGCTTCGGGTTGCGCGAGCTTGGCGACCCATTCTCGTAGGAAAGATTCACAACGCGGGTCTGATAGGCGGAAGAAGTAATGTACAGAGCGTTTGCGTATAGGTGGTTCGTTGGAGAGGACGGAGTAGGGTTTTACTAAATCCATCGGTGAGTAAGTAGAGCCGCATACTTCACAGGCATCGCCATACTGATCTGCAGCACCACATTTCGGGCAGCCTCCTTTGATAAAACGGTCCGGTAAAAACATTTCTCGGCTGGCGTCGTATGCTTGCTCGATCTCGCGTGTTTCAATGAATCCAGCTTCGCATAAAGCATGGTAAACCCGCTCAGAAAGCATTTTGTTTGCGGGAGAGTTGGTGGAGCCATAGTGATCAAAACTCACACCAAAATCATCAAAATCACGTTTGTGCTCGCGCCCTATGCGTTCGATTAATGCTTGAGGCGTTAACCCTTCACGTTCAGCTCGCAGCATGACGGGAGTGCCATGTGTGTCATCTGCTCCGATGTAATAAGTCTCGTGGCCCTGCATACGGAGAGTGCGTACCCAGATATCTGTTTGAATATATTCAACGAGATGGCCAATATGAATGGGCCCGTTGGCATAAGGGAGAGCAGAAGTGACGAGGACGCGACGCGAAGAGGAAGGCATAAAAAAAGAAAGAAAAAGTGGTGATGCTTTGGTGCACAGAAGAGCATGTGTACAGCAGTAGAATCAATAGGCTACAGGAGTTTAGAGGCTAGCTGGCTATTTAAGCCATTATCTTCGATAAAAAACTGAAAAATCCTGCAAGCCTTTTTAACAATCAGCATTAATTTCTATTCTGCTGTTCTATTTTTTCCTGAATCTCCAGCCATTTTTGCTCATGATTCTCTAGTTCTGCATTCACTTCAGTTTGGCGTTGGCAAGCCGCTTCCCATTCAGGAGGATGTGGAGGAAGGTAATGCTTAGGATCGGCAAAAAAGACTTCCAGGCGCGCTTTTTCTTCGCCCAATACCGCTATTTTTTTCTCAAGCTGAGCAAGCGTACGTTCTTGTGCCGCAGTAGAGCGCGTAGGAGCTGACGGTTTTGGAGACGCTTTAGCGGAGGCAGAAGCTGTGCTTTTTTTCGACGCAGAGGAAGAAGAGGGCTCTTTAAGAAGCATACGGCGATAGTCTTCCAAATCGCCATCAAAAGGAAGTGCGCGCTTATTGGCAACGAGTAAGAAGCTGTCTGTCGTCGCATTGAGAAGATGCCGGTCATGTGAGACCACTATCAGCGTACCTTCAAATTGTGCAAGGGCATTGGTTAGTGCATCCCGAGTCTCTAGATCCAAGTGATTGGTAGGCTCATCGAGTAATAAGAGGTTAGGGCGCTGCCAGAGCATAATGGCTAGTGCCAGACGTGCTTTTTCCCCGCCTGAAAGTGGCTCGATGGGAGCGGTGGCCATGTTGCCGGAAAATTGAAAACTTCCTAAAAAGTCCAGCAACTCTTGGTCGCGTACATAGGTAGGGCTTAAGCGTGTCAAGTGTTGTAGAGGCGATTCGCTAGGGCGTAATGTGTCTAGTTGGTGTTGTGCAAAATAGCCAATTTTGAGCCCGCGCCCTCGATTGATAGAACCGCCTAGCGCAGGTAAGGTGCCTGCTAACGTCTGAATTAAGGTCGATTTGCCTTGGCCATTGGCACCAAGTAGACCAATGCGTTCCCCATTTTGGATCGATAAATTAACCCCTTCAACAATGGCGACAGGTTTTGGATTCTGACCTTCTGCTTGGGTTTGGTATCCGCAAGACACCCCTTCCATGGTGATCATGGGGTTGGGTGCTTGTAGCGGAGTGCGGAATTGAAATGTAAAGGCAGAGGCATCGCGCACTGCAGCGATATGCTGCATTTTTTCAAGGGCTTTGACGCGGCTTTGTGCTTGTCTAGCTTTAGTGGCCTTAGCTTTAAAGCGATCGATAAAGCTTTGTAAATGTTCTCTATGCCGTTGCTGTTTCTCGTGCTGGCTTTGTTGGAGTGCACGTTGTTGGGCTCGTACTATTTCAAATTGACTGTAGTTTCCACCGTAGCGTTTAAGTTGACGATCTTCGATAGCCACAATCGTTTGGCAGACCCCATCTAAAAATTCGCGATCATGCGAAATGATGATTAAGGTGCCTTCATATTTGCGCAGCCAAGCTTCTAACCACAAAATGGCATCTAGATCTAAGTGATTGGTGGGCTCATCTAAGAGCAATAACTCAGAAGGGCACATCAGCGCTTGAGCTAGATTTAAACGCATGCGCCAACCTCCTGAGAAGCTGGAAACGGGCTCATAAAACTTGGCTTGCGAAAACCCTAGCCCTAGCAAAAGCGCTTCTGCTCGAGAGGGGGCGCTATAACCATCTAACTCTGCAAAAGCACCATGTGCCAAGGCCTGCGCCATGCCATCATCGATGGCTTCTGCTGCTGCAATATCGGCTTCGACTGCGCGCAGACGTGTGTCCCCATCTATGGTGTATTCCAGTGCACTACGTGGGGTGGCAGGTGTTTCTTGCGCAACGTGCGCAATAGGCCCATTAATGGGTAAGAAAACTTCACCTAAATCAGGTTCAATTCGACCGAGTAATGCGGAAAAAAGCGAAGATTTCCCCGCCCCATTCGACCCAATAAGCCCCACTTTTTCCCCACGATGCAAGGTGAGGGATACATCCTCAAACAAAAGCTTGCTGCCCCGACTTAGGGTGAAATGTTCAAGGGAAATCAAAATAAAGGTCCTGAAAAAAGAGAAGAGAGTGGAGTTGTTTTGCTAAAGCTAAAAAGCAATCTATGAAAAGAGGGTGGTTTGCATGTTGGGAAACGTCGTTCATTCCAACGTACCGAGTTTTTCTAAAACTCGGCGGTAGATATTTTTTAAGGTTTCCATACTGTTTATATCCACGCATTCGTTCACCTGATGAATACTGGCATTAACAGGGCCAAACTCAACGACTTGCGGACATAAGGTGGCAATAAATCGCCCGTCTGAGGTGCCACCTGTTGTCGAGCATTGAGGCGTGATGCCCGTTTCTTGTTCAATAGCGTGCGTGAGTGCAGAGCACAGCGCGCCTTTCGGTGTGAAAAAAGGCTCACCGCTTAAGGTCCAGGTAATGGAATAGTCTTTTTCAGAGAGTAAACCATGCTTCTCAAAAATAGCTTCTACACGCGCTTTGAGTGTAGTGGCTGGACTGGCAGGAGAGAAGCGAAAATTAAAATCAATATACGCTTGCCCAGGAATCACATTAGTGGCACCGGTTCCTGCATGAAAATTGGAGATTTGCCAGCTGGTGGGAGGGAAGTCTGGATCGCCCTCGTCCCAGGCAGTTTGAGCCAAATCAGCCAATACTGGCGCAATGGTGTGTATGGGGTTGCGAGCCAAATGCGGGTAAGCAATATGGCCTTGCACGCCCTGCACCAACAACCGACCTGATAAAGAGCCTCGGCGGCCATTTTTAAACGTATCTCCTATCTGTTCTACACAGGTAGGTTCTCCTACGATGCAATAGTCTAACTGCTCACCGCGCGCACTCAAAAGGCGAATAGCATGGGCTGTACCGTGCAATGCAGGCCCTTCTTCATCACTGGTAATTAAAAAAGCCAGTGAGCCTATCGGATTGGGGCAAGCTGTTAAATATTCTTCTGTGGCGACTAAGAAAGCTGCGAGCGACGTTTTCATATCCGCTGCGCCTCTGCCGTAGAGTTTGCCTTCTCGTACAGTGGGAGTGAAAGGAGGGGTGTGCCATGTCTCTAACGGACCTGGCGGCACTACATCGGTGTGCCCAGCAAAAACAAAAGTAGGTCCTTTTGCTGTGCCACGGCGTATTGCCCAGAGTGTAGTCACGCCTTCTACGCAAAACGTTTCACACACAAAATCTAGTGCGTTTAAGCGTTCTATTAATAGAGTTTGACACCCTGCATCATCAGGGGTGACGGAAGCGCGCTCGAGAAGGCGAGCAGTAAGTTCAAAGGTTAGAGACATAAAAAAGCGATAGGTAGTGGTCTACGAGCATGGCTAAAAAGAGCAAGGATAAATAGACAATGGAATAACCAAAGAGTGCACGGGCTTGCGCATCAGAATACCTGCACCATAAGCGCCATGCTTTCTCTATAAAAAGGACTCCCAGAATCAGAGCGACCACTCCATACAGTAAACCACGCTGGCCCGTGGCGCAGGGCAGTAGGGAAACAAGCAACAGAATTAAGGAATACAGCAGTATATGCAGTCGAGTGAATGATTCTCCATGCGTGACCGGGAGCATAGGCAGGCCAGCTTTTGCATAATCTTCGCGTCGGTAGAGTGCTAAGGCCCAAAAGTGTGGTGGGGTCCATACAAAAATAATCAGTACGAGCAGCCAGGCATCAGCAGAGACCATCCCTGTGGCAGCCGCCCATCCCAGCGCAGGAGGCATGGCGCCAGCAGCTCCGCCAATGACGATATTTTGAGGAGTAGCTGGCTTTAGAAGCACGGTGTAAATCAATGCATACCCTAAAAATGTAGCAAGGGTAAGCCACACGGTTAAAAGATTGGTTGTGCTGTAGAGCAGAATAACGCCCAGACTGCCGAGTATGCTTGCAAACACAAGCATTTGAACAGATGAAATCTGGCCGCTGGCTGAAGGGCGGGCTGCAGTGCGGCGCATGCGCGCATCACGCTTTTTTTCTAGTAAGCAATTAATGGTGAAAGCAGCGGAAGCCGTGAGCCAAATGCCTAGCGATCCACCCAATAGCGTTTTCCATGGCACGCTAGGACCAGAGAGTAGCATGCCGATAATGGCGCAAAATACAGCAAGTTGCGTGACCCGCGGTTTAGTCAGCGCATTGTATTGCGCTGCACGTGCTTTGAAGGTGCTAAAGCATGAAGTAGCAGAGTGTAAATGCATTATGCATGTGCTCCAGTGCGGTGTTGA
The DNA here is from genome assembly GCA_031963045.1 of Mycoavidus cysteinexigens. Classification (GTDB taxonomy): domain Bacteria; phylum Pseudomonadota; class Gammaproteobacteria; order Burkholderiales; family Burkholderiaceae; genus JASSUD01. The sequence goes on from JASSUK010000025.1 coordinate 128,247, forward strand.
GCAGCGAGCTGGCTATCCAGAAAAAAACTCAGTACCAAAAGCGCTGCTGCTCCAGCATTGTGTGCCAATGCGGTCCATAATGGCCAAGGAAGAAGGACGTTTGATATACCGGTGATCATTTGCAAAACTAAAATACTGAACAAGATATAGGTAGTATGTTTGATTGTGGCGGGAGCGTGTTTGCGCAATAGGAGAGCTAGTGTACAAAAGTATACGAAAACCACGCCAGCCATTACGCGATGGATCCAGTGAATAGCAACTTGTGCCTGCAAGCTGAGCGTACCTAGATTAGCGCCGCTAGAGTGAGGGCCACGCCAAGGATAAAAACCTTCTGCAATATGCATGGAAGGCCACCATTGTCCTTGGCAGGTCGGGAAATCAGGGCAGGCGAGCATTGCGTAATTGGAGCTTACCCAACCGCCAAGCGCAATTTGGATTCCCAGCAAAATAAGGCCCATCCATATAGCCCAGCGCCATTTTTTGTAGGAACCCATAAGGGGGGAGGCAGAAGAAGCAGCTAAGTTTTGTGTAGTAGTGTGCTGCTGTATGGTTGATGTTGATTGCTCAGTTGGTCGAGGAGTATTAGAAGATCGAACTAATAGCAGCCGTCGGCTGGCAAGCGCGCTCAGAAGTGATAATAATGTGAGGCCAAGAAGAAGGTGTGTGGTTACCACAAGAGGCTGCAATTTGAGCGTTACCGTCCATGCTCCAAAAGCACCTTGCAGGATAATTAAGCTCAATAAACTTAGAGGCCATAGTAGCGGCACGCGTAGCTGGCGGCGTTGTATACATGCCCAGCCCAGCTGGACAATGAGCAATACACCCAACATCATAGCCATATACCGATGAATCATTTCGATCCAGGCTTTTTTGAAAGTGACAGGTCCGTGCGGGAGCATATGTTGTGCCGCTTGGATATCAAGGTGCGCAGCAAAAGGAGAGGCAGTTCCATAGCATCCAGGCCAATCTGGACAGCCTAAACCTGAATCTGTGAGACGCGTAAAGCTGCCAAAAATAATAAGGTCAAAGGTTAGCCACGCGGTCAAGCACACCAATTGCGTAAACCCATCGGTCTTTTTGAAATACCACACATAGCCAAGTGGCACGAGTGCCAGTGTGAGGGCAATCAAGGCGAGTTGCAGGATAAACATAGTCAAGAAAAGAAGGTATGGACGTGCTCAGAGAGCATAAATGGACACAAGCTAAAAAGCTCAAATTAGGGCATGTCCTCAATTGTCCAAAAGGGCCCATCTTTGAGGTCGTGCGGTGCTCGGGATCCTCACAGCACTTAAGTACTGTGAGGATCCTGCGCTCCTGCTCCCCCAAATAGGAGCTCCTTTGGACAATTGAGGACACGCCCTAAGATTTTAAAAGATTAAATCGTCTGAAAATTAACCGATGCCTGACCATTTTAAGAGTTTTGCTATATCGGCCCTAATTTTTCCTGGATTGGGATTTTGAGGAAAACGCATCATCAAATTTCCATTGGGATCCACTAGATAGAGATGATCAGAAATCGTGGTGCCTGCTTGCGCCGGTAGCCAGTTTGCTAACACGTCTTTTGAAGACGCAACTAAAAAACGAGTTTCAGGGTAGTTAGTAGACAAAGCAGCAGGGATAGCCCCCTTTTCTGTGCGTAGCCATATTGAAACAATGCGCTCACGTTGTGCCCCTTGTGCTGCACGTATCTGCCGCATGAAATAGAGCTTTTTTACACAACTTGGTGAGCAGGTATTTTGATCGAATGACAGCAGTAACCAACGGCCTTTGAATGTTTGTAGCGGTACGCTACGATGATCTTCTGTACGGACCATAAGCGTAGCTGGAATGGGGCGTTGTGGCCTGATAAGGCTGCCATAGCTTGTAGTGTGGGTACGATCTCTTATCGCTGTTGGACTGAAGTACAACAAACACGCTGCAATAAGTGGTGCTAGACATATAAGGCCTATAGCAACTAAAGTCTTTCTGCTCCGTATTGGAGCAGGCTTGTGCATGGGAGCTGATGGCGGAGGAGAGGGTAAAGGCATAAGGAAAAGAAAAGATCTGCGAAAAAGGGAGAAGTTTTTTGCTGGACGAACTCTTTTAGGAACTTTTGAATAGGGGCTTATCAGCAAACGCCTGGTTTAGTCATGCAAGAAGACCTGTTAAAACTTAGGGCATGTCCTCAATTACCCCAAAGGGCCCATCTTTGAGGTCGTGCGGTGCTCGGGATCCTCACTGTACTTAAGTACATCCGGATCCTGCGCTCCTGCTCCCCCAAATATGAACCCTTTTGGGCAATTGAGAACACGCCCTAATGTAAGACCTATAAAGTTTATCAATTCAATGTTTTTTGAGTGACTTCTAGGGCATGCCCTAAGTAGATTGAATGGATTTACAAGTCATTTTCACTGGAGCAGTTTTCATGATTGATCTCTATAGTTGGACCACTCCAAATGGACAAAAAGTGCCGATCATGCTCGAAGAATGTGGGCTTGAGTATGAAGTGCATCCGGTCAATATTTTGAAACAAGAGCAATTTGAGCCTGAATTCCTGGCCATTAGCCCCAATAATAAAATCCCAGCTCTGGTCGACCAACAAGGGCCGGCGGGTGAGCCTATTGCGCTATTCGAGTCTGGCGCGATTTTGATCTATCTGGCCGAAAAAACGGGACGTTTCCTGCCAACAAGTACCACAGAGCGTTACAGCGCTATACAGTGGCTCATGTTCCAAGTGGGCAGCTTAGGACCGATGCTTGGGCAAACCCTGCATTTTAGAAGTTATGCGCCTGAGAAAATTGACTATGCGATCGAGCGTTATACCAAAGAAACGCAGCGACTCTATACAGTGATGAATACCCGGCTCAAAACGCATGCTTATCTAGCAGGAGAGGAATATAGCATTGCGGATATGGCTTGTTTTCCATGGATAAGTGCATGGGAGAAGCAAGGCATTACTATAGAGGAGTTTGCTCAGGTAAAACGTTGGCATGAAGCGATTGCAAACCGTCCTGCTGTCATACGTGGCATCGAACGCTTAGCTACCCAAGTCAGACGCACACAATCTGCCCAATTCGTAGCGTACGATAAATAATATAGATTGGGGGGCAACGCTCCCCAATATAAACCACCTACCTTTAACCACACTCTTTTTCTTGCCTATCGCGCTTGCCGGTCATGGTATTGGGCTGGCGACGTAGCGCACAGTAAAGGCCAAAGCCTAACACTGTTACCGTTAAACTCCACCATTGCACCATATAGCCATAATGACGCTCGACTCCTTGCGTAGGTTTTGGCCAATCGCGTATTAAATGATCATTGAGCGCTGAATGCTGCTCAATAATAAATGGTTGTACCGTTAGTCCAGTTTCTAGCGCATAGGCGTTGGGATGTATATTTTGACGGATATCAGGACTAAAGGAAGACGGTGCACGTAGGGTTTGCTCATTATGCGGGTTTTGTTGCACAGGCTTATTGAAGGTAAATAAACGCCCTGGGTGCGCTAGTGCTAGTCCTTGAATATCCACTTTTTCAGTAGGCGTTTCATAAGGAGCCAGTGCAGCACGTTCCCGAATATTGCGAGGGAGCCATCCACGATTGATGAGTACGTAAGTTGCTTGTAAAGGAGGGGGGCGCTGTATGTTTTTGGAATCGGATGGCGAAGGTGCATCAATACGCAAAGGTGTAATCACGTAAAACCCAGGCGCGCCGTGATAAGGGCGGTTATCCAGGTATACCGTGTGCTCAGGCATAAAATAACCTCGCACTCGTACGGGTTTAGCTACTACATCCTCTAGCGTTTCTACAGTAGGGCCTATTAAAAGCGGGGTAAGTTTGGCATGGAGTGCCTGCTGGGCTGCACGCGCTTCTTTATCCTGCGCACGATGTAGTTGCCAAAACCCTAAACGCAGAGTAAGGGCAGCAACCCCAAGTACAAAAACGGTAGGCCAAAAGCGAAAGGTGGGCATAAGTTTGCATAAGACCGGAAGTGGTACGTAAAGCAGCTAATGTACGCTAGTAATAAGACAAGAATACACCACACATTTTCAGAGCGCACAGCCGCATTCCAATACAATGCTTTTTAAGCAGATTTTTGGATAAACTTTCTGAGAGTTAACACGATGCCTCATTCCTTTTCTCTGTCTTGGCTTGCAGTGGGTGCTTTTACGCTTATTCTCGCAAGCCTTGGCAGCGCACTCTATTTCATGATGCATGATCGCGGTACCACTAAACGCATGGTCTACGCGCTAGCTATACGCGTTGGAGTTTCTGTTGCCTTGTTCTTATTTATTATAGTGGCGTACTTTAGAGGGTGGATTCAAAGTACAGGCATTTTTTAGCGTTTTTTTGCAATGTATCGTATGGGATATGACGTAGGTTGGTGGTGAGGTACGAACCCCAACATGCATACCACTTACTTTTAAACTTTGCTATTAGTATGGATAAGCAGGTTTTAAAAAAGGTGGTGGCTTGCATGTTGGGGTTCCTTCGTCACCACCAACCTACCGTTCTTTGCTTTTCTTGTGGTTGGTAGAGTTTGATAGAACCCTTTTGCATAGGCGTCTCGGTAGGTTGGTGGTGAGGCACGAACCCCAACACGCGCACCACTGACCTTTAAACTTTGCTATTGGTATGGGATAAGCAGGTTCTAAAAAAGCGGCGGCGCATACCTCAGAGCCAATACACCACTACATACAAACCAAGCCACACTACATCCACAAAGTGCCAATACCAAGCTGCGCCTTCAAAAGCAAAATGATGCTCTGCGCTAAAGTGGCCACGTATCAGTCGCAGTAAAACCACACCGAGCATTAAAGTGCCAAGCGTTACATGGAAACCGTGAAAGCCTGTAAGCAAGAAAAATATTGAGCCATACATGCCCGAAGTCAGCGTGAGGTTTAAGGCGTGGTAGGCATGAAAATATTCAAAACCCTGCATAAAAAGAAAGATTAACCCTAAACCAACCGTTGCTGCTAGCCAGAATATGGTGCGCTGGCGGTGGTTTTCGCGTAATGCATGGTGCGATAAGGTAAGCGTAACTCCTGAAGTGAGGAGCAAAGCGGTATTGATGGTGGGAATAGGCCAAGGAGTCATCGCTTTAAAGGTAGCGAAGGCCTCAGCGGGTCCGGAGTTGGGCCATATGGCTTTAAATTGAGGCCACAGCAGTTGATGATCTATATCTGCGAAGGAAGGGTTAGCAATAGCTCTGGCATAAAAAAGTGCGCCAAAGAATGCGCCAAAAAACATCACTTCAGAAAAAATAAACCAGCTCATGCTCCATCGATAGGAGCTATCGACCGCTTTGCCATATTGCTTGTCCTCCGATTCAGCAATCGACTTACCAAACCAACTCCAGAGTACAAAAAACAAGCAGGCTAGCGTTGCGCCAAAGGTCATGGGTGCCCAGGCATTTCCATTGAGCCAAAATGCAAGAGACAGCATAATGCCCAGCAAACTGCATGCTGCAGTAATAGGATAGCTAGAAGGTGCAGGCACAAAATAAGCTGGAGGCGAATCGGATGAGGCGTGAACCGGTGGGGTGCTCATAAGTATTTGAAGACGCGAAAAATCGGTGAATATAAGTGATGATTAGACCGCTTTCGCAACCCGGTAGTCAGGAATTCCTTTGATGCCAGTACACCAGTGCTGGCGGGGAGGAATGACGCCGCTATGGGGAAGCGATAGAAGTCTATTGTTGGAACAGGTTCTTAGGTCCATGTACGCAAGGCTACACGCACCAGTGCTCCCAAAATCATTACAAATACAATAAGGCAAAAAATCGCTGCAATTAAAACCTGAAGAGGGTGCTGCGTGAAGTCGCGCTCGAGATCACGTTTTTTACGCACGCCAAAAAATGACCAGGCTACCAATTTGAGAGAAGCAAAAAACCCGGTTATTTGGGTAATGCATAGTGCGAGAAAAGAAGTCATGAGCGTTATTGCCTAAGCGTATTATTTTACTAACGGGGGTGTTTCAAACGTATGGAAAGGCGCTGGGCTAGGGACGGTCCATTCCAGACCTTCTGCTCCTTCCCAGGCAAGTGCATCCGCGCGTTTAAGAGGAGTGCCCGATAAGGCTGGAAAGTAAGTGGGCAGCACTACCCAGAACAGAAAATATACTTGAATGAGGCCAAAGCCGAACGCTCCAAGCGTAGCAAGCTGGTTAAAGTCGGTGAACTGAGCTGGATAGTCTGCATACCGGCGAGGCATACCCGCTAATCCCAGGAAATGCATAGGGAAGAAGGTGATATTGAAAAAGATAAGTGATCCCCAGAAATGGATGCGGCCTCGTGTTTCATTGTAGAGATAACCGGTCCATTTTGGAGACCAGTAATACCAGCCTGCAAAGAGTGCAAATAGTGAGCCTGCAACTAGCACGTAGTGAAAGTGAGCGACTACATAATACGTATCGTGTAGCGGTACATCGATCGGAGCGATCGATAGAATCAGACCTGTAAATCCGCCAATGGTGAAAACGAAGACGAAGCCAATGGCAAACAGCATAGGGGTTTCAAATGTCAGTGACCCCCGCCACATGGTGGCAACCCAGTTAAATACTTTGACTCCAGTAGGCACTGCGATCAGCATCGTTGCATACATGAAAAACAGCTGACTGGTGACCGACATGCCTGTTGCAAACATGTGATGGGCCCAGACTATAAATGACAATAATGCGATAGAGGACGCGGCATAGACCATCGAGCTATAGCCAAAAAGTGGCTTGCGAGCGAAGGCTGGAACGATCTGCGAAATAATGCCAAAAGCCGGCAAAATCATGATGTATACCTCGGGATGCCCGAAGAACCAGAAAAGATGCTGATAGAGTACTGGGTCGCCGCCCCCTGCAGCATTGAAAAACGACGTGCCAAAATGCCTATCGAACAGCAGCATCGTAATGGCGCCAGCAAGTACGGGCATAACGGCTAAAAGTAGGTAGGCAGTTATGAGCCACATCCATACAAAGAGCGGCATTTTCATGAGCGTCATGCCAGGTGCGCGCATATTCAAAATGGTCACAATAATATTGATTGCACCCATAATGGATGAAGCACCCAGGATGTGTATGGCAAAAATCGCCAGGTCCATACCTGCGCCCATCTGGATGGATAGCGGGGCGTAGAGCGTCCAGCCTGCTGCCGTAGCACCGCCAGGAACAAAAAAGGATAAAGAGAGTAGCAGTGCAGCGGGAGGAAGCAGCCAAAAGCTGAAGTTGTTCATCCGTGCAAAAGCCATATCAGGCGCGCCAATTTGCAGCGGAATCATCCAGTTTGCGAAACCAACAAAAGCCGGCATGATCGCGCCGAACACCATGATGAGGCCGTGCTGCGTGACAAGCTGATTAAAAAATTCAGGTTGCATAATTTGCAGCCCAGGCTCAAAAAGCTCAGCACGAATGAGCAGAGCCATTACGCCACCGACCATAAACATCAAAAACGAGAAGAGTAGATACAGCGTGCCAATGTCTTTGTGATTGGTCGCATAGAGCCAGCGTCGCCAGCCGTGAGGGTGCGCGTGCGCATCGTCGGAATGCGAGGAAGCTTGAAGAGTAGAGGACATAAAGTTTCCTGAATTCTGTTTTTCTGCAAAGTGAAGAGTCTATTTGTGCTGCTGCATATCTATTGTGCAGAAGCCGAAGAGCGTGTTTTGCGATTGTGACGGCGGGCAGCCACTTGTTCCGTGCTGACTATCTCGTTAGTCTTATGTGTCCAAGCATTGCGTTGGTAGGTAATGACTGCAGCCACATCCTGGTCGCTTAATCGATGCCCCCATGGCGGCATTTGACCTCTGCCTTTGAGCACAATATCAATATGATTTTCAATGGGCCCTATGCTTACAGGGCTGCCATCTATAGCAGGAAAGGGACCAAAGCCTTCGCCTTTTGCACGGTGGCATACGGAGCATTGTGCCTCATACACACGCTGGCCGCGTTGCTTTACTAGCTCGAGTGTTTCAGAGGAATGAGCCGGCTGTGCTGCGAGCGTAGTGGATGCGCTTAAAGAAGCTTCTGTAGGCGTTTTTATGGTCTCGCTAGAGAGAGACCCTTTTGTTTGTGTAGCAGCCTGTATGGAGGACGTTCTTGCTTGAGTGCCTGGCTGACTCTTAACCCATGTAGCGTAATCTTCTGCAGAAACTACTTTCACAACCACAGGCATAAACGCATGGTCTCTGCCGCATAGTTCTGCACAAAACCCTCGATATGTTCCTATTTTTTCGGCCTTGAACCACGTATCGCGCACGATGCCAGGGAAGGCATCTTGTTTGACTGCAAATGCGGGCACATACCAAGAGTGGATAACATCTGCAGCAGTGGTAATGATGCGTATTTTTTGATTGACTGGCACGACGAGTGGATTATCGACTTCCTGCAAATAGGTATCCGACAGCGTCCGGCCAGTAGGATCAGAGGCCAAGCGTGGATTGCGGGGCGAGCTGAGCGTAGAGATAAAATGAATGCCTTTGCCGGCGCCTTCTATATAGTCATAGCCCCATTTCCACTGATAGCCTGTGACTTTTACCGTGATGTCGGGATTTTGCGTGCTTTTCATCGCAATAATGGTGCGTGTGGCAGGTAGGGCCATCAGCATGATGATGAGCAGCGGTATGGCTGTCCAGATAATTTCAACCGTGGTGCTTTCGTGAAAGTTTGCTGCAGTATGACCTTTGGATTTGCGGTGCATCACGATCGAATAAAACATCACACCAAAAACACCGATAAAAATCACCCCGCAGATGATAAGCATCAGTGTATGCAGTGCATAAATATCACGTGCAATGGCGGTGACGGGTGTTTGGAAATTCAACTGGTTGACGCCTGGGCCGCCTTCGAGACTGTTTACCGCATGCGCTAATCCGGTAAAAAAACTGGCGCATAAGCCAAAGCACATAGCGAAGCGAAGCACTCGGCTGGTCACATCCCTGATAAAACTTGGCTTGGCGATAGACATCATATTGACCAGAAAATGGAAAAGACGGGCTGATTTAAAACGAAAAAGCATAGCGGTTATGTGTTGAAGGGCTCTTGGGGGCGAGCCAAGGTGAATACAGGTTGATCTGTACAGATGCTTCTTTATAGCTGCAACAGAGAAATATCCTGTCCTATGGCAGTGTTCAAACCCTCCTATGATAGCTTTTTCTTCGAAGCTATTGTGTTTGAGCACTACTTTGCGCCATGCTTACCTATATTAAAGACCGATCAGGATATAAAACTATGCCCCATTCTCATGCAAAACCGATAGCTTCTTCCACTTTATCTACCCAAAAAGCTGCATGCAGTACGGAAGCAGCAGCGTTATTGCCGGAGAGTATTACCCTAAAACGCCCAGACGATTTGCATGTACATTTGCGCGATGGGGACATGCTTAGCTGCGTGGTAGGACATACAGCACGCCAATTTGGTCGGGCACTGGTGATGCCCAATCTCAATCCGCCTATTACAACGACAGCTCAGGCAGGCGCGTATCGTGAACGGATTATGGCAGCGCTTTTTGCAGACACTAGCCAGGATCCCGAGAAGCATGCTTTAGATTTCCAGCCGCTCATGTCTTTATATTTGACAGAAAACACTTCTGCGCAGGAAATTGAGCGTGCGCATGATAGCGGCTGGGTCCATGCAGTGAAACTGTATCCTGCTGGAGCCACCACGCACTCTGATGCGGGCGTAAGAGACCTTTCTCGGTGTACAGCTGTATTAGAAACCATGCAAAAACTAGGCATGCCGCTACTCGTGCACGGCGAAGTGACAGACCCGCAGATTGATCTCTTTGACAGAGAAAAAGTTTTTCTGGAAACCGTAATGATTCCGCTGCGCCGGGATTTCCCAGAGCTCAAAGTGGTATTTGAACATATTACTACGCAAGAGGTTGCACAGTACGTCGAGGAAGCATCTGCAGCGCCAGGGACTTTGGGCGCTACGATTACTGCGCATCATTTGCTCTATAACCGCAATGCCATTTTCCAAAATGGCATTCAACCTCATTACTATTGTTTGCCGGTTCTCAAACGTGAGGTGCACCGCCAAGCTTTGATACGCGCGGCGACTTCAGGAAATCCGCGTTTTTTCTTGGGCACAGACAGCGCTCCTCATGATAGAGAAGCAAAAGAACGTGCCTGTGGTTGCGCAGGCTGTTATACCGCTTTTCATGCGTTAGAACTGTATGCGGAAGCCTTTGACGCTGCTAATGCCTTGCACCGCTTAGAAGGATTTGCCAGCGAATACGGTGCGTTATTTTATGGTCTTCCCATGGCTACCCAAACCATTACGTTGCGTCGTCAAACTTGGACTTTGCCCGAGACCCTTAAGAGTGCTCAGTCAACACTCATTCCTTTACGTGCAGGCGGAACCCTTGCATGGAAAATCGATGAGTCTGTAGATAAAAAATAGGTTGGGAGATGACCTAAAGTCTTAGGGTGTGTCCTAATGAAAGGTTGAGGTGTATAGCTTGCCTCGGCCTACGAATATTCGTGTTTTTAGTTGGGTTTTCTTTTTTAATTTCAATAACGAGGCTGAATCAGTTTTAATTGGCTTAACTGGTGCAGAAAATGAAGTAACTACATGCAATAGACCTCTTTCGAAACCCCGTAGCGGCGTCATTCCTCCTTGCCGTACTAGTGTACTGTCTTCGTCGGAATTCCTTGCTACAGGGCTTCGAAAGAGGTCTAGTCTCTTCTGCACCAGAAAATTTGATCTTCAATTTTCGAGGGGTTATGCCAGTTAAAATAGAAAATGCTGCTTCAGCCATCAAAGCAAGATATGGCTCATTTCTTTTAGGTCCAAGCCGTTCAGATTTTTCCCCTGCTAGAGCTAATCCGTCACTGTATAAGCGTGAATGTTTCCAAAAAAGTCCATTATCATCGGAGATCCATCGAGGCGATAGCCAGAATCCTTACTTTCCTGAGGATACGGAGTCATGGAACCGATGTGCATCACTAAGCGGAGATTTTCATTGGGCATTAACGCCTAAACAAGCAGAATTTATACTTAGGTTATTCCCTAATAATGTTGAAGCCCGTATTGCCACACAAAAAGAAGAAAATCGACAGTGGGTATTAAAACACTATCCTAGAATGCAATTCTAAGAGCGTGTTTAAAGGCTTTTAATGGTCGTGTGGAGGATTACGCTATAGAGAATGGTGTCGAGTTTTCACTCGCTACCATCTTCCCCTTCCCTTTCCCTATATTCAATAATTCTAGATTTTCTGGTGTTGCAGGCTCCTCTTGGCTTAAATCTGGTCTTCTAGAATTATTATTTGGCGTTATTGGCGTTTGCGCAGGTCTTGCGGCTGGTTTTGGAGCCTCTTCCCTTGCTTCGGCCGCAATTATCTTGTCAGATGGCAGTATCGTAAACACAATGGTAGCAGTCAGAATAAATGGAGCTACCATAGGGGTATCAGAGGCCAAAAATAATAGACTGGCTATGCAGCCTGCAACCGTGCCTAAACTCAGGCAGGATTTTACAAATACATTATTCGCTTCTGTCTGTGAGCGTGGTTCCATAGGCTCCCAAAGGCTATGCTGTCCAATCTGCGTTCGGCTAAGCAATGGCGTTTCCTCGTTATAAGAAATAGGAATAACGGTATGTGCGGTCAGAAGAGGGTGTGTGCTAACAGGGGTTGTCGACATTTTTCTTATCCATGTGAATATTATCTTATCTGTAAGATAAGAAATATTTTATACTAACATTTCGCCATACTGCTAATTATTTTCTCCATTATCCTCTACACTACGCCCTGGCAAAGTAGGTTAGGGCGTCGCTGCAAGGGGTTGTACAGCCCTTGTGGAGGAAAGTCCGGGCTCTTGGGACAGGGTGATGGCTAACGGCCATCCGTGGTAACACGAGGAATAGGGCAACAGAGAATAGACCGCCGATGGCTCATCACTGCACTATATAAGTAGTGCAGTGATGTAGATCAGGTAAGGGTGAAACGGTGCGGTAAGAGCGCACCGCGGCTGCAGCAACGCATGCTGGCATGGCAACCTCCACCTAGAGCAATTCCAAGTATGCGGATTGTTTTGAGTATGGACGTTTTGTAAATGTCAAACTTTACGGAGCTTTACATGCTTAAAACGAGGCGAGTCCCGTCATATCCGCGGGTAGGGAGCTTGAGCGTACTAGTAATAGTGCGCCTAGACGAATGACGCTCACGTACAGAGCTGCGCCAGTTTCGTGGCTCTGTATATGCACAAAACCCGGCTTATCGACTTACTTTGCCACTTCTTTTCCAGCACATAGTGTGCTTGCGCACAGCATGTTTCCTCACCATTTAAGCAAGAGTCCATAAAAACTATGACGGCTCAAAGCATGAAAACTTGGTTTGAGGGGCACCCCGCCCTCGCTAAGCTATACGAAGGTATAGAGCAAACTAAGGCGTTAGAGCGCGATCTAGCTGCGCTGTTGCCGGCGTATCTGATGCCGTATTTAGCGGTCGGATTGATTCGAGAGGGTAAATTGACCATCTTTGTTGCGCATGGAGCACAGGCTGCGCGTTTGCGCCACCTGGCGCCTACGGTACTTGAAGCGCTGTATCGACGCGGATGGGCGGTGGATAGCTTAAGAATTCGCGTGCGCTTGCCCACAAACCAAGACCATTCATCCCTAGGAAGCTTGTTTTACGCCAGCAGTGCATCACGGCCAGCACATCAAAAAGAAGCCTGTTTAACCCCTACTGCTTGGGAGCATCTGCAAAACTGCAGCGCCCAACTCGATGCCTCCCCTTTAAAGCAGGCTTTGGCCGCTATGGTTGACCGCCATCGTGCTTTATCCTCTACGGATATCTCTCAAACTCAAAAATAGTGGGTTAATTCGATTTAGCTAAGTGAATGTTACGCAGGTATTCAAGAAGAGCGTGGTCATCATGTTGGGGTTCGTGCCTCACCACCAACCTACCGTTCTTTGCCTTTTCTTGTGGTTGTTGGAGTTTGATAGAACCCTTTTACATAGGCATCTTGGTAGGTTGGTGGTGAGGCACGAACCCCAACACGCATAACATTGTCTTCTTGAATACCTGCGTAACATCAGTTACCTAAGTGTGCTTTCTACTTCTCGCGCTAAACACAAATCTGCCCAAGCTTTTGCTTTATCAGGCAAATTGCGCAGCAAGTAGGCTGGATGATAGGTGACGATGAGGGGTATCCCTTCGTAATGGTGTACCTGCCCCCGTAGAGAAGAGATAGTAGCTTTAGTTTTAAGTAAACTTTGCGCAGCAATGCGCCCTAATGCAATGATAAGTTTTGGGCGAATGAGGGCAAGTTGGCGTTGCAGATAGGGCTCGCACTGCGCAACTTCCTCGGGTAGCGGGTCACGGTTGCCAGGTGGGCGGCATTTAAGAATATTGGCAATGTAAATACTTTGCTTGCCCGCCGTTTTTTGCCTGCTAGGCGCTGCTTTTTCTGCTGCAGAATGGGCAATCCCTTCTTTATTCTCGCTAGGCTCATCCGCTCGAGTTAACCCTATGGCATGCAGCATATTATTTAATAGTTTCCCCGCCTGACCCACGAAAGGTTCGCCCTGACGGTCTTCTTGCGCGCCTGGGGCTTCGCCGATGAACAGCCAGTCTGCCTGTCTATATCCGGTTCCAAAAACAGTTTGAGTACGCGTTTCGCATAAACCACATAGCGTGCAGGATTGCACACGCGCTTGTAGCTGTGGCCAATCTAGCTGTGCCACAGCGGTTTGCGTGCAATCTGCAGGAACAATAGGGGATGCTTGAGGTAGTGCATCGGTCTGATCTATTGGCGCGTTATGTGCTGATGCGTCAGGCGTGTGTTGGGCCTCATGGCTTGTATTAGCAGGGCGCTGCTTCCAGTAAGGTGCTAAACCTAACTCTTGAAGTTGGAACGAAGAAAGAGGCATGGGTTTTAGTTATCCCACAAAAAACCGGAAAAGTGCCAAAACGAGCAGAGTGAAAAAAGCAGCCACGATGTCGTCAAACATAATGCCAAAGCCTCCTTGCACATGCTTGTCAAAGTAATTGATAGGGGGAGGTTTAACCATATCAAAAAAACGAAAGACTATAAAAGCAAGTGCTTGAACCCAAAGAGACGCAGGCATGATAAAGAGCATAACTAGCCAGAATGCGACGACTTCATCCCAATTTGCTGCCCCGGGGTCTTTCACTCCTAGTTTTTTTGCTGTGTAAGCAGTGCTATAGATGCCTGCAATAAATCCTAAGGCAATAATGACTATCCAGCTAAGTGGGTTTAAATAAGGATTTAATAGTAGAAAAGAGAGCCACCCAACCAAGGTGCCTATGGTGCCTGGAATAAAGGGGAATAAACCGCTACCAAAGCCCAGCGAAATAATATGGGCTGGATGAGAGAACATGAAACGTAGCCCTAAGCGCGGTAAGGGTTCTGACGCAGTGGAAGGCAGAGGAGGGGAGGGCATGGAAGTGCTCATAATATTCTGGTTTTTGTTTAACTAAAATGATCAAATCCATGGAAAACCTCTGTTAAAGGTCTGCCATTTTGATCTGTCCATAGAATGTTTGTCTGCGGTGAGCGCTCTTGCGAAATTGCTTCTGATAAAGGAAGGATTGTACCTATGCGCGTTAAAGGTAGAGATAAGTCGGTGCTGATTTGCTCTAACCTAGGGCGCATGGCTTTAGGAGCAGTAAAACACAACTCATAATCATCTCCGCCAGATAGGGTACACAAACGCTGTATAGATACAGGCTGCTGTGCCAGTGCCAAAGAGCGAGGAAGTTGGTCTATCGCAATGGTAGCCCCTACGTTGGAGCGCTGCACAATATGCGCTAAATCGCCTGCTAATCCGTCTGATACATCAATAGCTGCATGCGCTATGCCTCGCAGTGCTAAGCCTAAGGCAATACGAGGTTCTGGCCATTCGAGTGCTCGACGTACAGCAGGCTTATATTTTTCCTCTATCGTCCATTCTTGACGGTAATCTCCAAGCGCTAAGCGGGCATCCCCTAAAATACCAGAAACCCAGACATCATCGTCGATAACGGCTGCGCCACGTTGCAGCGCAGCTTCAGGTTTAACGCTGCCAAATACCGTTAAACACAGTGTGAGCGGGCCAGCTGTGGTGTCGCCACCTATTAATATGCAGTGATGCGTATTGGCCAGCGCAAATAATCCATCGCTAAAAGCATCAAGCCAGGCTAAGCGAGCTGCATCTATAGGATGAGGCAAAGAGAGCGCCAAGGTGAAGGCAAGGGGTGTCGCTCCCATGGCAGCTAGATCAGATAAATTTACTGCTAGTGCTTTATGCCCTAGAGAGCGAGGTTCTACATCCTCAAAAAAATGCCGCCCTGCGATGAGCATATCGGTAGATACCGCGAGATGCTCGCCTGGCAAGGATGTGAGTAGTGCGCAATCATCCCCTATCCCTAATGCAACTGCCCGGCCTTTTTTTGCGCGACGTGTGAAATAGTGATCGATAAGGTTAAATTCGCTGGGAGGCATAGGGTAGAAGGGGTTAATGAATATTTTGGCTTGTTGCAGGGGAAAGGTTCTGCCTAACGGGTAGGGAGGGCTGGGCTAGCAATGCGCGGATGATAGTGGTCCAGAGTATCTGGTTTACTGCGGTGATAAATCCCCCGCCATAGTTAGCGCAATGCTCGGCAATTATGAACTCAAGACTATCTTTTGGGAATGTATTGTTAGCTGCTTCATCAAGCATAGTTTGGTATTCAGGCAATGGAGCAGGTTTAAGAGTTTCTAATGCTCGAGGAATGGCGGCCTCTGATTTTTGTTCTAAAAGCGCTTTAGCGTACTCTACTAATCCAATATAGCTAACTAAGTTGACCATATCGTGGCGACGCATCTTACGGACTTCCTCGAGCGCCTCACTGGCTAACTCAAATGCATTAATTGAGAGACCAGATGCCTGTTTTTCGGCCAATATTCCTGGCATGCGCGCTGCTGCGCATACTTGGCCCGTTCGCCCCATTCCGCCTTTGCAATGCACGTATACGCTTTTCCCTTCTTTTTGCGCGCCATTAATTTTATTTGCGATTTTTTCAAGCGTTTTATATTTGATGGGAGCATGGTCCGGCGTGGATGCTCTCATTACTTCAATATCAGGGCTGATCTCTTTCAATTTTTCTTCATAAGAGGGGTGCTCTTGCTTTTCAGTTAAATCGATAACCAGTTTTATTTTTTGCTCTTTGCACAATGTGATAAAGGCATCCATATTATCGGGCTCAGCCGGGTTGGGCATCATCCCGCCAATAAGCCTAGCTTGTGAAGTGGCATCGGTGTGGATATGGTTTGCATTGAAGCCTTTTCCGGCTACTCTGACCATGGTTTTAGCGTTGATCAGACAGAGCACTCTTCGAAAAGTAGGAATGCAGGTTGTATTGTCGCTAGTACTAAACTTTTGATTTAATTTGATGTAATTCTTGCGGTATTCTTCAATTTCAATAATAGAATGGTTGGAATGAATACCATGGGTTTCTAGCGACTTTTTAATCTGATCATCTGTTTTACGTAGCCTCTTCCAGGATTGAAAGTCAGAATACAGCCGGCTTACGGGTGCAAGTGCTGCGCTTGTAAAGCGATTAGAAGCCTGCTTGGGCCCTGTTGCTGCGTTAACAGGTGCATGTAAAGGTGCGTGCGATGTACGACGAGCTACTCCAGCAAACGTAGATTTAGAAGAGGTGGAGTAGGATCGGAAAGGATTTAGGTATCTTAAACCCCGCGCCATATGTTGCACATTTTCTGGGCTAGGGATAAGCATATTGAATGGATATAGTGCAATCATAAGGCGTTCCTCCAGATTCTGTACTTTTACAGTAGGACAGAAGGCATGCCTTCCGAGCTGTACTACGAAATCCTGTTTTAGTATGCGAAACCATATTGGGTATGGTTATTGATCTGCATGGGTTTTTTGAGCAGCTTCTCAAAGCTACTGGCGCTACAATCAAAGATTCTAGAGCGTGTTTACCAAGCCTTAAAGCGCTAAGCTATTTTGTTTATGGCTCTTTTTCTCTTTTCACTTTTCTAGCGGCTTCTTATGTCTACCTCTGATGACAGTACATTGCGCGAGGCTGCGCTGGCCTATCACGAATTCCCCACTCCGGGAAAGATATCCGTTACGCCCACTAAACCTTTGCTGACACAACGCGATTTAGCGCTGGCGTACTCTCCTGGCGTAGCGGCCGCGTGTGAAGCGATACATGCGCAACCTCTAGATGTAGCCCGCTATACAGGGCGCGCGAATTTAGTTGGTGTGCTTACCAATGGCACGGCAGTTTTAGGTTTGGGAAATATCGGTGCATTGGCCTCTAAGCCCGTGATGGAAGGTAAGGCTGTGCTTTTCAAGAAGTTTGCTGGGATCGATGTATTCGATATAGAAATCAATGAAACCGACCCGCATAAACTCGTTGAGGTGATTTGTGCGCTAGAGCCGACTTTCGGCGGAATAAATCTAGAAGATATTAAAGCGCCCGATTGCTTCATCGTCGAGCGTGAATGCCGCAAACGCATGAATATCCCGGTATTTCATGATGATCAGCATGGCACGGCCATTGTGGTTGCCGCTGCGCTGACTAATGGATTGCGCGTGACCAAACGCGATATAAAGACGGTAAAAATGGTGGTTTCAGGCGCAGGTGCAGCTGCATTGGCCTGCCTCGACTTATTAGTGGATTTGGGCTTGCCGCTTCGCAACATCTGGGTCACAGATATTGCCGGTGTGGTGTATGAAGGCCGTACAGAATTGATGGATGAGGACAAAGCGCGCTTTGCTCAGCCTACTTCTGCCCGCACTTTAGATGACATTATTGAAGGTGCAGATATTTTCTTAGGGTTGTCGGCAGGGGGTGTATTAAAGCCAGAGATGGTGCAAAAAATGGCTCCTTCGCCACTTATCTTTGCACTGGCCAACCCAAACCCTGAGATCCTCCCTGAGCTAGCGCTTGAGGTTCGCCCCGATGCCATTTTAGCTACAGGACGTACGGATTACCCCAATCAAGTCAATAATGTACTGTGCTTTCCCTTTATTTTCCGAGGCGCGCTCGATGTAGGAGCAACGACCATTACGCGGGAAATGGAAATTGCAGCGGTAAATGCCATTGCTGAGCTTGCACGGCAAGAACAAAGTGACGTAGTCGCCAGTGCTTATGGTTTTGAAGATTTATCATTTGGTCCGCAATATCTGATTCCCAAACCTTTTGACCCTCGGCTTTTAGTCAAAATTGCACCTGCAGTCGCCCAGGCCGCACAAGCCTCAGGGGTAGCGATCCGGCCCATTGAAGATCTAGAGGCCTATCGTCAGCATTTGCAACAGTTTGTCTATCAAAGTGGCACGCTGATGAAGCCGGTTTTCTCGCTAGCAAAAGCAGTGCCTGCCGAGAAAAAACGTATTGTTTTTGCTGAAGGTGAAGAAGAGCGCGTTTTGCGTGCACTCCAAGTAATTGTAGATGAGGGCATTGCAAGCCCGATTTTGATAGGTCGCCCTGCAGTGATTGCGCAGCGCATTGCGCGTTACAGCCTGCGCCTGGTGCCTGGCAAGGATTTCACCATCGTTAATCCTGAACAAGACGAACGTTACCGCGATTACTGGCAGACCTACCATTTGCTTATGCAACGCCGGGGCATTACCGCCCAGCTAGCGAAAGTAGAAATGCGGCGGCGCACTACCCTGATCGGAGCGATGCTGCTGCATAAAAAAGAAGCGGATGGAATGATTTGTGGAACCATCAGTACCCCCCATCGCCATTTGCATTTTATCGATCAGGTTATCGGCAAACGCCCAGGTTGCTCAGTCTATGCAGCGATGAATGGCCTTATTCTGCCAGGCCGGCAAATTTTCCTAGTAGATACCCATATCAATATTGACCCCAGCCCCGATCAACTGGCTGAAATCACTTGCTTAGCAGCCGAAGAAGTACGCCGCTTTGGCATTGAACCCAAAATTGCTTTGGTCTCCCATTCCAATTTTGGTTCTAGCCCTGCGGCTTCTGCACAAAAAATGCGCGATGTTTTAGCGCGGCTTCGAGAGATTGCTCCCGACCTGGAAGTCGATGGCGAAATGCATGGAGATTGCGCCCTCGACGCACAGCTGCGTAAAGAGGTATTGCCCGATTGTGTACTGGAAGGGAATGCCAATGTATTGGTGATGCCTAATATCGATGCAGCCAATATTTCTTACAATTTGCTTAAAACCATTGCAGGCAACAATATTGCAATTGGCCCCATCCTCTTAGGTGCTGCCAAACCTGTACATATCTTGACTGCTTCTGCAACCGTGCGTCGTGTTATCAATATGGCCGCACTAGTAGTGGCAGACGCAGCTGCGCGGTAGGTTGGTGGTGACGAAGGAACCCCAACATGCGCGCCACTGACCTTTAATTTTTGCTTTTGACCATTTGTAAGCAGGTCTTCATGGAGGCAGTGGTTAGGTGTTGGGGTTCCTTCGTCACCGCCAACCTACCGTGCTTTTAGAGGTTTGTTGAATTCGGCGTACTCGGGTTTGGGTCTGCATTGTAATGGGCGTTCGCCATATATATTGACTATGGTTGTGCTGGCACCCGCTTCTAGTAAGGTATCGCTGATGTTGAGGCGGCCCGTAGCAGAGGCCATATGCAAGGCGGTGCACTGCTGAGCGTCTACTGCGTCCATTTCGGCTCCATATTCTAGTAGAGTTTTAGTCACCTGATCATTACCGGAAAGCGCTGCTAAGTGTAGAGGACGCAGCTGAGAATAATTGGGTTGATTAACACTTTTTGGATTGGCTCGTACTAAAATATCTACCACTTTATCGTGACCATAATAAGCAGCAAAGTGCAGAGGAATATCGCCATCTTTATTAGATAGATCGGTTGGAATTTCTTTATCGAGCAAAAGTTTTACTATGTCAGTTTGCCCATATTGTGCTGCAATACTTAAAAGCGAGCTGCCATGGTTGGTTTTGTAATCTGTGCGAGCATCATATTTTAAAAAAGAACGCATTAAATATAGATCATTTTCAATAATGGCAAGATGTATGGGTATATACCAATTAGTAGTGCAAATTTGCATTATCCATGGATTTTGTACTATGTCTTTTTTTTGTATAGAATAATGCCGTGAAACTTCTATTGGTCTTTTTCCATTTTTTAATTCAAGAAGCGACGTTTCCATCAAATTAATTAAATAAGTTTTTATTTCGTTTTGTGTAGAGCCTTCACCAAGTAAATTTTTGATGAAATGATCCGGCAGCTTTGCAAGATCTTTATAATCCGCTTGCAGACCCTCAAATAATGCAACGATGACTTGATCTGAGCATAGATAATTGTGTTGTATAGCACTTAAAGATACCTCTTCTAATTGCTCGGGCTGTATGAGCCCCGCAGCAATGAGGTCGTCAATACTGCGTGTGCTGGGTTCTTTTTTTACAAGCGCTAGTGCAGAGACAGCGCAGCGCGTCCCTGCTTTTCCTGCAAAAATAGCCTCATATATTGCGCATGCCGCTGCATTCTGAATGCTATCTTCAATTTTATCAGCGTGTGTTTCATTGCATATGGGCAGTTTTATGCTCGTTGATTTTTCGGGTAAGACTTGTATTTTCTGATAATTGTAAAGCGGGTTGAAGATACCTAATAAGTACCCTGTAAGTACATTGCTTGGAAGATTTTTAGATAATAAAGCGAGGATATAAGTGCAAAATGCAGGGGTGCTTTTTGTCTCTTTCTGATTGCATGCAATAGGTGGGGTATGCTTCGCGGGTGTTTTATCCGAAAAAAGATAAAACCTGGGAATAAAGTGGGAGAGGGTGCTGATAAAGGGCATAGTGTTTCTTTGAAAATTGCAGCATGAAAAATGGAACACATGCTATAAAAATAATCATCGAATTCACTCTTGGAGCCTTCTGAAGAAGGGGGCTGGCCGCTCTGCTTTTTTGTACAGATAGTATCTGGAGAATACGACCTGAAAAAGCACGGTAGGTTGGTGGTGACGAAAGAACCCCAACATGCACGCCACTGACCTTTAATTTTTGCTTTTGACCATGTGTAAGCAGGTCTTAATAGAGGCAGTGGTTAGGTGTTGGGGTTCTTTCGTCACCACCAACCTACCGCTTTTTTGTGATCGGCAGAGTTTTTGTATGACCAAAGGCTTCTATGCACCTACCTGATATACATATGATGTGCAGTACCCGGTATTATGCATTTGACTAGCAGCGCTAAGTGCTTCTAAATTTCTAACCGCTGCTTTTTCTGCTTCCTTTGCAGCAAGCGCTTGTGCGCTAAGCAGTAGTTCTATCATGGAATGCCGTTCGTATTGTCTAGCAATACTTAACAGGCAGTTTTTATGAATGGTTTTGCAATTAGTATTCGCATTATGCTTTAAAAAGAAATGTAATAGATCAACATCATTTTCAATGATGGTAAGGTGTATCGGTATATACCAGCTTGCAGTATAGATTTGCATCAACCACGGATTTTGTACTGCTTCTTTCCTATGTGTAAAGCATCGGCTTAAAACAGATTCTCTTTCAAGTGCATCATCCTCTATTTTTTCTAATTCATTAATAGATCGAAATAGTAAATCACTGCAATATTCTTTAATGACATTGTGGTGATGGTTTTTTAGTAAATTTTGAATGAGGCTATCCGGTAATTTTTCAAGATCTTTATAATTTGCTTGTAGATTTTGAAATAATGCAACGATGACTTGGTCAGAACATAAATAGTCTTGTTTTTCCGCACTTAGATGCACGCCTTCTAACTGTGTTCTATCTAGTAGTTTGGCTGCAATAAGATCTTCAATACTGCGTTGGCTTTTGTCTTTTATTAAAAGGTCTAAAACGATATTGGCTCTACAGGGTTTAGCTTTTTCTGCCAATACCGTCTCATACACCATATGTACAGCGGCTGAGCCGTGTTTACGTATATGGGTGTGACAGGATTTCAAAAAGTAGTCGAGCTCAGCTTGCGTGATGAATAGGTCCCACCAAGAAAGTTTCCACAAAGCAGTATTAGCTCTTTTGTTAGCAGCGTGGCTCACTTGCCGGAATCGCACTTTGTCTTGCAAAGAGAGCTTATCCAAGATCTGCAGCACAATTTCTTCAGGTAAATCTAATATCTTGTTGGTAGATGTAGATGGTTTGGAAGCCGCTGTGAGTGCTTGGGTATCTCGCTCTTTTTTCTGAGTAGGCTGGACGAATAATTTCGAATGCGCAGTGGGAAAAAAGGACAAGATTTTGCTGATCAAGGACATGGATATACTTAAAAACATAATGGCGGATGCCAGCATGGTATGAAATTTATCTCCAGATCAGCCTTGAGAGGTTTCTGAAGCGTAGAGAGCGTCAATCTTATTTTGTGATTGAAAAATCTTAGGGCGTGTCCTCAATTGCCCCAAAGGGCCCATCTTTGAGGTCGTGCGGTGCTCGGGATCCTCACTGTACGTAAGTACAGCTCCGGTCCCTGTGCTCCTGCTCCCCCAAATATGAACCCTTTGGGGCAATTGAGGACACGCCCTAAGTCTGCGCTTTTCTATATGCTAAAAATTCCTAACGCGCGATCTTTATCTCCAGTAAGATCGCATCTTTTTGCCTATTACGATGGCTACTATTCCTAATCTTTCTTCAGAGCTGGCTCCTGGGGCGGCGCTTCCCGTTGCACCCTCTACTAATACGCCTTCAAATGCACC
This sequence comes from Mycoavidus cysteinexigens, assembly GCA_031963045.1. Classification (GTDB taxonomy): domain Bacteria; phylum Pseudomonadota; class Gammaproteobacteria; order Burkholderiales; family Burkholderiaceae; genus JASSUD01. The sequence goes on from JASSUK010000025.1 coordinate 150,822, forward strand.
GGCTGCTCCCCGAAAACTTGGCCTTGTACTACTCACTGGAGTAGTGATCGCTTCTATGGTTGGAGGAGGAGCGTTTAATCTTCCTCAAAATATGTCGCATGGCGCAGGTCTTTTTGCGGTGATACTGGCTTGGGTAATTACGTTTATTGGAATGTTGTTTTTATCCAATAGCTTTCGCTTGTTAAATCAAGCGCGCCCTGAGCTTACTGCTGGGGTATATGCGTATGCGCGCGAGGGTTTTGGGCGTTTAGTTGGTTTTGAGATTGCCTGGGGATATTGGCTAGGCGCTACATTTGGGAATGTCGCCTTTGCTGTGCTGGTGATGAAAACGCTAGCGTATTTCTATCCTGCATTAGCGCATCAAAAAATGGTTTGCCTCGCAGGCGGTGCTGCACTGATCTGGTTTATGCATGCGATTGCATTATTAGGTGCAAAACGTATGGCTATGCTCAATGCATTAGCGAGTGCTGTGAACTTGACGGCTATGATAGTGGTCGTCGTTATCATGGCCTCTGCAGTGCATTGGTCTGAGTTCAAACTCAATTTTTGGGGGGATACCGAGTGTTTAGGCGGATTGATGACGCAGGTAAAAAGTACCATGCTAGTCACGCTCTGGGCTTTTATCGGTATAGAGGGAGCCGTAGTCGTATCAGACCGTGCACAAAATAGTCGACAAGTTGGTCGAGCTACGCTGATTGGCTTGGGCGTATGTACCGTGCTGTATTTCTTTTTATCCGCATTGCCTTTTGGCGTGCTCTCACAGGCTGGGTTAGCAAAGCTTCCTGCTCCTTCCGCTGCATATGTTCTAGAGGCGATTGTAGGGCCTTGGGGAGCGGTTTTTGTCATTATTTCTTTATTGATTGCGCTATGTAGCTGCTGGATAGCTTGGACTATTCTGGTTGCAGAATTACCTTATGAAGGTGCTAAAAACGGCGTCTTTCCAAAATTTCTCTCTAAAACCAATCGCTTTCATGCCCCAGCGCCTTCGCTATGGGTGTCCACTGCGATGATGCAAATTGCATTGTTCTCCGTGCTGTTTGTGCAAGACGCGTGGATTTTCTTGGTATCGATGGCGGGCGTAATGTTATTGCCTCCTTACCTTTCCAGTGCTGCTTATTTGTGGCGCTATGCGCTATCCCCACAAGGGAGGCAGTATTTTGGCCCGCAGCGTCGTACCGCGCTATGGACTGGTGTTCTAGGAACGGTGTACGCAATTTGGTTGCTCTATGCAGCAGGCCTTCGCTTTGTCTTGCTATCGAGCCTTTTATTTGCACTCGGTTTGCCTGTATATGTTTGGGCGCGCCGACAACAAGCTAAAAACCAGCCTTTATTATCGCGTGTAGAAGGGTGGATAGTTGCCGCTTTAATTGGAACCGCTATGATTGCCGCAATCTTATTAGCTAGCGGGAAAATTGATTTTTCATAGAGGTTTCATGGCTGTGTTGCTTCCAGTACTTAATAAAGATATTCTTGCACTTTTCTATAGCAATACCAGGACATGTCCTAGTAATTGCTAAAAAATACTTCATATAGTCCTGAATTTTCTCTTAGATAAGTTCTGAGATTGGCGCATAAAAGGCTAGGGTACGCCCTAAACCTGGCAGGTAGATGAAAATTGTGCGCGCCGAACGAGCCAAAATGGGGACATTTTGGCTAGTCGCAGAACAGGTGTTTCGAATACTTTGTGGATGACGATGGTATGAGCGATAACCTTTCCATGCATGGCCTACATGCTTCCAAAGAGATAGGAAGCACGGCTGTTAACAACCTTTTTCATCGCGTGATGCTGATGCGCCAATATGAGTTGAATCATCCGAAATCCCGCACTCCTTCTAAAAATATAGTGGCGCCGCAAGGCTCTACTCTTGTTAGCCGGGAGACTCCTGGTGGAATTTTTAAAAGTGTTCGGTCTAATATTGTGCAGTCGATCCGCGCTTTTAAAGGTCCTGATCTTGCAAAAGAAGCCTCTCGCTTAGGCCACCATTTTTTATATGCGCATGGTGGTGAAGCAAAAACAAAATCAGAAGTGTTGGCCGCAATTGCAAAGGCACTGTTTTTTCCAAAAGCGTGCGGAAAAAATTATGATGCGCTGCGCACAGCGCTCACGGAAGAAATAGACAAAGCGGGGCCTCAGCCTGGCTTTGTGGTGATGTTAGAAGGTTTGCCGTCGGCCCAAAAATTCGATAAAGAAGCTAGAGAAATCCTGCTCGATGTATTTCGAGATGCTGCTGAATTTTGGGCGGAGCGTGCGGTATGTTTTCGGGTTTTTTATTCTTTTGCGTTAACGAACAATTAACAGGCAGTTATTGTTACATCCAACACATAGCTAGGCTTGCTAATGTTGCGATACCTGCGGTTTCTGTACGAAGAATGCGCGGTCCTAAATGAAACGCGGTGAATCCCTGTGCGATTGCCGCGTTTTCTTCTGCTGGAGTAAAGCCTCCTTCTGGGCCAATCAGTACGATAATCGGCGTTCCTACTGGTGGAACCTGATAGGTCTTTAAGCTTGCTAACCCTTGTGTGGCATGAGGAGAAAGCAGTAATCGAGTAGGGCAGGGCTGGCTATTTGGATCGGTGTTTTGTGTATTTTTTACGGTATGGGCAGGCAATGCGCTAAGCCATTCATCGGGCGTAACGGGTTTATTTACTATCGCTAGACGATTACGGCCACATTGTTCAGAGGCGGCCTGCACAATATGCTGCCAGTGTGCCTGGCGTTTTTCTGCCCGTGCTGCATCTAAGCGCACAACACTTCTCGCTGTCATTAAAGGGGTAATTTCAGCAATACCCAGCTCGACTGCTTTTTCAATAAGCCATTCCATTTTGCTCTGCCCAGCAATCCCTTGTGCCAAGGTGATGGGGTAGGAGGCTTCAGCCTCGCGTGGTATATAGGTCTCTATAGAGACAACCACCTCTTTTTGAGTGATTTTCTGAAGTCTAGCGGTACACTCGCCTTTTTCGCCATTAAAAAGCGTGACAGTCTCACCCGGGTTCAAGCGTAAGACATGGATATGTCGAACTGTCTCTTTAGGTAGGCTCAGCGTAGTGCCGCACTCTAATCGTAGTGGGACAAAAAAACGGGGGCTGGAAGGCGCCACGATACGATTCTCCTAATTTATTGATGGGCAGTACGTGCAGTGTAATCGACACGATTAGGATTTGTCTGTTATCTTCTATAAGTACTTTTTCTAAGTGTGGCATTTGCTCGGCTCTATACAGAGCAGGTGCATGTCACACGCATTTTTTTGCTTTACTTATCTACTTTTATGTCTCTGCTCTCCTCCCCTCATACTCTTCGCAGGATGGCTGACGCTATTCGCGCACTTGCAATGGACGCGGTACAGCAAGCAAATTCAGGCCATCCAGGCATGCCCATGGGCATGGCTGAGGTGGGGCTTGCGCTCTGGCATGGCCACCTAAAACATAACCCAACAAATCCTCACTGGATGGATAGAGACCGCTTTATTCTATCGAATGGCCATGGCTCGATGCTGCTTTATGCATTGCTGCATCTCACAGGTTATGACTTGCCGATAGAACAATTAAAAAATTTCCGTCAGCTTCATAGTAAAACACCTGGCCATCCAGAGGTAGGCATCACTCCTGGTGTAGAAACTACGACAGGTCCGTTGGGACAAGGCTTAGGTAATGCCGTCGGTATGGCGCTGGCTGAGAGTTTGCTCGCAGCAGAATTTAATCCTGTCAATGAGCCTGATCTGCGCATTGTTGATCATCACACCTATGTATTTGTAGGCGATGGATGTTTGATGGAAGGGATTTCGCACGAGGCCGCTTCGATTGCTGGAACCCTGAAGCTGAACAAACTCATTGCACTATACGATGACAATGGTATTTCGATAGATGGCGACGTGGAAGGCTGGTTTGCTGATGACACGCCTAAACGTTTTGAGGCGTATGGCTGGCAAGTATTTCGCGATGTGGATGGACACGATGCGCATGCGGTTTGTGCAGCGATTGAAGCAGCTAAACACACTGATCGCCCCAGTTTAATTTGTTGTAAAACTATTATTGGTCAAGGTGCTCCTAATAAAGCAGGTGGGCATGATATCCACGGTGCTCCTCTAGGTGCTGCTGAAATTGCAGCCACACGCGCTGCCATGGACTGGCCTTTTGCTCCTTTTGAGATACCCAAAGAGGTTTATGACGCATGGGATGCGCAGGCACGAGGGCATGCAGCTGAGAGTGCATGGAAGGCACGTTTTGAGGCGTATCGCGCACACTATCCAGAAAAAGCAGCGGAATTTGAGCGCCGGATGCGTGGTGATCTCCCCGCTGGATGGCGTCAACATGCAGATGCTGCCATTGAGCAGTGCAATGCAAAAGGGGAAACACTCGCAACCCGAAAAGCCTCACAGCAAGCCATTGCCAACCTCGCAACGATTCTTCCAGAATTTTTAGGCGGTTCAGCAGATTTAACCGGGTCTAATCTCACAAATTGGCCCACAGCAAAATCGGTGCATGCAACAAAACATGGCCTACAAGCAGGAAACTATATTCACTACGGTGTGCGTGAATTTGGAATGAGCGCAGCGCTCAATGGAGTGGCCCTACATGGAGGATATCTCCCATTTGGCGGCACCTTTTTAACTTTTTCAGACTACAGCCGCAATGCGTTGCGGGTAGCAGCACTGATGCAAGCGCATGCGCTTTTTGTCTTTACGCATGATTCGATTGGTTTGGGAGAAGATGGCCCTACCCATCAGTCTGTTGAGCACGTGGCCTGTCTGCGACTGATACCTGGTTTAGACGTGTGGCGTCCAGCAGATACGGTGGAAACTATGGTGGCTTGGGTGCAATCGGTTGAGCATCGTGGCCCGTCTTGCCTCATTTTTAGCCGACAAAACCTTCCTTTTATTGCACGTGATAGTGCGCTGCGTGCTGATATTGCAAAAGGCGGGTATATCCTGCGTGATTGGGCGGATGCAGCAGAGCATGCGCAGCCACCTGTAAAGCGTATCATTTTGATAGCTACAGGCTCGGAAGTAGAGCTGGCTTTGGCATCTATCGGCCCTCTAGCGCAAAAAGGGATAGCCGCGCGCGTGGTCTCTATGCCTTCAACAACGGTATTTGATCGACAATCTGCTCAATGGCGCGAACAAGTTTTGCCAAAAGGGGTGGTGCGCGTTGCGATCGAAGCAGGCGTGAGCGACTTCTGGCGTAAATATGTGGGTCTAGAAGGTGCCGTAGTAGGGATTGACCGATTCGGCGAATCCGCCCCGGCCTCCGTGCTATTCAAACACTTTAACTTTACTGTAGAGCACGTAGTACAAACTGCACAACAAGCAGTGGATCTCATGTAGGTTGGGGTGACGAAGGAACCCCCAACACCTAACCACTGCCTTTTTGAAGACCTGCTTATAAATTGTCAAAAGCAAAAATTACAAGTCAGTGGTATGCATGTCGGGGTTCATGCTTAACCCCAATCTACACGTTCTTTATCGTTCGAGATAAATACCAATCAGCCCCTAATCGTAGCCTGATAAAATACACAGAGAAATTATCTTAAACAACCTATAGCTCTCAATAGATTCTCGCCACTGTGTCTGCATGGTGGCACTTTTTATTATCAGGCACTAAAAACAAGGAAAGAATGTCATGACTCTTCGCGTTGCTATCAATGGCTATGGCCGGATTGGCCGAAACACATTAAGGGCTTTTTACGAAGCAAACAAGAAGCATGACCTTCAAATCGTTGCAATTAATGATTTGGGGCAAGCCAGCACCAATGCGCATTTAACCCAGTACGACACTACGCATGGCTGCTTCCCTGGAACCGTATCGGTAAAAGATAATCATCTAGTCATTCACAGTGACCAAGATCAGGCTGCGGGCCGCCCTGCAGACACTATTCGAGTATTTGCAGAGCGCAATCCTGCGGCATTGCCATGGCGTGAGCTCAATATTGATGTGGTCTTTGAGTGCACCGGTTTTTTTACCACCAAAGAAAAAGCCAGCGCGCACATTCAAGCAGGTGCTAAAAAAGTCATTATTTCTGCACCAGGCGGGAAGGATGTGGATGCAACGATTGTGTATGGTGTGAATCACCACACATTAAAAAAAGAGCACACCGTCATCTCGAATGCTTCTTGCACAACCAATTGTTTGGCGCCATTAGTACAGCCTTTGCATGAACATCTCGGTATCGTGAATGGATTGATGACTACCATCCACTCTTATACCAATGATCAGGTGCTGACGGATGTTTATCATGAAGATCTACGTCGTGCGCGTTCTGCTACGCACAATATGATCCCTACGAAGACCGGTGCTGCTTCAGCAGTGGGTCTGGTGCTTCCTGAGCTAAATGGACGCTTAGATGGCTTTGCTATTCGTGTGCCCACCATCAATGTGTCTATCGTGGATCTCTCGTTTATTGCTAGCAAAGACACGCAAGTGGAAGAAGTGAACGCGATTCTAAAAAGCGCATCTGAAGGGTCTCTTAAAGGCATTTTGGCTTACAGCGATGGGCCATTGGTATCGACTGATTTTAATCATAATCCCGCTTCTTCTATTTTTGATGCGCCATTAACCAAAGTCAGTGGCCGGTTGGTGAAAGTGTCGAGCTGGTATGACAACGAATGGGGCTTTTCTAACCGTATGTTAGATACCTGCATAGCATTCGGTTAACGCAATTTGTTGTAGGTTGGTGGTGAGGTACGAACCCCAACATGCAAACCACAGTTTTCTTTAATACCTGCTTAATAATTACCAAAAGCAAAGATTAAAAGTAAGTGGCCTGCATGTTGGGGTTCCTTCGTCACCACCAACCTACCGTTCTTTGCTTTTCTTGTGGTTGGTAGCGTTTGATAGAACCCTTTTGCACAGGCACCTCGGTAGGTTGGGGTGAGGCACGAATCTCAACATGCAAACCACTTACTTTTTTTTATACAAAGAGCTATTGAGGTAGCGTATGTGAAGTTCTCGTAGCGCAATAACAAGCATAGCTGTGGTTGGGAGCGCGATAATAATTCCTAAAAAACCTAATAACTGACCAAAAACCAGTAAAGAAAAAATAGCTGCCAGAGGGTGTAGACCCAGGCGCTCTCCTACTAGTCGTGGCGTGAGGAAGGAGCTTTCAAGAATTTGCCCAATTGCGTAAATGAGTACAACAGCACCTACATGCCATCCCCCGCCAAATTCTAAAAAAGCAGCGAATGCAGCTAAACCAAAGCCTAGAAAATAGCCTACATAGGGTATGAGGATTGCGAAACCCGTAAAAATGCCGATAGGTATGGCAGTGCCTAGCCCACTTAACGAGAGACTGACCGCGTAATAGATCGCAAGTAATACCAACACCAGTAATTGACCGCGCAAATATTGCGAAAGCAGCGCATCCATTTCACCTGTGAGCTGATTGGTTTTATGTAACCAACGCTGTGGGATAAGATTTTGAGCGCGCTTTTTGAGCAAATGCCAGTCATTCAACATGTAATAAATGACTAAAGGCAGCATAAAAACTGCACCAAAAAACGCGATGGCTACGGTCCCGCTGGTGTAGATAGATTTCCATAGCGTAGAAAATACCACGCCGCTATGGCTAGAGAACTGTTCTGTAACCCAAGCTTTGACATTACCAACTTCTAGACCCGCTTGTGCGAGCAAAGGAGAGAGTGTTTTATGGGAATGGGATAAAAGTTGCGATACCTGCTGCTGTATACGTGGAGCTTCTTTTTGGATTACCGCATATTCCAAAAATATAACGCCAACCGTAGCGCACAGCAAAAATAGCATCATGAGCAGAACAGACAGCGCGCGAGGCACTTTGTGCCGAGCAAGCCACTCTACACCCGGATGTAAAACATAGGCTACAAGGGCGCCTAGCAGAAATGGCCAGAGGACAGGGCCAAGTCCCCATAAAATTAGACCTAATGCGGCGAGGCCTAAAGCAGTGTAGATAATCTTCTTTGTAGATGCAGAAGTAGAGGATGTGGAGGCCATAGAATCCTATATCGATGTTCAGTGAAAATATATCGGATGTGGCGTAGGGCGTGTCCTCAATTGCCCCAAAGGGCCCATCTTTGAGGTTGTGCGGTGCTCGAGATCCTCACTGTACTCAAGTGCATCCGGATCCTGCGCTCCTGCTTCCCCAAATAGGAGCCCCTTTGGGGCAATTGAGGACACGTCCTAGGTAAATGATCAGTAAAACGCAGGCCTGCATGCGAAAAGTAAAAAATTCCAATATGTAAGAGGGAAAGACCTGATAGGATATATTCTTAAGACTCTATAAAAATAAGGTATCTTTCGGAGGGATGTCTTTAAAAAGATAGGGTGTGCCCATTTTTCTTCTGGCATTCAGACTTCTCCCGTTGCGCAGGCACACAGCAACTTAAAAAATATAGACCTTATTACGCCATCTGCTTTTGGATGATGTAGGGCGTGCCCTCAATTACCAAAGGGCCCATTTTTGAGGTCGTGCGGTGCTCGGGATCCTCACTGTACTCTACAGTTCCGGTCCCTGTGCTCCTGCTCCCCCAAATATGAACCCTTTGGGGCAATTAAGGGCACGCCCTAAGGCACATAGATTAGTAGTACCTATTTTAGTTCGCTTGGTTTTTAAAACTGATTTTTCCTCTTAGCTTGATTCATCTAAAGGATCGTAGATGCCACCACCTGTAGCTTCTCTCAGCCCTTCCATCACTCCAACATGGACGCAAGAGCCTGTCGAAACGGATTCTAACGGGCTTTTTTCATGGCTTCCTGGATTACCTCCATTGGATCTTGATGAGGCAACGCAAGGTTTGGCTGGGGGCATTGGCTACGCGAAAATAATTCTTCAGGGTGGTCTATCTTCTCTATATACAGAGCTCCAGAATATTGGGTTGTTGCTTAAGAGTGCGCCTATGGAGTATATAGCTTCGCTAATTTCTCCCGGGGAGACGCTGACAGAGTGCTCAGTAGCACTGGGAATAGATGCATCTATTCTTACCTTGTCTCTGCTGGCGATAAAGGGTGGTAATGAAGGTCAGGATGACGCGGGCGAGCGCAAAGTTGAATTAAGCAATAAACGTGCGTTTCTTGAGAGCGTAGCTAAAGACACTGCTCAATCCTTCGAACGAAAAGATTTCGAAAAATTTGAAGAAATACAAAAGCACGAACTTAATTTGATTACAGTCAGCGAGAAGAGGAATGCACACGATGAAGCTATTGGAAAAGCTTCTTTGCGCGCAGGTAAGGCAATTCGCAATAAGACGCTGGTAGAGCTGTGTGCGCATATAGTGCTGGCTGCCGTGAACAGTATTTTGATAGTAGGCGTGGGGTCTGGTATATCGCTAAGCTTTGCCATTAGCGCTTCAGTATTATCTCTAGCTTTGGGGATATGGGCTGCTATGAGTGCGGTGCGATTGGGCAGGGCTTTTCATGCAAAAACAAAAGAAGAGAAAAAGTGGGCCCAAGCAGAAAGAGAGGCCATCGGTGAGTATGTACAGAGAGTAGAGGACAAAGCAGAGGCGGCAGAGATAGCAACGATGTGCTTAAGTCCAGCAAAACTAAGCGCTGATATAGACCGAGAAAGAGAAATGGTCACTGCTTACCTTGAGTCTATTCAAGAAGAAGCACGCTATCGCGAAGAATTTGCAAATAGCTTTTATCGTTGGAACCTAGGTTTTTTAACTAGTACCAGCTTATATGGTAGCAGTGCGATTTTTCAAAATGCATTAGTTACTTTACCCGCATTGGCTGGGTTTACTGCTTTGGCTAATCCAGTGGTACTCGGCGTTTTGCTTGCTAGTGGCATGTTTGGCAGTATTGCTATGGCGATATGCTCACAGCAATTTTTATATATGCCTGATGAGCAGAAACGCTATGATCAGCAGCTTGATCAATACTTGCCGCAGATTCAACCCAATCTGAAAACACCGATTGATCTGGATGCGCAATTGTATACGGTGTTAGAAGGACCGAGCATGGGGATGGAGGTTCCGATGGAGCTATTTAAGACTGCAATGCCATCGCCGGCGCAGTCTCCAACTTTGTCGCTAAAGCAGTCTTCAATGCCGTCATCGGCGCAACCTCCAATGAGTGATTTATCATCTGATTCCGTAGATCGTAATTTAATCATTGCGACCGATCGTTTTCTAGGAATTTACGAGCGTACGCTACTTCAAGCTGCGACCCATAAACGGATAGATGCGCAAGAAAAGGCGCGGCGTACATTCCTTAATGCTGTGGCAGAAAACACGAATAAAAACTATAACGCTAAATTTTTCCGCTGGCAGTCTGTTACGGATAAGCCAGTGAATGCGCCTGATTTTTCACATAGCTGTAAGGCGGCCTTAAGCGTGATGGGTGTTCTGGTCAGAGTTTTTGCAAATCCTGTGCGGATGGCCGAACTACTTAGGCAAGCGCGGGAAGAATGGAACGCAAAGCGTAATACATTAACCATAGAAACGCTCAATGCATTTTTGAAAACTGAAGGAAAAAGCTCGGAGATTCAATCCGAGTTTATGAAGTGTGTTTTTAAAGCCGAGAGAGATTACTTAGAAGTTAAAGACAAGACCTACGAAGAAATTAAAAACAAGATTCCTAATATATATAGCCAATTTAAAGATCAACATATAAAAGCTAGCGCACGCAGAGATGCTATTAATAAATTAATCCAGAGCGACAACCTTTTAGCGCTGCGTGAAGGCTTTATTAATATGCAAAAGCCCAAAGACGAGTCTGCAGAAAGCACATCTTTTCAAAAGGGCAAAATATCTGTCGATCAAGCTATGAATCAAGACTTTGTCAAGTGTTTCTGGGAATTTGATGGCGATTATAAAAAAGGGCATAGCCCGGATTCTATGTATGAAACTAGACGTGGCGTTAATTTCGTATTAGCAGGGTCTCTGGCCCCGGCTAGATGGGCGTAAGGCCCAGCAGGTTGGGTTGAGGTATCAGCCCCAACCTGCTGCCCATATGCTTTCCTGGTTTGCAGAACTTACCGGTATGCATAGTGGTTACGCTTTGGAGTTGCCAATAAGATTCGGGCGAGTGAAGGTCGGCGAGTAGATGTTCGTTGAACAATGCAATTTGACTGGTGTAGACACGTGTAGCCTGGGATTTGGCTGTGGTGCCTATGAACAGGTCACCGAGTAAATCAGCTGGTTGCGCTACTAGACCTTGTTTGCGCCAGTCTGCCAGCCGCTCAGTAACAAGATGTGTGGTGCGTCGGTATAGCGCATCTTCAAAGAAAAACCAGGGTCGCTGACTTTTCTCACGCAGAAATAGCGAGAGTGCTGCACGTTGTACTAATAGATGATCGCTGTGGCATAAGCCGAATGGGGCGACCACACCCGCATCAGGATACGCGTCAAGGACGATGGCAAGTTGTGTTGCGATATCACTCGAAGTGCACGGTACATTATATTGACCATCAAAAAAATCGAGCCATATAGCCTGCGCGCCAAGTATGTCGAGGGCGCAACGATCTTCTTTACGGCGTACGCATACGGCTTGGTCCGCTGTGGCAAAACCCGCGCGACGATCCCAGGATGGTGCAGGAGTGCCGCGCGGAGGAATGCCTGCAAAGACGGTTACCACAATCGAACCCGGTGCCATGGCAAGCAGATGGCCACAGCTGAACACACCATCATCAAGATGGGGAGAAATCACTAGCCAACGGTTTGTTGATGCCATAGCCGCCTGTCTGGTAGGTTCATTTTCTGTTCTTTGACGTGGCACTAAAACACGTCCTACTTTCTTAAAAAGAAACATCAGAACATACCAGGAGCCTTATTTTAGTCAGGTTATCAACCTAATCTGATCAAGGCAGCAGCGCATAGGTTGGGGTTCGTACTTCGCCTCAACCTATGAATTACGGCTTTTTTGTGGCTTTTGAGTGGACTGTAACCACCCCACTATTGCGCCTAATAATCTCCTGAATCTCCGCATCGGCTTCCTTGCCATACTCTTTGAATACCTCTGTCTGATAGCGCGCAGGATTTTGCGTGGAATTTGTAGTGGGCAATGAAGAAGGGGTATCGGAAGAAGCGGTGCGATGTATATCTACACGGGCTTTCATTGAGAACCCAATTCTTAGTGGGTGGGCTTTGAGTTGCGCGGGATCCAAAGCGATGCGTACGGGCAAGCGTTGTACAACCTTGATCCAGTTCCCCGTTGCATTTTGAGCAGGCAATAGCGAAAACGCACCGCCGGTTCCTGCTGAAAACCCTACAACCTTTCCGCGGAACTCAACATTGGAACCATACGCATCCGCCCATAATTTAACAGGCTGCCCTACGCGGATATGGCGAAGCTGTCCTTCCTTAAAATTCGCATCAACCCAGAGCGCATCCAGCGGTATGATGGCCATTAACGGGCTGCCTGGTGCTGCGCGCTGCCCCAATTGCGCAGAGCGTTTGGCTATATAGCCTCCAACTGGAGCTGGCAGGCGTGTGCGTGCAAAATTTAAATAGGCGTCACGTAGCTGTGCGGCGGCGGCTAACACGGTGGGGTGTTCATCTAGTGAGAGCTGATCGGTGAGCGCTCGATTTGCAGCCAGTTGTTGTTTCGCTATATCCAGCGCCGCTTGTGCTGCTAGGGCAGTCGAGCGCGCATGTGCCACTTCTTCGGTAGAAATGGCACCGCTTTTGGCCATGGCTAAACGTCGTGCTAGGTCGTTTTGTGTACGTGTGAGATCTACTTGGCGTTGCGCAATGGTTGCATGATAGGTGTCGTTATTAATATAGACAGTGCGCGTTTGGCGAACTGCCTGGGCTAGGCCTGCACGCGCTTTATAGAGTGCCACAAGCGCATCTGCTGAATCGAGCTCTACTAGCGGAGCGCCCGCTTCTACTTTTTGTGTATCGTCTACATGTAAGGCAACAATGGTTCCGCTTACTTGAGGCGTAATTTGTACAATATTGCCATTGGTATAGGCATCATCCGTACTCTCAAAAAAACGCCCGTATAGCACATAGTGCAATATCACCCAAAGCGCTGCTACTGCACACAGCGCACCTAGCGATAGCATCAGCCATTTCCGGCGAGAAGGTGCAGAGGTTGAATCTGGTTCAGTTGGAGCAGTCCCAGCGTCAGTCTGTGTGTTTGATGAAGGAGCGGAATGCGGGTCTGATGCAGGAGGAGTAGGGTTGGGCATGAAATGGCGGGTCTAAGTTCAACAGATTGATGGATAGCAAGTTTGCTATGCGCGTTGGCGAGTGCCTAGATTGCAAAAAGCAGTGATGTAAGTGTACTTAATAATAAAAAAGAACGGTAGGTTGGTGGTGAGGTACGAACCCCAACATGCGTGCCACTGGCTTCTGATCTTTGCTTTTGAGCGTTTATAGGCAAGTCTTCAAGGACGCCGCGGCCTGCATGTTGGGGTTCGTACCTCACCACCAACCTACCTGACATCTAAAGTACTCGCTACTGTTCAATATTCAAAATATATTTTAAAGGCCCTTTGTCAGATTCTAGGAAAAGAATTCTCCAAAGGTAGCGCTTCTGTTATTGAAGGTGAGCCTGCGTGCTAGAATTGCAGGTTTTTAACGCTAGATTTATAGCTGTTAGTTCCGCTATGCCTATCACTGCGCGCTCCATCAAGCCGAGGGCGCGGTCGGTTTTTATTTTTTTCCCTTTATTTTTATTGCTCTTTCATGACTCGCGCCCTTCGTAATATCGCCATTATCGCCCACGTCGATCATGGTAAAACCACTTTAGTGGATCAATTGCTCAGACAGTCTGGTGCCTTTGCTGCGCATCAGCATATTGCCGAACGTATTATGGACTCCAATGATTTGGAGAAAGAGCGCGGTATTACCATTCTCGCTAAAAACTGTGCGGTGGAGTACGAAGGTACACATATCAATATTGTAGATACGCCGGGCCATGCCGATTTTGGTGGTGAAGTAGAGCGCGTCCTTTCTATGGTAGATGGTGTGCTGTTGCTGGTTGACGCAGTGGAAGGCCCTATGCCTCAAACGCGTTTTGTGACGCAAAAAGCCTTGGCTTTAGGGCTGCGCCCGATCGTCGTAGTCAATAAGGTGGATCGTCCTGGCGCGCGTGCAGAGTGGGTGGTGAACCAGACCTTTGATTTGTTTGACAAATTGGGCGCCAGTGAAGATCAATTGGACTTCCCCGTTATTTATGCTTCAGGGCTCAATGGTTATGCCGGGCTTGATGACAGTGTACGCAGCGGTGATATGCGTGTGCTGTTCGAGGCCATTTTAGAGCATGTACCTATGCGCTCAGATGATGTAACAGGTCCGTTGCAGCTGCAGATCGCTTCGCTCGATTACTCCAGTTATGTGGGCCGTATCGGTATTGGCCGTATTGCTCGAGGCACCTTGCGCGCAGGGCAATCTATTGCGCTCTGTCAAGGTCCAGATGGTGAAGTGCTCAACCGTAAAGTGAACCAGATCCAGAAATTTAAAGGATTAGAGCGCACGATAGTCGAATCAGCTCAGGCTGGCGATATTGTGCTGGTCAGTGGAATGGATGAGATTGGTATTGGTGTAACGCTATGCGACCCTGCCGCTGTGGATCCCTTGCCCTTAATCAGCGTGGATGAGCCAACGTTGACAATGAATTTTTGTGTGAATACTTCTCCGCTTGCAGGACGCGAAGGTAAATTTATTACCAGCCGTCAGATTCGTGAACGCTTACAAAAAGAACTCAATCACAACGTGGCCTTGCGCGTAAAAGATACGGCAGACGAGACCGTTTTCGAAGTCTCTGGGCGAGGTGAGCTGCATTTGACGATTTTGGTCGAAAATATGCGCCGCGAAGGCTATGAATTAGCCGTTTCCCGTCCCCGCGTAGTTATCCGCGAAATCGACGGAGTCAAACACGAGCCGTTTGAAGTATTGACCGTCGATATTGAAGACGCTCACCAAGGTGGTGTGATGGAAGAGCTGGGTCGTCGTAAAGGCGAATTGCTCGATATGGTTCCAGATGGTCGTGGTCGTACACGCTTGGAGTATCGCATTGCATCACGTGGATTGATCGGCCTGTCGAGCGACTTTTTAACGCTCACACGCGGCTCTGGTCTGATGAGCCATATTTTTGAACACTATGCTCCAATGCGCGAAGGCAGCACGGGTGAGCGTCGAAATGGTGTGCTTATTTCACAGGATGAGGGTGCTGCTGTAGCCTATGCATTGTGGAAGCTGCAAGACCGTGGCCGTATGTTTGTGAAGCCAGGTGATGCATTGTATGAAGGTATGATTATCGGTATTCATAGCCGAGATAATGACTTGATCGTGAACCCTATTCGCGAGAAAAAACTCACCAATGTACGTGCATCGGGTAAAGACGAGCATATCGATTTAGTGACGCCGATTGCCATGTCTTTAGAATATGCTGTGGAATTTATTTCAGACGATGAATTGGTCGAAGTAACGCCTCAGTCTATTCGCTTGCGTAAGCGTTGGCTTAAAGAACACGAGCGTCGTCGCGCAGATCGGTAAATGTCTCTATCAGGGCAGCTTCACAAAAATAAAAAATGGCTGCCTGATGCAAAAAATAGATTCTTGAATAAAGAAGGGAGATTGAATTGAGCATACCTATAAGGACTGTAGAGGTCCCCGCAGACTTGGCAGCGCAAAATACTTTGCCCTGGCGGGTCGAAACGCTCAACTTCGATGCTATTGACCTTGAGCTTGCAGCAGCGGATGAAGATTTAATGCTGCTGCTGTGCGCCTGCTCTTTTATTGAGAGCGGATCGGATCTATACACTACCAATTTAGTCCAGTTTTTCAAAGGCGATACAGAAATCTGCCAGTGGCTCACCGAGCACTGGGAACCTGAAGAGTTGCAACATGGTCGTTCATTGCGTGCTTATATCGAACGCGTATGGCCGGATTTTGAATGGGAAGTAGCATTTAATCGTTTCTTTAAAGAATACTCAAAAATCTGCTCGATTGAAGAATATGAAAAAACGCGCACCTTAGAGATGGTGGCCCGCTGTGTGGTAGAAACCGGCACCGCTACGCTATACCGAGCTATTCGTGATGCATGTAATGAGCCTGTTTTAAAGGAGCTCACCGACCATATTCGCAATGATGAGGTTCGGCATTACAAATACTTTTTACGATATTTCAATAAAAATCAAAAAATAGAGCGCAAAGGGCGTTTTTCTATATTAGGGGCCTTAATTCGCCGAGTATTAGAGCTACGTAATGACGATGCAGAAATCGCACTACGACACGCATTCAAAAGCCGTTATATAGGAAACAGAAAACCTCCCGCAGGAGGCTTAAAGCATGTTAGTAAGCGAGTAAATCGTATCGTGCGCCGTAATTTATCCGCGGATATGTGTATTAAGATGTTACTCAAACCTTTGGCGCTTCCTCAGCGTGTATATAAAGGAATTCATTATCCGTTAGCGAAGTTTACGCAGCACCTGCTATTTCGTTAGGAAGTCTACGCGTTGCTCCAATATCTTGAGGTTGTGCCGTGATCCTTTGGAAATTATGCAGAGGTTTTGGGTCCTCTGTATACATATTCAAGAAGTCATCAAGATTAAATTCATTCTGATCCAGGCCATTTTGCAAAGGTGAGGTTGCAGAGGGATTAAAAAGTTCGCTATTTTTCGCCTGACTAGTGGCAACTATGCCAACAAAATGCTCATCTTTATGCCATAAAACAATAGACTGCTTATCTTTTTGCTCGCTAGTTTCATTGGTGTGAATATTTACAGCCTCCATGAAGTTGAGTTGGCCCTCTATATTTTTATGGACGCTCAGGCATTTAATGCTTAAAGAAGGGGGGGTGATTCCAAAATCAACTTTAAATTGCTTCTGTATAAGAGGTAGAAGGTCTGCAAGATTATCCGTATCCAACATTTTATTTTTCAACGCTGGATGGCTTGTATCGAAAGCTTCGCGAATTTTCTCTACAAACCTTTGTGTTCCAATCGATACTCCCTCTCCTTGTTTGCCATCATTGATCATTTGTTGAACAATCGAATAAATCAGGCAATTATTGCCTGATTGATGGGTGATTTCTCCTGATTCTTTATTTTTGACAGCGCTGTCAATGATTTGAATTCCATTGCTAGATAAATATGTTTCAACGCTAGCATTTATTTGTCTACTTATTTCTTTTTTATCTCTTGGAGTACCAGGAGCAGGAGCAAAAGATTCCGTACCAAAAGTAGCTAAAAATTCTTGCGATTCGTTCTGTGTCTTAGATAGAGAAGAGATAAGATTCGCATGGGTAAATTCTTGCAATTCGCGCTGCTCGCTTGAAACTGGGCGCAGCATACTTTTTTGTAATACTTCTTGTAAAACTGCGTTATCCGCTGCCTCAAGCTCTTTGTCTATTTCAGTCAGAGTGGTGGCACCACTCTTTTCTAGTTTTCTCAATGCTTGAATTTGTTGCTCGCTAGCAAAATCTTCCAATTTCCATGTTTTTCTTGAGCCAGCAATAGGAGCTTTATGTTTTGGAGGATTGGTTTGCGAATTGCTCTGTGCTCCTACTGGGAGCGCTGGTGTAGCAGCCGTATGAGCTGTTTTGCTCCCTCGCTGTGGTCTATTCGGATTTCTAGGCGGGCGTATAAAACCCTGAATAGATGTATTGTTATTGTCTATAGACGATGTCATATATGCCTCTTTCGAATACGCGGCTGGATGCAATATGCTTGATAACCAGTCTTCAGCCAGGTTACTTTCATGGAGTTTATGCGGTAAGCTTTCCAGGATTTCGCTATCTGCTTCCTTGATTGAAGAGGTACTTATAAACAAGAATAGGCTTTTGCATACATCTCATACGATGTAATGCGAAATCCCGTTATATAAAACGAAGCTAATAAATTCTATTCCACCATACCCATTTATCCCCTAGCAGCGCTGCCTGCAGTCCTGTTTTATGCTCTCAGGCAGCCTCTTTGGTTATTCGTAACGAGATCTGCTATGCGAACCGACAAATTCACCACCCCCCTTCAAGAAGCCCTAGCTGCAGCGCAAAGTTTAGCGGTTGGAAAAGATCATCAGTACATTGAGCCTTTGCATGTATTAAGTGCACTACTTAGCGCGCCTGCTGGTGCTGCCCAGGCGCTTTTATCGCGTGCTGGCGTGCATGTGCCTACCCTACAAGCTGCATTGGCTGAGGCATTGGAAAAATTACCTACAGTGGAAGGGCATGCGGGCAATGTGCAGGTGAGTCGTGAGCTTGCTGCTTTGTTTAACCAAGCAGATAAGGCTGCTCAACAGGCCGGGGATAGTTATATTGCTAGCGAGATGTTTTTGCTGGCACTCTCGGAAGACTCAGGAAAAGCGGGCATGCTTGCTCGGGAACACGGCTTGAGGCGCAAAGGCTTGGAAGCAGCAATACAAGCGGTGCGCGGAGGGCAGGTGGTGCAAGATGCAGATGCAGAAAACCAGCGAGAAGCGCTAAAAAAATACACCATAGATGTGACTGAACAAGCAGAATTGGGCAAAGTAGACCCGGTTATTGGGCGAGACGATGAAATTCGCCGCACGATTCAAATTTTGCAGCGGCGCACTAAAAATAACCCTGTTTTAATAGGCGAGCCAGGGGTAGGTAAAACAGCGATTGTGGAAGGGCTAGCTACGCGTATCGTGCAAGGCGAAGTACCAGAAAGCCTTAAAAATAAGCGTCTGCTCTCTTTAGATATGGCCGCTTTACTGGCTGGGGCAAAATATAGAGGCGAGTTTGAAGAACGTCTTAAAGCCGTGCTCAACGATCTAGCCAAAACGAATGGGCAAACCATTCTGTTTATCGATGAACTGCA
This sequence comes from Mycoavidus cysteinexigens, assembly GCA_031963045.1. Classification (GTDB taxonomy): domain Bacteria; phylum Pseudomonadota; class Gammaproteobacteria; order Burkholderiales; family Burkholderiaceae; genus JASSUD01. The sequence continues at coordinate 169,519 of JASSUK010000025.1, forward strand.
TACGATGGTAGGCGCGGGTAAGGCAGAAGGAGCTATGGATGCAGGCAATATGCTCAAACCTGCGCTTGCGCGTGGTGAGCTGCACTGTATTGGCGCTACTACGCTGGATGAGTATCGGAAGTATCTGGAAAAAGATGCCGCGCTTGAGCGCCGTTTTCAAAAGGTACTGGTGGATGAGCCCTCTGTGGAGGCCACCATTGCGATTTTGCGCGGTCTGAAAGAAAAATATGAGCTACACCATGGTGTAGAAATTACAGACCCCGCCATTGTCGCAGCAGCTGAACTCTCTTATCGCTATATCACCGACCGGTTTTTGCCAGACAAAGCGATCGATCTTATCGATGAAGCGGCTGCCAAAATAAAAATGGAAATTGATTCCAAGCCGGAGCTTATGGATAAGCTAGACCGGCGGTTGATTCAGCTCAAAATTGAGCGTGAAGCGGTCAAAAAAGAAAAAGATGAAGCCTCTCAAAAGCGTTTATCGCTTATTGAACAAGAAATTGATCGTTTGAGCAAAGAATATGCGGATCTAGAAGAAATTTGGTTAGCTGAAAAATCAGCTGTTCAAGGAAGTGCCTTACTGAAAGAAGAAATCGAGCGGGTGCGAGCACGTATTGCGACCCTGCAACGTGAAGGGCGACTTGATAAGGTTGCCGAATTGCAATACGGTACCTTACCAGGGTTAGAAGCGCAGCTTAGCCAAGCCACAAACGCAGAAGAAAACCAGGTTCGAGATAAAACGCATCTCCAACTCTTACGCACAGAAGTAGGAGCAGAAGAAATTGCTGAGATTGTGTCCAGAGCAACGGGTATTCCTGTTTCTCGGATGATGCAAGGTGAGCGTGAGAAACTCCTCCATATGGAAGCTAAACTGCACGAACGAGTCGTTGGGCAAGAGGAAGCAATTCAGGCCGTATCGAATGCGATTCGCCGTTCGCGTGCAGGTTTAGCAGACCCCAGCCGACCTTATGGTTCTTTTCTGTTTTTGGGGCCCACGGGCGTAGGTAAAACCGAGTTGTGTAAAGCGCTAGCGGCGTTTTTGTTCGATAGTGAAAACCATTTAATTCGCATAGATATGAGCGAATTTATGGAAAAACACAGCGTTGCACGCTTAATTGGCGCGCCTCCAGGATATGTGGGGTATGAGGAAGGCGGCTATTTAACGGAAGCAGTACGCCGTAAGCCTTACAGCGTTATTTTGCTGGACGAAATTGAAAAAGCCCATCCGGATGTTTTTAATGTACTGTTGCAGGTATTAGATGATGGCCGCATGACTGACGGGCAAGGCCGCACCGTTGATTTTAAAAATTGCGTCATCGTAATGACTTCTAATTTAGCCTCTGGGCGTATTCAAGCCATGGTAGGGGAGACACAAAAAGCCATTCAAGAAGCAGTGTGGGAAGACCTCAAACAATATTTCAAGCCGGAGTTCTTAAACCGAATCGATGAGGTAGTAGTTTTCCATGGTCTTGGTACCGAGCATATTGCATCGATCGCCAGCCTGCAGATCAACGCACTCAAAGCGCGTGTGGCGAAATTGGAGATAGGACTGGACTGCTCACCAGCCGCTTTAAAACAGATTAGTGAAGTAGGATACGACCCCTTATTTGGTGCTCGCCCACTCAAACGAGCCATCCAACAAGAAATTGAAAACCCACTAGCCAGCGCCATTCTGTCAGGACAATTCAGCGCCAAAGAAACGATACACATCGACTATAGACAAGGACAATGGGTTTTTGAAAAATAAGGCAAGTTGGGGTGAGCTACGTTCTCAAACTCACACCACCAACTTGTAACCATCGTTCTTGATACACATATGTAAATTTTAGAACGGTAGGTTGGTGGTGAGGCACGAACCCCAACATGCATACCACCGACGTGTAATCATCGCTTTTGAAATCCATACACAGATTTCAAAAAGGCATCGGTCTACATGTGTGATCAGCCTCACAACCAAGCACAAAAAAATAGCCGCAGACAATAAAGTCTGCGGCTATTTTTTTGAAGCTCTAGCTCAAGTAAGTAAGCAATTTACCGTCCGTGAGAAGAGTTTCCTGTATTGCGGCCACCACTGAATGGGGAATTGCTTCTGCTTGCGAAGGAACCACCGGTGTTACTACGGCCACGGTATCCACCGCCACCGCCTTCTGGTCGAGCGCCTGCGCCTTCACTGCGATATCCACCGCCGCTATTGCCACCGCCGAATCCACCACGGTATCCACCGCCACCGCCTTCTGGTCGAGCGCCTGCGCCTTCACTGCGATATCCACCGCCGCTATTGCCGCCGCCAAATCCACCACGGTATCCGCCGCCACCGCCTTCTGGTCGAGCGCCTGCGCCTTCGCTGCGATATCCACCGCCTTCTGGTCGCGCTCTTGCACCTTCGCTGCGATATCCACCGCCGCTGCTATTTGGCCTGCCACCGTATCCACCGCCACCACCGGAGCGTCCACGACCACCGCCGCCGCCACCGCCACCGCCACCGCGAGAGAAGGAGCTTGGGGAAGGTTTGCGCTGGGGTTCGAAGCCTGCAACCACACTAATAGGTAAGGGCTGACGTGTGAACTGCTCAATACGGCGGACCATTTTCATTTCAGCGTGGTGTACGAGACTCACTGCGGTGCCTGTACGACCTGCGCGGCCAGTACGTCCAATGCGGTGTACATAGTCTTCGGCAAATTTGGGTAAATCGTAATTAAATACATGGGTGATATTAGGTACATCGATTCCGCGTGCCGCCACATCGGTTGCGACCAAAACGCGTACGCGTTGATCACGCAGTGCTTTGAGCGTGCGGGTACGGGCGCTTTGAGGAAGATCCCCATGTAACGGAGCTGAAACAAAACCCGCATCGCAGAGGCGATCAGATAATTCACTCGCACTATTTTTAGTAGCGGTAAAAATAACCGCTTGATTCAGCGTGTCATCAGCAAGCAGATGCATCAAAAGGCGATCTTTGTGTGTGCGATCATCCACCCAGTGAATAGATTGCGTGATATTGGCCTTTTGCTCAGGACGATGGGTAATTTCAATATGCTCAGGATCTTTGAGTAAACGTTGTGTCAGCGCGCTAATACGTCGATCAATAGTGGCTGAGAACAGCAAAGTTTGACGTGTAGCGGGCGTTGCTGCAACGATGGTCTCAATATCATCGATAAAGCCCATATCGAGCATACGATCGGCTTCATCGAGTACCAGCATAGAGAGCGCTGAAAAATCAATACGTCCACGCTCTAGATGGTCGATTAAGCGGCCTGGCGTCGCAACTACAATTTCAGGTTGCTCAGAGAGCATGTCTAATTGGCTACGATATGGTACACCGCCGAGAACGCTGACGGTTTTCAGACGTTTGAGGTAGCTGCCGTACGTTTTTGCAGCTGTGGTTACCTGCATTGCTAGCTCACGTGTAGGCGTCAATACCAGTAGAGCAGGACGTGCTGGCTGGGATTGAGGACGGCGTCCACGGGCATTGCGATCGTTGTTACCTCCACGTTGTGGAGTAGCAGGTGTGTTGCTTTGCGCTTGAAGTTGCGCAAAACGCTCAATGGCGGGCAGCATAAAGGCGGCTGTTTTGCCTGAGCCTGTAGGGCTGGATACCACTAGATCACGACCGGCTAACGCAGCGGGAATAGCGCGCTGTTGCACAGGAGTGGGATGTGTGTAACCGGAGGCAGTAAGGGTGCGTACGATAGCCTCGCATAAACCTAAATCAACAAAAGTAGGTCCGGTAGGCGCTGCTTTTACTGCTGGTGTGCTATCGATTTGTGTAGAGGCTGGGGCTGGAGTAGAAGAGTCATTTTGCTGATCTAACTCGGCTTGAAAAACGCTGGAAGTCATTGAGTAGAGGTCCCGGGGAAATTAAAAACTATTTAGAAAAATGCGCGAGCATCCATCTTCAGCCCCCGGTCATCGAATAATCGCGCAATACAAAGCCACATATAGCGGTGTGCTGCGCACCATCGGGAAAGGGGGAATCGCCTGGCTTTTCTGCAGAAAGAGGATTCTTATAAAAGGCAGAAAAACCCTTCTACGCAAAAATAGGAAGGGAATTAAAAAGCGCGTAGAAAAAAGCTGTGCCAAAAGAAGTAGGGTCTTGGATGAGCTAAAAGCCCATTGGGAAAACTTCGGGAGGAGGAACAGCTCTAAGGTGGACTGAAATCACGCCACATCGATATAAGGACGACGCAAAAAGAAGTGCCGACTAGAAACCGAAGGGCGGATTGTAACGGTATTTACGCTAAGAAGCTTGTTTTATTTAGGGAATAGGCTGTGAAATGTTATGAGTGATGATGTACAGAGGTTTACACTCTGGTTTTTGCGAGCAGATCCCAGCCTTATATCTTTAAACCTCATACCTTTGCGATAGGGTAGGTTGGTGGTGACGAAGGAACCCCAACATGCGCACCACTGACTTTTAATCTTCGTCTTAGACTGTTTGTAAGCAGGTCTTCAGGGAGATCGTGTCCTGCATGTTGGGGTTCCTTCGTCACCACCAACCTACCGCCCATTATTGTTTTTGGGGAGATTTTGAGTCTGGGTCTTTGATGCGTTTAATATTTCTAGCTGTTTTCTATGACTTTATCTTCTCCTACAGCGCTATTGGCGTTAGATACATCCAGTGAATATTGCTCTGTTGCCTTGGCGGTTGCATCTGCTGATTGCACTGCTTCTACGCAATTTTTCTCTAGACATGAATCGTTAGGTCCTCAATCGAGTGCGCGTATTTTGCCCGCAGTACAAGAAATTTTAGAGGAAGCAGGGTTGCCTTTATCCTCCTGCACGGCTTTGGCATTTGGTGTCGGTCCAGGTGCGTTTACCGGTTTGCGTACAGCGACGGCTGTGGTGCAGGGTTTGGGCTTTGGGTTGGGTTTGCCGGTGATTCCTGTCTGTACCTTAATGGCCTGTGCTCAGGCAGCACGGGCGCAGGATGGGACGATGCAGCGGGTGTTGGCAACCATCGATGCGCGTATGGATGAAGTGTATTGGGGCGTGTTTGAATGGGAAGCTAACGAGGAGGTGTGGAAAGTAATAGTGCCGCCTAGTTTGAGTAAACCGGAAGACGTTCTTATACCCGCAACCCCCTTTGCATTAGTCGGCCGGGCTGTAGAAGTTTTTGGCCCGAGACTGCCTGCCTATGCAATGGCGCATAAAATAGATGTGAAGGCTCAAGCACAGGCTGTAGACATCGCTACCTTGGCTTTGCAATTTTGGCGTTTAGGGCAATACGTATCAGCGGATCAAGCATTGCCTGTGTATGTGCGCAACCAAGTTGTAAAATCATAGGATGTGTCTACCCTTACAATTTTGTTATCCTCAGATAAGAGATACTTCGAGTCTATTGAAAATATACCCTCATCCTATTTAAAAATAGCCTCTGTAGATTTGCATAAACAACATCTCGAATTTTTGAATATTATTCGCCTCTTTACCTTCTCAGAAAATTTCCCTTATGGACTCCATAAAAATCGGTTTGCTTGGCCTGGGCACAGTAGGTTCTGCCGTGTTTGAAGTGTTGCGGCGCAACCAAGAAGAAATTCAGCGCCGAGTGGGGCGACACATTGAAATTACAGGCGTGGCGGTACGTGATGTCAATCGCGCTCGTGCACTACTGCATGCTGATGTGCCACAAGAAGCCTCTCATGCCGTGCAGATCACGGCCGATGCCTACGAATTAATCAACAATCCAGATACCGATATTATTATTGAAGCCATTGGCGGCATTGAGCCTGCGCGACAATATGTTTTGCACGCATTGAGTCAACGCAAGCATATAGTGACGGCCAATAAAGCCTTGTTAGCTATGCATGGCGATGAGATCTTTGCTAAAGCGCGAGAAATGGGTTGCATGGTTGCCTTTGAGGCAGCTGTGGCTGGAGGCATTCCGATTATTAAGGTGCTGCGTGAAGGGCTGGCAGGGAACCGTATTGAATGGATTGCTGGAATTATCAACGGCACAACCAATTTTATTTTGTCGCAAATGCGCGATCAGGGCGTGGATTTTGCAACTGCACTGGCGCAAGCGCAACGCCTTGGATATGCAGAAGCGGATCCTTCCTTTGATGTAGAAGGGGTGGATGCAGCACATAAGATAACGCTAATTAGTGCGCTTGCTTTTGGCATTCCGGTGCAATTTGATCGAGCACATATTGAGGGAATCTCTGGCCTGACTGCCCGTGATATTCGCTATGCAGAAGAATTAGGGTATCGGGTCAAATTATTGGGTATTACCCGCCGCACAGCAGAAGGGATTGAGTTGCGCGTGCACCCCACACTGATTCCCGCCCGCCATTTGCTGGCCAATGTCGATGGCGCAATGAATGCGGTTTTGGTACAGGCTGATGCACTAGGGCAAACTTTGTATTATGGAAAAGGGGCTGGTGGTGAGCCTACCGCTTCTTCCGTGGTTGCCGATGTGATAGATGTCGCCCGCTTACATACCGCTGACCCTGAGCATAGGGTGCCGCACTTGGCTTTTCAGCCTGATCATCTATCTGCTTTACCCATTTTGCCTTCTAACGAAATCGTGAGCCGTTATTATTTACGCTTGCGCGTGATAGATCGAGCAGGCGTACTTGCTGAAATTACAGCGGTTCTCGCTGAACACGGTATTTCAATTGACGCTTTGCTTCAAAAAGAAGCGCAAGCGCTAGGCGAGTTAGGTCCTGAAACCGATTTGATAGTGCTGACTCATACAACCATAGAAGAAGATCTGAACGCAGCGACTGCGCAGATTCAAAATTTCCCCAGTGTGATTGCTCCTATAGTCAGATTACGTTTAGAAACTTTATAAAACCATGCGCTATTTCTCTACTCGCACGCCTGCTAGTGAGCAGCTTCCCCTGACATTTTCACAGAGCGTACTAACAGGCTTGGCTGAAGATGGAGGGCTGTATTTGCCGCAGCAGTATCCTCAGATCACGCCAGAAGAATTGCAGCAATGGGCCGGGCTGTCTTATGCCGAGCTGGCCTATCAACTTTTCTCGAAGTTTTGTGACGATATTCCGAAGGCAGATATTCAAATATTAACGCAGCGTGCTTACACGGCTTCTCGCTTTGCGCATGCGCGGGATGCGCATACCGCCACGCATATCACCCCGCTTACTGCTTTAGGGGTAGAAGAGGGTGCAGCCCTGTCTTTGCTTGAGCTCTCTAATGGCCCTACACTGGCTTTTAAAGACCTTGCGATGCAGCTGTTAGGGGAGGTGTTTGAGTATGTGTTGGATAAAACAGGCGCTACGCTCAATATTTTAGGAGCTACATCGGGCGATACAGGCAGTGCCGCGGAATATGCAATGCGCGGTAAGCGGGGCGTACAAGTTTTTATGCTCTCGCCTTACGGAAAAATGAGCCCTTTCCAAGCAGCGCAGATGTACAGCCTGCAAGATGAAAATATTTTTAATATTGCGCTCGATGGTGTTTTTGATGACGCGCAAGACATAGTCAAAGCGGTATCTAGCGATCAAGCTTTTAAAGATAAATATACGATTGGCACCGTCAATTCCATTAATTGGTTGCGCGTGCTTGCTCAGGTTGTGTATTACTTCAAAGCCTATTTTTCTGCGATTCCTATCGCTTCGAACCCAGCGCTTAGCAATACTCCACTGCGCGATTGGCCTAAAGTAACGTTCTCTGTACCTTCTGGAAATTTTGGTAATGTCTGTGCGGGCTATATCGCTCGAAAAATGGGTTTGCCGATTCAAAAGTTAGTCGTGGCGACCAATGAAAACGATGTGCTCGACGAGTTTTTTAAAACGGGCATATATCGGGTGCGCAAACAAACGCACTCGACCAGTAGCCCGAGTATGGATATCTCAAAAGCATCCAATATCGAACGTTTGATTTTTGACATAGTGGACCGCGATGCGGTGCGTTTACGGTCACTGTTTGAAAAAGTCCAGACAGAAGGGGGCTTTGACTTATCGGGCGAGGCTGATTTTTCTCGCCTACAGGCAGCAGGGCTCGTATCTAACTGTAGCCATCATGCAGAACGTATAGCGGCGATACGTGATGTATATACCCGCTACCAGCGCATCATTGATCCCCATACAGCAGACGGTTTAGTAGCTGCTCGCAAATATTTAGAGCCAGGCATTCCGATGATCGTATTGGAAACGGCGCAGCCTATAAAATTCAACGAAGTGATCCAAGAAGCACTGGGCCAGGCTGCCCCACGCCCAAGCGCTTTTGAGCAACTAGAGACCCTTCCACAGCGCTTAGAACGTTTGCCTGTCGATGTGCAGGCGGTGAAGGATTACATTGCTAAGCACGTACCCTACCCTTCTACTAACTCAGCCTCTGCTGGCAGCGTAAACTTAAACTGATCTTTAGCCAGAGATGGATTAATTTCCAGATGATGGAAGGTCAAATAAGTCACATTGCCAAAAGCATCATGCAGCTCCATGGCATGGAGCATATTGCTGCGAAAGCCAATGCGAATGCGCTCAAACGCAGCATCTTGCTGCTTGGGCCGCAATTCCAACCAATCGATACCTCGCATCACCCCTTCATCACGCAACGTAAAAGTGCGCTCTAAATCTGCACGACCAAACAAAATAGCAGCACTACTCCCGTTTATTGCCTCATCTACCAAACGGTGTGTAACTTGCTGTAGATCTTTGTCATACACATAAAAATCGCGCCCATCTGCCTGTAAAACTTGCTCATAAGGTGTAGTAACCTCCCAAACAAATTGACCTGGGCGTTTGAATACAAAATGGCCTTGAAGCACTTGTTCAGGTGGGCTCATAGTGATGGGTGGGCGTGTTGCGATACGCGCTCCATTCGTAGTTGCAGGCTTGGGTTTCGCTGTAATTTGCCTTTGTTCAAATTGGCCTTTGGCTGTTTGAACTTGGGTGACGAAATGCATTAATGCTTCGCGGCCTGAAGCCAGTGCGGGTGCGCTGTTTAAGAAGGCCAAGCAAAATGCTAACTGTATGCAGCGAGATACACCATGGCGTAGAGCATAAATGCAGTGTGCAGTCATATAGAACGGTAGGTTGGTGGTGAGGTACGAACCCCAACATGCGCACCACTGACTTTTAATCATCGCTTTTGGCATGCGCATGCAGGTTTTTTTAATTGAAAATAGCTCTAATTATTTACAAGCCGCTTCTTCGACCGTATCAGTGTTGCAAGCAACAGGTGCAGCAGCAGCTTCTGACGCTGTTGAATCCGCGTCACCATCTTCTTCTTCAGACTCAGGTGCCACAGCAGGCTCTGCTGCGCTTAATATCTTAAGCAGACGTGCAGATGCCGTTAACTCTAGTTCATCAATATGAGTGATATGCAGCAATAGAGCCGTCCCGCTTGCTTGTATTCCCAGCTCAGGGATGTGTAGCGTCAGAGGAATATCTTCCAGGCGCACTAAATCGCCTTTTATCACGATGGCTCTGACTTGCTGGAGGTTTTCTTGCAGTAACCATCGCAAACACCAAAACCGCTCCATGCGCCCTTGGTGTTCCGAATAGTCTGCATAAGTATCTGTAAAGCGTTGAGCAACAATGTACAGCTCAGCATCTTTAGGTTGGAATGGCGCGCACAGCCTTGCAGCTACTCCATCGCGCGCGCAGGCTATGAGTTGCCATTGGTTGAGTAAATCAATATAGCGACGTAATGGAGAGGTGCTCCACGCATATTGTGCAACGCCTAGGCCTTCATGGGGGGCAGGAGTTAATTGCATACGGGTGCGGTTGGGGCCAAATGCACGTTGAGCACGATAAATGCCAGGCACGCCATGCCCAGCAAGCAAGCCTCCCCATGTGCTGTTAGCTAGTATGGCGAGTTCAGCCACGATGAAATTTATCGGGGAATGGCGATCACGCGGTACGATGCTTATGTGCTCTTCCTCATCTATATAAAAGCTGAAGTCACGCTGATTTTGGGTTTCGCGGCGCAAGCCAGATTGAAGACGTGCTTGTTGGCGCTTTTCATACAGCGCTTGTGCAAAGGGCCATATTAGGGCTAGTTCTGCTTTGTAAGGATAGTTGCCTGAACCTGCTGCCAGTGCTTCTTCAGTCACTTCAGTTTCTAGCGTGTTGTGGCGTAGATTGTCTGCAATCCATACACGTTCAATACGTGTTTCGCTGGTAACGATTTGCTGGGTAGTGGTATCGATAATGGTGTAGAGCGATAGGGCAGGGCGTAGGCTGCCCGCTTCTAGCGTAAAGGTATCGACGAGTGTTTGGGGCAGCATCGTGATTTTGTCGCCTGGCATATAGACTGTTGATAGGCGGTTACGCAATTCCATATCGAGTGGACTGCCAGGATTGATCCCAAGCGCTGGGGCTGCGATATGAATACCAATGCGCACGCGATCTTCCGCCAAAATCTGTACGGAAAACGCATCATCTATTTCGGTAGTGGTAATGTCATCGATAGAAAATGCTTGCACTTCGGCTTCAGGTAACTCTAGGTTTTTTACGCGTGTGGTCAGTACCTCACAAGTGTAGGTAGGTAGATCAACTGCTGCGAATCCAATACCTTTTGGAAAAGATTGAGCTAAAAAGCGCGCTTCGTGCAGCGCACGCGCAGAGGGAATGCCCTGGCAGGCGAGCATCAGTTGTGCATGTGTTTTACCTAGTGCGATAGAGGCCGTCTCAAGAGCCTTATATTCAATGGTATTTTTATCGGGAGCCGTGAGAAGTTCGAGGACCTTGTTTTGAAAAGCACTCGGCAAGCGGTGTGCTTTGAGCTCATTTTCATATTCTGCTTGCACGAGAGCTTGCTGCTTACGGCGTTCTAGCCCCGCCAATGCGGCTTTGAGTTGTTCTTCCGGTGCCCTTTGATAGTTGCCACGCCCTTTGCGCCGAAAATACATAGGCGCGCCATGCAACCGTAAGGCCAGGGCTGCGCGTTCCATGGAGGTGGGTTTTGCACCAAAATATTCCTCTGAGAATGCGCGAAGCTCAAAGGCCTCACTAGGCGCGCATTCCCACAAAAAATCTAGATCGATTTGTTCTGCTGATTCTTGGGTAGCTTGCATCCACTCACCCAGTGCTGTGCCGCGTTGTCCTTCAAATTCAAACAAAACTTCTTTGGCCCTTACTTTCGCGCGACGCCCTCCGGGCAACTCGACTTGAAAGGCTTCGCCTTGCACTTCTAGAATTGCCCCAGCTTTTAAACTTCCTGATTCTTCAAAAAAAATATTCATTGACAAGCCGTACAGACACCATTTGAGATAATAAAAAAAGAGAAGCTTAGGGTGTGTCCTAAGTTTTGAGACGATCTAGTAGTAGGGAGTGGATATTTTCAAACCCTCCATTGCTCATCACTACAATATGGTCTCCTTCCCGAGCTGTTTCAATAATTGCATTGACTAATAGGGGCACACTGTCAAAGGCCTGGGCACGTTTTCCTAAAGGCGCCATCACTTCTGCCACATTCCAGTGCACGCTTTGCTTACTCCCTTCACGTGGTGGAGTTGCGTAGGCAAAGATATGGTCTGCATCTACTAAGCTATCCAGCAGACGGGTTTTCATCACGCCTAGCTTCATTGTATTAGAACGAGGTTCCAATACTGCAAGGATGCGAGGTTTCGTTGTGCAGTGCTCTTGCGCTGGTTTTGCTTGCTGGAGTTTGGAGCGAAGGCCAGCTAGGGTAGTTTGTATGGCTGTGGGGTGATGGGCAAAATCATCATATACCGTAATACCCCGCGCTACGCCTCGCACCTCCATACGGCGTTTTACGCCTGAAAAACGCCCTAAAGCTTCTATAGCTTGCTCAGGTAGCACACCACAATGTCGTGCTGCTGCAATAGCGGCTAGCGCATTCATCTGGCTATGCGCACCTTGCATGCCGCTTTGCTCTGACCATTGAACGTTTCCGATGACATTATCCTGCCATGCCACAGTAAAAGATTCACAATCTTTTGTAGATATGCCAGTTGGCAGATTCGGTGTGCGCGCTTCCCACTGTCCGGGTGTTCCAAAATATTCCACTTCACTCCAACACCCACGATCAAGAACCCGTTTTAGTGCATCTCCGGGCTCTTCATGCGTATTGGATAGATGGTTTTCTGTAGAAGATTTTTTGTGCTGGCCATTGACGATTAAACGTCCTATATTCGGTACGATACGTACTAAATGATGAAATTGTGTCTCAATGGCAGCAAGATCAGGGAAGATATCCGCATGATCATATTCAAGATTATTGAGAATAACGGTGCGTGGGTGGTAATGGACAAATTTGGAGCGCTTATCAAAAAAAGCGGTGTCGTATTCATCGGCTTCAATGATAAAAAAAGAAGAGTCACATAGCCGTGCTGATACACCAAAATTCTGTGGTACTCCGCCTAGTAAAAAGCTAGGTTGCAATCCCGCTTCTTCTAAAATCCACGTGAGCATGGCGGTGGTGGTGGTTTTGCCATGCGTCCCTGCAACGGCTAATACCCATTTGCCTGGTAGTAGGTGTTCACTGAGCCATTGAGGTCCTGATATATAAGGCAGGCCTTGATTGAGAATGGCCTCCATGAGCGGGTTGCCTCGAGTGATTACATTTCCCACTACATACAGATCAGGTTTAAGCGCCAATTGATCTATATCATAGCCTTCAATAAGATCAATGCCTTGTTGTGCCAACTGAATACTCATGGGGGGATATACAGCTGCATCACAGCCTGTCACTTTGTGTCCTGCTGCGCGAGCTAGTACTGCCAGCCCTCCCATAAAGGTGCCGCATATTCCTAGTATATGAATGTGCATAAATCGTGCTTTCCGTATAAGTGCTAGAGTACGTTCTTGACGCGTCTTGAGAAAAAATAAGAAAATTCTTGATTAGAAGTATGAGAAAAAGCGGGTGTACTTCCAGGACAAAAAAACCACTATTTTAGCTAGTACACTGAACCCATTTTCCGGGATGTTTTTTCTATGCATCGCAAACGCATTTCAGGCAGTTTGTCTGGACCTTTTTCCTGATACCGAGTACCTATCTATGTACACCTTCATTAAAACCCGGCTTTTCCGTAAACGCTCTCGACTTTTCTGGTTAGGAATGGCCGTGTTGCTCAGTGCTGCGACGTATGGCTTTTATCGCTATCAAGAGAGCCAGAATCTTGATCAGGCTGGCCTCACTGCAGAACGAGCAGGTCTTTGGGAAGCCGAACTCACGGACCTTGAAGGTGAACAACGTACGCTTGCAAAATATGAGGGGCAGGCGCTGGTTATCAATTTCTGGGGGTCGTGGTGTGAGCCTTGTTTGCAGGAAATTCCGGCATTCGTAGCGGCACAAAAAAAATATAAATCAAAAAAAATTCAGTTTATCGGTATCGCTGTCGATTCTGCTGTGAACGTTATCGAATTTACGCGCATATTTAGAATGAATTATCCGATTTATATAGCAGGTTTTGAAGGTACGCAGCTTGCACGCGACTTAGGTAATGCACAGGGAGGTTTGCCTTTTACGGTGTTGATTGACGCAGAAGGGAATGTGAGACGCACTATTCTCGGGAAAGTCACAGCGGAAAAATTAGACGCAGAGCTAACATTGCTATCCGAGCCCATTGACGAAACTACTTGATGTAGGTTGGTTGAGGCGCGAACCCCAACATGATGACCACTTTCCTTTTAAAACCTGCATATACAGGCCAAAAGCGATGATTAAAAGTTGGTGGTATGCATGTTGGGGTTCGTACCTCAACCAACCTACCGCTCTATTACTCAATTTTTTCCAGTTTGGCTTTGTCTAGCGCTAACCATTTGATGCCATTGCGTTTGAATTGAACTTGCGCGCGCGCGAGTGGCATTTGGCCTTCTACGCCTATAACCTTGCCTTCACCAAATTTTGCATGAAAGACGCGTTGTCCTAAAGCTAGGCCAGCCTGCTCTTCACGTTGCGCACGTGCAGCTTCCTGAGCATCACGGCGTTTATAGCTTAGTCCATGTTCATTGACTGCTTCACCGCTGCCACTATTACTGCGATAGTGACGCCCATAGCTTGCGCGGTTCAATGCCGCTTTTTCTTCTGTTACGACGGTCTCTTCTTTTCTCATTCCAAATTTACCTATTCCGCCAAGGCGCTCGTTACTAGCTGAGCCTTTTGGAGTTAGCCACTTTAAGACACGCTCAGGCAGTTCATTAAGAAAACGTGAGTGTGGATGGTAGTGTGTTTGACCTCGCAACATACGACTGTTTGCAAAAGACAAAGACAGAGATTTTTTTGCTCGGGTGATCGCCACATACATCAAGCGACGTTCTTCTTCTAAATTTTTAGCTTCACTTAAACTATTTTCGTGTGGGAAGAGACCTTCTTCTAAGCCTGTCATCCAAACCGCTGAAAATTCCAACCCTTTGGCTGCATGTACGGTCATAAGTTGCACAGCGGCTTGCCCTGTTTGAGCCTGATAATCGCCCGCTTCTAGCGCTGCATGCGCCAAGAAATGTGATAACGGGGACAGCATGGTTTCAGGGTCGAGCGGATCTGCTTGCAGATCCGCTCTATTTTGTTGGCCTGTTACTAAAGTATGTGCAGGAGTATCTACGCCATATCCCATGCCAGTGACAAAAACACTCGCTGCATTAATGAGTTCTTGCAAATTATCAAGACGCTCTTGCCCTTCACGTTCTGCTTCGTAATGCGCGATTAAATTGCTTGCCTTGAGCACATAGGTTACGGCTTCAGGCAGCGTGTATCCAGACTGATCTATCGTCTGGCGCATTTCATCGATTAAGCGTGCAAAGCTGTTGACCTTTGCTTGAGGGGCACTTGCTTCCATAAAAGAGACGGCCGCTGACATCGAGCAAGCATACTCATGGGTTATCGCCAAGAGCTGTTCGAGCGTACGCTGCCCAATACCTCGGGTGGGGAAGTTCACTATGCGCATCCACGCCGTATCATCATTGGGATTGTCGATTAAACGTAAATAGGCGAGCGCATGTTTGATTTCTTGTCTCTCGAAGAATCGCAATCCTCCATAGACGCGATACGCGATACCAGCCTGGAATAGGGCATGTTCTAACACGCGAGATTGGGCATTGCTGCGGTATAAAATAGCCAGGTCGTCGGCTTTGCATCCTGCCTCTAATTTTTCTCGAATACTCTCGACAACCCAGTTGGCTTCTTGAAGATCCGTGGTGGCTGGATAGACGCAAATGAGGTCGCCAGAGCCTGCATCTGTACGCAGATTTTTGCCTAAGCGGCCTGTGTTATTGGAGATAAGTTGATTGGCTGCTTCGAGAATAAAGCCATCGGAACGATAATTTTGCTCCAGCTTGATTAAGCGGCTGGGTTGAAATTCACGCTCGAAATCAAGCATATGGTCTACATTAGCGCCGCGGAAGGCGTAAATGCTTTGATCATCATCTCCTACAGCAAAGACAGCATTGGGAGAGGCCAGGAATGCAGAAGGGGTGTTTTGACCGGGTTCTCCATGACCCACTAGGCGCTTTAACCAAGCGTATTGCAAAGGATTGGTATCTTGAAACTCGTCGACCAAGACATGTTTAAAACGGGCTTGATAGTGCGCGCGCAGTGCGTCGTTGCTTAACAGTTCGTAGCAGCGCAATAAGAGCTCTGCAAAATCTACTACCCCTGCACGCTGGCAATTTGCTTCATACAGCGCGTAGAGTTCTGCAAATTTTTGATCGGTGGATTGCGTAAGTTGGACTGCATTTGCGCGAATACCTGCGTCTTTGGCATTATTAATAAAGGCTTGTAGCGCCTTAGCAGAATAGCGTTCGGTATCTACATTGGCTTCTTTGAGAAGGCGCTTGATGAGCGAGAGTTGATCGCCCATATCCAAAATTTGAAAGCCAGGAGGCAAGCCTGCTTCTTGGGCATGTATGCGCAACATACGATTGCACAAGCCGTGGAAAGTTCCCATCCATAAGCCGCGCGGATCAATCGGCAGCAGGGTGCTAAGGCGCGCGACCATTTCGCGCGCTGCTTTATTGGTGAACGTGACGGCTAGTAATTCAAACGGGCGAATTTGGCCAGTTTGAATCAACCAAGCTATGCGGGTCGTGAGGACGCGTGTTTTACCACTCCCCGCTCCAGCTAAAATAAGCGCGGATCCATCAGGCAGAGTTACTGCAGTGCGCTGCTCAGGATTGAGAGAGTCGAGCAGATCGGACATGGAATCACCGAAGAAAAATAGTGTAATTATATAGAGAGCGTTATAAGAATCTGCTTAAAATCTCAGAAAATAGAGTGAAGTTTCGCCCTTTTTGATCTACTAAAAAAGCTATCTACTCCGCTATAGCCTAAAATCTATAGCTCTTTTGTTTTTTAGCCATCTGAAAAAGGGTTTAGGGTGAGCCTACCATAGACACAACCTAAGCCTTCCTTACGTATTTAAAAACCATTTTTTGCCTGGCTTTTTTTCTTTTTGACTGCCCCATGAGCGATACCTCTACTTTTGACAAACACTTTACCCCTCAGGATATTGAAGCTTTTTGGAGCGCTGAATGGGAAAAACGTGGCTATTCAGTCGCCACACTTAACTCTGATCAAGCTTCTTTTTCCATGCTGCTCCCTCCTCCAAATACCACAGGGACTTTGCACATGGGGCATGGGTTTAATCAGACAATTATGGATAGCTATGCACGCTATCACCGTATGCGGGGAGCCAATACCTTATGGGTGCCGGGCACAGACCATGCTGGGATTGCAACGCAAATTATTGTTGAGCGCCAGCTAGATGCGCAGAATATTTCTAGGCATAGCCTAGGACGTGATGCGTTTATCGAAAAGGTCTGGGAGTGGAAAGAGCAGTCTGGTTCAACCATTACCAAGCAAATACGCCGCCTTGGTGCTTCGATAGACTGGAGCCGTGAATATTTCACGATGGATGCGGTTCGCTCCAAAGCAGTCTGCGAAGCATTTGTTCGTTTGCATGAAGATGGCTTGATTTATCGTGGTAAGCGCTTAGTAAACTGGGATCCGCATCTGAAAACTGCGGTGTCCGACCTCGAAGTGATTAGCGAAGAAGAGGACGGCTTTTTATGGCATATCCGTTATCCATTAACAGATGGATCAGGCCATATCACAGTAGCTACTACACGCCCTGAAACATTGCCAGGCGATGCGGCCATCATGGTGCATGCGGACGATGTGCGTTATCAATCCTGGATTGGCAAGACGGTACGCCTGCCTTTATGTGATCGCGAAATTCCGATTATTGCAGACAGTGCAGTGGATCCTGCATTTGGTAGCGGTGCGGTCAAAGTAACTCCTGCGCATGACTTCAATGATTATCAGGTGGGCTTGCGTCACAATTTGCCTATGCTGGAAATTTTGACCTTGGATGCCAAGCTTAATGATGCAGTACCTGCCGCTTATCAAGGGATGGACCGTTTTGATGCACGCAAAGCGATATGCGTGGACCTGGAACGTTTGGGGTTATTAGAGCGCACAGTACCGCACAAATTGATGGTGCCAAGAGGCGATCGCAGCGGTACGGTTATTGAGCCTGTGCTGACTTATCAGTGGTTTGTTGCGATGGATAAAGTACCAAACCATCCAAAAGGAGCACTGTCTCGTACCTCTTTAGCAGGTGCTGCGCGCGATGTGGTCGAAAACGGGCAAGTAAAATTGGTGCCTGATAATTGGGCCAATACTTACCGTCAGTGGCTTGCCAATATTCAAGACTGGTGCATTTCCCGCCAGCTGTGGTGGGGGCACCAAATTCCTGCTTGGCATAGTGATGCTGGGCATATTTATGTGGCGCGGAGTGAAGAGGATGCCAAAAAACAGGCTTTAGAAGCAGGAGACACCAGCGCACTCGTGCGTGATCCGGATGTGTTGGATACGTGGTTTTCTTCGGCCTTATTGCCTTTTTCTGCATTGGGTTGGCCAGAGAAAACGCCTGAATTCCAATTTTTTCTGCCGTCTTCGTTGCTGGTCACAGGCTTTGATATTTTATTTTTCTGGGTCATACGTATGGTGATGCTGACGCTGTATTTTACAGGTCAGGTTCCGTTTGATACGGTCTATCTGCACGGCTTAGTGCGCGATGCAGAGGGCCAGAAAATGTCCAAATCTAAAGGTAACACACTAGATCCGCTGGATTTGATCGATGGCATTACGCTAGACGCATTAGTGCAAAAACGCACTATGGGTTTAATGAATCCCAAGCAAGCCGGCACCATCGAGAAAAAAACGCGTCAACAATTTCCTGAAGGTATTCCTGCATTTGGTAGTGATGCATTACGTCTAACCTTCACCTCACTCGCAACACTGGGCCGCACCATTAATTTTGATCTGGCTCGTTGTGAAGGCTACCGTCATTTTTGCAACAAACTTTGGAATGCCGCGCGTTTTGTAACGATGAATTGCGTGGATGACGCGGGTTTAGCAGAAAAATCTACTGCTACGCTGACCTCACCTACTGAATCAACGCCACTAACCCTTGCGAAAGAAGGGCAGGAATTGAGCATTGCAGATCGTTGGATAAAAACGCGTTTGCAAACACTTATTACCGATATAGAACAAGGCTTTGCCACTTTCCGCCTCGATTTAGTATCACAAGCGCTGTATCAATTTATTTGGGAAGAATATTGCGATTGGTACGTGGAGTTTGCCAAAGTGCAGCTGCAAACAGGTACGCCTCAGCAGCAGTATTTGACTAGGCGTACGCTTTTACAAGTTTTGGAAACCGTACTCAGATTGGCTCATCCGATCATGCCGTTTATCACGGAAGCGTTGTGGCAGAAAATTGCACCTCTAACAGAAGCATTTGCCCAATGGCCTTTTGAATCAGATGGTGCGATAGAAACAACGCAACAGCCAAAAGCCGAAGTAGAGATTGCAACAGATAAAGCAGCAGCTTCTACCTCGATCATGATGCAGGCTTATCCTCGTGTGCAAGACGGACACGAAGATCGCAGTGCGCAAGAATGGATTATTCAACTTAAAAAAGTGATAGAAGCATGCCGAGGCTTGCGCTCCGATATGCAGCTTCCTCCAGGGCAGCGTGTACCGCTTTTTGCGACTGGGGCTGCGCTTTTTCTCAAAGATGCTGCGCCGTATCTCAAAGCACTGGTGCGTTTATCTGATGTGCATATTTTGGAAGATGAAGCCTTGCTCGATGCAGCAGTGCATCCTGCTCCTATAAGAGTAGTAGGGCTGCAATTTGGGACGCAGTTTATCTCTTTGAAAATTGCACTCAAAGTAGAGGTAGATCCAGAGCAAGAAACACAGCGCCTAGCTAAAGAGCTGAGTCGTTTAGAGCTAGAAATTTCAAAGTGCAAAAATAAGTTAGCCAATGAGGCTTTCGTTTCCAAGGCTCCTGCTAATGTAGTGGAGCAAGAAAAAACACGCTGCGCACAATTTGAAACCCTCCATCAAAAATTGACAGAACAACAAGCTCGGTTTCTAGGATAAGTACGGTATGTCTACCACTAATATCACCAAAGCAGTTTTCCCCGTTGCCGGACTAGGGACGCGTTTTCTGCCTGCAACCAAAGCCATCCCAAAAGAAATGCTACCAGTGGTAGATATTCCTCTTATTCAGCTAGCGGTAGAAGAAGCCCTGGCAGCTGGGATAACCACCATGATTTTCGTCACTGGGCGCAGTAAGCGCGCGATCGAAGATCATTTTGATAAATCCTACGAGCTTGAAATGGAGCTCGAAGCACATAATAAAGCCAGCTTGCTAGAGCAAGTGCGCAAAATAAAGCCCCCTCATATGGACTGCTTTTACGTGCGCCAACCTGAAGCACGGGGCTTAGGTCATGCGGTTTTATGTGCGGAGAAGCTCATTGGCGACGAGCCTTTTGCAGTACTTCTAGCCGATGATTTACTAGACGGCGCGCCTCCCGTCTTGCAGCAGATGGTGGAAGTGTTCAAACACTATCGCAACTCGGTGGTGGGAGTAGAAACCATTTCCCGTGAAGAGGCCCCGTTTTACGGTGTCATTGCCGGCAAAGAATGGAATGAAGGCATTATTAGCCTAACGCAGATTGTTGAAAAACCTACTCCTGAGGAAGCACCCTCTAATTTTGGCGTAGTAGGGCGCTATATTTTTCAACCCCGCATTTTCGACCACCTTCGGCATTTAAAACCTAGTATTGGAGGAGAAATTCAACTGACGGATGCTATCCAATCCTTAATGCGAGAAGAGCAAGTGCTAGCCTGCCGTTACCAAGGCACTCGGTTTGACTGCGGCAGCAAACTAGGCTATCTGAAAGCAACAGTTGAATTTGCCCTACGTCATCCAGACGTTAAAGATGCGTTTGAAGCGTACTTGCATACACGCTTATTAAAGCAAGATAACGCGTTGTAAGCATGCTGTGGAATGTTGCCCTACCCATCAATTTGCCATAGGGCGTAGGTTGGTGGTGAGGTACGAACCCTAACATGCATACCACCGACTTTTGATCATCGCTTTTGGCATGTACATGCAGGTTTCAAGAGGACAGTGGCCATCATGTTGGGGTTCGTACCTCACCACCAACCTACCGTTCTAAAACCTGCATGTGGATTTCAAAAGTGATGATTAAAAGTCAGTGGCACACCATAGTCTTACTTTAATCTATCCAAATAAGCCACAAGAGGCCCATGCAATGCATTGCATAGGAGCATAGCCTCAGCCTGATATAAATCATTTAGCGTGAGCACCTGCTCAGCTGCTTGAAAAGTTGGATCATCTAACAATACAGCCCGCATTACGCCAGGAAGCGCGCCACTGGAAATGGGTGGGGTATACCATCGACCTTTTAGTTTTAAAAAGAGATTCGTGCGCGCACCTTCAGTCAGCTCGCCATTCCTATTCACAAATAAAAGATCAAATACACCGAGCTCTTTAGCTAGCTGTAATGCCTGGTTGTAATCTGGCCGAACGCTAGTTTTGTATTGCAGCCATATGGGTTGCTGGTGGCTTGGCGCTGTGCCAGATATCGAGGTGGATGGAAGAGGCGGCACAGACTCTGCTGAATTTCCAAAAGCCGGGCCTAATCCTAAATCCGATGCGAGTAGTACGGGGACTGGTTGAGTAAGGGGGGGAGGGAGCGCTTCTGTAGAAAATGTGCACTTACCCATCGCATCTAGTGTTAGCCTTATTTTAAAAGGCTGCATTGGAGGGAGGGCAGCAATAATTGCCTGAAGTTGCTTGTAAATGGAGCGAGGTTGCCATACAAAACCGAAATAATAGGATGCACGCCGCAAACGCCGTGCATGACGCCTTGCATGGCGTATGCCTTGCTCATGCGTGGCATACATCGTTTCTAAAAGCGTAAAATTAGAATCGAGCTGCGTTAAAAAACGGGCTTTTAAACCACATTCTTTGAATTCATCGTAAGCAATGCTGTCAAGCACAATGCCCGCACCTATACCTAATATACCTGCCCAATGCATAGGCTCTTGAGCGGGTTTAAGCGTTATGGTGCGTATTGCCACAGATAGACAAAAATCCCCACATACCCCTTTATTGTTGCTTGAGGACGGGGGTAATCCTGTGCGAGACGCCACATCTAACCAACCAATAGCGCCGGTATAGAGTCCACGAGGCGTATTTTCAAGTTGGTGAATCCATTGCATCGAACTATGTTTAGGTGCCCCCGTGATAGAACCACAAGGAAAAAGCGCACGCATGATCTGTGCAAACGTTAACCCTTCTTGTAACTGCGCTTGAACTGTTGAGCTCATTTGCCAAACCGTGCCATAGGGCTCTACTTTAAAAAGCTCGGGCACCTGCACAGAACCCTGCTGTGCAATCTGACTTAAATCATTGCGCAGCAAATCAACAATCATCACATTTTCAGCACGATTTTTAATGCTTGCTGCCAAGTCGGTAGCCGCATTGCAGTGCGATACATCAGGCGAACGTGCTGCAGTCCCTTTCATCGGTTTTGCCGTGAGCTTGCCGCCTTGGTTTTGTAAAAATAGTTCGGGAGAAAAAGATAAAACCCAATCCCCTGTGGGAAGCGTTATTAAAGCTCCATAAGCCGTCGGCTGACGTTCGCGCAAGCGCTGGTATAGAGAAAAAGGGGAGCCGAGCACATCAAAATAGAGTCGATAGGTGAAATTCATCTGATACATCTCACCCGCTTGCAAAGCAGCCTGAATCGTATTGAATACGCGTACAAATTCAGTTTCAGTGCAACTAGCTTGTAGGTGTGTGATGCTTGAAAGAGGATGCTTACCTATCTTGCCCACCCCGTTCTCAGCAGCACTTGCATGTTCTAACCACGCTAGTACCTGCTGCTGCGAGAGCTTGGCACATTCGCGAAATAGTAAAAAACGACAGGCTGTTTGTGGCGCAAAGTCGGTTGCATGATCGTGAAGATGTAATTTCACTCCCCATTCATATTCTGCAAGCACTACAGCATGCAATCCTGCCTGTAAATCTTCTTCTACCTCCTCGCATACCGCTTCCCACTGCGTACCATCCATGCAAATGCGCTGATGTACATAATGCGTATACAAACGGCTAAAAGGTGCAGCTGCCGTGGCATGACAGTCATCAAGCAAAGCAAAGGTGGGAAAAGGTGAAGACATAGAGAAATAAAAAGAACGGTAGGTTGGGGTTAAGCACGAACCCCAACATCCTACCAAGAGCCTCCTAAAACCTGCCTATGCGCTGCAAAAGGTCATACATTAGAGAGCAGTGGTCTGCATGTTGGGGTTCCTTCGTCACCACAACCTACCATGCATGGTAGGAGCGAGTTTAAAAAGGCTTATAAATCAACATTCCAAGTTATCTAACAAACGCGTGCTTCCTAAAGTAGCGGCTGCCAGAATAACGAGTTCAGGCAAGTTGGAATGACCCGTAGTGGTTTCTGAGGAAGTGGTTAATACAGGCTCTTGCAAAGTCCTGCGCTCACGAATAGCGACGTAGTCTGGTTTCCAACCCTGTTCACGTAAAAAAGCGCACGCCTCTTGTTCCAGCGCCGTGAAATCACGGCGATGCGCAACATGCATAGCATCTCGAATTTTAAGCAGAGTAGCAAAAAGCGTAGCAGCGCGCGCTTGTTGTTCAGGCGTGAGATAACTATTTCTGGAAGATAAAGCCAGCCCAGATGCAGAGCGGGCCGTATGAACCCCAATAATATGAATAGGGAGCATAAGCTGATGGACCATATCGCGTACCACATGCAATTGCTGATAATCCTTTTTGCCAAATACCGCCACACGAGGCTGCACACCATGAAATAGCTTCAACACGACCGTGCATACACCCTCAAAAAAGCCTGGGCGATGCGCCCCTTCCAAAATATGGCTAATAGCAGGGGAGGGATGGACACGACAAGTTTGCGCTTGGGGATATAACTCAGCCTGATTAGGCGCAAATAAAACATCCACCTTCTCTTGCTCTAACACCGCCACATCCGCTTCTAGCGTACGCGGGTAGCGCTCAAAATCCTCATGCGGCCCAAATTGCAGCGGATTCACAAAAATACTAGCTACTACCGGACTTCCATGCGTATGCGCCGCCTGCATTAAAGAAGCATGCCCCTGATGCAAATTACCCATAGTGGGCACAAAAGCCGTATTTTTCTCTGCATGCAAATGCGCACGCAGCGCATCAAAGGTGTGGATAATTTTCATAGTGTGAGAACAAAGATAAGAAAGCGAGCAAAAAAGATAGAGCCAAAATAGGTGTAGAGATTAATGTAACACCTCTCTAAGGAACTCTATAGCCTGCTGTGATGACAAAGAATGGTAAGGCATAGCCCCCAATATGCAATGGCCAGCCTCCAATTTATTACCAAAAACGACACTTATCTAAGCTCCATTCAGACTACCTATCTAATTAAGATAGATTTGAGCTTGTATTATTTAATACGTTTGCTATACTACGTCTTTCGCAGTGACGGACGCGGGGTGGAGCAGTCTGGCAGCTCGTCGGGCTCATAACCCGGAGGTCGTAGGTTCAAATCCTGCCCCCGCAACCCCATTTAGAGACATGCCACTAGAGGCAATAAGTGCAAGTCTTTCGCTGACGGCATCGTGTTCAATATAAATGCCGTCCTCTCTTATCGTAAGCGCGATATTCCCCATAAGTTCAGCAATAATCTCTCGAGAACGTTTTGGATCAGTTTCCATGGCGCTCTTTAAATCGGTTGTTATACGTCCAACAGTCGCTATAGCTTCTACTACCGATATCTCTTTCCCTGTTACTTTCAAATTTTCGGCTATTATTTCTTCACGTTTAGCTTCTGCTACCTGAAGCCGTGATTGCAATGTCGGTGAAATTCCCAAAGCGACTATTGCATCTACAAGGCGCTCTATCTCGGTATTGATATTTGTGAGCTGCGCTTGAGAAGAGCTGGTTAGTTGACGCTTTAATAAATGCCGCTCATTTAAGATCACCTTAATTTGTGACTTGATTTTTTTCTGAGCATCAATAGAAAGTAGCTCTTCTTGAAGCATACCCAGCAAGCATTCTTCTGTTTCTTCGCGAGGGATATAAAAGCCTGAACACACTGCCGGCCCACGATCTTTTGCAAGATTACAACCATAATATCTTTGGCTAGTGGCAATAATAGGGCCTCCGCACTTTGGACACCGCATGAGGCCCCCGAATAGTGTTCTAAGTGGACGGCCTTTCCTTCTTGTATCTCTATGATCCATCCGTGACCGTACTGTTTCCCACTGTTCATCCGAAACAATCCGTAGCTGAGGTGTATCTACAATAGTCCATTCAGATATGGGCCGACTAATACGCTTCGAGGCCCCTGTATCTGGATCTTTAACCCAGCGAGAGCGATTCCATATGTATTGTCCGATGTATAGCTTATTGTTCAGTATCCCGCTTCCTTTAGCGGGACTTCCATAGATTGCTGATACAGCCCAAGATTTTCCGCGCGGAGAGGGAGCGCCAACTTCGTTTAAAGAGTGCGCAATGCGCTGAATACTCCACCCATCTCCATATTTTCGGAATATCCAACGCACCCAATTAGCCTCTTCTTCCAGGATTTCAAAGCGGCTTCCGTGTTTGTCTCTAATAATTTTATAACCGTAAGATCGACCGCCAGCGGTATAACCGCGAGTTACCTGTCCCTGCTGGCCGCGATGTGTTTTATGGCTCAAATCATCTAAATACAATTCATTGATAAGCCCGCGTATACCGCGCAAAATTTTTCGAGAATGGCCCATGCGGCTATCATAGCCATCTGCAATACCGATAATGACAATACCATCATGCTCTAATCGGCGGACAATCCGCTCTTGTTCTACTTGATCACGAGAAATTCGGTCTAATCCCTCAACTATTAGTGCCTCAATGTAATTGGCATTAATAGCTGAAAGAAGTTGTGAACTGCCCAAGCGTTTTTCAAGCGGCGTACTGCCACCTATTGCATCATCACTGTAGTACTTGATGATCTCAAAGTTTTCTTTTTCCGCACGTAACTGACAGATACGAAATTGATCCTCTATAGAAGATTCACGCTGTTTATCTGTGCTGTAGCGGGCGTAAATGGCTGTTTTTAAACGTTTCATTGTTTGACTTTATATGAGTTTTTTTTGATTGCCCCACATTATTTTGAGCATCAGTAGCTAGTAAGTCGATGGCTTTTTCAGCAACAAAACGAATAAGTGCTGACCATGCTTGTGAATTGGTATCGGAAAACATAGAACTTTAACTCCAAAGCAAATTCTTACCTTTGTAATGGATATGCTGTATCTATAAACGCTTACTAATCTCCTGCCCGTTGGAATATCCAACATTTCAATACCTCAGATCCCGTTTTATGAGATAAGCCTCTTGAGTGAATTACCGAGCGTACTGTCTTAATCTCTACAAATTTGCGAGATCTGCTATTTCGTAAATAACGCTTGAGATCTATTAGAAGCGGTATTTTCTGCTGTTGCTCTGCGGCTAGTTTGGCGAAATCATTGAGATTGACTGCGATCAGCGTAGGCTCACGGCTATGATTAAGCAGCGGCTCTCCATCTCCATTTAAATAATCAAAGGTATCCCAGAATTCTTGTATCACTGGATGATCGGCATTGATCATATGCTGAC
Organism: Mycoavidus cysteinexigens; assembly: GCA_031963045.1. Classification (GTDB taxonomy): domain Bacteria; phylum Pseudomonadota; class Gammaproteobacteria; order Burkholderiales; family Burkholderiaceae; genus JASSUD01. The sequence goes on from JASSUK010000025.1 coordinate 195,419, forward strand.
GCTTGATCGCCATCTCCATTAATTGCACCTGCACTTCCTCTTGCTGTTTATCAGAAATAGGAATGATTAACGCCAACGCGTCCACAAGCGCCATCAACTGTGCGTGATTCTTTGCAATACGCATATGTGAGATATCGGGCTTTGTATGCAGTTGCTGCTCGTAATGGGGAGTGCGCTTGAACATGCATGCCATCACCTGCGCTTCGCTGGTGATGGCATGCAGAATAAAATAGCTGACTGCTTCCACCGGCATCCGCTCTAGTACCTCTGCATGGTTTTTCGTATCTTGCGTATGCAAACTACAATCAAAATGCAGATGAATCAGTCGCTGTAAAATAGCTTCACTGGCGCAGACCGGTGTGTTCTGGCTGATAACCACACTTCCCCGAAATGGCGGCTCACGCGTTTCATTGCCATTATTTTTAATACCCGTGGCCCGCACACAGCGTCCGTTATAAGCCGTCTTGAGTTCATCCCAATCAAATCTGGCGTATTTGCTGCTCTCTTCTTGACGTTCGCCCTCAATCAGTACAACAGGTAAGCAAGAAACTTGGGCAAAGTTGCGAGCACGAGCTGCTAGGGACGATTTAGAGGGATCAAAGCCTTCATAGTCTCGCCGCCCTAGCAATTTCCATAGAAATTCAATCAACGTTGATTTACCGGCTCCAGGCTCACCGACAATTTCCAAAAACGGAAAGCTTTTATGTTCAGCTCGGATTTGCTCTGCAAATAAAGAACCAAACCAAAACGCGAGCGCAATAACTCCTTTGGCTCCAAAGCATTCCCAGAATGGAGTCAGCCAATCTGGATCTTTGCTGCTTTTTTCACGCGGGATAGAAAGCGGTGCTAGCTGACTGAGCGTTTTGAGGCTGATAGATCCCAACTCAAAAAAATCTTCTTCATTCAGCGTGACGACTTGCCCTTTACGAATAGCGATATCTTTAAAGACGTAGCATTCGTGCTCGCTGCTATAGCCGATAAAGTCAATCGTCTGGATCGATCGAATATGGGCCATGTTGTTTCGTAGGTAGCGGTCGAGTTGCGTGCTATTGCCAGAGTAGAAAGCGCCAGGGGCTATGGTAAGCAAGCGTTTTCTAAACTCACTGGCACAAGCGATTTGTGTACCAGTAAACGTGCTTTTAATAGACGGAGCGTTTGGAAAATCGATGCGAAAGTAGTACCAGGCTTCGTCTGTAGCCGCATGAGCCTGATAATACAAAGGGAGTGGCGCGCAGTTTGCAATTTCTAAGATGTTGCTGCAGTTTTTGAGGGCGGACTCCTCTTTTATCGGCTGTGCTTCAGCATCCTGCTCTGCTTCTCGAGCATGGTCGAGTTGTTCCTGATCGAGCTTGAACCAGTACAACCGCCGCCCGTGTTCAAAAGCAAATTCTCTTAAGTGGTTTTTTTGATGTAAAAGCCTGCCTCGCTCAAAGGGGTTATCGGCAATTAACAGGGCACCATGATATAGATAGGTTTCCAGATCGGCTTTGCTCAGGAGTTCGCTTTGATGTAAATCATTCCAATCCAGCTTATTTTTAGTTTGAGGAATTTGGGCTGCCTTACACTTCCAACCTGCATTGCGCGCGCGCTGTATCCCTTTAATAATGCCGCGTTGTCCTGCTTTATCACTATCTAGCGCCCAAATTAAGCGGGGTCTATGGCCTGTTGCTGCGAGTCTGGCCAGTGCCTTCTCTGGGTAATTGGTGCAGGAAAGTAAAGCAACTGCAGCAATGCCGTGATGATCCAAAGCAATAGCATCAAAGATCCCTTCAACAAGCCACACCTCCTTAACAGTCTGGATATTGAGTGTAGGCGGTTGCCACCAGAGACTGGCGTAACTGCTGCCCGACTTAAAGTGTGCTTTCTTTCCAAAGCGTTCAGGCTGATCGATAAGCCGTTCCCAAACAATGCCTTCCACGGTAAAGCGCACGGTGGCGCTACTGACATTGAGCGCACTATCTCGATATTGTCCTTGCGTATACCAGCCACGAATTTTTTCTACATCAAATCCCCGTGCATCACGCAAATAGGCTTTCGCTGCTGCATTCGGCTGGTCTTTGCATACTGGAAAACGCGTAGACCAGTTATCGAACAAATCGCTATACAGATCTTTAACCGACTGCTCCCATCCGCAGCGATTTTGCCGCCCACACCGCAGAATCCAAGGGTGTTGTGTATGCGTAAACACTTCTTTCTTTCCGCATTCAGGGCAGTGTCCTTTTTGCAACCAGGTGCCTTTATCTTCAAAACCATAATCGGCAATCAGGCGTGCATACAGAGTTTGATGTAGCGTGGAATCCATCCCGCGCAGCCCCATCTTAATCTGCTCCTGTTTCAGATTGAGTCATTTTTTTTTGTTTTTCCAAGAAGGCTAAATGGCTGGGTATAGGGAGACTAAAAAGTCTATGTTCTTCTGCAGCCTTCAGAATATCCGTGGTAGTGAATACCCATTCTCGATGTTCTGTACTAAGTCCACTTTGTATAAATAGTGCTGCGTCAGTGGTACGCGTAAGATCAATATAAGCATATTTTCTTGATGCACTCGCCTCATAGGAGGCTAGAGCTTGTAACGCTATGGCTTCCGCGTAAAAGCGATAGGGTGAATCCAATGCTTTAGTTAGAAATGCCGTACATTCTTCTATGAGTTTTTCGTTACTCCAATCTTTATAACGATATTCAGAAATAAAATTCCGTGCTTGCGAATGAAAACTACTCAATATCATGTCGATCTCCGGTAAAAAGAAGCGAAGCTATGCAATAAAAAAACCACTTTTTTTAGAAAAAAAAGTCAAAACTTCCCTCTGCTTTGGATAAAGCATTTTTTAAATAAAATAAAAAAGAGGGGTGGGAATACGGAGCGGAATTAATGCTCAGGTATGTCAAACGACGGACATGCTCTTGATATGGGATCGGTACTCGGACCCAATAAGCTCTGTATAACCTGCGCTCGTACCAGCTCCATCAGTGTTTCTACGCTAAACACATGCCTATGCGCAGTGACAGGATCATGAATAAATATGGCAAAAGAAGATGTGCGGGTCAGATCGATATAGGGGCGTTGATGGCGAGATTGCATTTCACAAAATGCCTGCATCGTCACGTCTTCTGCCGTGTTTTTGGAAATCGCACCCGTATCTACGACATGGGTTATGCAACGCTGGATAAGCAGCGATTGATCTCGCTCTAAATGCGCTGCTTGATGCTGAATCAAAAAATCCATCGCTACTTTAAAAAGATCAAGTTTGACTTCCATCATCGTCTCGGTATGATTGAGTGATCTTAGAATACGTTTTTATCTTAAATAAAAGAAGTGCTTATCCTTCTTTCAAGAGACCCCGTTTTTCTACTTGCTCAAAATGTTCACAAATACGGGCTTTAGAGCGTCTTGAAAAAGGCAGCGTGATCTCTGGGTGCGGAATTGCAGAAGGAGAGATAGTGCGAATTGCCTGGAGCAATGCCACATAGGTATGTCCGCATTCGGTATTACAGCAAGCATAATGCAATTGCCGTGTAATACGGGTTATCTGCTCACAGCCGGTGACTTTTGCGCGGGATCCGCAGTGCGGGCAATAGTGCGTCAGAGACATGGGTATTCACCTGATATGTATTCTGTTGGAGTGACTATTCACCTTTATACAGATAGTATTTACTTATATGCTCTCAATATTGAATTTATTTTTGTTAGGAGCATTTTTACACAAAACAAATAACTAGGCTATGTATGGGGAAGAAAATCCGTCAATCACCTGAAGAGTGGGACCGTAGGTTAAAAGCAACTGGACATCGATTAGAAGAAGAACGCATGAGGCTGGGACTGACCCAGGAGCGCATGGGGGGGTATGCGCAATTAGCGCGTCGTGTCTATTTTTACTATGAATGTGGCGAAAGAGAGATGGGCATATTAGAGCTGGCAGATCTCATAGCTGCAGGGGTGGATGCGCAGTATGTAATGACCGGAATTAAACAGGATGCGCAACTGTCATCGCAAGAATTGGCGCTCCTTCAAAAGATTCGCTTATTACCGCCCGCCATTCGTGCTACGCACTTGCAGATGATGCAGGTCACGATTGAAGCGCTTGCACAATCTGACGCAGAGGCGATATCTCCTGATGATCTAGGTAGCCGCTTTACAAATGCCCAGGTCGGACAAAATATGCAAGGGAATACTGGCGCACAGGGAAATAATTATGCGCAGGGAAATCACAATGTGCAGGGGAATCATAATCACACTTTGACGCTACAGTCGGGCGCAGATTCTCTTGCTTCGGTAGACGGGGAAAAAAATAAAAAATAGAAATCTCCTGATTGGCCAATCTTTCTCTGGCCCTATTACCCAAATACAGCACCACCATTGGACTCTGTTGAGTATAGATCTTTCAGGCTGTATTGAACTGGTGCTGGCGATAAGGCTGTTTTTTTATGACTTATTCAGGATTCGTTAGCAAGGCGTGTTGTATAGCCTCGCACTGAGTTTTCCCTGTGATCGAAGCCGCGTCCGATGGCGCACGTTTACAGGGTCATCATGCACTTCCAACTCTAAACGTGTCGTAAATCCACTGCTTTCTAGCGTATGCGTGGCTTGTGCAATACTCCATCGCGTATTGGTTATCTCAGAAGCAAACCCGCCGCAAGTAATAATCTTTTCCGGAAAAAGTTCAGGCCGTGCTGCGAAGGTTAGATGCAGAGTTGCTTGACTGCGTTGGATACGTTGCCACTCGGCCTTTGCGGCGGCGCGGGCGTCTTCTTCGTTTGTGTAATGCTCGGGAAGGACTTTAAAACCGCGTCCATTTTCTTGTCCAATGACTACCGAGGCGCGTTTACTGCTGGACGCTTGAGAGGATTTATACCAATAGGCCCGTACTCCCGCATAGCGTTCCCGTTCTGCGATGTGATAGCGATAGCTCATACAATCGGGTCGCGTCAGGTAAGTCTCTGGAAAAGCTTCTCCTTGGACGCTCTTTGCCGCCCCCAACGGCATAAATAGCAAAGCGCCATTTTTGACCGTCATGAATGCGCCATAACGCTGGGCGAGTCTTGTTAAGAAATGCAGGTCTCCTTCATAGACTTGATCGATATGGGTTATACGGGTGGCTCCCAAGATGGCGTCGATTTGAGGTTGTACGCTTTGGCGCTTCGCAATCGTTTTGACAATATCGGCGAGGGTGACGTTATGCCAACTGCGCTCGGTGCGTTCTTGGCCGATCCCGCTAAAGGTGGCACTGCGTGCGCGTATGGTCAGGGTATCTGGAGGGCCGCTATATTCGATTTCATCGACGGTAAAATGGCCTTTATGTATTAATCCCGTATCTTTCCATCCTAACCATACGTGGAGCTTCCCGCCGCGTTCTGGAATAGCCAGCGTGTGCTGAGGATCGGCGAGTACGATATCCAGCTGATCGGCTTCTTGAAGGCGATATTCCGTAAGCGTGAGGCGCAATAATCGAGACGCCACAGAGGCGGTGATCTCTTGATCTTCTAACGTCAAGCGATAGCTCGGGCAAGGCACCCTCATCGCTGCACACGCTTCAGTTCAAGGGTAAAGTCCGAGCGACGCGCCGTCCCATTCACATAAAACAACGTGGCCTCTTGCGATAAGCGCGTAATCACAAAATTCCCAATAAATCGTCCCGTTCCGCTGACTAAACTGTGTGCCTGGCCAGAGCTTGCCATCTGTCGCAGCACCTCCAACGCGGTCAATAATCCTTTAAAGGCAGGGAGTAATACGCCTTTCAATGTCAGGAGCTCCTCACCAGGGCCTAAAAATTGGATCGTCGGCGGCTCCCCAATGCCAGGCTGGCTTTCATATCGCCAATCCATCTGATGATGGCTTTCTTGATAGGCTAACGTCGCCAAACTAAAGACAAAAGACCCTAAACCCATCATCATGAGACGCCTCCCCAATTTTCGGTAAACGCAGAGCGGTAGCGGGCTTGTTTTGTTAGGTCGCGTTGTTCTAATTCTGACTGAATCATACGAGCTAGCGTAGCGGCATCCATGCCTGGCGCGGCTTGCAGATGAATATGGATCGTATCGCCTCCCATAGAGAGGGCAGTGGCACTCCGCACAGCGCGCACAGGCGCTTCACTCGTATCAAAGCGTATAGGCGATGGGCGCGCGTTCTCCTGTATTTGTGGCAGTCCAGAGGGGCCTAGGAGTAAACGAGGAAGATACGATTGGAGCGTAGTGAATAGGCGATACATCGGTCCGAGCGCAGTGCTTATACCTTGCATCAGGCCCTCTATCCATTGCGTCCCCGCTTCTACAAAGTGTTCACGCATCGCACTGAACCCTGCTTTTATATCGTCCCAAATGGCAGCAAATTTGGGTCCTAGCGTGGCCCAGTTTTTCCAGATTAAAAAAGCGCCTCCGGCCAATACTGATATCAGTATGCCAAGCGGGTTAGCCAGGGCTAGGCGGCCTAACCACAGCAGGCCCTGTCCGATGCCCGTTACTACACTAAGTAGTTTGGCACCTTGTAGTCCTGCCGCCATAAACGCAAAGCGCATAATGGCTATAGGCCCTAGCACGGCAGCCACGCCAATAGCGGCCGCCCCTAACCCCGCTACTGTCGTTGCTAGTACCGATACGGCAATTAGAATGCCTTTGACCGCGCTGGTATGCGCTTTAATCCACTGCGTAGCCAATTTGGTTAATTGGATGGTTTTTTCCAGTCCTCGGTGATAGAGCGGCATAATTTGCTCGCCCAATTCTGCATGCAGATTCCGCGATTTGACGAGAGCTTCGAGTTCTTTGCCATAGGCGATTTTTTGAGCCTTGCGCGTCAAGGTATCTATATCATCCGCTTGGCTATTGTTCTTCTCTTTGATGTGAATGGATTCACGCTGCATGACCATTGACGTTATCAGATTTGCGGCGGTGCGATCCGTAACAATGGTCGCAATCTTATCGGTGATATCGCTTTCGCGTGTAATGCCGTGTTTTTGGAGCGTAGGCAATAAGTATTGCTCGAGCCATTCGAGCGGTGAGTCTTTGAATAACTCGCCCCCTTTGAGTGCGCCTACGCCCAAACCCGTTACCTCCCTTGTTTTCTTATTGCGCCTTACTTTTTGGGGATCCAATAATCCTAAGCGTGCAAGCTCCTTTGCGGCTTTGACGGTGGTTTTGCCTTGATAAAGATTGTTATAGGCCGACATTAAGGCCTTGCCGACTGAATGCCCACCCATTTCTTGAATCAGGGGTTCTAATTGGTAATAAAACGCGTCGGGACGCATCAATTTGGCCGCCACTCCACCGGTTTGAATCACTGCACGCCATTCTTCGGGGCCTACTTGTGCGCTGGTTGTAGAAAGCACTTTTTGGACACGGTCGGCTTCTTGTTTAAAGCGCTGCGCATTCGCCAACCCTCCGCGCAATTCAATGACCTTCATCATGCTCATTAAGTAAGCATCTTTCTCCGAGCCTTCTTCACCTCCATATAGTGCCTCGTTAGCAAATTTCATTTTGGCGATGGTGGGTAAAACCAGTTTGGCGTGGTGCAGATCCCCAAAGATGCTCATCGCATCACGCATCAATTCGAGATTTTCGGTAATACTGGTGCCGGTCGTCTTTATGTTGTGCGCAAAAGACTGAGCTTCGGTGGTGATCTCTTTATTAAAGCCTAATGCTTCGATACGGGTGTTTTCGCGTTCAATCTGCTTGGTTTCGTGCAGAGGACCACTCAGCAGATGGAGTCCGCGTTTGCCCACTTGTTGTGCAGCGTAGCCGGCTACGGCTAGAGAAGTGGCTTTGCTTTGCGCGGTGTGGAGTTGGGTGCGCAGCGCTGCTACACGCTGTTCTTTCGCTGCGAGGGTAGAAAGTTGCCCTTGCTGTACAGAGAGGGCCTGGCTGGTTGCAGTAATAGCGTGTCGCAGGCGTTCTTCATGTTGAGTAAGCCGACCAGTCTGGATGCCAGCGCGTTCAAGCTGGCTGTGCATGCCCCCTAAACGGGTACTTTGCTGTTGATATTCTGCACCGAGCTGATGGACGGCCGTACTTGCCTGGGCAAACTTGCGAATCAGCGCTGCTGTAGGGGCATCGCTGGCTGCGATACTGGCTTTAAGCGTATCTACTCTTTGTCGGGCTGCCCCTAGCGCGGTGGCGGTATCGCGTAGGCTGGTCTGGAGTTGGCGAAAAGCCGTAATTTCTTTTTGGTTTTGGCCCAATGCCTTGAGTTGCGCTTGCGTACTTTTAAAAGACTGCATCAGCGCGGTATTGCCCCGCAGCATTGCTTTGAACGGTTGTGTGACACGCTCGACGAGGTCTAGTACTACGCGCAATTTTAGGTCAGAGGCAGGCATATCCTAGCGGCCCTTTATCCGTTAAAACACTCTAGTAATATCTTTGCGACTACCCAGCAGGCGGAGAATGTCGCCACCAAATCGGATGTCGATAGTGGGGTTAAAAATATTTGGATAATGGTAGCGCTCTATGCCTACTACCCCTCACTGCGCTCCCTTGCACGTTCTCTCCACGCCATCAATTCATTTAACGTCCAGCCCTTCATATCCCGCAGTGACCAATGAAACACCGCGGCGATATCAGCCATCGCCTCTTCTACATAGCGGGGCCAACGCAAGACGCCGCTGGCGTTTTGACTAAAAAACCCACGACAATCCCTCCTAGCGCTACGACATCTGCCGCATCCAATTGCCCCGCTTCGGCCTCGGTTAAAGGCGGAGTGCTAATGCGTGGGAGTATACGGATCATGGCATCCACTTCTAAATTCGCCAGTGCCACTAATGAAATACCGCTTAGTTCCCGTACACACGGCTTGCGTAAAGTAATCATATCGATCGTTTGAGTACCACGTTTGATTGGGGTATCCAGGTGTACGGTATAAGGGGACGTCAATGTTTTCATAGAAGATTTCCTTACAAAGCATAAAAAGTAGGTTAGAGCCCCAGAGCCTGACGTATACCTTGCATACGATCTTCCCCGCCGATATTTTCTATTAGGTGGACCAGATCGCTTTCGATGAGCACTTCGCCATTCAATGTGAGTCGGTAATAGCTCAACGCAGAAGTCACTTTAAAAGTTGTGTCTTCCCCAGGCTTAGCATTGCCAAATTCAATAGTCTGATGGCGGCCTCGAATATCCATCTGAAGCGCATCTATCGCGGTGCTATCCTCGCGCTGATAGGCTCCGACAAAACGCAATGCCACGCCGTCATGTTGCATGATTCCATACTGTTTAAGCACATCCGGCAAAATACCGCCGCACGTCCACTCCATCTCTAGCGCTTCTTGGCCCATATCAATCTGAATAGGTCCACTCATCCCTCCACCGCGATACGCTTCCATTTTGCGCGCTAGTTTGGGTAAGGTTACTTCGACCACCTGGCCGAGATAGCTTTCACTCCCGTTATACAGGTTCATATTTTTGAGTTTGCGAGGCAGTGCCATAGATCAAACCTCCTTCAGGGCGTTTAGGCTGCAATGCGTTGCGGGAAATCCATCAAGTAGCGGTCTGTGATATGTTGACGCAGCATCAGATTTTCGAGAGGAGGGACGGGGGTGTAGTCGTAGGCAATCGTTAATTTGCCGTCTTTGAGGGTGGCTACACTATTGGCTTCGTCGTCATACCACGCTTTTCCGTCGATCAAATAACCGGCAGCTTTAAGCTCTCTAAACTTTGCGTTAATGCCCTCGATCATCAATGAGGGCAAAGATGGGTGCATGGGTTGATCTAGGGCCCATAAATGCGCTTGCGCCATCGTATCAGCCAGTATTTGTGCGGTCCGCGTGGTGTTTTCAAAAGCAAAGAGCGGATCGCTAGACGGTGTGCGATTTCCCCAAAACCGATATCCTTCTTGCTGTATCAGCGTCGTCACGGCGTTAGTATTTAAATAACCCGCATCGGTATTGGGATTTTGCAAATCCCAGAAAATATCTCGCGTAATACCAGTCACTCCATTCATTGGCACATTCGATAAGGTTTTATGCCAACCTTGCTCTGCATCAATCTTGGCGCGCAAACCTAAAGCGACTGCGGGGGCCGATAGGGAAACAGTAGCGTTTTGCACGCCATCCCAGGTGAGGCAATCAGGCCACAGCACCATCAATTCACGTTGTCCAAATTGCTGTCGATAGGTCACGGCTGCTTCTTTGGTCTGTGCACCCCAGGCCGACACATACGCAAATCCGCGCAGTTTTTGCGCAATGCTCACCAGAGCTTGCGCTACGGGTAAAGTATCTAATCCTGGAGCTCCTAAAATCCGTGGCGTCGCTTTGACGCTGGATTGCGCAATTAATAACGCCTGGAGGCCCGTATATTTGCCTTTATCCGTTGTGGTGCCGATCACGTTGGAGGTGGTTTCTGCCTCGTCTTTGCCTTCTTTGACTCGCACTACAATAATCACCGGCTGCGTTTGTGATGCAATCGCAGTGAGTGTTTTAGCCAATGTCCCCTGTTTACCGGCATAGCCCAACACTTGCTGGACATTGGTAATCAATACCGGCGTATTGAGCGGAAAATGCTCTGCATTGGCATCATTCGCAGTCGCTACCAGGCCAATTACGGCAGTCGATATCGTGCGAATAGGCCGCACCCCGTCGCTCACTTCAATAACCCGCACACCGTGGTGAAAATCTGAGGGCATCGCACATTCCTTCAAGCAATAAAAAAAGTACCTATGTATCCGTAAACCTTTACAGAGACGCTGTTTTTCCTCGTCGCATCATGTCGGCTAAACGAGTTGCACGTGCTTTGACTTGCTCGGCCCAACGGGAATCCAACATGGCCCCAGCGGCGCACTCATAATCCTGATGCTGCAGCGCTTCTAAAAACTGCGTAAAACCGCACAACTTTTGTATACCTAAATTAAAGGTCATATTGAGCAATACCCGCTGCCGTACAGGGTTTAGTTGTCCCAACCAAGGGCAGTGTGTATTCAGTGCCTTTTCTGCCCGCTCCATATCATGCAAACATAAAAGATGGCTTTCTTCGACGCTGATTCCCACTGTGTCTAAATTTCGCCCGATGCCGATAGTCAAATACCCCTTCCCATCGCGATATGGTTTGAGGCGTAATCCTTCATCACGGAGCAATTCAGCATGCAATAGACGGAGTTGATCGCGTTCCATCTTCTCTACTCATGATGATGGTGAGGGGTGCCGGTCCAACGTTGTACCAGGCACTCTAAAATGGATTGTCCGCTGATACCTAACGCAGAGCCCAAGCCTACTAAGGCGATAGGCGGTAAATCGGGAATCATCATTAAAGCAGCGCCTGCCGCCATGCTTAAACCTGCGCCGACGATCAATCGTCCGATCCAGAGTCGCCAGGTCAGAGGTTTGCCTCCTACTAAAAGCTGTCCTACTGCCAGAAATGCCCCAATACCCGCAAGGGTCAAAATGGTTTGTTTATCGCTGGTATCGAATTGCATAGATTTTTCTCTGCTTTAGATGCGGCGTTTGAAGGGAGACCACGAACAGCACAGCGGCACTTTGTCCCAATGCGAGGGTTTCCATTGCATGCCGTCCCATTGATTCCAGGCTTTCCAGCCCAGTTTCAGCATCCCAAAACGTCCGTGCACATAGATGTTGAAAGCAGGGCCTACGGCAATAAACCGCACCAAATGTGCATCGTCGATCGCCTGTATGACCTGCCATTGCTGGGGGTCAAAGCGCACCCCTAACACGTAGTAATCAAAGCCCTGTCCAGGATTGCGATACAGCCAATACAGCCTAGCAAGATATCGCGTAAAACGGTTTTTCCCCCATCTTGGGTTGAGATAGCCGCCTTTCCAACCTTCATCTAATGACGCATCAAACGTGACAAACCATTTAAAACACCGTGGCACTTCTCCTTTTTCATTGGCAAAAAGAGGCAGCCATGGATAGACGAATAACATCGAAAAAAGTGTAAAACCGAATGACAGCAAGGCCATAGCTGGATAGAGTGCAATATGAAGCATCAACACGTATCTTTGTTTAGGAATGAGGGACATCATGATCTCCTTTACCATTCAATTCGAACAAAACCAGGTGCACCGCTACCGCCTTCACCTCCTCGGCGAGATGCAAATTGATACACTCCTCCTGCTCCGCCGCCCCCGCTGCCATAGCCTGCCGCAGGAGCGCCATTTTGGACAGGATGGGTGACTGTCGAGCCACGCCCTGCACCTCCACCTCCGCCAAAAGGAGAAGAGGCCCCTGGCCCGCCATTTCCGGCAAAAGCACCATCACCGCCTGCGCTTCCCATAGGCCACCCTTGTCCACCCGAGCCCCCAGGGCCTGCCTGATTATTTATTGGGCCACCAGCTCCTCCTCCTTGCCCGCCTTTTAAATGCAATAGATTTCCTATGTGCGTATCGCCTCCTGGGGTTCCATTTGAGGCCATCATGCTGCTACCTGTAGCCTTATCCTCACTCGTTAGGGTCAGGGCTGCGCCGCCTTTTCCTCTTTGGCCTATGACAATCGATAAGGTGTCGTTGGTTTTGACATCATGGCGTGCATGCAAGACACTTTCTCCAGCACCTCCGCCGCCACCTCCGCCACCGCCATAACCCCGCGTGTCTTGATTGCTGGTGGAACCTCCCCCACCACCGCCACCGCCTCCAGCACACGCACAGATCCAAATACGATGAACGCCCTCAGGAACGGTAAAGCTTCCATCCTCCGTAAAAATGCGCCATTGCGCATGAGAAAAGGCATGGCTTTGTACAAAAGCCGTAGTGGCTATTCGCGTGCTGCTATCTTCTTCAGGAGGGGTAGGGGCAGTAGGTTCACCATGTAATAGTGGGCTTTTGAGGGGCGCATAATCGGTATGCAAGGCATCTATCACACCTTGCACAGATTCATCTACATGTTTGCGCGTCGCTAACACCACACCAGGATCGATCAACAGCTTGACTGCTTTGGTATTGGATAGAGCCAAAATCATCCTGAGGACCATCTCACGGCCAGAGCCTTCCTCTAATTTCGGCTTATAGCTGGGCGCACAATTGGCTACGGCGCATAAATCACCGTCTTCATCATATAGCCCGAGTTCACGTACCCACCATCCTCCCTCGGAGGCCGGAATAATTTGCTCGGCAATAATCTGGTGTGTGCTGTTCGGATCAATAGTGAGCGTGTTAATAGGTGCCCGACGGCATTCGTGAATTAAATTTTTTTGATCTGGAGAAGGAGTGGGAGTGCCTTCAGGTCCATCTCCATCTCCCACGCCAAAATGCGTTAAAGAGAGGGTGGTGTTTTTTGCGACGGCCTTTGCCAGTTTGGCCATGCCAATCGTGGTTAAAATCGCAAAATACGGCGTCTTTATCATGCTCATACCCCATTCCGTGCAGCAGAAGTCCAAATATCAATCGAATGCAGGCACACTCCTAGCACCGTGTTTCCGTTACTGTGTAGTGCAGAGGCCATAAACGGCAAAACCGTCAATGTCTCGCCTATATAGACGGCGCAAGCTCCATACAGATTTGCTGTGCTAGCAATCGCTGCAGACATCTGGGGATATATCGTGAGGATATCCCCATCAATGGCAGCAGAAGCCCATTCTATGACTCCCATAGTCGTGCGCGTGAGCATCAATCCAATAACGTGTCTGCTGACAGGTTTGACGTCCTCGATGAGGGTTTCTATTTCTATACGTTGTGCTTCAGTGAGTTCAGTCCCGTCAGGCAGATTAACCTGCAAGCGAAAGGTGCCCGCTGGATCAGGAGGAATAATTTCCCACCAGGAGGCAACTTGAATCTGATAGCCCAATGGTTCGAGTACCTGGCGCAGCGCGTGTAACGTCCCTTTATGTTGATGCAAGATAAAAGCGCGTTGTATAGCTTGGCGCTTCAAGCTTTCTGGAGAATTTGGATTCCAACGGGTTACTGACACACTCCACGCTAAATACGGCAGAAGCGCAGTAGGACACGTGGCAGGATTCCAAAGTGTGCGTAAAGGCGTATTCAGATCAGCCAATGCAGAATTGACTGTTGCAACAGCGTGCTCTAAAAAAGTGCTGTTTGGAGGCAATAAAGAAGGCATTAACGCTCCTCCTGCATCACATCCACCTGCATGCCTGTACAAAACGCCGCTTCTGTAGGAGTGAGCGTGTGATCATGTGCAGGTGCTTCTAAAAGCACGTTTTGCACGCCTTCCACGTGTAACGCAGCAAACAAGGCGGAACGGCGAATCGATGCGCCTAAGTGGCGTTGGTGCGTCACGTATTCCTGCAAACGGCTCCGTGCAGCGTCCACAATAGGCTCTGCTTCGGGGCCTGGGCGCAATACTAAGGCGGCTTTAATCGTATAGGGGATAATCTGGGCCGATTGCACGATGACCCTATCTCCTAAGGGACGCACAGTTTCGTCGTTGAGTGCACGGCGTACTTGTTCTAAGAGGGCTTCAGGAGCGCTGCCATCACCCTCATGCGATAACACACTGATCACGACCGTAGCGGGGCTGGGGCTAATCGCACTGGCATCAGCTACCCGCCCATCAGCGGCCCGCGCATGCATCACATACGCGGTTCTAGGTCCTGCGGTCGACAAGCGCTCAAAGGCCTTTTGTGCTCGCTCCCGTAAGGCGGCATCAGATTCATAGATGGGTTCTACAGGAGGAGTCGCTTCCCGATTTCCAGGTTGGATCGTCAAACGCACGACGTTGAGCAAAGCCGCGAGATGATCTAAATCACTGCCTTGGGCATAGGCCAACATCACTGCTTTAGCGGCTTCATTGATACGTTGGCGCAGCAATAATTCTCGGTAGGCATTTTCTTGCAACAAGATAACCAGAGGTTCGGATTCCAGGGCTAAGGTCGCAGCGAGTTCAGCACGTTGTGATTCTGGATAGCACGCTATCAATGCGGCTTTACGCGCTTCAAAAATCTGTTCATAGTCCAATGGCTCAATGACGGTAGGTGCGGGCAGTTTGGAGAGATCAATCGCTGTGCTCATAGTCCATTCTCCTGCGAGAGGGGAATATCGAGGTGCACCGGCGCATCGGTATAGACCACCGTTCCGGTGATAGTCAGCATGGCTCCCGCGGTACCTTCTATAGATGGCGATAGGTGCACTTCAGAGAGATTCAGTCGAGGCTCCCACCGTGAGAGGGCTTCTGCCACTGCGGCATAGAGAGGAATAGTTAAGGTAGCATTAAGAGGGGCATCGAGCAGGTTAGATAACGCACTGCCAAAATCACGCCGCATCACGCGCGATCCCAACGGGGTCATGAGTATTCGGCTCATCGCATAGTGTAGATGCGCTAACCCGCTTAATGTGCGGCCAGTGACAGGATGCATACCTCTCATTGCGGCCCTCCCGTGGCATGATCGCCTGCTTTAACGCCGCCATGGCTATGAGTATGCAGCACAATGTCATTTGAGGATAACGCTCCACCGGATTGCGTAAGCGATCCCTCAATAATCACATGACCGCGCAAAATAATCTGAGCAGCCTCTATACAGGCCTGTTGCAGCCCTGTGGCAGACAAAGTACCCGTGCCAAAGTGATAACTTAGACACGCTCCATCAGGGTAAACCATCGTATGCAGTGCAGGATCGATACTCGGCGCAGGATAAGCTTGGGTATACAGGCCGCGTAACGCGACCCCTGCGCTCAATTCCCCCTCAGGGCAGAGCAAAAGCACCTGCTCTCCGATAGTAGGCGCATGCCAAGTACGAGCAGCACCAGCAAAAGGCGTACACCAGGCAAGCCAATCGGTAAGCAATGCGCCCGTGCGTACGCGACAATGCGCTTTGACAAGATCAAGTGCTTCAATCGTGCCAAAGCGCATCAGATTAAATATGCGTGGATATAGTGAGAAGGTAGACATGCCCAGCATCGTGCAACACATCGATGCAGCATGCCGCTATTTTTAGTTTAGATAAGCGATTTGTGGAAAAAATAGTTGTATTACCGCATTAAGACCGTCATGTTTGTTTGGCCACTACGGTGTTGTACGAGATAAAACGCTAAACCAACCTGTTTTTTTGTCGACAATGAATGACTAATATCGATATCACGCTACGCTATGAGCATGATTATCAGGGAGGCTACGTGGACTCATAGCGATATAGGAGGAGCCACCTGAATCAGAAATGGTATAGGCAGATGCATGCATGCCAGAACTTTCTTCTTCAGACGAATAGCCATATTCACTTTCCACCTCTACCCTGGGCATGATAAAAGCTTGATTCGCTCTGGAAGAGCTGGAATACGAAGGAAGATGTTGTGAGGAAGAAGGATCTGGTTCGTACGATTGTACTGTTGGAAGTATCGGTGCTCTATCTATAAGGTCGCTTGGGGAAAGGGGTCGAGAATCTGTTGAAAAAGAAGCCGTGTCGTTTCTATCGCTCCTACGGCTTCTACTGCTGCGACTGGTAGTCCGACTACTGCTACGGCTCTGCTCAAAAGCATCGAATCGTTTATGTAATGCATTAAGACCATCAAGCAGATTTTGATTTATAAGTTGCTGCTGTTGAATTAGTTCTCCATTCTGCGTGACTTCTTGCCTTAGCTCTGTGATTATTTCTCCATTTCTACGCACTTCTTGTTCTAATTCTGCATTTTGACTCTTCAATTCTGCATTTTCATTTTCCAGTTTTGTATTTTTATTTTCTAATTCTTCAATTTTTTTCTGCTGTTTCTCTAAATCTTTACTGCGCTTATTTAAATTCGCTATTACTGTCTCATTTCTAGTAACAATAGGAGATGCAATTTTACTGACTACAGTTTGGTTTGTACTTCCTGTCTCTACTTGCGGTATTTCAAGAAGTGCAAATGCAGTTTCTTCGATGTCAAGGCGGTATGGCGTTGTGCCGCTTGAAGCAGGTGAAATACTATCGTTTTGCTTCGCTAGTACTTCTAAATTAACATTTTCTTCACTAATATGTGTTGTTGGAGTAGTAACGGCGCGGGCTATTGCCATTTTAGATTGAATAGCAGGGGCTGCCATGGCAGCAGGAGGATTTAAAATTGCGAGTTTTTTAAAAAAAGGTGAGGAGGCCATTTTTTGTTCGAAACGCAAACTTATAGGCCCAATGTCTTTTTTTACCAGTTCACAGAACGCCGCAGTATCTTTTTCATCATTTAAATTAAGTTTGGTAACTTTTTCTAGAAAGGAGTCCCAATTTAGATCACGATCTGTAGCGATGTCTTCCATTAAGGCATCCCACTCTTTTAAGTCGCCAGATTTTAGATTAAGTTTGGTAACTTTTTTTAGAAAGGAGTCCCAATTTAGATCACGATCTGTAGCGATGTCTTCCATCAAGGCATCCAACTCTTTTAAGTCGCTAGATTCTAGACCAAAATATTCTATAAACAATGATTCAAAAGGATTTCTATAATCTTCTTCAGACTTAGTGCCAAGTGGAATTTTCGATGGTGAGGAATTATTTGGGCGCGCTGATGTATTTCGAGTAGTCGGAAATTGTTTCACAGCGCTATTACTGGTTCCACCAAAAATGGACGTTGCAAGAGACGCAGTCCCAGCTTTCAAAGTTTCGACAGAAAATGGCATAGGTATTCCAATAGAGTAGGTGTGTAGAATGGTCTAGGATGGACGAGACTACCGTTTTTACCAACAGTCTCTACCATTTATCAGCGCAATAACTGATTCTCAATAGCAGAGAAGGTATCCAGAGTATGTAACTTAGAGATGATCTGCTTGGCATGCAGGCAACAAAGCCATTCCTACGTAGCGTAAAGTGAAAAAACGATAAAAAATATCCGGCTAAAACCGGTTAATACTCAGCGAGTTTTGTGGACTCCACTATGGACCGTATTGCGCCTATTCCTTCGTCAACACTTCCTGTTATCGCAGCGAAACCCATAACCTATAAAGATCCTGTATGGGTTCCGCTTCCTGAACAGGATGCAGTAGAGCGCAACAGCCTTATTGCTGTCAAAGCATGGCAAAGCCTATTCAAAGGTTTGCCGCTTGAAATAGTTTCAATGATTTTTACAGAAACGTTATGGGGTTTAACGATCACTGAAATATTGAATATTGCAGAATATGAAAAAGGGCAACTCGCACCTGAAGCTTGGCCTGAACTCTACAAAGCCAGTGTTTTAGCTTTCGGTTCCATAGAAACGCTATCAGAGTGGCTCTCTAGTCCTACGCAATTTCGGAATTTTGTCGAAGATGCGCAAAAATACGGGGATAAAACCCTAAGGCAAATCTTTTATGGATTGCGACTGTTGCAAAAAATGGAAAGCCCGATAAGCATTGAAGAGGGTATGCGTGCTGGAATTCTCCGTAGAGAGCATGTATGTTCAGAAAATGCATTGCCAATTATTAAAGTCCAGCAAGACTTTTTGTCATGGCTTGGTGAAAAAAAAGCGCGTATGGCGGTATATTTACGTTGGTTTCCTGCACAAGCCCGTGATCCTGAAGCCCTTAATCCGGATTTATTAGAAGATGCAGTAGAACACCATAATCGCATGGTAGTAGAACCAGTATGCGTCTACATGCAAAAACATGGGCTGCACAATGGGGATGATTTTCGTGCATGTCGAAGGGCGTTACGGGCAGCGGTTATGCGTAGCGATGTTGAAATAGCAGAATATTTATTGGATGAGTTTCCAGAGGGTCGGCGTGCTCAGGGTATTCTGCAGACCGCTGCAAAAAAAGGGTGTTTGCCTATGGTTCAAGTGCTTTTAGAAAAAAAAGTAGAAATTAATGCACTAGATGATTACAAAAAGACAGCCTTGCAGGCGGTAATAGATGCTTTTTATCCATTTGAAATTTTTGCTCTATATTCCGAGTATGATGGGAAAAAATATCAGAAAGCCTTTGATCAATTAGAGGTTATTATTTTCTTATTGCGTCAATATGTTGATAAAAAACTGGCTTTTAACATCAATTGGGAATTACGCGGAAAAAATACTTTTCTACATATGGCTTGTTATGTGCAAGACTCAGACTCTGCATTATGGCTAGCACAATTCATACTAGAGCAGCAAAAAGATAAAGATTTGCTCAAGGCTCAAAATGAATATGGGGAATCTCCTTTCGCATGTGCGTTAGAGGCTGATAATGACTTGATGTATACTTTTTTGCACGAGCAGTGGGCGAAGCGCATACCAGAAATGGAGAGATCGACGGTTCTTTCTTTGCAGGAACGTCAAGTTTTACGAACAGCATCAGATAAAGCATCTCCAACTACACCTTCCCCAAAGCCAGTATTGCCTGCTCCAATTACTATTCAAAATGCCCTCCCTGCTGCTGTTCAGCCTCTTCCTATCACCGCTCCCTATACACCTTCTGCACAAGAGATCTCTTGGCTACACACTTGGGTGCAAACCTTTGTTGATTTCTCAAAATACCTGCTCGCTATAGTATTTTTTATTCCGCGTGTTCTATATACCTTTTATCTCGATATCATACGGGCTTCGGGTAAGCAGAGTTAATGAAAAGTAAAGTCAAAAATTGCATAATTATTGTGCAAGGCCTGATCCCATTAATAACCAGTGGACTTTGTGAACCCAGCCATGGACTGTATTACGCCTATTCCTTTGGCAGCACTTCATGCAATCGCAGCTAAACCCATAGCTTGTGAAGATCCGGCGCAGGCTCTGCTCCCTGAGCAAGGTGCCGTAGAGCCCAACTGTGTTATTGCTAGCGAAGCATGGCAAAATCTATGTACCAGTTTGCCGCTTGAAATAGTGTCCATGATTTTTACAGAAACGTTATTGGGCTTAGCAATCCATGAAATATTGAATATTGCAGAATATCAAAAAGGGAAACTTGTACCTGAAGCGTGGCCTGAACTCTACAAAGCCAGTGTTTTAGCTTTCGGCTCCATAGAAGCGCTATCAGAGTGGCTCTCTAGTCCTACACAATTTCGGAATTTTGTCGAAGATGCGCAAAAATACGGGGATAAAACCCTAAGGCAAATCTTTTATGGATTGCGACTGTTGCAGAAAATGGAAAGCCCGATAAGCATTGAAGAGGGTATGCGTGCTGGAATTATCCGTAGAGAGCATGTATGTTCAGAAAATGCATTGCCAATTATTAAAGTCCAGCAAGACTTTTTGTCATGGCTTGGTGAAAAAAAAGCGCGTATGGCAGTGTATTTACGGTGGTTTCCTGCACAAGCCCGTGATCCTGAAGCCCTTAATCCGGATTTATTAGAAGATGCAGTAGAACACAATAATTGCATGGTAGTGGAACAAGTATGCGTTTACATGCAAAAACATGGGCTGCACAGTGGGGATGACTTTCGTGCGTGTCGAAGGGCATTACGAGCAGCGATTATGCGTAGCGATGTTGAAATAGCAGAATATTTATTGGATGAGTTTCCAGAGGTTCGGTTTGCTCAGGGTATTCTACAGACCGCTGCAAAAAAAGGGTGTTTGCCTATAGTCCAACTGCTTTTAGAAAGAAAAGTAGAAATTAATGCATTAGATGATTACCAAAAAACAGCCTTACAGACGGTAATAGATGCCTTCTATCCATTTTATCTTTATTCTCCATATCTTTCTTCTCCATATTCCAAAAATGATGAGGAGGAATATCAAGAAACACTTAATCAACTAAAGGTTATTATTTTTTTATTGCGTCAATATGTTGATAAAAAACTGGCTTTTAACATCAATTGGGAATTACGCGGAGAAAATACTTTTCTACATATGGCTTGTTATGTGCAAGACCCAGACTCGGCATTATGGCTAGCACAATTTATACTAGAGCAGCAAAAAGATAAAAATTTGCTCAAGGCTCAAAATGCATATGGGGACTCTCCTTTCATATGTGCGTTAGAGGCTGATAATGACTTGATGTATACTTTTTTGCACGAGCAGTGGGCAAAGCGAGTACCAGAAATGGAGAGATCGACGGTTCTTTCTTTGCAGGAACGTCAAGTTTTACGAACAGCGTCAGATAAAGCATCTCCAACTATGCCTTCCACAGAGCCTGTATTGCCTGCTCCCATTACTATTCAAAACGTTCCTCCTGCTGCTGTTCAGCCTCCTATCACCGCTTCCTATACATCTTCTGCGCAAGAGATTTCTCGGCTACACACATGGGTGCAAACCTTTGTTGATTTCTCAGAATACCTGCTCGCTATAGTGTTTTTTATTCCACATGTTCTATATACCTTTTATCTCAAGGTCATACGGACTTTGGTAAGCAGAGTGGAGGAAAGGTAAAATCAAAAATTGCGTAATATAAAAAGTCTAGGCGGTTTTAAGCAAAGAGAACAATATGCAGAATGGCATAAGGCTTTTACATTAGGCACGTTGAAAATAAATATCTATATATTAAATGCTAATACCAAAAAAAAGCCCTTCATTAAAGGGCCTTTTAGGGGAGAAACTATAAAATAAGCGAAGCAATTTCTATGCTCTGTTAATTAGAGCATCCACCAGCTTTTCATTTTGTTTTTGCAATCCTTCTTTTTCTGCTTTAGTTTCTTCTAGTTCTTTGCGCAGCCTTGCAATCTCAGCATCTTTTTCGGCTATTAATTCAGGGCTAGACGACTCGGCACGTTGATTAGCCAGTTCCTGTCTAATAACATTGCTGAGTTCGCTGGTGATAGCGGCGGCGCCCTCTTTAAAATCTTTCCGAACCGTATCGGTAATATCCTCTGCAGTGACTTTCAATGCTTGGCCGGTGGCAACGGCTAAACTTTTCATTGCTGTGTCGGTATTATTATTAATAGTTTTTGCCACTTCCATATCTAATTCCCCTTCCTTTGAGGAAGCCAAAATCGGTCCCGAAATTTCTATTAATGCTTTTCTAACAGCATTCCTGTTCTCCAGTTCCAGCTCTTGAGCTAGCTTGCGCAGATCATAACAAACGTATTTGATCGCACCGACTGCAAGAGGCAGGAATGGAATAAAGCCTAGGAATCTATCGAAGCCATTCAGAATAGTCAAGCAGGTTTTTTGGAAAAGGCTGTCCTCCGGTTTGGAAATTTCCTCAATACCTTGCGCCATGACCTTCAAGTCTTCCCAGGCTTGCTTAAAAGTCTTTTCCTCGGCAGGTGCTATAGCAACACCCTTGCCCTTCTGGGAAGAGAGCTCTTGACGACACTTCAGCGGCTCTTCTTCATCAAGCACCTCTTCTACGGTGGTAGCGCGTGACCTTAAAGAAGGCGCTTCATGGCTTACCAACTCATATTCAATATCCTCATCGTCTGAAGATATCTCAGATAGGGTAGCGTGCGTTGGATGAGCTCGTTGAGTTTTTTGCGCCTCAGTGAACTCCATTGAGGGTTGTTGCGAAGGTTGCCTTAATCTCGGTGCATCTACACCCGCGCCTAAACTAAGGACTGCACCGAAAACAGTGTCAGGGGCAGCATGCACAGCTCGGAGCGCTTGCTGGTAGTCCTTGATAAGATGAAGATCATTTTTGCGATCCTCTACGCAAAGCCCCTTTTTATTGTGCACATGCTCTAGCAGAAGGTGATCCACCTTCCCTGCAGCCTCTTTCATCAAAGAGCGCTTATCAGTCCTCTTGACAGCTTCTAGCGCTGTTGAAGACGCTGCAGCTATTTCATTCGCTTGCTGTGATTCATCTTGCGCTTCTGCGACAGCGCTCTCTGGCACTTCATGACAAACAAAAGGTAGGGTTTTGATTCCCTGAATGAATCGGCTAAGCAGAAGAGAGTCTGGTGTTTGCCCGGTCCAACTAAACCATAATCCCCACCAAGCAATTTTGGGTAGCAGACTTGGATCCGCGTTATCTTCTACGCACTGCTCCTCCACGACAGACTGCATAAAAGGATCGGTACGTCCCTTTCGAGGCGTGCCTAAAAGATCAAACAGCCTCTTGGGAGAACAATGCTGATCTTTACAAGTTGGAGCACGTGCATGCGGCCAACCGCAGGCACTAGAAATACCTACGCCCAGTGGTACAGCGAAGGGTGTGGAAACACTCATAACTGCCCCC
This sequence comes from Mycoavidus cysteinexigens, assembly GCA_031963045.1. Classification (GTDB taxonomy): domain Bacteria; phylum Pseudomonadota; class Gammaproteobacteria; order Burkholderiales; family Burkholderiaceae; genus JASSUD01. The sequence goes on from JASSUK010000025.1 coordinate 218,248, forward strand.
TATCCTATGAACCACCTCTTTGTAATATAAGATTACTCACAGGGCTATACGATAATTACCTTAAAATAAGAAAAATCTGCTTTACTTAAAAAGGATAAGTTACTAGAAATAATGGAACCTATATTTTTTATATAAAATCTATTATTCATTGAGTAATTTTTTCAATTTATTTATTTTTTAATAAAAATATTTCCAATACTTACAATGAAAAACCCTGCCAAAACAACGACAGGGCAATAATTAAGATGATAAAAAATCGTGTGAAATGACTTATGCAGGATCACTCGCGTTTTTATTATCCGTGGGATCAGGAATATTAGATTTCTTTAAAAGTAGCGCAATGCTTTTTTCCAGCCCTGCTAACCTTCCTTCAATAGCCGCTATCTGATCTCTTGCCTGAAAGGCATTATCAATAACAGACTGGTGCGTCTTTCTCATCAAATCTGTTTGCACTCTACCTTGAAAAGTATTATCAATATCATGTACGTTCATAAAAATCTCCACAAGCGTATTCCGGATTTCCATCAGTTTTCTGATATCTTCCGTTTTAGCTTCTCTCATAAAATTTTGGTAGTTTTCTTTAATCTTTAGCGCAATACTTATCAATGCACCAATGACGGGAATGGCTTTAGCGGTATCTGCCGATAAAAGGCCTGATTGCGTGATCAACCCCCAGCCCATCAGAACGATCGGGACTAGATACTCTTTGATTTTCTCAAAGCACCAGTTGGTAGGTTCTGTTCGAATGGGTGTTTGGGGTGTAGGAGAAGCAAAAGAGGACACCGCAGGCTCAAAGGTTTGTAAATCTTTGAGTGCATGTTTCAGCACATTGAGATTTACAGGCCCATCTTTCTCGCATAGGGCCCTTGTTGCGGTGTATACCGCCTGAACCTTGGTAAAACCGGTATCGATGGCTTCTCTAATCCGCGCTTTCTCTTCTTTGAGAAGATGTTGTTTAAACCAACTCGCCTCAAGATTTCTCCGTAAAGCGTCTAAATTAGCCTTAGAGGTCTCACACGTCTTCAGCAAGGTTCCCCATGTTTCCTCGAGTTTAGGAGGCATGGAATGCTCAGTCGCATTAAGAGAAGGAATTTTTAGATTTTTTACAGAAGGAGCAGTTAACGTCTCGTAAGGAGGTGGTAGAGACGCAGATACTTCTTCCAGTAAACTACCCCTAAGATGCAACGTACCGACAAAATGCGGATCATCCTGTGGATGAACCAAAGCAGGTATGGTCGACATAGCACCCTCCTTAGACTGGAAATGCCAACAGGCAGACGAAAAGCAGGCTATACGGAAGGGTGCTTAGGAAAGCGGAGCGCTTACTAGCTTCAATGTAGGGAGGGTGAAGAAAGGAGGAAAATTTTGGGGGGGATGGATATGAGTGTAGGTGAAACATGGCACTACTCCTAGAGTCTGGCTTTATCACTGCCACTTTTCCCCTTCGAGAGAAAGGTGGCAGACCGGATAGGGTCGAAGGACCGATACTCTAGGAATCGGCAACCTTTAAGGATAAACCCCAAAGATTCCCTAAACGGTCCGCCATAGACAATACCGCCCTAGAGTGCAAAGTTCGCTAGGCCCTTCGAGACCTAGGCTGCTTTTTTTGCAGCGAACTAATTATTGCAAACTTTTAAGACCTTGTCATATTCTTATTACAGAATAATGCGCATACCTGACCATCTTAAAAGCCAGTTTCCCCCTTTGGCTGACCACCCATGAGATTGCTACAGAACCCTAAAAAGATTCCCCTCACAACCTACTAAAACTCCAATAGTTCACTCTGTTTTTCCCATCAGTCCGCCTGCTCTTCTCAGTTTATTAAACTCGTCACGATACGATCCCGTATCAACCCTCGCTCTTCTTCAGTGAGCCCTAAAAGCTGCCGGACTGGATAAGGATATTGCACTCCCCCTATGGCAACCCGATCTACCTGTCCAAACTGATGAACCTGTGCAATACGTGCTGCAGCCCCTCTAAAACCTATTTCAAAGCCTCGTGCATCACTAGCAACCTTCAACCACCGTGTGCGGCGTAATTTAATAAACATCGCGCGCTGTGCAACTTTGCCGCTTGTGGATCGCACACGCTGTCCCTTACGATCTAGCCTTATCCGAGGTTTGCGAGGAATAAACGCACTTCCATCGGGATTCATTTGCTCTGCAATACGCTGCTGTTGGCTACGTCGGATGAGATAAGCGATTTCTCGTATCAAACGCCGCCGTGCTATGGGTTGCAATCGATTTATAAAAACCTGCGCCCAACGTTCTAGGATCTGCAAATCGTTGTTCATAGGTTTTCCCAGGTTGGCACGGATTCATCCACATGCGCTATGTGATCCGTACCATCGGATTGTCGTGTCACTACTACCGACTCGGTTAATGGCAGCGTAAAGAGCACATCACACGTTGTATGATTTAAATGATCTGCTTCAAAACGCACCCCAGGTTGAGAGTGCGCCAAGATATCCGGCTGATTCCGTTTGATCCAGGCCAAGAGGGTAACGATCAGGGGATCAACCGAGCCCGCATAATCGGTGAGCACGATGCTTAAGGTATAGCGATATTCAAATGACAATGAAGACGCATTTGTCGCCGCAATATGGCCTTCGTCGATATAAACTAATAATTGATCTGGCTGCCCTCGTAAGCTGGGAACTACCTCCATCAGTGCTTTTCGTACACTATCGGGCTTTTTCATCTACAGACTCCGTCTGTTGGCAGGCGATCACCATATCGACTTGTGCTGCACATTCCGCCCAAGCGGCCTCTGCGGTTTCTAACGCAAGATGCAATGCACCGTTCGTCTGTGGTGCGCTAGCGGGAAGGAGGCAATGATGCACACGCGGGCAACTGCGGGAAATAATCAGCGGCGCGGATATAGGGGCCATGGGTGCGCAAGCGCACAATGTCCATAGGCAAAGGAGTAGTAGCCCATGCTTGTAAAATATCGGTTTCATAGGCTCTCCTGATATTTTCTTCACGCTCATGGTAGGTGGTACGAATTGCTTCTTGCGTGCTTTGCAAGCGTTGTATCGCTTTATTTTGCTGTTGCGCTGTATCTTGCAAAGTATGAATCACCTCCTCACGGGCGCTATTGCTTTGCTGCGCAGTACGCGCGTCTGCACGGGCAACGGCTAAATCCGCGCGCAACGTATGCAGTTGATACTGGCTTACCGCTGCGAACCCTAAAGTCAGCACCAGACCATAGATCCATGGCATGTTTAGTCCCATAATTGCAAAAGAGGCTGCTGTAGAGAATCAGAAACACTATCCGGCAACAGAATCTCTGTCCCCTGCGGTAAAAAAGGCCCTTGTTCCGCGAGTCCTGGATGCGCCTCTAATACTGCTTCTACGATCCCCGCTGTACGCTTCAGATGCCGCCAACAGAGGCGATCTACCGTATCGTGCTGCTGCGTGGTCACGTGCATCAAATCAACTCCGCAGTGATAGCGGTTTTTTGTAAAAGCGCCCGTAGGGCACACCGTGCTAAACGCCGCTCTTCCTCTATTCGGCTTTCTAATCCTTCGGCATGCTCACACCCCTTATGCGTGCTCGCAAAATCCCGATACTGCGATTGCAACTCCGCTACGCTTACATGCGAGACCGCACGCACGTAGTACCAAACCAAAATGCTCTGTCCGTCTATAGTCGGTGAAGGAATATGGGCTAGCGAGGTAAAGCCTGCTTCCTGCTGGGTTTGCTGCCATGCGTGTAATTCTTGATTGACCTGTATCACTGCGCCTTGCACGGCAGTTTTAAGCCGTATTGGAGTAATTGTTCCATCCAATCGCATCACTGCCCGCATCTGCACAAGATCAATATTGGGGAACCAGCCATCACTGATAACCGTATCTTCGGTGGGAGCGGGGTTTTCACATAACGGTTCGGTGGCGATAAAATCCATAGCCATCCTCTTTAAAGGAACGGTGAGCGAGCTTCCAGTAAACCTGTACAACCGATTACTTTTCACTCGCGCCGTTCTGCCGTGGGGCTTGGGCCATCTGCTCGCGTTCGAGCCGATCGATCTCTTTTTTGACACCGCAGCGAGCATGTAAGCCGAATGCGCGGTGTAAATGGGTTAAAGCCGCCGCTGGATCTATAGACTGTAGAGAAAACCCTATTGCTTTATGCAGCTTGGCGCGCACGGGATCAGGCATATCTCGATGCGCTACGAGCTCTAACAACATCATTAGCTCGTCGATGGACACCGTTTTCCTTGCTAATGCAGCTTCTGCAAGCTCTTCGGTGATCAGCGTGGCAAGCGTGCGCGCATAGTGCAAGGGCAATATCAAATCATGGATTAATGCATAGGCGGCAATGTTGAGTGCTGAGCTATATACGCCTGTGTCTATGTACCAAATCATGACCGTCACGAGGACGTCATCTTGCCTGCCAGACTGCCCCTCTAACACGCCCGCAACATAGTCCTCATAATCCGGCAAGATCTCTTTTTTTACCGCCAACTTACGCTCTAGAGATTGAATCGCTTTCAAACGTTGTTGATCGGTCGCCAGTTTGGCTGCCATCAATGATTCATGGCGAGAAGGCAGGATGGCATGATGAATATCGCGTGCGCTGACGCGCTCTATATGCCTTTGCGCGGGGCTTTTCATGTCGCATCTTCAGAAGGTGGATGGCCTTTGTGTTCTTTCGTAAAGGCAATATTCTCTACGACACAGCCCGCCCCAAAGTCCTCTACGACATAGGCGTAATTGCTCGATTCACGGTTTTCAATACGATCAAATTCGGCGTTATCGACAATCCGACGGCGACGGGCGCTGATTTGGTAGTACAAAGACAGATTTTTAAGCCGCGTCACCATCAACGCATTCGGCGGAAAAAACGGCACACTCATCGCCGGTAAATGTCCAATACGCCGCTGACTCAAAATGACATCAGCGGCCAGCAGATCATGCGGACGGTGATTGGTATTGATGATGGGGAAATACTTGTCTTGCAACAGCTTACGACCGCAGATCACGACCAGCCGCGTATCTTCTTGATGCCAAGGATCGAGTAAATTATTGACGGCATCAAAAACTAAGGCATCCAAATTCGCGTAATCACCCTTTGGCCCAATCAAGATCTGATCCGATGCATTGCCCGAGCTTAATACCCGCTCAGGCGCTTGTTTGCGGTAATGCTGTAACCAGCCCGTATTCACATCTTGTAAAAGAGGATGCTTATCTTTATCGGATGTGCGTGTATGCTCGATGCCATTAAAGCCAATCATGATGCAATCGAGCGCTTCCTGCTGCACGATGGCATCTCGAATCAACGATTGAAAGTGATCAAACTTAGCCCACGCATCAAGCTTGGAATAGGTCAGATGCGTATCAAAATTGGTTTGCTCGGCTCGGTATCGATGATTTTCCAGCGTAGAAAGATCTTGGGTTTTGCGCCCTTGCACGCGGGTGTCCGTGGTGCTGGCAATCGGGCGGCCGATACCCAATCCCAGCTTTTCTCCTTCTTGCTCGCGCACGCCAACGACATTAATTTGCGATAAAAAAGTGCTGGACTCTTGCAGCTTCTTTTCCAGCGTTTGTTGCACAGAAGGCAGTACATCAAACTTTTGGGTAGCGTCTTCTATGTGATTCAGCGCCGCTACTTGGGCCATATAGCCCACTATCTTGTTTCTGGTGCATTCACGCATACTGTCTCTTCCCCTAGGTCGTTAGCAATCCGTTAAATGAGCCGAATAGGTCCCTGTCGCTAAGGGGCGTTGAGATATATTTTCTGGGGCTTGAGAGAGTGTGTGTTTCAGTGCTTCAAACTCTTCTTGTAATGCCTGCTGTTGAGCGCTTTGCGTTTGTGCATGGGCTGCAAGTGTTTCCACCGCACGGGCCATATCTTCAAACTCTTTTTTCTGCACGAAGGTCGTAGAAGCCGTAGAAAATCCCAGCATGTTTTTGACCTTATTCAATACGGAGGGGATTTCTTTAGAAGGCGCTTCTTCCAGAGAAAAATGGGCCACACGCGAAGCATCTGTGGCGTCTAGCTCCATCTCTACAGGCTCAGAGACAATAGAATGCATTTGGGTATCCCTTGATACGGTAAAAAAGAGAGGTTCAGTGCCTAAACTGGCAGGGCTATCGGTAATGCCAAGTCCCACTAAATATGCTGACTTGGTATTGGCAAAATTTGGATCGACTTCAATGCTCGCGTATACCTTTTGGCGCGCTTTGATCAGTTCGATCATCTCTGGTAAGGGTTGAATTTGCGCATAGAGTGCTGTCTTGCCATCCGGTTCTTCTTGAGCTTTAAGGGCGGTGACATCGCCATACGCTTTGAAAGGACCATCAGGGATCACACCGCGCTTATGCTCGATAAATACCCGCGCGCCATAGCGTTTGGGATCATAGTTCGCGGCCATTTGTTCTAACCATTCACGCTTAATCTGGCGTTTATCCGCCGTAGTCCCTTCTTGCGCAACCCGAAAAAAAGCAGCAGAAGCGGTCATGCACTGGCTCCCTAAAAAATCCAAGATAGTGCATCGTCCACCCTCAAAACCATGGTTTCAACAGGATTTACTCCACAAAACCTTTTTCTACATCAAAAAGGGCATGCAAAGGATCGCTGCGCTTGTAAGTTAAGCGTATGTCTTCCTCATGCCCCATTCCTGCACGCGAACACGCCCACCAGCTTTTTAAAGCAGGGTGGACGCTCTCCGATATTGCGCGTCATTTAGATATAAAGCGCGCTACGGTGGCCTCGTGGAAAAAAAGGGATCAATGGACATCACCCACTTTGCCTGAACGGCTCGAAGATCTTTTAGCGCAGCGGCTGCACATCCTGATTGCGAAGGAAAATAAAGAAGGAAAAGACTACAAAGAAATCGACCTGTTAGGCCGACAGATTGCGCGTTGCACGCAAAATCCTACGAAAACAGAACAGACATCCCCTAAAAAGCCTGCTCGGAACATGTTTTCTAATGAACAAGCACAAAAACTCAAAGATGCTTTTATAGGCAGTCTCTTTGCTTATCAGCAAGGCTGGTATCAGGCCAGTCAACACCGCGCCCGCAATATTCTCAAATCCCGTCAAATTGGCGCAACTTGGTATTTCGCCAGAGAAGCCTTCATCGATGCGGTAGAGACGGGTAGGAACCAACTCTTTTTATCCGCCAGTAAGGCTCAAGCCCATATATTTAAACAGTACATGCTGCGCTTTGTTAAAGAGACGATCGATATCGAACTTAAAGGCAATCCGATCATCCTTGCCAATGGCGCCACCTTGTATTTCCTCGGCACGAATACGCGCACCGCACAGAGCTATCACGGCAATTTGTATTTCGATGAATATTTTTGGGTGCCACAGTTCGCGATCCTCAACAAAGTTGCCTCGGGGATGGCGATGCAAGCCAATTACCGAAAAACCTACTTCTCTACGCCGTCTAGCCTCGCGCATGACGCATATCCATTTTGGAGTGGCAGCCACTTTAACCACGGCAGACCAACAGCTCAACATATTGAAATCGACATCAGTCATGCAGCATTACAAGCCGGAAAACGCTGTGCAGATGGGCAATGGCGGCAAATCGTCACGATTGACGACGCACTCGCAGGGGGATGCACCCACTTTGATCTCGATACGCTCAAACAAGAATACAGTGCCAGCGATTACGCCAATTTGCTGCAGTGCGCTTTTATCGATGAGTCCGCATCGGTCTTTCCATTGGTAGATTTAAAACGGTGCATGGTCGATAGCTGGGACGTGTGGGAAGACTTTCATCCGCTTATGCCTAGACCATTCGGGGATAAGCCCATATGGATAGGCTATGACCCCGCACTCTCGCTAGATGCGGCGGGATGCATCGTCTTGGCTCCACCGCAAAATGCAGAAGGTGTCTATCGCGTGCTGGAGAAGTACCAATGGCGTGGAATGGATTTTGAGCATCAGGCACAACAAATTCAGCAATTGATGCGGCGCTATCACGTCACCGCCATCACGATGGATATGACGGGCATCGGTCAGGGGGTATTTCAGTTGGTACGGGCTTTTTTCCCCGCGGTACAAGGATTGCATTATTCGCCTGAGATCAAAGCACGTCTCGTTATGAAAGGCAGGGCATTAATGCAGCGCGGGCGCTTGCAATTTGATGCAGGAGCCGTAGATCTCGCCAAAGCCTTTATGGCGATTAAAGAAACCCTAAGCCCCAGTCAACGACAAATCACCTATACAGCCTCACGCAGCAAAGATACGGGACACGCCGATCTAGCTTGGGCCTGCTTGCATGCGCTAGATAACGCGCCACTGCAAGGAGATCGCGCACAGGGACATGGCTTTTTGGAGTTTTATTGATGGATATCTTTACCTTTGGCGATCCGGCCCCCG